>JAYTFM010000026.1:0-57470 GCA_043734425.1 Alphaproteobacteria bacterium
TCGATCTCGGCGACCGCTATGCCATCGAGCCGACGTTCGTTGAGTACACGCGGGCGAGCCTGGGCGGCTCAGCCCTCGCCGAGGACTTCTCCTACGCCAGCGACACCAACGACGAATGGCTGAGCGGCGAGGGCCTGCTGGCGCTGCTCGACGACGGCGGGCCGCAGCGGCGCCGGCGCGCAGACGACTAGGATGGCCGAGCCGATCCTTCCCTATGGCCGCCAGACCATCGAGGACGACGACATCGCCGCGGTGGTCGCCGCGCTGAAGGCCGATTTCCTGACCACCGGGCCCACGGTCGAGGCCTTCGAGACCGCCTTCGCCGAGAAGGTCGGCGCGCGCCATGCGGTGGCCTGCGCCAATGGCACCGCGGCCCTGCACCTGGCCATGCTGGCGCTGGACGTCCAGCCCGGCGAGGTGGTTATCGCGCCGTCAATCACCTTCCTCGCCACTGCCAACTGCGCCCGCTACGTCGGCGCGGAGGTGGTGTTCGCCGACGTCGATTCCGACAGCGGCCTGATGACCCCCGACACTCTGGCCAACGCCCTGACGCGGGTCGGCGACCGCAGGCTGCGCGCGGTCCTGCCCGTCCACCTGCGCGGCGACGTCGCCGACCTGCCAGGGCTTGCGGCGCTGGCCGGCGCGGCTGGCGCGGTGCTGGTGGAAGACGCGCCGCATGCGCTGGGGACCACCATGACCTTCGGCAACGTCGCCGAGCGGGTGGGCGATGCGCGCCACTCGGCCATGGCCACCTTCTCGTTCCACCCGGTGAAGACCATCGCCACCGGCGAGGGCGGCATGGTCACCACCAATGATCCAGCGCTGGCCGAACGGCTGCGGCGGCTGCGCAGCCACGGCATGGTGCGACCTGCCGCGGCTGAGCCCTGGTGGTACGAAATGCCGGAGATCGGATTCAATTATCGGCTGCCGGATGTGCTCTGCGCGCTGGGTCTGTCGCAGCTCGGCAAGCTTCCCATGTTCGCTGAGCGGCGGCGCGCCCTGGCCACCTCGTATGCGGCGTCCCTGGCTCCTTTGGCGCCGATTGTCCGTCTCGCCGCGCAGCCGGCCTGGAGCCAGCCTGTCCTGCATCTGATGACGGTGTTGATTGACTTCGGCGCGGCCGGTCGCTCCCGCGCGCAGGTGATGGCGGCCCTCAGCGCACAAGGGGTCGGAAGCCAAGTCCACTACATCCCGGTGCATCGCCAGCCCTACTATCGCGAGCGCTACGGGGCGTTGAACCTGCCGGGCGCCGAGGCCTGGTACGACCGCTGTCTGTCGCTGCCGCTCTATCCGGGGATGGCGGACGCCGATGTGGCGCGGGTGGTAACCGCGCTGGGCAAGGCGCTGGGGCTCGCCTAGAGCACGATGCGATCAGACGGAATCGTCTGATCGCATCGTGCTCGGCACTCTTGAATTGGAGCCTGTTTCCTCCCTTCAGATGGTTCGGTCTGAAGGGAACAGGCTCTAACGCCCACAGCTCCTCGCGGGTCAGGCCGCCAGGCTGGAGCGTTGGATCAGGTCGCGCACGCTCTGCATCTGTTCGGGGGCTGCAGAGAGGGCAGCGCGGGTTTCCTGCAGCTTGACCAGCCGCATGGCCTCCTGGCGGGCGCGATTGGCGGCCGGCCCCAGCGGGGCCGAATCCCCGACTGCCAACTTGAGCAGCAACAGCAACCGATGCACGGCCGGCGCATTGGCGCGGGCGACGCTGCTGACGATCTTCGCCCGCGCTTCGATTTCGCCACCAAACAGGCCGAGCTTGATCGTGATGGGACCGGAGTCTTCCGGCGCAAGCCCGCAGCTGCTGACCCCGCGCTGCAGCTTGGCCAGGCGCGCCAATTGCTGAGCAGGACTGTCCATGCCGCCGCGGAGATCCTTCTCGAAGCGGATCGACTCGACGACGGTGCGCAGCCAGCCGGCGGCCTCGCGTTTGTTGGCCGCGCCAATGATATTTTCAGCCAGCCAGATCAGCGCCTCGACCTCCTCGCAGGGCGTCAACACCTGGGCCAGGTAGGCCTCGACAAAGTCGCCGGTGATCAGGGTCCTGGAACGGCTGGTGAAGGCGGCCTGAACGTCATCCTGCGGCAGCAGCTTGCCGGCTGCGGCGGTCAGCGCCATGCCGAGTGCGCGCAGGACATGAATCTCCGCACCCGCATCGCCCGGCTTGAGGCGGCGGGGGCCCATCAGTTCGCGCAGCACCCGACGTCCGAGCGCCGCGCGGACGTCCTGGAACGCTTCGGTGGAGAGCCAGGTCGCGAGCCTCGCCGCCAGGGGTGGGAGCTCCGGCATGATCTTGGCGACGGAGGGCTCGATCTTGATCAGGCGCTCGACCATCTGGTGCGCCGCCAACCTGGTTATGGCCGCCAGCCTTGCCCCAAGATCGGACATCGTTCCCAGGACCTCGTCGATTCCGGGACGCGCCTCAAGGATCTCCGCCAGCGGCTGCATCAGCACGTGGAGGGCGGCGTTGCGCCCCGGTCCGGAGGCCGGCGCCGCATCGGCGAGGTCGAGCAGCAGCGTCACCTTCGCCGACCAGGACTCGGACTTGGCGAGGGCATTGGCGACCCCGCCGCCAAGCAGGTAGCCGCGGTCTGCGTGCTGAGCGAACGATTCTGCGGCGGCGGCGAAACCGCTGACGTCGATCTTCGGAAAGGCCCCCCGCTTGGCGTCGGCCGCGAGTCGCTCGGACGCTCGGTCGACAAGCCCCTCAAAGATGCGGACCATCTCGGTGACCGTCTTGTTGCGGGCATGGGCCTCGGGCGTCGCCACCTTTTGCAGCGCCTGGCGCAGGTCCGCCGCCGAGGCTTCGAGGCGCTCGACCAGATCGGGCCGGTGCAGAAGTTCGAAGGGCGTAACTTGCTCACGAGCCAGCCAGGCCTCCAGAAGTCGGCCAATGCGCTCGCGGGCATGGAATGTGTAGAGGTCCTGCGGTGAGGCGCAGAGCAGCTGGGATTCGACCTTCGGCCGGCTCTTAGCCGCCACCTCGGCCGCACCTAGCGCCTGAATGACGATGCTGTCGAAGCCGCCGCTTTCCTCGTGAAAGGTCTCCTTGCTGACCCGCACAGCGACCGCAGCGCGCTCGTCCATCAGCGCCTTGGCGCTCTCCAGCGCTGCGGCGCGGTCATCGAGGGCATTGTGGAGAATCCAGGCGCCGCCTGGAATCTTCCGGATGAAGATCTCGAAGTGAACGCGTTGTCCGGACAAGCTAGCGCCCCCTTGGCGGCGGTAACCATCGCTGAACAACCTTAAGGTGGCGTTGCGGACGATGCGATTGCACGCGCCCCATTGAGGTCGCGGCCAAGGCCCAATAGGCTCTTAAGACCCCGGTTCGGAGACTTCGATCGCAGATGGCGAAAATCACCCTGGTGGACGACGACGAGAACATCGTCACCTCCGTCAGCCTGGCGCTGGAAAGCCACGGCCACGTCGTCAAGGCCTACTACGATGGCGCCGCAGGCCTTGCCGCCCTTGAGAACGATCCGCCGGACATGGCGATCCTCGACGTCAAAATGCCCCGGATGGATGGCATGGAGGTTCTGCGTCGGCTGCGGCGAACGTCCGAACTTCCGGTGATCATCCTGACCTCCAAGGACGAGGAAATCGACGAAATCCTGGGCTTTAACCTCGGCGCCGACGACTACATCCACAAGCCGTTCAGCCAGCGGCTGTTGCTGGAGCGCGTCAAGGCGGTGCTGCGCCGCGCGGGTCGCGACGACACAGAGGAGGCGGGCGCGGCCGGCGCTCAGGGCGAGGCGGCGGGCCGCGCCGTCCAGCGGGGCAAGCTCACCCTCGACCCCGCGCGACACGAGAGCCTCTGGGAGGGCCAGCCGGTCAAACTGACGGTGACCGAATTCCTGCTCCTGCAGTCCCTGGCCCAGCGCCCCGGGTTTGTGAAGAGCCGCGACAATCTGATGGACGCGGCCTACGACGATCAGGTCTATGTCGACGACCGCACGATCGACAGCCACATCAAGCGCATGCGGAAGAAATTCCGTGAGGTGGACCCTGAGTTCGACGCGATCGAAACCCTCTATGGCGTCGGATACCGATACCGCGAATCCTGAGCGCGAGCCGCGCGCCGGACGGTTTCGGTGGCTGCCCGGCTCCCGGCTTGGCCGGCTGATCCTGGCGCTGAATATCCTGGGTCTGGCCGTATTAATTGGCGGGGCTCTGGTGCTGAACGAACTGCGGCGCGGTCTGGTCAACGCCCGCATCGATAGTCTGACGACCCAGGGCGAGCTGATCGCCAGCATCGTCAATGAGGCGGCGACTGTTGGCGAGCCCGCGCCGCAGATGGACGCCACGCTGGCCGCCGAGTTGTTACAGACGCTGTCCAACCCCAAGGCGCAGCGCGCGCGGTTGTTTGACCACAGCGGCCGTTTGGTGGCCGACAGCGAATGGATGGCCGACCGCGTTGATCGGCGGGTTCTGGCGCCTGTTGAAGGCGCGCGCCAACGCGGGCTTCGCAGTCTGCTGCCGCATCGGCCCCGGCCCAATCCGAACACCTTGGCCGCCGAGCTCCATGCGGAGGTGGCCGCCGCCCTGGAGGGGAGGCACGTCTCAGGGATACGCCGCGGGCATCGCGGCGAGCGGGTGGTTTCCGTATCGATTCCGATCCAGCATGTTCGCGCGGTGCTGGGCGTGATCACCCTGGAAGCCAGCGACGTGGACGCCATTATCGCGCGGGAGCGGGCAGCGCTTATCCCGTTCATTCTCATCGCGATTTCCGTCACCGTGGCCTCAAGCCTGCTGCTCAACAGCCTGATCGCCCAGCCTGTGCGACGCCTGGCGCGCGCCGCAGACCGCGTGCGGCTGTCGCGGGCCCGGGCCATGTCGCTGCCCGATCTGGCCAAACGCGATGACGAACTGGGCGATCTTGCACGCAGCCTGGAGGCGATGACCCGAACCCTTTCGGAGCAGATGGACGCCATCGAGGCCTTCGCCGCCGACGTCGCGCACGAAATCCGCAATCCGCTCACCTCGCTGCGATCCGCAGTTGAAACGCTGGACCTGGTGACGTCGCCGGCCGCGCAGGAACAGCTTCTCAGCATTCTCAAGAACGATGTTCAGCGGCTGGACCGCCTGGTGACCGACATCTCCAACGCCTCGCGGCTGGACGCCGAGCTTTCGCGGGACCAGCCCCGGGTCGTGGACCTGAGCCGGCTGGTCGCGGACATTGTCGGCCTCTATCGCGCCACGGCCCGGATGGGCGACGTGCGTGTCGAGATGGTCCCCCAACCGGGCCTGGCGCCGATCCGGATTCTCGGCCGCGAAGGCCCGCTGGGTCAGATCTTCCGCAACCTGATCGACAATGCGCGATCCTTCAGCCCGCCAGGCGACACTGTGACGGTCACGATATCTCACGCCCGGGACGAGGCGATCGTCACCGTTTCTGACAACGGGCCCGGGGTTCCGCCGGAGAATCTGGAGACCATCTTCCAGCGATTCTACACCTCCCGGCCTAAGGGCGCGGCGTTCGGCGGAAACTCCGGGCTCGGCCTCTCCATCGCCCGGCAGATCGCAGCCGCGCACGGCGGCCGGCTGACCGCCGAGAACATCCTGGGTCCAGAGGGACGCGTACAAGGGGCGATGTTCACCCTGGCCTTGCCGGAAATGACCGCGTGATCCGCCACGCCGGGCTGATCGCCAGGCGGATCGACGGTCGCTGGGCGGGCGTGCTGATCGAGGGCGCGTCCGGGTCGGGCAAGAGCGACCTGGCGTTCCGCGCTCTGGATCAGGGCTTCCGGCTTGTTGCAGATGATCGGGTGCTGGTCTGGCAAGCCGATGGAAGGCTCTATGGTCGCAGCCCCGAGCCGCTGCGCGGGTTGTTGGAGGTGCGCGGCGTTGGCGTGCTGAGGGTCACGCCGCTGGCGTTCTGCGAGATTGTGTTGATCGCCTGTGTTGAAACGCCCGAGCGCATGCCGGAGCCCGCGACCATGACGATCCTCGATGTGGCCGTACAACGCCTGGGGGTGGCGCCGCTCGAAGGATCCGCGCCTGCGAAACTCGGTCGCGCACTTGCGGCCTTTGACGCAGCGCACAAGAGGCGTATCTAGCTCGGCTCGCGCCCCCAGCGGGCGGCATCGGGTGGGGATACCCCTTGGATCGTACCGCATGATCGGCCTCGTGATCGTCACGCATGGTCGGCTGGCGCAAGAGTTCGTGTCGGCCATGGAGCATGTGGTCGGACCGCAGAGCGCGGTTGAGGCCATCTGCATCGGTCCAGACGACGACATGGAGCGCCGGCGCCAGGACATCCTGGTCGCCTGCAGCCGCGTCGAGGAAGGTCAGGGCGTGATCCTGCTGACGGACATGTTCGGCGGCACGCCGTCCAACCTGGCGATTTCGGTGATGGAGCAGACCCGTGCGGAGGTGATCGCCGGCCTCAACCTGCCGATGCTGATCCGGCTGGCCAGCGTACGCACCCGCTGCAGTCTGGAAGATGCGGTTGCAGCCGCCCAGGAAGCCGGGCGAAAATACATCTCTGTCGCCTCCTATGTGCTGGCCGGAGAGAAGTGAGCGAGACCCTTCGCACTGTCGAGATCATCAACAAGCGCGGGCTGCACGCCCGGGCCTCGGCCAAGTTCGTCAAGCTGGCGGCCAGTTTTGACGCAGAGGTAACGGTCTCCAAGGACGGACACACCGTGGATGCCCGCTCGATCATGGGCCTGATGATGCTGGCCGCCTCGCCGGGCTGCTGCATCGATATCGCGGCCGAAGGCGCTCAGGCGGACGAGGCAGTGGCGGCGTTGGCCGACCTGGTCGCCGCACGGTTCGAGGAAGACGAGTAGGCGGACCTACCCCTTCGGCGGACGCATGCGCATCAGACCTTCTTGAGCGCAGGACGCCACCAGCGCGCCGTCTGACGCCCGGTAGATGTGGCCAAGATTGAAACCCCGGCCACCGGAGGCGGAGGGGCTTTCCTGATGGTAGAGGTGCCAGGCGTTGAAATCGGTCGGGCGATGAAACCACATGGCGTGGTCCAGGCTGGCTGACTGGAAGCCCGGTGTCTGCCAGCTCACCCCATGCGGCCGGACCGAGGTGCCCAGCAGGCTCATGTCGGACGCATAGGCCAGGATCACCTGATGCATGTGCGGGTCCGCGCCAATCGAATCCTTGGCCCGGAACCAGACCTGCTGCACGGGTGGCTTGGGCACAGGCTTCATGTCATCGCGCCCGCCGACACTGCGCATCTCGATCGGCCGGGGGCGATCAAGCCACTCGCGCATTTCGGCCGGCAGGTGGGCCGCCATCGCCTTCTGACGCTCGAAATCGTCCTCGACGTCGTCCCAGGACGGGGCTGGCGGCATCTCGGATTGATGCTCCAGCCCGACTTCGGCGACTTGGAACGAGGCGGCCAAGTTGAAAATCTGCTGACCATGCTGGACCGCGATCACCCGCCGGGTTGTGAAGCTGCCGCCGTCGCGCGAGCGGTCCACGTCGAAGATGATCGGCACGTTCGGATCGCCCGGCCGGATGAAATAGCAGTGCAGCGAATGGCAGACCCGCTCCTCGACCGTCTCATAAGCCGCCAGCAACGACTGGGCGATCACCTGGCCGCCATAGATGCGCTGGCGCGCCTCTTCGCCCGGCGTGGTTCCCCGGAACAGATTGACCTCCAGACGCTCAAGTTGGAGCGTCTCGACCAAGGTCTGGGTGTCCATCGCCGCCTCCGGAAATGCTGCAACTGCGAAGGGCGGTGGATACGCCTGGCGCGGAGTGTGGGCAAGGGCGCCTTTAGCCCTCTCCCCCTTGCGGGGAGAGGGTTGGGAGTGGGGGTGTCAGCTCCGAGCCCGCAGCACTGGTTCTACGATGGCAGCCGTCCAAACTCACAGTTTGCACCCCCACCCCAACCCCTCCCCATCCTTCCCCTTTGGGGAAGGTGGCCCGCAGGGGCGGAAGGGGCCGGAGCCGGAGGCTCCGGTGGGGGGAGGGGCTTTGCGCGATGGTCTCTTCAGGGAGCATCTGCACTTGCCCGCATGCGGATCAACCCTTCCTGGGCCACCGAGGCGATCAGGTCGCCGGCCTCGCTGTAGAGCGCGCCACGGATGAAGCCCCGGCCGTCGAAGCCTGACGGGCTGTCGTGGGCGTAGAGGTGCCAGCCGTTGAAGTCGGTCGGCTTGTGGAACCAGATGGCGTGATCGAGGCTGGCCGACTGGAAGCCCGGAGTTTGCCAATGAACCCCATGGGGCCGCATCGCGGTCGACAGCAGGTTCATGTCGGACGCATAGGCCAGGATCACCTGGTGCATGCGCGGATCCTCGCCGATGGGCGTGCGGCAGCGCACCCAGTTCTGTGAATGAGGTTCCGCCGGCCCTTGCAGAAAATACGTGCGTGCGTCGGCCGAGCGCATCTCGATGGGTCGTTCGCGCCCCAGCCAGTGCTTGGCTTCCTCGGGCGCGGTCTCCAGGTACTGGCGGGCCATTTCCGCTTCGTCCGGCAGGTCGCGCCAGTTGGACCCAGGCGGCATCGGCGCCTGGTGTTCAAACCCGACCTCGGGATCCTTGAACGAGGCGGCGAGGTTGAAGATCTGTTTGCCGCGCTGGATGGCGATCACCCGGCGGGTGGTGAAACTGCCGCCGTCGCGCGACCGGTCGACCTCGAAGACGATCGGGATCGCGGAGTCGCCGGGCCGGATAAAATAGCTGTGCAGCGAGTGGCAGACCCGGCTTTCCACGGTGCCATAGGCGGCCAGCAGCGACTGGGCGATCACCTGTCCGCCGAAGATCCGGCCCCGCTGGGCGTCGGGCGTCGTCCCGCGAAACAGGTTCACCTCGATCTGCTCAAGCTGCAGGGTCTCAAGCAGCGTCTCGCTGGGGATGTCGTTTTCGCTCATGCGGCCGGGCGATACGCGGCGCAGCGCTCAGGGGCAAGGCTTGACGCCGCTGCGCCGCCCAGGGCCTAGAAGCAGCCATGTCCTTCGACTGCACCGTCCTGACCATGTTTCCGGAGGCGTTTCCCGGCCCGCTGGGCGTGTCGCTGATTGGCACGGCGTGGCGCGAGGCGGGGCTTTGGTCCCTGGAAACGGTGGACATTCGGGGGTTTTCCAAAGATAAGCGCGGCTTCCTGGACGACACCCCTGCCGGGGGCGGTCCGGGACAGGTGATGCGGGCGGATGTGATCGCCTCTGCGCTGGACAGCGCGGAGCGGCGCGAACGTCCGCTTTTGTACATGAGCGCCCGGGGCCAGCCTCTGACCCAGGCGCGGGTGCGGGCGTGGGCTGACGGGCCGGGACTGATCGTCCTGACCGGGCGGTTCGAAGGCGTGGATCAACGGGTCATCGAGTCCCGAGGATTCGAAGAAGTCGCCGTGGGCGATGCGGTTCTCGCCGGTGGCGAGGCGGCGGCGCTGGTGGTGATCGAGGCGTGCGTACGGCTGGTTCCCGGTGTGTTGGGGCAGGCCGAGAGTTTGAGTGAAGAAAGCTTTGAGGACGGGCTTCTCGAGCATCCGCAGTTCACAAGGCCGCGGACGTTTGAAGGACTGGACATCCCCGAGGTGCTGCTGAGCGGTCACCATGCCGAGGTTCGGAAGTGGCGACAGGCGATGCGGCAAGAGACCACGCGGAAGATGCGGCCTGATCTCTGGGCCAAGGCGACCGCCAATCAACAGGCAAAGGGCGACAAAGCCCAGTGAAGGACCAAGACCATGGCTGCGAATATTATTGAGACCCTGCGTAAGGAAGAAGCTGACCGTCTGCTGGCGGTCCGCCAGGTTCCCGAGTTCCGCCCCGGCGACACGGTGCGGGTGAACGTCAAGATCAAGGAAGGCGAGCGCGAGCGCGTCCAGGCTTACGAAGGCGTCTGTATCGCCCGTGGCGGCCAAGGGATCGACGAGAGCTTCACCGTCCGCAAGATTTCCTTCGGCGAGGGCGTGGAACGGGTGTTCCCGATCCTGTCGCCGATGATCGACAGCATCGAGGTCAAGCGCCGCGGCGTCGTGCGGCGCGCCAAGCTCTATTACCTGCGCGACCGTCGCGGAAAGTCGGCCCGGATCGCCGAGCGGCAGATGTCGCAGGTCAAGGCCGAGACGCCGACAGAGGGCTGATCGGCGGCGATGGCGTGCAGAGGCTGAACGGCGGCGGGGCGACCTTGTCGCCGTTGCCGTTTTAGGCCTTTCCCGGCAAGAATGATGCAGGAGGCTGCTCATGCCCATAAGCCCGCTCTCGCTTGTCGTCCTTGAGGTCGCTGATCTAGATCGGTCGATCATCTTCTATCGTGATCTTCTGGGACTTCCGCTTCGCCGCGAGGATCATCGGCAAGGTGAGGACAGATGGATTTCGGGAGATCATGCCGCGACGAGCTGGCGGGAAGGTCACTTCCTCCATTTTGCCCTCTACCAAGCGAAAGGCGTTGTTACGACCAACGTGCAGATCGGCTTCATGACGGGTGAACTGGACGCTTACCACGAGAGGCTCGTGGAGGCGGAAGTGACGGTTGATCACCCGCCTCGGCAAGAACCCTGGGGCTGCACGTCAAGATATCGGGATCCAGACGGCAATAGCGTCTCTCTCACCCAGTCCGATGTCTGACTCTCTAGCCGTCCCGCCCTCAGCAACCTGCGGCAAGCCGCCTTCGTACATCGCCTCACCCCTCCGCCGCGTAATCCCCCAATGCCTTGACCAGGTGATCGAACATCAGCCGCATGCGCGGGCTGCCGCGCAGGGTCTCGTGCATGCAGATCCAGATCTCCAGGTTGAAGCTGAAAACGTCGGTAAGCAGCGGGACCAGGCCGGCCCGCCGGCCGATCTGGCGCTGGCAGACGCCGATGCCGAAGCCGGCCCGTAGCGCCGCGAGCTGGGCGGCGTCGTTGTCGGTGCGCAGAGCGAAGGTCTCGCGGCTGACCGGCTGGCCCAGCTTGGCGATGATGCCCTCCGGCAGGGCGCGATCAAAGCCGATGAGCGAATGGGACTGGAGATCGTCCAGACTCTCGGGCCGTCCATGGCGCTCCAGATAGTCGGCGGTCGCGTAGAACCCCAGGGCCAGATCGCCGACCTTGCGGGCCACCAGGCTGTTCTGGGTGGGCCGGGCCATGCGCACGGCGATATCGGCGTCGCGGCGCGTCAGGTCCTCGTTCCTGTTGGACAGCACCAGTTCGATGTCGACGCCGGGATGGGCCTTGTGAAAGTCCGAGAGGAGTTGCGGCATCACCTCGATGCCGATCACCTCGCTGGCGGCGACGCGGACCACGCCGGCCTCGCCATCGGCCAGACCCGCAGCATCCCGGCTTGCCGTCGCGGCGGCGGCCGCCATGTCGGCCAGGTGTGGCTGGAAGGCCAGCGCCAGATCGGTGGGCTGCAGGCCGCGCGGGCTACGCAGGAAAAGCGGTGCGCCGAGTTGGCGTTCCAGCTGGTCGATATGCCGGCCCAGCGTGGGCTGAGTCAGGTGGCGAAGCTTGGCGGCGGCCGAGAAGCTGCCCGCCTGCAGCACGGCGTGGAGGCTCTGGAGCAGGTCCCAGTCAGGCGAGGTGTCCATGCGTATATGAATAGCTATTCCGAGATTTCAGGCAATTCCGTTTCGTGGGCTCTCAGCGCAATTGTCGGCCCTCAATGGAGGCGGACATGACCAACGGAACGGAAAAGCTGGCGCTGGTGATCGGCGCGACCGGCGGCTTTGGCGGCGCCATGGCGCGCAGGCTGCTGGCGGACGGCTGGCGCATACGGGCCTTGCATCGCGATCCACAACGGGTCGTGCGGACGGAGCCCGCCTTCGATTGGGTCGCTGGCGACGCGATGGTTGAGTCTGATGTGGTCGGCGCTGCAACGGGCGCAGAGATCATCGTGCACGGCGCCAATCCGCCGGGCTATCGGAACTGGGCCAAGCTGGCGCCGACCATGCTGGTCAACACCCTGGCGGCGGCGAAGGCCAGCGGCGCGCGGATCCTGTTCCCGGGCAATGTCTACAACTTTGGTCCTGACGCCTTCCCGACGCTCACCGAGGCCAGTCCGCAGAACCCGATCACCCGCAAAGGGCGGATCCGGGTGGCGATGGAACAGACGCTGCGCGATAGCGGCGTCCGCGTCCTGATCGTCCGGGCCGGTGATTTCATCGGAACCCGGCCCGGCTCCGACTGGCTGTCACTGGGCATGATCCGGCGCGGAAAGCCGCTTGGCGCCGTAACCTACGCCGGCCCGTTGGAGATCGCCCACGCCTGGACTTGGCTGCCCGACATGGCCGAGACCTTCGTCAGGCTGCTGGCTTGCGATCTGGCCGACGTCGAGGTCTTCCACATGCAGGGCTACGCCGTCACCGGCCACGAGCTGGTCGCTGCGCTGCAGAGTCTCACGGACCGCAAGCTGGCGGTACGCCGCCTTCCGTGGATCGCGCTACAAGCCGCCGCCCCCTTCAACGAGTCCCTGCGGGAAATGCTGGAGATGCGCTACCTCTGGGAGACGCCGGTGCTGATGGACAATGCCCGTCTGGTCCAACGGCTTGGGGCGGAACCGAGAACGCCGCTGCCCGAGGCGCTGACGCAGGCCCTGGCCGGGCTGGACGCCTCGCCCGCCAGAACGACCCTGAAGGCAGCGTGACTACTCGGCGCCCGGCGGTTTCACCATAACGCCCGCCTTCTGCAGCCGATCCAAGACGCCGCCCTGGCTCAGCAGAGGTCGCAGTTGCACGACGGCGATGGCGTGACCCGGCGTCTGTAGCGCGGCCTGGATCTGGGCGGCGAGTTCAGCCTTCACCCGCGCGTCGAAGGCGGCGGCGCCCGGCGCGACACTGAGACAACGTTCATAGGTCCGCTCGGCGGCCAGGGCGCCCAGGACATTGCCGTCCGCCCAGGCGCGGGAAGCCGCCAAGGTCCGGCCCGGCCCCGCTTCGACCTCCGCCAGCACCTCCTCGAGGCAGACGCTGGCCGAACTGCGCGGCACCTTGGCCACCTGGCTGAGCAGCGGTCCGAGATCATAGGTCCGCGCCTGCACCGGCACGCGGTTCTGCTGGGCCAAGAGGCGGATGAGCTTGTTTGGGTCCTGGTCGGTCAGCTGGTGGGTCTCGCGGTAGTCGTTGATCAGGATCAGCGCCGCCGCCAACGGATGGTTGGTGCCATAGTGCTTGGCCGGCTGGCCCAGCCTCTCGCGGGCGGCGACAAAGCGCGCCCGTGTGGTCGCCGGCAGCCGTTCTTCGTAAGGGGTCGAGGATTTCAGCCGCAGATAGCTGATCGCCGCCGCCGGCGACCCGGCCAGCCGCACCCGCAGGCCCCGGGCCGGCAGGATCACCACATTGGCGCCCCGCAATCGCCGCATGAACAGCTGCTGGTCCCACTGCTGGCGTTTGGGGGCGACCGATGGCGTTCCCAGCACATAGACCACCGTGTCGGCGTCCTCGACGCGCCAGAACGCCGGGCCGCCATAGCGGGCGGTGACCACCAGTTCCTCGACCAGCGTGGCGTCGGGATCGGCGGGCGCCGCCGGAGCCTGGGCGGCGGCGGGCAGGGCGGCGAGGGCGAGCGCCAACAAGGCCGCACCGATACGAATCGGCTTAGGCCGGAATCGGACTATGCTGGTCGTCATCATCGCCATGCCGATCCTCCGCCTCCCGCCTGAAATGATCAACCGCATCGCCGCCGGAGAGGTGGTGGAGCGGCCCGCCAGCGCGGTCAAGGAGCTGGTGGAAAACGCCCTCGACGCCGGCGCCGCCCGCATCGAGGTTCAGGCCGACGCTGGCGGGCTGGCGCGCATCCTGGTGGCCGATGACGGCTCGGGCATGTCACCTGAGGACCTGCCGCTGGCGGTCGAACGACATGCGACCTCCAAGCTGACCGCCGACGCGGATGGCGGCTATGACCTGCTGCGGATCGCTACCCTGGGGTTCCGGGGCGAGGCGCTGCCATCGATCGGCTCGGTGGCGCGGCTGACGCTGACCAGTCGGGCTAGGGGCCGGGCCGAGGCGCATGCGCTGTACGTCGAGGGCGGCGCGATGGGCGCGGTGACGCCGGCGGCCTTTCCGGGCGCGCATGGGGCGCGGGTGGAGGTGCGCGACCTGTTCTACGCCACCCCGGCGCGGCTGAAGTTCATGAAGTCGGAACGCGCCGAGTCCCAGGCCATCGCCGAGGAGATTCGCCGTCAGGCCATGGCCCATGAGGCGGTGGACTTCACCCTGGAGATCGACGGCCGCCGCGTCCTGCGCCTGCCGGCCGAAGCGCCGGGTGCGGAAGGTCGGCTGGCGCGGTTGTCGGCGGTGCTGGGGCGTGACTTCGCCGACAATGCGCTGCGCTTAGATCATGAGCGCGAGGGCGTGCGGCTCTCCGGCTATGCCGGCCTGCCCACCTACAATCGCGGCAACGCGGCGCATCAGTACCTGTTCGTCAACGGCCGACCGGTGCGCGACCGGCTGCTGCAGGGCGCACTGCGCGGCGCCTATGCGGACTTCCTGGCCCGCGACCGCCACCCGGCGGCGGCGCTCTACATCGAGCTGGATGCGGGCCTGGTGGACGTCAACGTTCACCCCGCCAAGGCCGAGGTGCGGTTCCGCGACCCGGGCCTGGTGCGGGGTCTGATCGTTGGCGGGCTGCGCCATGCCCTGGCCAACGCTGGGCACCGCGCCTCGACCACCGTCGCCAGCGCCGCGCTGGGCGGGTTCCACGCCAACACCCTGCCGCCCCGGCCACCGTCTGGCGGCGGCTTCTCAGCCTGGGCGGAAGGCGGCTGGCAGGCCGCTGCGGCGGCGGTGCAGTCCATTCCCGGCCTGTCCGGTGTGTCCGCCCGCGCCGAGGACGGCTATTCGCCGGGTGTCGCCGAGCCCGTCGAGGCGACGGGTTTTGATCCCGTGGACTTCCCGCTTGGCGCGGCCAGGGCCCAGGTGCACGAGACCTATATCGTCGCTCAGACCCGCGACGGGGTGGTGATCGTCGACCAGCATGCGGCCCATGAGCGGCTGGTCTATGAGCGCATGAAGGCTGAGATGGCTGAGGGCGGCGTCGCGCGCCAGGCGCTGCTGATGCCCGAGGTGGTCGAGCTGGATCCCGCCGAGGCCGAACGGGTGGTGGATCGCGCTGACGAACTGGCCGCCCTGGGGCTGGTGGTGGAGCCATTTGGGCCGGGCGCGGTGCTGGTCCGCGAAGTCCCGGCTTCGCTCGGCCAGACCGATGTCCAGGGCCTGGTCCGCGACATCGCCGACGATCTGGCCGAGACCGGTCAGGCCCTGGCGCTAAAGGAGCGCCTGGAGGAGGTCTGTTCCACCATGGCCTGCCACGGCTCGGTCCGCGCCGGACGCCGCCTGACCGCCCCGGAAATGAACGCCCTGCTGCGCCAGATGGAGGTCACGCCCCACTCCGGCCAGTGCAACCACGGCCGCCCGACCTATGTGGAACTGAAGCTCGCGGACATCGAACGGCTGTTCGGCCGGCGTTGATGCTCAAATGCCCTCGAAGCGCAGGAAGTGCATCCGCGCCGCGCCATAGTCGCGGGCATCCTGCGGCGTGAAGCCGGCCACGGCGAACGGCGGTTCCGCGACCCCACGCTCGAACACCACGCTGGCCCCCGCCGCCAGCCAGCCGCCGTCGCCCAGTTTCGCCAGGGCTGTCTCGCCCAGCCCCTTGGCGTAGGGCGGGTCCAGGAAGGCGAGGTCGAAGGCCGGACCGTCCGACCCTGGCCGCACGCCCAGGTCAGTGGCGTCGCGCCGGTGGACGCGGGTTTGGCCGAACAGCTCCATGGCCCCGATGTTTTCGCGGATCGCCCCGCGCGCCGCTTCATCCGTCTCGACGAACAAGCAGAAGTCCGCGCCCCGTGACAACGCCTCGAACCCCAGGGCGCCCGACCCGGCGAACAGGTCGATCACCCGGCGTTCACGCACGCCACTGGACCAGGCCGCGTGCTCAAGAACGTTGAACACCGCCTGCCGCGCCCGATCAGAGGTCGGCCGCGTAGCCGGGCCGTCCGGGGTGACCAGCGTCTTGCCGCGATAGGTTCCCGAGACAATGCGCAATGTGTGGCTCCTTGCCGACTGCGCCTTCCCGTTCCAAGGTTTGCCGCAACAATCAAGGCGAGGGAGTGCGGATCATGGGACTGGTGAGCATTGAACGGCGCGGCGGCATCGCCATCATGCGCTATGCGAACCCGCCGTGGGGCACCATGACGGCGGCTGGCGCGCAGGAGATGCTGGACCTGTTCCGCCCGCTCAGCGCCGATCCAGCCGTGCGTTCGGTGATCATCACCGGCGGCCTGACGGACATCTTCATCCGGCACTATGACGTCGACGAGCTGGGCGGCATGGGCGAGACTTTGAAGGATCGGCCGCTGCCGCCGCCCTCCGACGCGCCGCCGACCGACGGCTATCTGGCGCTGGTCGATGCGATCTTCGCGGCGCCCAAGCCGATCCTCGCGGCGATCAACGGCCTTTGCATGGGCGGCGGGTTCGAGTTGACCCTGGCCTGCGACCTTAGGATCGCCAGCCCCAAGGTGACCGCCATCGGCCTGCCGGAGACGCGGATCGGCATCTTCCCGGGCGGCGGCGGCACCCAGCGTCTGCCCCGGGTGGTCGGCGAGGCCAAGGCGCTGGAGATCATCCTGCGCGGCCTGACCTTCAATGGCGAGGACGCCCATCGGATCGGCCTGGTGCACGAGCTGGCGGATGATCCGCTGGCGCGCGCCCTGGAAATCGCCGCAGAGTTCGAGGGACGCGGCGCGGAGGGTATCGCCCACGCCAAGCGGCTTACCCGCGCGGCCCTCGACCGCCCGGCTTCGGTCGGCTCGTTGGACGAGCGGCGGAGCTTCTTGGAGGTGATGCAGACGGCTTCGGCCCGCGCGGGCCTGGACCAGGGCCGCCGGCCCGCGGAGATCCAGAAGGTCTAGGCTTGGCGGTCGACCTCACAGACGGCTTTGTGGCCGCCTTCGGGGGCGACCAGGGCTTGGCGTCGGGCTTGGTCCGGACCTTGACCCCCGGCTTGGGGGCCGCCTTGGCGACGGCAACCGGGCGTGGCTTGGATTTAGGTTTCGCCCAACCGGGCTTGTAGTCCATCTTCACCGGGCGCTCCGGCGCGACGGCCGGGGCATCGGCAGGGTCGGACGCGCGGCGCGAGGTCTTGGAGCGGCTGCGGTACTGGGGTCGCTCGCCGGTCGGCAGGTTTTCGGCCTCGATGTGCTCGGCCAGCTGCTCGCGGATCACCCGGGGACCCACCTCCTCGATCTCGCCGACCCCCAGTGGACCCAGCACGAACGGCCCATAAGCCAGCCGGATCAGCCGGTTGACCTTCATTCCCAGCGCCTCCAGCACCCGGCGGACCTCGCGGTTCTTGCCTTCCTGCAGGGTCACGGTGAGCCACAGATTCGACCCCTGCGGACCGTCCTTGGCCTTGTCCAGCCTGGCTTCGATGGGCCCGTAGCGGACGCCCTCGACAGTGATGCCGTCCTTCAGCTTGTCGAGCCGATCCTGGGTGATCCGGCCATAGGCCCGGGCCCGATAGTGACGCACCACCGCCGAGGCCGGCATCTCCAGCGCCCGCGCCAGGCCGCCGTCATTGGTCAGCAGCAGCAGGCCCTCTGAGCTGATGTCCAGCCGCCCCACGGAGATCAACCGGGGCAAACCGTCAGGCAGCGAATCGAATACGGTCGGCCGGCCGGCCGGGTCCTTGTGGGTGGTCACCAGGCCGACGGGTTTGTGATAGCGGAACACCCGCGCTGCCTCCGGCTCGGCCACCACCTCGCCGTCGAAGGTCAGGATGTCTCCCGGCTCGACCTTCACCGCTGGTGTCTCGAGCACCCGGCCGTTCACCGCGATGCGGCCCTCGGCGATCAGCTTTTCGACATCGCGGCGCGATCCGACACCGGCCCGGGCCAGCAGTTTGGCGACGCGCTCGCCGGCGCCGCCGGCCTCGTCAGCGCCCGCATGGGGTTGACCCGAGGGGGTCGGGGGGGTTCGTAGCGGATCGTGGACCATGATCTTCGCACCATGCGCATCGCGCTCGATGCGGCGCAAGCCGCCGCCCAGGCCGGCGAGATCCCGGTGGGCGCCGTCGTGGTCGATCCAACGTCCGGCGACGTGATCGCCGTGGGCGCCAATGGACCTATCGGACGCCACGATCCCACCGCCCACGCCGAGATCGTCGCCCTGCGCGCAGCGGCGGCGAAACTGGGCAACTATCGGCTGACGGGGCTTGAGCTGTTCGTCACCCTCGAGCCCTGCGCCATGTGCGCCGGCGCCATCAGCCACGCCCGCATCGGCCGGCTGGTGTTCGGCGCCGAGGATGCCAAGGGCGGGGCGGTGGTCAGCGGCGCGCGGTTCTTCGATCAACCGACCTGCCACTGGCGGCCGGCTGTGGAGGGGGGCCTGTTGGCGAGTGAGAGTTCGGCGTTGCTGAAGGGGTTCTTTGCCGGACGGCGGGGGCGGGGAGGAGCCGATTGATGCCCTGACGGCTACTCACCATGGCCCGTCATTCCCGACCCCCGGGTCGCGCCGTAGGGCGGCCCGCCCGGGGCAGGCTTGTGTCGGGAACCTATGATCGCAGGCGCCCGCAAGGTTGACGTTGGCCTCGCCGCGCGCACCCTGAATCTCGGAGTTCATGGGTTCCCGACACAAGGTCGGGAATGACGTCCGTGAAGAGAGCGGTGATCCAATGGAACCGCCGAGCAGCCCTAAGCCACCGCCTGGGCCCTGACCTTGGCCCGCAGCACGTCAATCGGCGCCAGGCCCTTGTCAGTCTTGAAGTGCCAGTAGGTCCAGCCGTTGCAGGCCGGACTCGATTGGACCATGGCGCCAACCTTGTGGATCGAACCTGACATCTCGCCAACCACCAGGCTGCCGTCAGAGCGCACGCGGGCGGCGTGACGACCCTGGGGATCGTAGAGCACATCGCCGGCCCGCAGCAGGCCGGACTCGACGATCTGGCCGAACGGTATGCGCGGTTCGGACTTCTTTGAGGTGGTGACGGCCATCTCCTCGGCCGTGGCCGGGATCACCCGGGAAATCCTGGCTCTGGCGATCTCAACATAACCGGGCTCGCGCTCGATGCCGACGTACCGGCGGCCTAGCCGCTTGGCGACTGCGCCAGTGGTGCCGGTGCCGAAGAAGGGGTCGAGGATGATGTCGCCGGGCCGCGTAGACGCCAGGATCACGCGATACAGCAGCGCTTCGGGCTTCTGGGTCGGGTGGGCCTTGACCCCCGCCGCGTCCTTCAGCCGCTCCTCGCCGGTGCACAGCGGCAAGGTCCAGTCCGAGCGCATCTGCAGCTCGTCATTGGCCATCTTCATGGCGTCATAGTTGAAGGTGTAGCGCCGCGCGCCGCGCGCCTTGGTCGCCCAGATCAGGGTCTCATGAGCGTTGGTGAAGCGGGTGCCCTTGAAGTTCGGCATCGGGTTGGACTTGCGCCAGACGATGTCGTTGAGGATCCAGAACCCGAGGTCCTGCAAGATGGCCCCAACCCGGAAGATGTTGTGATAGCTGCCGATCACCCAGAGAGCGCCATCTACCTTGAGCACCCTGCGACATTCGGACAGCCAGGCCTTGGTGAAGGCGTCATAGGCTTCGAAACTGGCGAACCGGTCCCAGTCATCGTCAACCGCATCGACCTTGGAATTGTCGGGCCGCAGCAGATCGCCGCCGAGTTGCAGATTGTAGGGTGGGTCCGCGAACACCAGGTCGACGGAACAATCCGGCAGCGTCTTCAGCGCCTCAAGGCTATCGCCCATGATGATCGTGTCGACCGGCAACAGCATAACTCTACCTTTTGGAACCCCAGGAGAGAATCGTGACCTGACATGGTGAAGGCGGCGTTTACGGGCGTGGTGAATGAGAGGTTGAGAGAATGGGTTGCTCGGTGCGAAGGACCGACCCTTCCCCCTTTGGCTCGTCATCCTCGGCTAAGGAGCGGAGCGACGCCATGCCGGGGATCCATAAACGCTGGCGTCTCCAGGAACGCCTCGGCGGCGAGGCTTCTGCTCCGTTCGGCCCGCCTCGGCGTTTATGGGTCCCCCGGACAAGCCGGGGGATGACGGATCAGGAGAGGGGTAGTTTGTGGAAGTCAGCGCGCAGTCCCGCTGACACACCCACCTTCAACCCGCCAGCTTGCGCACGGCGACTTCCAGCGCCGCATGGGTCGCCCGCACGCTGGACTGTTCCTTCGGCATGCGGTTCCAGGCGTCCAGCGCGGCGACCTTGTAGGCCTCGGCCAGGGTCGGGAAGTTGAAGGTGTTCTCGACGAAGTACTCCAGCGAGCCTTCCAGGTTCAGCACCGCCTGGCCGATGTGGATCAGTTCGGTCGCGCCCTCGCCGACGATGTGGACACCCAAAAGCCGGCGGGTCTCCAGCGAGAACAGCATCTTCAGGAAGCCAGATCCGATGCCCATGATGTGGCCGCGCGAGGTCTCGCGGAACCGGGCGACGCCGCACTCATAGGGGATGCCCTTTTCGCGGGCCTCTTCCTCGCTGATGCCGATCGTTGAAATCTCGGGCACCGAATAGATGCCATAGGGGAAGAACGCCGGGGCCGCGTGCGCCGTCTCATCAAACGCATGGCAGACGGCGATGCGGCCCTGCTCCATCGAGGTGGAGGCCAGACTGGGAAAGCCGATGATGTCGCCGGCGGCGTAGATGTGCGGTTGGCTGGTCTGGAACGTGGCCTTGTCGACGGATAGCCGCCCGCGATCATCGGCCTTCAGCCCGCAGGCCTTGAGGTTCAGCTCTTCCACCGCGCCCTCGCGGCCGGCCGAGAACAGCACCATGTCGGCGCTGAGCTCTCGTTTGTCAGACAGCCGGACGCGGCACGACTCGGGACCTTCGACCGTGGCGGAGATCACCGTCGCGCCGAAGCGGATGGCGACGCCTCGGTCCCGCAGATCGTGAACGAATTCCGCCGTCAGTTCCTTGTCCAGGAACGGTAACATGGTCTCGTTGGGCTCGACGATGGTGACCTTGACGTCCAGGGCGCTGAAGATCGAGGCGTACTCGACGCCGATCACGCTGGCGCCCACCACCACCAGTTGGCGGGGGATACGCTTGAGGTCGAGAATCTCATCGCTGTCGACGATGTTCTCGCCGTCGAACTCAATATGCGACGGCCGGTGCGGCCGGGTGCCGACCGAGATCAGGACCTTGTCGGCCGTATAGGTCTGAGGACCCTTCTTGGTCTGCACCGTCAGGGTGTTGGCGTCGACGAACTTGGCCACGCCATGGACGGTGTCGACGGTATTGCGCGCGAACTGGTGCTCCAGCACCTCGACCTCGTGGCCCAGGGTGATGTGAAGGCGTTTGCGCAGATCCTCGGCGGTGATGTTCTGCTTGGCCCGGTGCGCGCGGCCGTAGAAGCCTCGCTCGCGCCAGCCCGACAGGTTCAGCACCGTCTCGCGCAGGGTCTTGGAAGGGATGGTGCCAGTGTGGACGGAGACGCCGCCGACCTTCTGGCCCTTCTCGACCACCAGCACGCGCTTGTGCAGCTTGGCCGCCTGGACCGCGCCCCGGCGTCCCGCCGGACCACTGCCAATGACAATGAGATCGTAGTGCTGATCCAACTCGCTCACCTTCTGCTCGCGATAGGTTGAGCGGTAAGGTTAGCGGCGAGACCTGAAGGAACAGTTCCTCGAGGCTGAGTCAGCCCGCCAGCGCCGACGCGGTGGTCGATTCCAGGTCGCCTTGCCCGTCGAGGATGCCGTCCGCCGCGCCGCTGGCCAGGGTCAGAACCTGACTGGCGTAGAGCCGCGCCAGGGCGCCCTTGCTCTGGAGCCAGGGATCATCCGAACCGGCCGCCGCCAGGGCCTGTCGCCCCAGGATCCAGCCGCCGGCCACCTCACCGGCCAGCTTCAGATAGGGGCTCGCCGCCGCCGATGCGGCGATGCTGTCCGTGTTCACCAGCCAGTCCGTCGCCCGCTCCAGGGCCGCGACGCCGGCCGCCAGCCGGGCGCCGACGCCTTCCAGGCCAGGACTGCCGGCCAGGGTCTCAGCGGTCGCTGTGATGTCGTCGCAAAGGGCGCGCATGGTCGCGCCGCCATTCAGACGGACCTTGCGACCGACCAGATCCAGCGCCTGGATGCCGTTTGTGCCTTCGTAAATCGGGGCGATACGGGCGTCGCGATAGTGCTGGGCCGCGCCGGTCTCCTCGATAAAGCCCATGCCGCCGTGGATCTGCACGCCCTGGGAGGCGACCTCGACGCCGATATCGGTCGACCAGGCCTTGGCGATGGGCGTGAGCAGCTCCTGGCGGGCGCGGGCGGCGTCGCGTTCGGCTTCAGTCTCAGCCAGGCGGGCCAAATCGGAAAGCACGCCGGTGGTCAGGCAGATGCCGCGCGCCGCCTCAATCTTGGCCTTCATCAGCATCAAGGTCCGGCGGACGTCCGGGTGGCCATAGATGGAGCCGTCCGTCCCCCAGGCGGCGCGGCCCTGGCGACGCTCCTGGGCGAACTCCAGCGCCTGTTGGAAGGCCCGCTCGGCGATGGCCACGCCTTGAACGCCCACCTGCAAGCGCGCGGCGTTCATCATTACGAACATATGGGCCAGGCCCTGGCCCAGTTCGCCGACCAGTTCGGCCTCCGCGCCCTCATAGACCATCACGCAGGTGGGTGAGCCGTGGATGCCCAGCTTGTGCTCGATGGAGGCCGGTCGGAAGTCGTTGCGCGGCCCCGGCCGGCCCTCGGCGTCCAGCAGAAACTTGGAGGTCAGGAACAGGCTGATGCCCTTGACCCCGGGCGGGGCGTCGGGCGTGCGGGCCAGCACCAGATGGACGATGTTGTCGGTGGCGTCATGGTCGCCCCAGGTGATGAAGATCTTCTGGCCGGTCAGAAGATAACCCCCCTTGCCATCCGGCTCTGCACGCGTGGTCAATGCGGCCAGGTCGGTGCCAGCCTGGGGCTCGGTCAGCACCATGGCGCCGGTCCACTCACCCGAGATCAGTTTCGGCAAGACCAGAGCCTTCTGGCGCGGCGACCCGTGCTGCTCCAGCGCCTCGATGGCCGCAAGACTCAGCATCGGGCAGAGGCCAAACGCCATGTTGGCCGCATGAACCATCTCGAACACCGCCAGTTCCATGGGCTTTGACAGTCCCTGGCCGCCATGCTCCGGGGGCGCGGCGAGGCCGTTCCAGCCCTGGGCGGCAAACTGGCGATAGGCGTCGGCAAAGCCCGGCGCAGCGGTGACCTTGCCATTTTCGTAGCGGGCGCCTTCAAGGTCGCCCTTGCGGTTCAGCGGCGCCAGCTCGTTGTCGGCGAAGGACGCAGCTGACTCCAGGACGGCCTGCACAGTGTCTTCGTCCAGGTCGGGATAGGCCCGCACCAGCAGCTCGGGATGGCCGACGGTCCTCAGCGCAAAGGCCAGATCGCGGACAGGGGCGCGGAAGGTCATGAAGAGGCTCCGGTCGAGGGTCTGTCGCGCTCTTTAGGCCATCCTGCGACGTCCTCAAACGCCTCCTGCTGGTGTTCCGGCCACTGCCGGCTATCATGCTGTCGGGGCTGACGAGGAGACTGTGCATGCTGCGCGCCACCCTGTTCGCGATCTGCCTGATGTGGCTAGGCGGCGGCGCCGCCGCCGCCGACCCGACCAGCCGTGATCCGCTCAAGGTTCCGGCCGGGACCTATGCTTTGGACAAGCACCACGCCAGCCTGCTGGTGCGCACCTCGCACTTGGGCGGCTTCTCCCACTACACCATGCGCTTCAACAGCCTGACCGGCGGCTTCGACTACGATCCAGCCAATTGGCAAGGCGCAAAGGTCACCATCAGCGTCGATCCCAAGTCGATCGATACGGAAGACTCGCTGTTCAGCAAGACCGTCGCCGGCTACTTCCAGCCCGACAAATACCCGGTGATCCTGTTCGTCTCGACGGCCCTGGCGTCCGACGCAGAGGGCAAGGGCCAACTCACGGGCGACCTCACCTTCCACGGCGTGACCAAACCGATCACCCTTGATGTCACCTTCAACGGCGTTGGGCCAGGCCTGTTTGGCGTGGGCACCCGGGTCGGCTTCTCCGGTGTCGGAACGATCAAACGCTCCGAGTTCGGCGTCAATGCGGTGCGCATGTTCGCCGGCGACGATGTCGATCTGCTGTTCGAAGTTGAGTTCGCCAAAAAGTAGGAACCCCAGAATGATCGATTCTGGTCGGACGGCCGATCATGGCTACGCGCCCGTGGCGATCCTGCTGCACTGGCTGATCGCAGCGCTGATCGTGCTGCAGATTGTGCTGGCCGGACGGATGGAAGGTAAGCTCACGCCCGAGAGCTTCGCCGTCACCCAGCTGCACAAATCGATCGGGATCAGCATCCTGCTGCTCAGCCTGGCGCGGCTGGCCTGGCGGCTCCTGAACCCGCCGCCGCCGATGCCCGAGAGCCTCGCGCCCTGGGAGCGGCGTCTGGCCAAGCTGACCCACGCCGGGTTCTATGGCGTCATGATCGCCATGCCGCTGACCGGCTGGATCATGGTCTCGACCAGCCGGCTGGCGATTCCCACCTTGCTGTTCTGGACTATGCCCTGGCCGGATCTGCCCGTTCTTGGCGCCTTGGCGCCAGACCTCAAACACCTGTGGAACGAGGCCGGCAAGCTCGGGCATGCCGCGATCATTAAGCTCGCCTATGGCCTGATCGCCCTGCATGTCGCGGGGGCGTTGAAGCACCAGCTGTTCGACCGCGAGGAGCCCGTCTTGGCGCGCATGGCGCCGGGCGCCCGCCCTGGCCGCTGGTGGGAGCCGCGCCTGGCGGTGATTGCTCTCGGTCTGGTGGCCATCGTGGCGTTCGGCAAATTTGTGCAGCCGCCGCATCCGAAAAGTGCGCCACCGCCTGCGCTGTCGCTCGCGCCGCCTTTGGAGCCCGCAGCCCCGACGCCGCAGCAAAGCGCGCCGGCTACAACGGTTCCGGCGCCAGACACCGGTCCGGCGGCCTGGCGCGTCAGCCCGGGTTCGACCCTCGGCTTCACCACCGCCTGGAGCGGCGAGCCCATCACGGGCCGCTTCGAGCGCTGGACGGCCGACATCCTGTTCAGCCCGGACGCGCTGGATCGCTCCAGCGTCAAGGTCAGCATCGACTTGGCCACCGCCCGGACGGGTGATGAGCAGCGCGACGCCAGCATCATCTCGGCCGACTGGTTTGACACCGCCGCGCACCCGAAGGCGACCTTTACCGCCAGCCGGTTCAGCCAGACCGGCGAGGGGCGGTTCATCGCCCACGGCCGCGTCAGCCTGCGCGGCGTGACCCGGCCGCTGGACCTGCCGTTCCGGCTGAAGATCGACGGCGACAGGGCCGAGGTCAGCGGTGTAACCAGCCTCGACCGGACCGTGTTCGGAGTGGGACAGGGCGAGTGGACCAGCACCGATCAGATACCGGCCAAGGTGACGATCCGCATCGCGCTCAAGGCGCGCCGGAACTAGCCGCAGTGGCGCTCAGGTCCGGCGACCTGGTGCTGATGCCCACCGAGACGGTCTATGGCTTGGCGGCCGATGCCGCGAATGCCCTGGCGGTGGCCAAGGTCTATGAGGCCAAGGGACGGCCCAGCTTCAATCCGCTGATCGCCCATGTGGCCGATGTGGCCGCCGCGCGGAGGATCGCCATCTTCAATGCGCAGGCCGAACAATTGGCGGCGCGGTTCTGGCCGGGCGCGCTGACGCTGGTGTTGCCGATCCGCGACGACGGCGCGGTCTGTGATCTGGCGCGGGCCGGCCTGGACACCGTCGCGCTGAGGGTTCCGGCCCATCCCCTCGCACAGGCGCTGCTCGCCGCGTTCGGCGGGCCGGTGGTCGCGCCCTCGGCCAACCGCTCGGGGCGGCCCAGTCCGACCACCTTTGCCGACGCCCAGGAGGAGACCGGGTCGGCCGTCGCCGTCGCCCTCGACGGCGGCCCGTGTGCGGTCGGCTTGGAGTCCACGGTCATCGCCCTGCTGGACCGCCCGCGCCTGCTGCGGCCGGGCGCCGTCACCCGCCGAGAGATCGAAGCGCTGATTGGCCCGCTGGCCGAAGCTGAGGCCGATGCCCGCCGCTCGCCCGGCCGCCTGACCCGCCACTATGCGCCAAACGCGCCGGTGCGCCTGGAGGTGGACCGACCTCGCGAGGGGGAGGCCTGGCTGTCGTTCGGGCCGACCGGGTCCGGCCCCTGGAACCTCAGCCCGACCGGCGACCTGCGCGAGGCGGCGGCGAACCTGTTCGCCCATCTGCGAGCTGCGGACCGGACGGGACCTGGGAGCATCGCCGTCGCGCCGATACCACTGGAGGGTCTCGGCGAGGCCATCAACGACCGCCTGCGCCGCGCGGCGGGCTATGTTGGCTGAAAGGCGGACCGGATGTCGGTCTTGGCGAAATCGTCGCCCTTGTAGAGCAGGGGGACATTGAGCGTCTTGGCGAGCGCGTAGGCAAAGCAGTCGGCGAGGTTGAGGCGGGCAGGATGGAAGCCTTTGCCATATCGAAGGTAGGTGTCGAGCGCGTGCGCGCCCAGATCAACGTCCTCGCGAACGCTCACATTCACATTGGCCAGCCACAGGTCGAGCCGCCGCTGATCTGGGATGAGTCCTCGACGCGTCAGGACTAACCCTGTCTCGACATAGTTGATCGGCGAAAGGTAGGCGATGTCGGTTTCCATCAGAACCGCGAGGAATGAGATTTCTTCGGGTTCGGCCTGGGCGATCGCAACTAACGCCGAGGCGTCAACAACGATCAATCGTCGTCCTCGGAGAAGCCTGGGACCTCATTGATCTCATCCCACTCCGCTTTGGTGACGGGAGGCAGTTGACCCACGATTCCAGCTTCTGCGCGCAAAGCTTCGGTTGCAGCGATCATTTCGGCGAGCGACAGCTTGCGGCGCTTCACCTGCGCCTCAATCAGCGCACGGTCCAATGCACCGTCGAGCGCGGCCGTTATGCTCAGCCCACGCAGACTCGCCAGCTCACGCGCCTTGCGTTCGGTTTCGGGATTTTTGATCAGGATCGCCATGTCGAGGCTCCGGTATATATCGGAGTATATACTGGTGCGATATGCGGGGAAAGCGTAGGTTCCGCCCCATGACCGCACCCGTCCCCGCCGACGTGATCTCGCGCCTGAAGGCGGTGCTGGGTGATGGCGGCTGGAGCGAGGATCCGGACCGGATCGCGCCCAAGCTGGTGGAGTGGCGCGACCGCTGGATCGGCGAGACGTCCTTTCTGGCGCTGCCCAAGACGACGGATCAGGTCGCTGCGGTGGTCGGCGTCTGTTGTGCAGCGAAACAGCCGATCACCATCCAAGGCGGCAACACCGGGCTGGTGGGCGGGCAGATCCCCCAGGGCGAGGTCCTGCTCTCCACCGAACGGATGCGGGCCATCCGCGCCGTTGACGCCGATGACGAGGTGCTGGTGGCCGAGGCGGGGGTCACCTTGGCTGAGGTGCACGCTGCAGCGGCCGAGGTGCGGCGCAGGTTTCCCATCGGCCTGGCGTCGGAGGGCTCGGCCACGGTGGGCGGGATTGCCTCCACCAACGCCGGCGGCACCCAGGTGCTGCGCTATGGCATGGCGCGGAACCTGATCCTGGGTCTGGAGGCGGTGCTGCCGAACGGCGAGATCTGGAACGGCCTGAAGCGCCTGCGCAAGGACAACACCGGCTATGATCTGAAGCAGCTGTTGATCGGCGCCGAGGGCACCCTGGGGGTGGTGACGGCGGCGGCGCTGAAGCTCTATCCGCTGATGGCGTCGCGCGCGGTGGCCTTCATTGGGATCAAGACGCCGCAGGCGGCGCTGCAGCTGTTGGCGCGGGCCAAGGAGGAGACCGGCGGCGGCGTTGAGGCGTTTGAGCTGATGGGCCGGCTCGGCGTCGAATTCGCCCTTCGCAACATCTCTGGAACCCGCGACCCCCTGGACGCGAGCCACCCCTGGTATGTGCTCGCCGAGTTCGCCTCAGGCGAGCCGGGCTCGGCCGAGGCGGCGATGGAGCGGTTTTTGGCGTGGGGCGTTGAGGCCGGGCTTATCGTTGACGCCGTCGTGGCCCAGTCCGAGACCCAAAGCCGGGCGCTCTGGGCGTTGCGCGAGAACCAGTCGCCGGCCCAGAAGCCGGAAGGCGCCACCTGGAAACATGATGTGGCCGTACCTGTCAGCCAGGTTCCGGCCTTTCTCGCTGAGGCGACCGCCGCCATGCAGGCCTTTGCGCCCGGCGCTCGGATCGCCACCTTCGGCCATGTCGGCGACGGCAATATCCATTTCGATGTGCTGCGAGCCGACGGCGAATCCGACACAGAGCATGCCGCCCGCCGCGACCAGGGCTCTCGCATTGTCCACGATATCGTCGCCGCGCTCGGCGGTTCGATCAGCGCCGAGCACGGCCTGGGATCGATGAAAACAGCCGAAGGCGCACGCTACAAAAGCGCCGTCGAACTGGCCGCCCAGCGCGCCATCCGCCAAGCCCTGGACCCGCAGCGCATTCTCAATCCGCGCGTGCTGTTCTGAACCCTTGGCCCCGACGGCGCGTACGCTTAAGACGGCGCCGATGCTGATCGTGCTTTCCCCGGCCAAGGCGCTCGACTTCACGGCCGGCCCGCCGTCGGCGCCGCTGACCCTGCCGCAGTTGGCGGACCATACCGCGGAGCTGGCCAACACCACTCGCAAGCTGAGGGTCGTCGACCTCAAGCGGATGATGTCACTGTCCGATAGTCTGGCCAAGCTGAACCGTGAGCGCTTCCAGGCCTTCGATCCGGCCTCCGAAGATGGCCTGCAAGCGGCCTTCGCGTTCAATGGCGATGTCTACGCCGGCCTGAAGGCGCGCGACCTGGACCGCAAGGGCCTGTGCTGGGCGCAGGACCATGTGCGGATCCTGTCCGGTCTCTATGGGGTGCTGCGGCCACTCGACGCCATCCAGCCCTATCGGCTGGAGATGGGCGTACGGATCAAGACCCGGCGCGGCGCGAGCCTCTATGACTTCTGGGGGCCGCGCGTGTCCGAAGCGCTGGACCTCGCCGCCGCCGGCCACAAGGACCGCACGGTCGTCAACTGCGCCAGCGGCGAATACTTCGGTGCGGTGGATCGCAAGGCGCTGAAGGCCCCGGTGCTCTCCTGCCGGTTCCTCGAGGAAAAGGACGGCGAGGCGCGCATCGTTTCGTTCTACGCCAAGAAGGCCCGTGGCCTGATGGCGCGCTACGCCATCGACCACCGGATCGAGCGCGCCGCCGATCTTCGGGCTTTCGACGTGGCCGGCTACCGCCTCATCGCCGATCAGTCGTCAGATACGGAATTCACCTTCTCCCGAGCCCAGCCTCCGCTGGCGCCGCCCACTCGTTCCCCCGCTCGCAAGGAAGCCTGACATGGCCGTCGACTACCACCTCGAAGGCCAAGTGGCCGTCATCACCGGATCTACCAGCGGCATCGGCCAGGCCCTGGCCACGGCCCTCGCGGAACAGGGCGTCAACGTCGTGCTGAATGGCTTCGGCGATCCGGCCAAGATCGAGGCCGACCGTCAGGCGATCCAGGCCAAAACCAACGCCGCCGTCCGCTACCATGGCGCGGACATGTCCAAGCCCAGCGAGATCGCCGACCTGATCGCCTATGCGCACAAGGAGTTCGGCCGGTTGGACATCCTGGTCAACAACGCCGGTATCCAGCATGTGGCGCCGGTCGACGAATTTCCCGACGAGAAGTGGGACGCCCTGATCGCGGTGATCCTGTCCTCGACCTTCCATGCCACCAAGGCGGCGGTGCCGCTGATGAAGGCGCAGGGGCGCGGGCGGATCGTCAACATCGCCTCGGCCCACGGCCTGGTCGCCTCAGCGTTCAAGGCGCCCTATTGCGCCGCCAAGTTCGGCGTTGTCGGCTTCACCAAGAGCTGCGCAGTCGAGCTGGCCCGCACTGGGATCACCGTCAACGCCATCTGCCCCGGCTATGTGAAGACCCCGTTGATCGAGGGCCAGATCATCGATCAGGCCAAGGCGCGTGGCATCACGGCCGAGCGGGTGATGGAGGACGTGATCCTGGCCGCGCAGCCCAACAAGACGTTCGTGGAATACGCACACCTGGCCGGGATGCTGCTCTATCTGGTGTCCGACATGGGCGCCTCAGCGACCGGCGCGGCGCTCAGCGTGGACGGGGCCTGGACGGCGACCTGAGACGGCTCATCGCTTGCGCGCCAAGGCATCTACGGCAGCGATCACCGCCTCATTTGTCGGGCGCGTCTTGTAGTCTTCCTCGGCCAGCTTGGCCTTGACCACGCCGCCCGGCGTAAGCACGAAGATCGACGCATAGGGCACGCCCCAGGCGAAGCTGTCCGGCTTGTAGCGGATATCGCGCAGGTTAAACGCGTCGATCGTCTTGGAGCCGGCGTCCGACAAAAGTGGATAGGCGACGCCACGCTGCGCAGCGAACCGGATCAGGACCTCAGGGGCATCATAGCTGATCGCTGCCATGCGATAGCCGCGCTGTTCGAGCGGACCTTGGGCGTTGCGCAGTTCGATGAGCTGTTTCTGGCAATAGGGGCACCACTTGGCAGACCGGAAGAACACCAGGACCAGCCCGTTCTTCCCGGACAGCGCGCGCACGCTGGTCGCTGCGCCGTCGGTGGTGTGCGCCTGAATCGCCGGAACCGGTTTTCCGACCGCAGGGCCGACATCGAAGGCTGGCGCTGTGCTGGTGGTCAGAAGCGCCAGGGCTACTGTGAGGGCGGCGAGCAACATGGGGTGCGTTCCGTTCGAGGTTGACGCGCAGGCTATCATCCGTACGCTGAACCGCCAGCGGCTTGTGGGCCGCGCGCCTGACCTCGCGTCACGGTTTCCAACGCTGCGCGCCGGCGCCATGGTTCGTGAAAATTCCGGGAGGCTCTGATGACCCTGCACACTCCGCTTTGCGACCTGTTGGGCGTAGAGCACCCGATCATGCTGGCCGGCATGGGCGGAGTTTCCTACGCCGAGCTGGTGGCGGCAGTTTCTAATGCCGGCGGCTATGGCGTGCTGGGCATGGCCGGGCGCACGCCAGAGTTCATCCGCGATGAGATGCGCAAGGTGAAGACGCTCACCGACAAGCCGTTCGGCGTCGACCTGCTGGCCGCCAGCCCGGAGAGCCTGACCGCCGCCGTGGAGATCATCATCGAGGAAGGCGCCTCCAGCTTTGTGGCGGGCCTTGGCATCCCGATGCCGATCATGGAGCGGCTCAAGAAGGCCGGCCTCAAGGTCATGGTCGTCACCGGGGCCGTCAAACATGCGATCAAGGCCGAACAGGCCGGCTGCGACGCGGTGATCTGCCAGGGCGGCGAGGGCGGCGGGCACACCGGCCTGGTCGGCACCTTGCCGTTCGTGGCCCAGGCGGTCGAGGCGGTGAAGATCCCGGTGGTCGGGGCGGGCGGTCTCTATGACGGTCGCGGTCTGGCGGCCATGCTGTCCCTCGGCGCCTGTGGGGTCTGGATGGGCACAAGGTTCATCGCCAGCCAGGAAGCCCACTCGGCCCAGATGTACCGCGACACCATCGTTGCGGCGACCGACGAGGATACCGCCCGCACCCGCTGCTATTCCGGCAAGCCCATGCGGGTGCAGAAGAACCCCTATGTCGCCGACTGGGAAAGCCGGCCGCAGGACATCCAGCCCTTCCCGATGCAGGCGCAGCTTTCGCACCGGGCCGGCGTGATGGGCGGCATTGGCGGGCAGATGGACGGCCTGGACGAGGACAGCTCCTGCTTCGCCATGGGCCAGTCGGCCGGCGGCGTGCGCGACGTGCTTCCGGCCGGTGAGATCGTGGCGAGGATCATCGCCGAGGCTGAGGCAGCCATCGACCGGACGGCGGCGATCCGGGCGGGATCGCGGGTCGGCGCTTAGGCCGCATTCGCCAGATAGGCCACGGGATCCTTCAAGAACTCCCGCCCATCGGCGATGCAGCCCTGCCAGGCCTGTAGTTGGACAGCCGCGTCGCCCGCCGTGTCGGATTTGAACAGCACCGCCGAATAGACCACGTGATGCAACGCCGAGCGGTCCTGATAGAGGCGGCACATCACCGAGGTCTGGTTGAACTGGTTGAGCTGGCCCAGACTGGCGGCGCCGCGATCCAGGGTGAGATCCAGCAACACCGCTTTGCAGGCGCGGCCCTGAGGCGTGCAGCCGACGAACTGCAGCGAAAACGCCGCCGCCTTGGAGACCGCAGTCGCGAACACGGTATCGCCGTCGCGGCGCGCAATCTGGGCCTTGGCGCCCGCCTGGGTGAGCAGGTCGATGAAGCTCTGCGGGTTCTGGGCGTCAAAGGCGCCCGCCGCCGCGACAGGGGGCTTCGCGGCGGTTGTCTTTGCTGGCGCCGGCTTGGCGGCGGACCCCGACTTCGCCGGGGCCTTGGGTTGGGCCGTTGCAGCCAGGCTCAGAACTGCAAGGGGGATGAGCCAAGTGCGCCGCATGAAGACTGGCTATCAGAACCGCACGCGAGACGCGAGGCGCCGCCCCTCCAGATTCCGTGGTGCGCGGCGCGTGGCGGGTCTAGGTTCGCGGTGTTCAGGGAGACCCGGTCATGGAACTTGGCGTTGCAATTGTATTCCTGGTGTTGGCGGTGGTGGTGGCGCTGGGCGCCATCAAGATCGTGCCGCAGGGGCGCGAGTTCACCGTCGAGCGGTTTGGCCGCTACACCCGCACCCTGAAGCCCGGCATCAGCTTCCTCACCCCGTTCATCGAGGCGACCGGGCGCAAGATCAATATGATGGAACAGGTGCTCGACGTTCCCCGTCAGGACGTGATCACCAAGGACAACGTCTCGGTCCAGGTCGACGCCATCGTCTTTATCCAGGTGATGGATGCAGCGGCGGCGGCCTATCGGATCACCAATCTGGACTTCGCGATCACTCAGCTGACGATGACCAACCTGCGCACCGTGGTCGGCAATATGGAGCTGGACGAGGTGCTCTCGCAGCGCGATCAGATCAACACCCGGCTGCTGGATGTCATCGACCAGGCGACCAGCCCCTGGGGCGTCAAGGTGGCGCGGATCGAGATCAAGGATCTGCAACCGCCGCCGGACATCACCAACGCCATGGCTCGCCAGATGAAGGCCGAGCGCGAGCGCCGAGCGGTGATCACCGAGGCGGACGGTGAGAAGCAAGCGGCGATCACCGTCGCGGAGGGCCAAAAGCAGGCCGCGATCCTGCAGGCGGAAGGTCGCAAGGAAGCCGCCTTCCGCGACGCCGAAGCCCGCGAACGTTCCGCCGCCGCTGAGGCCAAGGCGACCGAGCTGGTCTCCAACGCCATCGCGGCCGGCGACGTCAACGCCATCAACTATTTCGTCGCCCAGAAGTACGTCGAGGCCTTCGGCAAGCTGGCCGAGAGCCCGCAGCAGAAGACGGTGATCGTGCCGGCCGAAATGAGCGCTCTGGTGGGCTCGATCGGCGGCATTGGCGAGCTTGTGAAGGCGATCCGCGCGGACGGTCCGGCGCCACGCGACCCACCTTCGACCAAATCGAAGTCCGGAGCCTGAACCATGCCCGCCATCCTGGACGCCTATGCGGCGCACGCCTTCTGGGTCTGGGCCGGCCTCGCCGCAGCCCTGCTGGCGGTGGAGGTCCTGAGTGGTTCCGGCTGGCTGCTTTGGGCCTCAGCCTCGGCCGCAGTTACGGGCGCCGCTACAGCCGGGCTGGCGCTGTCGCTGAGCACCGCCCTGATCGCCTTCGCGTTGATGACCGTGGTCTCGACCCTGCTCGCGCGCCGCTACCTGCCCCGATCGGTTGCGGCCAGTGGCGGCGACATCAATGACAACCATGCCAGGTTGGTGGGCCAGCTGGCGGCGGCGTCTCAGACTTTCGAGGGCGGTCAAGGCCGGGTCTCTATCGATGGCAAGGAATGGCCGGCGGACCTGGAGGGCGGTGGCGTCTTGGCTGCTGGCGGCGCCGTCGAGGTCGTCAGCATCAGCGGCGTACGTCTGCGGGTTCGGCCGATCTGAAAGTCTTGACGCTATCGACGTCGGCGGTTGCAGGATTGACATAGTTCGGCCGGCTTTTTCCGGTAGCTTGACCCATGGACCTCGGCAGCGCTTATGTGCGCGCGAATCCACTCCCTCCGATCTCAGTCAGGAGATGTCTACGCCATGAGGCCAATTCGAGCGGGCCTGCTCCTCGCCATGTTCTCCGTGCTGGCGGCCCCAGTCGCAGCGTTCGCCGCCAAAGCGCCGCCCGGACCGCCGCCGGTCTACTCGCCGGGTCAAGTCAAACAGGGCATGGCCGAAGCCGGCGGTGTTGTGCAACGGGCTGGCATTCCCTGTCAGGTCAGCACTGCGGCCTGGGTCGGCAGCAGCAAGGCCGACAAGAAAACCGGCGTGCCGGAACGGGCGCTCTATGAAGTCGCCTGTTCCGGACAGCTGGGCTTTATTCTCCAGGCCGACAAGGACGGGCCGGTGGCCTCCTTTAGCTGCCTGGAATCCCAGGGCGGCGCAAACCCCTGCAAACTGGCCGAAAACGCCAACCCCAACGGCCTTTTGCAGGCTGCCATGACCAAGACCTCGGTGCCCTGCGCCTTGGACAATGTCCGGCTGATTGGCCAGACGACCGAGTCCACCTACATTGAGGCCGCCTGCCAGGGGAGCGTGGGCTACATTCTCAAGATGAGCCGGCCCGTCGACCTGGCTAAGCCCTTCCGGGCTGACAACTGCCTCGCCTACGACATCGCCGCGAGCAATCTGAAGTGTACGCTGGCGGACCCGGCGACCCGTCTGATGGTGATCGACAGCTATGTCACGACGGCCAAGGTGGCTTGCCCCGTCAAGGAGCGTCGCTACATCGGTCAGATGAAGGACGGCACCACGGCGTTCGAGGCGGCTTGCCAGGACGGCAAGGGCTATGTCCTGCGCGTGGATTCGAAGGGTGGGGTGGCCGCCACGGAGTGCGTCAAGGCGCCCGGCCTTTGCGAGCTCAGCGACGCGCGCCTGGCCCTGACCGAACAGGCGGGCCTTTATTCGCGCTTGGCCAAGAGCGCTGGCTCGGCCTGCGACGTCGCCAGCTATGCGGTGTTCCCCACCACGGCGGCGGGCCTAGAGGCCGTTGAACTGACCTGCAAGGATGGGTCTGAGGCGGTGGGTCTGTTCCCTGCGTCAGGCAAGGGTCAGGTGTTGGATTGCGACCATGCCCTGGTGGCTGGCTACCGCTGCGCCCCAGGTAAGGCCAACTATAGCGGCCTTACCGCTGACCTGAAGAAGCTGGGCAAGCCGGATTGCGCCGTGTCCGAGATCCAGCTGCGCACCAAGAACCCCAAGGGCAATCTGCAGATCGAGGTCGCCTGCAAGGACGGCTTGGCCGGCTATGTGGTCGAATACTCAAACCCTCTGACCCCGGTTGAGGCGATCGGCTGTCGGCTTACAAGCTGCGGACTTCCGGCGAATAACCGCCCGAAGAGCTGACGCCTCTGAAACTTGGATTGGGGTCCGCGGAGCGATCCGCGGGCCTTTTTCATTCGGGACCCGATCAGATCTTCGCTTCGATGAACATCGGGCCGCGCTGGGCCATAGCGCCGGCAAAGGCGCGGTCGAAGTCTTCGCCGGTGGCGCAACTCACCGCCGGCAGGCCAAGACCCTTGGCCACTGAGACGAAGTCGATGTTGGGGTCGCCGAGGTCGAGCAGCTTGCGCGCCGAAGGACCCGCTTTGCCCGCGCCCGTCCGCTCCATCTCGATGTTGAGGATGCGGTAGGTGTAGTTGGCGAAGATCACCACGGTGACGTCGAGGTTCTCACGCGCCATCGTCCAGAGTGACTGGATCGTATACATCGACGACCCATCGCCGTTCAGCGACAGCACCTTGCGATCCGGCGCCGCCACAGCAGCCCCGATGGCCAAGGGCAGCCCAATGCCGATGGCGCCGCCGGTCAGCGCCAGCACCTCATGCGGGCGCGCCGAGAGGGTCGCCGCCATGACGCCCGCGCCGGAGGTGACCGAGTCATCGCAAATGATGGTTCCGTCCGGCATGTGCCGGGCGATCGACGCGCCAGCCAGATGAGCGTTCAGCGCGCCGCTGGGTGCAGCGTCAGGCAGGTCTAACGGCTGGGTCGGGCCTTGCTTGGGTGCGCCGAGGGCATCGGCCAGGGCGGCGAGACCGGAAAAGGAGTCTTCGCCCCGCTCTGAAAGCGTGAGGGACTGGCAGCCTTCGGGTACGAGGACGCTGGGCCGATTCGGATAGGCGAAGAACGCCACCGGCATGGCGGAGCCCGCATAGACCATCAAGTCCACGCCCTCCAGGTCGGCCAGCGCGATCTCGCCAAAGTACGGCAGTCGCTTGGGTGCGAAGACCCCGGCTCCGCGGGGCGTACGGGCGATGAAGGTGTCGGTATAGACGGTGACGCCGACAGCCTGCAGACGGGCGGCGGCCTTAATCCCCTCGGCGAGGCAGGCCTGGCCACCGAGCAGGACGACCGGCTTTCTGGCGGCCTTGATCGCCCGGGCCGCAGCCTCCACTGCCGCGCTCGGAGGGGTTGGCCGCACCGGCCTCTGCGCCAGCACCGGCTCGCCGCTGGCCGGCAGCCAGGCGCTGTCGGCGGGGAGGATCAGGCTGACCGGTCCGCCCGGCGGGCCATAGCTGGCGGCGACCGCCTCAGCCGTAAGGCTTGCCACCATGTCGGGACTGTCGGCCGACTTTGCCCAGATCGAATTGGGTTTCACCAATGTGGCGATGTCGGAGTTGAGCGGCGCGTCGTACTGGCGGTGATAGGTGGCGTGATCGCCGACCACATTGATGATGGGCGTGAAGGCGCGGCGGGCATTGTGCAGGTTGGCGACGCCATTGCCGTAGCCAGGCCCCAGGTGCAGCAAAGTGCAGGCCGGCTTGCCAGCCATTCGGCCATAACCATCCGCTGCTCCGGTCGCGACACCTTCGAACTGGCACAGCACCGGTCGCATGGCGGGCGCGCCGTCCAGCGCCGCCACGAACTGCATCTCGCTGGTCCCGGGATTGGCGAAACACGCGGTGACATCATTGGCCACCAGGGTAGAGAGCAGGGCGTCGGCGCCGTTCATCTAGAACTCCATCACGTCGGAAGGGGCGGGGGTGGCGAACAGTCGGTGAGCGTCGTTGGCGCGCCGGGTGCGAGCCAGGTTCTGGGCGATATAGCCCTTGTCGGTGATTTCGCCCGATCCGGCGTCCGGCCCGTCCGCCAGCACCAGCGCGCGCGCGATCCGACCGCCGGAGCCCTTGGCCCGGGCATTGTGCGCCGATAGCCCGGTGCGGACCGCCGCCTCGACATCGGCGTGGGCCACGGTGGGGTTCGGATAGAGCAGCAGGCCGACGCTCTCCTGGCCCTCACCACAAACCACCGCATCGGTCACCGCATCGCCTATGGCGCCGATAGCGCCGATCCGAAGCTCGCCGACCGAGACAAAGGTCCCGGAGACCAGTTTGAAATTCTCGGATAACCGGCCGTCGAAAATCATCCCGGCTTCCGGATTACCCGGTTCGACAAACCGCGCCGCATCGCCCAGCCGATAGAAGCCCTCATCGTCGAAGGCGGCCGCCGACAGCTCTGGCTGGCCCAGGTAGCCGGGCGTGATCTGCGGACCCTTCACGCGGAAGTCGAGCTTGCCGGCCTCGGGAACCAGCCGCACCGAGGTGCCGGGCAGCGGCAGTCCGATCATCCCCATCCGCGCATTGGGCCAATGAACATTGCAGGCCGTCGGGCCAGTTTCGGTGGCGCCATAGCCGCTGCCAAAGCTGATCCGCTCGCCGACCGTCCGCACGGCGACCGCCTGGATCCGGTCCGCCGTCGCCTGGCCCAGGGCCGCGCCGCCATACTGGAGCAGGCGCACGCGGGCGAAGAACGTGCGGGCCAGGTCGTCGTCCTTCTCCAGCTCCTCAGCGAACAGCATCCAGCCGGCAGGCACCATGTTCTGGTAGGTCGGCGAGATCGCCTTCAGGTTCCGCACCGTCTCGCTGAACCGCGCGGCCATCGGCTGGCCGGCGTCGATGTAGAGCGTGCCACCGCGATGGGCCGAGTAGTGCAGGATCGAATTGGCGCCCAGGCTGTGGCTCCAGGGCGCGGAGTGGACCAGCACCGGCGGCTCCGGGTCGTCGAAACAGGCGGTGATCTGGGCGACGTTGAGGCTCATCGTGCGATGCGTGCAGATCACCGCCTTGGGCAGGCCCGTGGAGCCAGATGTCAGCAGATATTTGGCGTGCTGGTCAGGTCTGGCGATGGGGGCGGCGCCGGCTGCGCCGTAGAGGTCCGCCAGTGCGACGTCGCCCGGCCGCGCAGACGCCGTCGCGATCACGGGCAGGCCAACCAGGCACGGAGCGCCGAGCCCTTCGCCGAACAAGACCGCATCCTCGGTGAAGACGGCGGCGGGGTTGAGCGCGGCGCAGGCATGGGTCAGGCGCATCAGGTTGGCGCCTGGCAAGCCGTACTGCGGCGAGACCGGCGCGACCGGCATCCCCTGGCCCATGGCGGCGTAGGCGATCAGCGCGTGGTCGATGTTGTTGCGCGCCAGGATCAGCAGGGGTCGTTCACCCACCACGCCCAGGGCCTGCAGGCCCGCCGCCAGCGCCGAGATCCGTTGCCAGGCCTCGGCGAAGGTCACAGTCCGCCAGCCCGCGCCGGAGCGTTCCGCCAACCAGACCCGGTCCGCCGCCGCCCTTGCCCAATGGGCCAGTGAGGCCGTGGTGGTCTCGAAGGCGCGTGAGAAGGGCGCCGGGTTGGTCAGCACCAGCTCGCCGCCACCCCGGTGTTCCACCTCCAGCCGACGCGGCGCGTAGCGGGGGTCGCGAAACGGTGCAGTGGAAGTGCGAAGATCGGCGTCCATGGACCTCGATTAGCCGTCCTCTGCGTCGAAAGCCAAGGGATGTGTGGGCAGTATCTGGTCGCGCGCGCCAGGGACGCCTATCTGTTGCCAGCAGCGTCCGCCGCGAGTGCTGATTGAAAGTTCAAAAATGATGACCAAGACTCTCACCCTTGCCGCTCTGGCCATGACCGCAATTCTGGCCATGACCGGCTCAGCCGCCCTCGCCCAGACCGCATCGACCGACCCGACAACCGTGCAGGCGGGAACCTATGGGCTGGACGCCACCCACGCCCGCGTCGCCTTCTCGGTCGACCACATGGGCTTTTCGACCTGGTACGGTGATTTCGCCGGCGTCACCGGCGGGCTGACCCTGGACCCCAAGAACATCGCCGCCAGCAAGCTGGACATTTCCATCCCGGCCGCCAGCGTCACCACCACCAACGCGCGGGTCGATGGCGAGCTGAAGGACTGGTTCGAAGCGGCCAAGTATCCGGCCATCACCTTCCGCTCGACGGCGGTCACCCAGACCGGCAAGGCCAGCGCCAAGGTAACCGGCGATCTGACCTTTCATGGCGTGACCAAGCCGGTGACGCTGGACGTCACGTTCCACGGCGCGGGCGCCAATATGATGACCAAGGCCTATACGGTCGGCTTCGACGCCACCGGATCTCTGAAGCGCAGCGACTTCGGCGTGTCGAAATACGTGCCCGTGGTCGGCGACAAGGTCGACCTGTTCATCTCGGCTCCGTTCGAGAAGAAGCCGGGTTAAGCGTGCTGCACACATGAGAACGGCCGCCGAACCCAGGTCCGGCGGCCGTTCGATAGGCGTCGATAGACGCTCAGATCAGGCTGCGAGCCGCCGACGCCGCAGCATCGAGCCCGCCGCGCCAAAGCCCAGGATCATTAGACCCCAGGTGGCGGGTTCGGGCACTCCGCGGCCGCCGTCGAAGGTAATTTCGCTCACGAACGTCCAGCCTGAGCCTTGCTTGAACTGCACGGTATGAGAATTGCCCGTCAGGTTGAGGCCGGTCAGGTAGCTCCAGCCGATCGTGCCTGCGGCCGGCGCGGTGTAGGCTTGGCTGACCCCGTCGACCAGGATCTGATGCGGTGCGACGACGCTGCCTTGGTGGCTATTGTCGAAGTGGATGCCGATGGAGGTGATCAGCTGCGACGGCGCGAAATGGAAGGTCAGTAGCGGATCGGCCGTCGCCGGCAGGTACCAGCCAACGTAGGGTCCCGTTCCGGCGCCGTTCTCGACATTGAACCAGAAGTCTGACGCCACAACACCATCGGTCAGGTCGCCCGACCCACCGGTAAGCGCTGCGCCATCGACGGTCGTTGCGCCCGCGCCCGAATAGCCAAGGTCCCAATAGTTGTAGGTCCCGCCGCTGGCCTGACCGTCCCCGTTCGGCGTATCGTACCCCGTTGAGAAAATTTGGGCGGCGCCGGCTGATCCGGCCAGGGCCAGGGCCAGGGCGCCGACGGCGGCAAGCGCCGCTACTTTGATGGCGGTCTTCATGAAAGCCTCCTTCGTGTTGAGCAAACAGTCTCACAGTAAATCGGTGGTTGCAAGTGACTCTCGCCTATGGCGCGAGTCGCCCTCCTCGCTGTCCAGCAGTTGCCTCAGCCCCCCAGCGTCTCCGCAAACCGCACCGGCTCACCCAGGCTGGGCGCCACGATCTCATCGTCGCGCATCACCACGCGGCCGCGGATGATGGTGGCCATCGGCCAGCCCTTGGCCGCCATGCCATCGAATGGGGTCCAGCCGACGCGGCTGGCCATGGCGGCGTGGGTGATAGTGCGGCGGGCCGCAAGATCGACCAGGGTGAGGTCGGCGTCATAGCCCACCGCCAGCCGGCCCTTGTCGGCCAGGCCGAACACCCGCTGGGCGCCGTGGCTGGTCAGGTCGACCAGCCGCTCCAGGCTGAGCCGGCCCTCAGCGACATGGGTCAGCATCACCGGCAGCAGCGTCTGCACGCCGGGCATGCCGGAGGGCGAGGCGGGATAGGGCCGGGCCTTCTCCTCGCGGGTGTGCGGCGCGTGGTCTGAGCCCAGCACGTCGGCGACACCGTTGGCGATACCGCGCCAGAGGCCGGCGCGGTGGGCCGCATCGCGGATCGGCGGGTTCATCTGGGCGAACCCCTTCAGCCGTTCATAGGCCTCAGGGCCGGCCAGCGTCAGGTGCTGGGGCGTCAGCTCGACCGTCGCCACGTCCTTGTGGTCGGCGAGGAAGATGATCTCCTCGGCGGTGGTGACGTGCAGCACGTGGATGCGTTTGCCCAGCGCGCGGGCGATGCGCACCAGCCGCTCGGTGGACGACATCGCTGAGCGGGCGTCACGGACCTCGGGGTGGCTGGTCCAGTCGCCCGTGCGGGCCAGCGGCCGGCGGTCGGCCAGGCGGTATTCGTCCTCGGAATGGAAGGTTGCGCGGCGGTTTGTGTGGCGCAGCACCTGCTCGATGCCTTCGTCGTCCTGCACCAGCAGGCTGCCGGTCGAGGCGCCCATGAACACCTTGACCCCGCAGCAGCCGGGCAGCCGTTCCAGTTCGCCTAGGAAGACCGCATTTTCATGCGTGCCCCCAACAAAGAAGGCGTGGTCGCAGTGCATGCGGCCCTTGGCGCGGCTCAGCTTGTCGGCCAGGGCGGCCGGATCCGTGGTGGTCGGCTCGGTGTTGGGCATCTCGAACACGGCGACGACGCCGCCCAGGACCGCCGCGCGGGAGCCGGTCTCCAGGTCCTCCTTCCACTCCAGACCGGGTTCGCGGAAGTGGACTTGGGTGTCGATGACGCCGGGCATCACCAGCAGACCCTTGGCGTCGAAGCTCTCGCCGGCCGAGGCCTGGCCGAGGTCCCCGATGGCGGCGATCTTGCCGTGGCGCACGCCCACGTCGGCCGGCCCTCGGCCCGCATGGTTGATCACTTCGCCGCCGCGCACGATCAGGTCAAAAGTTTCAGGCATGGGCGGGGTCCATAGCGTTGAGGAGATCGATGGCGGCGGCGGTCACCTGCGCGACCGTCAGATCCATCATGTGACAGAGCTCCTGTGTGAAGCCAGGGTCAACCGCACGGATCTGCTCGAACCCGCGCGGGCCGCGCAGCGCCCGCGCCTGCGGCCCCCAGGGCGCGTAGAGCCGCTCGTCCGACGGTCCGAACAGCCCAAGCGTCGGACAGCCGGACGCCGCCGCCAGGTGCATGGCGCCGGAGTCATTGCCGATGAACAGCCGCGCGCGCTTCAGACAGGCGAAGGCGGTGAGCAGATCAACCTTACCGGCCAGATCGATGAACCGGTGCTGGGCGACGTCGCGCAGAGATCGCGCCAGGGTCTCATCCCCCGGCCCGCCCAGCACCATCAGCCGACCGCCGGCCATGGAGCCGTCATCGCGAAGCAGGCGGTTGGCGAGCTGGCTGAATCGCTCCGCCGGCCAGGTCTTGCCGATCCAGTTGGCGGCCGGCGCCAGGGCCAAGATCGGACCTGGGCCGGTTGTCAGAGCCTCGGCATGCGCCTCGATCTCGGGGCTGGTGAACAGGTGCGGTGCGGCTGGTTCGTCCTCGATCCGTAGGATTCGCGCCGCCTCCAGCACCTTATGGATCGGCGACAGGCTTTTTCGGCGGATGGCGCGTCGACGGGTGCTGAGAAACCTTGAGATTCCAGAACCGCGCAGGTCGACGATCAGACCCCAGCGCGTATGTCGGACCTGTCGCCAGAGCTCGAACCAGTGGGCGCCGCTTTTGGCCTTCTCAAAGACGATCACCCGCGTGAGGCCGGGCACATGAGCAAATAGCGGCGCAGCATCCGGGCCGGCGACGACCGTGAACCGTGCCTGCGGAATCTCATCGACCAGCCGTTTGATCAGGCCGGACGACAGCACCGCGTCGCCGATCCGCGTGGCGGTGATGAAGAGGATCGGGAACGCCTGGGACATCCACCCATCTATAGGCATGCCAGGGCTGGCGCTCCACAGCGGTCAGGCCCAAATTGCGATCATGGATGCGAACCCTATCTACGCTGTTCTATCGAGCCGAGCCTTGATCACAGTCGCGGGCGCGGATTGGCGCAGCTTTCTGCAGGGTCTGATCACTCAGGATGTCGATGGTATTGCTCCGGGTGAGGCCCGCTTCGGCGCCCTCCTGACACCGCAGGGCCGGCTGCTTTACGATCTCTTCTTGGTGGGCCGTGAGGATGGCGTCTGGCTTGACGTCGAGCTTACACAACGCGAGGCGCTCCTTCAGCGGCTAGCGATGTACCGCCTGCGGGCCAAGGTTGAGATCACTGCCGACGAAACGCCAATTTCGATCCTGTTCGACTCCCGATCCGGCAGCCGACCGCCCAGGCCCGCCGAAGGGCTCTGGGCTGCCGATCCGCGTCTTCCTGAGCTGGGTTGGCGTGGCTATGGCGTCTCGATCCCGCCCGGAGCCACCGCCGCAGGCGAGGCCGTCCGCGAGGCGCAGAAGCTTCGTCTCGGCGTCCCCGGTCCGGCCGACTGGGGCTCGGACAAGACCTATCCCATCGAAGCCAACTTCGACCTCCTAAACGGCATCGACTTCGGCAAAGGCTGTTTCGTTGGCCAGGAAACCACCTCACGGATGAAGCGGCGCGGGATCATCAAGACCCGGATGCTACCGATCATTTTCGAAGGACCCACGCCGGCGCCTGGGACCGAGGTGCTGGCGGGGACCTTGAGGGCGGGCGAAGTGCTGACCGGCGGCGACGGGCGAGCGATAGCGCTGGTCCGGCTGGATCGGGCGGTGGGAGCCGAGCTTACGGTGGACGCGCGAGCGGCCCGCGTTGAAACACCGGTCTGGATGGCGGCCACATGACCCTCACCCGATGCGAATGGCGCGGCATGGCGGGCGATCCGCTATACGAGGGCTATCACGACACCGAATGGGGCGTGCCGGAGTACGACTCGCGGGTCCTCTGGGAAAAGCTGGTGCTCGACGGGTTCCAGGCGGGCCTGGCCTGGATCACCATTCTGCGCAAGCGCGAGGCGTTCCGCGCCGCCTTCGATAATTTCGATCCTGATAAGATCGCCCGCTATGGCGCGGCTGACCGGGCCCGGCTGATGGCCGACGCCGGCATCGTACGCTCCAACGCCAAGATCGACGCGGCGATCTCCGGCGCCCAGATCTATCTGGACATGCGGCATCACGGTGAAGACTTCTCCGCATTCTGCTGGAGCTTTGTGGGCGGCGCGCCGATCCAGAACAGCTGGACCGGGTTTGGCGAGGTTCCCGCCAAGACGCCCTTGGCCGAGGAGGTCGCCAAGGCGCTGAAGGCCCGGGGGTTCAAGTTCGTCGGTCCGGTGATCGTCTATGCCTGGATGCAGGCGGTCGGCATGGTCAACGACCACTTCGTCGGGTGCCATCGGCATGGGGCGGTGAAGGGGTTGGCGCGGTGAGACGTGCCCAGTTGCTCCCTCTTTGGGGGTGCTCCCGCCCCCGGGTCCGGCCACAGGCCGGCCCGAGGACAGGCTCCGCGGGTGAGGGGGTTCGAGCCCGCAGCCTAACCTCAGTGGATGCAACCCCCTCCGTCTCGGCGCTGGCGCGCCGATCCACCTCCCCCTGCCGGGCTTCGCCCTGGGGGAGGACCTGGGGTCAGCTTTGACGCCGACGCTGGTCTTCGAAGCCGCAATCGCGGGCCTTGTCTGCGGCGTCGACGAAGCTGGGCGGGGGCCGTGGGCGGGGCCAGTCAGCGCTGGGGCGGTGATTCTGGACCCCGACAACATCCCGCCGGGGCTCAACGATTCCAAGAAGCTCACGGCCAGGGCGCGAGAGGCGTTGGAGCCGCAGATCAAGGCCGCCGCCTTGGCCTGGGGCGTCGGGTTCGCCTCAGAGGCGGAGATTGACGCGCTGAACATCCTCCGTGCTACCGGCCTGGCCATGCGGCGGGCGGTCGAGTCCATGGCGGTCAGGCCGGGCCATGCCCTGGTCGATGGTAACTACCGCTTCGACCTGCCCTGTCCGGCAACGACGGTGGTCGGCGGCGACGGCAAGTCGCTGTCCATCGCCGCCGCCTCGATCCTGGCCAAGGTGGCGCGGGACCGGCTGATGGTGGAGATGGATGTCCGCTACCCCGGCTATGGGTTCGCAGCGCACAAGGGGTATCATGCGCCAGCCCATGTCGCGGCGCTGGAACGGCTTGGCCCAAGCTCCATCCACCGCCAAAGCTGGGCGCCGGTGCGCCGGGTCATTGATCGGTTGAATCAAGCTTGACCGGCGGGAGGGCGCGCGGGACGCATCGACCATGACCGTGGACTCCGCCCTTCACCGCGCTCTGCTGGCCCAGTCGCGGGGGTGTCTGGCCGGTGGCTCGCCGCTGAACGCCGCCATTCTTGCCAGGGCCGCCGCCGACTGGGCGCTGGGCGGTCCGGTCCGTCGTTTGATGGCGCCCTGGGCTGAGCTCGACTATGCGGCGCAGCTGGACGCCGCGACGCCGATCCGGCTGATCGGCGCCCTGCATGAACTGGCGCTCTCGGGTGAAGATCCGAAGCTATCGGCGGCCTATGCGAAGGGTGATGCCGAGGCCGTCTGGGCCGCCGCGCAGCCGGCGATGCTGCGCCACCATGACCGGCTGGCCGCCTTCATGACGCACGAGCCGCAGACCAATGAGGTGCGCCGGTCGGCCTGTCTGGTGGGCGGGTTCCTTGCCATTGCGTCGGAGACGGGCCTGCCACTGCGCTGCTTCGAGATCGGGGCCAGCGCTGGGCTCAACAGCTCGTGGAACCGCTACCGCTATCGCCTGGGCGACGTGGACTGGGGCGACCCAGGCGCGCCGCTGATCCTCGACGCCGATTGGACCGGCCCGCCGCCGACGATCGCCGACGATCTCAGGGTCATCGAACGCGCGGCCTGCGATCGTCGGCCCACCGACCTTCACGATCCAGAGCAGCGGCGGCGGCTGTTGGCCTATGTCTGGGCCGACCAACCCGAACGGCTGGCCCGCGCCCGCGCCGCCATCGATGACGCGCTGGTGCACGGCGTCACGGTAGAGGCCGCAGACGCCGTCGCCTGGACCCTCGAGCGGGTCGCACCCCAGGACGGCGCGACCACGGTGCTGTTTCACTCGGTATTCTGGCAATACATGCCGGCTGCGAGCCAGGCCGCGCTGGGCCGGGCGATCCAGGGCATCGGCGCCCGCGCGACCTCCGCCGCGCCCTTCGCCTGGCTGCGGATGGAGCCCAGCGCGGCGACGATGATGGTGATGGAGGTGCGCCTGACCCTCTGGCCGGGGGGGACGGAGACCGTGCTGGCCGAATGCCACCCGCACGGGGCGTCGGTGCGATGGATGGGCGCCTGACCCTCGCGGATCGTCAGGCGTCGACGGCCCAGAGCGGCACGTCATACCGCAGCCGGTAGAACCGCGTTTCAGCGCCTTCGATGCCGAAGTCGTTGTCCGTAGCCAGAAGCAACTCGTGGTCAGACAGCAGGGCCAGGCCCTCAAGGTCCGGCGCGACCTCGGGGTGGTCATCTGTCGTGAAGACCAGTGTCTTCGTCAGCGGCGAGCCGCCGCTGAGGTCCACCCGATAGATCCGGGCATCGCGGGTGATCCGTTCCAGCACCAGTAATTGGTCAGGGCCGATGCAGACCAGTTCACAGGCTTTGAGATCGTCGGGCTCCGCCTCGCCCTGCGCCGCATCCCTGCGGAACGCCTCAGGCGCATCGAACGGGTAGGCATAGGTCCCGGCCAGCGCGCCGTCATGGGCGTCCAGCTTCCAGATCGTAGTCTGCAGGGGGTCATCACCCGCGAGCGCACTCTGGAACACCACATACAGCCAGCGCTCGTCCTGCGAGATTGCCAGGCCCTCAAAGCCCCGGTTCAGGCGCCGAGCGAGCGCCGCTCCGGGCAAGCGCTCTTCGGCGCCGGGCAACGCCAGGCCCTCTGGCGTCCAGCGCGCCATGACCACCCCGTCCGCGCCCACCCGCAGCAGCGAGGGACCGTACTCTTCCGAGATCCAGAACCCACCATCCGCCAGCGCAGCCAGTCCCTCAGTGTCCACGCCGTTCGGGTCGGGCGCCAGGCGGCGGCCATTCAGATCGATGGTTGGCTCCATCGTCGCCTCGGCGCTGCCCGGCAGCGCGCGGCCACTGAGCGGACCCTCGAGCGTGCGGAGGGGAAGAGCCCGCAGAAGCTCGACGCGATCAGCACCCATTTGCAGCTCGAACACCGCTGGCTGGAAGTCGGGCAGCGGCAAGACCTTGGCGCCCACCACATCTTTCAAGGGCTTCAAATGGTCCAGGCCATAGCGTTTGATCGCCCCGCTGACCTTGATGTTCGGCCCACGATCACCCAGGCCCCAGACTCGGCCCGGTGGATCGCCAGGCCGTCGAGACAGCGCCGAGCCCACGCCCAGCGTCAGCCGCATTCGTCCCTTTGGTGTCGCGATCTCGGCGAGCGGCGGATCGCGCCAGCGAAGCTCAGCGACCTCAGGCGGCGGCAAGTTGCGGCAGGTCGTGCAGCGCCGGGTCCAGACCCTTGCCCATCAGGTCGATAAAGTTGTCGCGATAGAACGCCCGCCTGGCGCGATCGTTCACGCCCTCCAGGGCGTCATTGAAGCGCTTCAGCGGATTGCGACCACCCTCGACATGCGGGAAGTCGGAGGAGAACAGGCACATCTCCTCGCCGGTGTTCTCGATGATCCAGCGGGTGTCTTCGTGCGGATAGGGGGTGACGCGAAGCTGGCGGCGGAGGATCTCGCTGGGCGTGCCGGAGAGGCGTTGCAGGCGCTCTTCCTTGCCGAACGCGGCGGCGCCTGAGTCCATGAACTTCATCAGGCTGGGGAGCCAGGACGCGCCCAGTTCGATGGCCCCGAATTTCAGCCTGGGGAAGCGGTCGAACACCCCATCGAACACCAGGGCCGACAAGGTCTGCCAGACCGAAAGAGGAATGCTCATGAAGGTCAGCGAGGTGAAGTTTTCGGCCTTGCCATGGAAGTCCAGCACCACCGGCCCGCCGTTCTGGATGTAGTCAGGGTGCATCTTCTCTTCGCCGCCGACATGGAACAGGATCGGCAGGCCGGCCTCTTCAGCCAGCGCCCACAGCGGATCCAGTTCGATATGGCTGGGCGAATGGCCGTTGGGGTGGCGTGAGGGAACGATCAGACCCTTGCAGCCCAGCTCGATGGCTTCCCGCGCAATAGCCGGAGCTCTGGCGCGATCAATCAGCGGCACATAGCCGGTGGCGAGCAGGCGCCGGTCCACCGAACAGAAGTCGGCCATCATGCGGTTGTGAGCGCGGGCCCCTTCCAGGGCCAGGTCGACCTCACCGCGCTCCTCCAGGCCAAAGTTACCCAGAGCGGCGGTGGTGAACACCAGCTGGCTGGCGAAACCCAGCAAGTCCACCGTGCGCGGCCGGTCCTTGGCGCGGAAGGCGCCCAGAGCCTCATAGTTCTTGCGCAACAGCAGGTTGGCCTCAATGCCGGCGACGAACTCCGGATCGTCGTGGCGCGCCTGGGCCTGCTGCGACCATTCTGGCAGGATATCCTTGGCCTTGGTGGTCTCGGCGAAGGCGTCGCGGACCTTGGGATCCAGATAGCGGTTGATGGTGCCCGGAAGCTCCATCACATGGCTATCGGCGTCGTGGATAGTCTGGCCTTCGACGTACGGCATGGCGCATCCTCCCGGATCAGATGACTTCGTTTCTCACCCTGCATTCCGAACGTTCAGCGGCGGCGCGTCAAGCGTTCTGGCGTCGTCACCCGGCGATGGTGGCCCGCGATCTCATTGGTTGGGTGGTCCTGGTGGACGGGGTCGGTGGGCGGATTGTCGAGACCGAGGCCTATCATCATGAGGATCCCGCCTCACACAGCTTCGGCGGCCGCACCGAACGCAATGCTGCAATGTTCGGTCCGGCGGGTCACGCCTATGTCTATCGCTCGTACGGGATCCACTGGTGTCTGAACGTCGTCTGCGGCGATGCCCCTGGCAGCGCAGTGCTGATCCGGGCGCTGGAGCCGATCAGCGGGCTTGAGACGATGCGTAAGCGTCGAGGGCTGGACGATCTGCGCAGTCTTTGCTCCGGGCCCGGCAAGCTCAGCCAAGCCTTGGGCATAGACCGGTCCCACGACGGACTATCACTGGCGGCGGCGCCCTTCGAGCTGCAGCCCGGACAGGCGCGCGCAATCTCTACCGGTCCGCGCATCGGCATCAGCAAGGGCGTCACGCAGCCCTGGCGGTTCGGCGAGGCCGGCTCAGGGTTCCTGAGCCGGCCGTTCCGAAACTAGAGCTGGGCCAGCATATAGTCGGCGGCCGAGACGCGGAACTCGCCGCCCTCTTCCACATTCAGCTCCTTCACGACGCCGTCCTTGACGATCATCGAATAGCGCTGCGAGCGCTTGCCCAGGCCGAACCTTGAGCCATCCATTTCCAGGCCCACAGCCTCAGTGAACCCGCCATTGCCGTCGCCCAGCATGGCGATGTCCTCGCCCACCGCCTGGCTTTCGCCCCAGGCGCGCATGACAAAGGCGTCGTTCACAGAGACGCAGGCGATCACATCAACGCCCTTGGCTTTCAGCTCGGGCGCAAGTTGCTTGAAGCCAGGCAGATGCTTGGCCGAACAGGTGGGGGTGAAAGCGCCGGGCACGGCAAACAGACCGACCGTCTTGCCCTTGAAGAACTCGTCAGTAGTCACCGGCTTGGGGCCTTCGGCGGTGGCCAGGGTGAGGGTGGCGTTGGGCAGCTTGTCGCCGACTTTGATGGTCATGACCGTCTCCTGCGAAAAATCCAGATCAGGCTGATAGCCGTTCATTCGTCGCGCGTCACGCGCAAGGCACCTTGAACTTGCCGCGTTCCGGCGGAATCCTCTGGGTCATGGAAAGCGGCTTTCTGGGCGGCCAACTGCTGATCGCGATGCCGGGCATCTCGGACCCGCGCTTTGAGCGTGCGCTGATCCTGATCTGCGCCCACGACAGCCACCACGCCATGGGCGTGACGGTGAACCGGCCGCTCGACGGCGTGACCCTTCCGGACCTGCTGCGGAAGCTGGACATTCCATCGACCCTCGAGGTTCCACCAGATCTTGTGCGCCTCGGCGGGCCGGTGGAGCGGGAACGCGGGTTCGTGCTGCACACCGACGACTATCGCTCGGACTTCAGCCTGATGATCGAGGGCGGCCTGACGCTGACCGCCACGCGGGAGGTGCTGGAGGCGATGGCCAGCCACAATCGGCGACCCCGGCGGGCGTTCCTCGCGCTGGGATACGCGGGCTGGGGCGCAGGTCAGCTGGAGTCGGAAATCCGCCAGAACGTCTGGCTGACGGCGCAGGCTGACGAAGCCCTGGTGTTCGATAGTGACTTCGCGACCAAATGGACGCGGGCGATCAGCAAACTGGGGATCGATCCCAGATTCCTGAGTGCCGAGTCTGGCGAGGCGTAAACTACCCGCGCGCCTTCACGGGCGCCGCGCCATCCACGTAACTCTCGTTCAGATAGACCTCGGCCTCCTGGGCAGAGAGGGCCGGCGCATAGCCGAATCCCTGGCCATAGTCGCAACCCAGCGCCAGCAGCTGGCTGGCCATCATGGCGTTCTCGACACCCTCGGCGACCACCTCGAGGGAAAGGTCCTGGCCCAGTTTAACGACGGACTGGACGATCTTTGCGGAGCCCTCGTTGGTCGCCATGGTGCGCACGAAATATCGGTCGATCTTCAGGGTGTCGAAGGGCAAACGGGTAAGGTACGACAGCGACGAGAATCCGGTGCCAAAGTCGTCCAGGGCGATGGCCGCGCCGGCGGCGCGCAGGCTGCGCAGCGTCACCGCCGCCCGGTCGGGATCACGCATGACGTCGCCCTCGGTGACTTCCAGCTTGAGGGCTCCAGGCGGCAGGCCGGTCTCGCGCAGGATCGCGGTGACATCGGCGATCAGGTCCGGACGGTCCAACTCGCCAGTCGAGAGGTTCACCGCCACCGTCAGGTCACCCGCCGCCGCATGGCGACTGCGCCAGACCGCGAGTTGCCCGGACGCCTCGCGCATCATCATGGCCCCGAGATCCGCCATCAGACCCATCTCTTCGCAGAGCGGCAGGAACTGGTCGGGCATCAGCAGGCCGCGGCGCGGATGACGCCAGCGCACCAAAGCCTCAAAGCCGGACAACGCCCCGCCCGAGAGCCGTACGATGGGTTGATAAAAGGGCATCAGCTCGCCACGCCGCAGCGCGCCTTTGAGGTCGCCCTCCAGCGCCAGGCGCGACAGGCCGTCGGTCTCCAGACCCCGGCCGTAGGCCGCCGCCCCGCCGCGACCGTGGCTTCGCGCCGATTCAACGGCCAGTTCAGCGCGTCTCAGAAGTTCGGCCGCCTCCGGAGCGTCCTGTCCACCCTGGGCGTCCACCGCCCCGATCGATAGCGTCGGATGGATGTCAAATCCGGCGACCCGCAGCGGTTGCTCCAGCGCGGCGCGAAGACCCTCAGCGCCCGGTGAGCTTGACACGGGGCACAGGGCCGCGAACTCGTCCTCGCCGATACGCCCCAGCAGTGCGCTGGGTGGGAAGGCCGCAGCCAGACGTGACCCTAGCGCCGCCAGCACCAGGTCAGCCCGTTCGTGGCCAAGCGCCTCGTTCAACCGGCGCAAGCGATTCAGATCGGCGACAATCAGTTCCTGGCGGGCCGGCGCCTGAAGCCGCTCACGCGCCAGGGCGATGAAGCTGCGCCGATCTGGCAACCCTGTCAGATTGTCCAGACCCGAGGCGGCGAAGCGAACCTCTGCGGCGACCACGCCGGCCGCTCGCCCGCCTTCCTCAAGCCAGACGCCGCGCCAGATGCAGGTCTCACCGCCACGCACCCGCAACCGCACAAAGACTTCGCCGCCCGGGTCCTGCACACGAAGGATTTCCTCAGCGGTGGCGCGATCCTGCGGCAAGGCGAGAGCCCGCAGGGCTGCGGATGAGCAATCTGGGGCCAGCGGTCCGAGGCCAAGCGCACGGGTGGCGCCGGTCAGGCGCAGGCTGTCCTTGCCGGGCTCCCAGACCCAGAGCGCGACCTCGGCCGCGCCCAATGCTTCGAGCGTGGCCGTCGCGTCCCACATCCAACGGTCGTTGGCCATCTGCCTGGTCAAGCCTGTCACGTACTCGGCGTCGTCTAGACCGACACCCCCTCGTCGGGTCCATCGTGACCGCCAAACGGGGTCACCTGGCCGAACAGCACATGATCTCGCCAAGCGCCGTTAATTTTCAGATAAGCGGCGGCCATTCCCTCTTCGCGGAACCCCGCTTTGGCCAGCAGCCGCCGGGACGGCGCGTTCTCGGGAATGCAGGCCGCTTCCAGCCGGTGCAGACCCAGCGTGCGGAACGCAAAGCCGGTGACCGCGCGAACCGCCGCCAGGGTCAGGCCCTGGCGGGCATGCGCGCGGCCGCACCAATAGCCCACCGATCCCATCTGGGCGACGCCGCGACGGACGTTGGAGAGGGTGATCCCGCCGGTCAGAGCATCGTCGGCAGCCCGGAACACAAAGAACGGATAGGCCAGCCCGGCGTCGCGGTCGCGTGCATAGGCCAGAAGGCGTCTGCGGAAGGCCGCGCGGCTGAGATCGTCGGCTGGCCAGGTCGGCTCCCACGGCTGCAGGAAGCCCCGGCTCTGGGCGCGCAGTTCGCGCCATTCGTCATAGTCCGAAGCCTTGGGAGGACGTAGGCGCACACCATCGCCCTCAACGCGCAGGCCGCTTTCCGGCGCGATCCAGTCCAGCAGAGCCATGGGCCGAGCGTCGCGGAATTTTCGGCTGGGTCAAGACCCCGAATGTCAGCTGAGAAGCGTCTGAAACCGCTCGGCCGCCTCCTGCGCCTTGCTTGGGCCCAATACCGCAATGGCGGCCGTTCTTGGAGCCAGGATCCGCTGCGTCAGGTCCGCGACCTGCTGGGCGCTCACCGCGTCGATCTCCTCGGCCAGACGGGCGGCGTCCAGCACCTCGCCGAATAGCAATACCTGGCCGGCCGCCTGCTCAGCGCGCGCCAGGGCGGACTCCCGACCCATGAACAGCGACCCCTTGAGCTGGGCTTTGGCGCGAGACAACTCCGCTGCGTCGGGTGGCTCGGTGAGCCCCTGAATCTGCTCTGCGATCACCTGGGCCAATTCGCTCGCCTTCTCGCCCGCGCACCCCGCAAAGACGCCCAGCACGCCGGTGTCGGAATAGGTGTCGGCAAAGGCGTCAATGGCGTAGGCCAGCCCGCGAACCTCCCGGGCCTCCTGGAACAGCCGCGAGGCCATGCCGCCGCCCAGAATCTCAGTCAGCAGGCGAAGGGGGAAATAGTCCGGATCACGCGCGCCGACCGCCGGCAGCAATAGGACAACGCTGGCCTGCTCAAGGCGCTTGGCCAGGGTTCGCGCACCGCCAGTGAACGCGGCGGGGGCCGCCGACGGAGCCTCGGCCGGCGACGCGGCCGAGAAATCGCGCTCGGCAAGCCTGAGCAGCAGGTCCTCATCAATGGCCCCGGAGGCGCTGATCACCAGATCCTGAGGCCGGTAGAGCGCCGCGCGCCAGGCTTCCAGCGTCTGCGGAGCAGCGCCGGCGATGGAGCGCGGCGTCCCGAGAATTGGTCGGCCGAGCGGCTGTCCCGCGAACGCCATCGTCTGGGCCATTTCGAACACTAGATCGTCCGGCGCGTCTGCGGCTTCGGCGATTTCTTGGGCGACAACATCCTTTTCGCGGGCGAGGTCATCCGCATCGATGACCGGCCGAAGCACCAGATCAGAGAGTACCGCGCAGCCCAGGTCCAGGCCGTCGCGAAGCGCGCGCACCTGGAAGCTGGTGCGTTCATAGCCGGTGGCCGCATTGATGTGACCGCCCTCAGCCTCGATGGCCTCAACGATCTCACGGGCCGAGCGATCGCCGGCGCCCTTGAAGACCATGTGTTCCAATAGGTGCGACCAGCCCGATCGCGTCTTGTCCTCGGATCTTGCGCCACGGCCCGCCACCACGGAGAGGGCGACCGTCTCCCACCCTGGGATCGGATCACAGATTACGCGTACGCCGTTGGCCAGGCGATGGGTCCTCGGCGGCATGGCTTCAGGTCTCCGCGAAGTTGCGCACGTAGGTCTTGATCGCTTCAGCGTCCGCCGCCAGGCGGTCGAACCGCTCGCGCCTACCGGCCAAGGCGGCCGCGCTGGGCGGCAGTTCTGGCCGGACGCCGCAGACACGCTCAACATCGTCGGGGAACTTGGCGGGGTGGGCGGTCGACAGCACGACCGTTGGTCCCTCCATCGGCGAGCGACGCAGCGCTGCGACGGCGACTGCCGTATGGGGATCGATCAACTCGCCGGTCTCATTCAGGGTGACCAGGATCGTGCGCCGGGTCTCGTCCTCGTCCACCGCGTAGCCGCGAAACAGCGCGCGCATAGCGAACAGGGCGCCGGGCGGGATGTCGATAGCGCCGGCCTCTGCGAAGGCTTGGAACGCGCGCGAGGTTTCGACGGGCTCGCGGCCGACCGCTTCGAAATAGAGCCGCTCGAAGTTGGACGCCGACTGGATGTCCATGGCCGGCGAGATCGTCGGTTGAACCGCGCCGCGCACGTAGCGTCCCGTCTCCAAGGCCCGCGCCAGGATGTCGTTGGCGTTGGTGGCCACCAGGATCGATCGGATCGGCAGGCCCATCCTGTGGGCCACGAACCCCGCGAAGGCGTCGCCGAAGTTCCCAGACGGGACCGCGAAGTTCACGGCCCGCCCCGGCGCACCCAGCGCCACGGCGCTGGTGAAGTAGTAGACGGCCTGAGCGGCGATCCGGGCAAAATTGATGGAGTTGACGCCGGACAGGTCGACCGCCTGGCGCAGTACCTGATCCTGAAAGGCCTGTTTCACGATCGCCTGGCAGTCGTCGAAAGTGCCGTCCACAGCCACGCAGGCGACGTTGGCTTCGCTGGCGGTGGTCATGAACCGGCGCTGGACGTCCGAGATCCGGCCCTCCGGGAACAGCGCCACGATCTTGACGGCCTTGGCGCCCCGGAACGCCTCGACCGCCGCGCCGCCGGTATCGCCCGAGGTGGCGCAGAGGATGGTCTGGCGGCGGTTCTGGCGGCTCAACAGGTGGTCATAAAGCCGGGCCAGGATCTGCATGGCCACGTCCTTGAACGCCAGGCTGGGACCATGGAACAGTTCGGCGATGAAGGTTTCCGGGCCGATCTGGACCAGGGGCGCAACGGCCCGATGGCTGAAGACGCCATAGGCCTCCTCGCACATCTGAAGAAGGTCCTGCGGCGCGATCTCGTCGCCGGCGAAGGCGCCAAGCACGGCCGCCGCAACCTCGGCATAGGGCCGGCCAGCGAACCCGGCGATCTCGTCGGGCGTAAAGATCGGCCAGGCCTCAGGCACATAGAGCCCGCCGTCTGGCGCCAGGCCGCCCAGGACGGCATCGGTGAAGCCGACCGCTGGCGAGCGCCCGCGGGTCGAGAGGTAGCGCATGCTCAGGATTTCCGGCGCTGAAAAAGCATGGCGGCATAGACGCCGAGCAGGGCGGCGGCAAGCCCGTACCAGGTGGCCGCGTATTCCAGGTGCCGGTTGGGGATATCGACCGGGATCGGGGCCGGGGTCAAGGCAGGCCACTCCGGGTTGGTGGCGGTCTCGGCCATCAGGAAAACGGGCGCTGGCGCGGGGGCTTTGAGAACTGCCGCCATGCCGGCGACATCACGCGAGAACCAGCGGTCGGGCCGATTGGGCGGGGTGAACAGATTGCCGTGCTCAGGCTTGCGAAGGATGCCGGTGACAGTGATTGAGTCCGCATCGCCAAGATCAACCGTCGGTCGCGCCGAAACCGTATCGACGACAAACCCACGATCCACCAGCACGGTGCGATACCGGGCGCTCTGAAGCCGGCAAGCCGAGATCAGGCGCGCGCCAGCCTGGCCATCGCGCAGGCTGTAGAGTTCGACGAACGGCGCCTTGGCGAGGCCGGGACAGATCGCGACGACCCGCACGAAATCCAGGTCGCCGCCGCGATCCAGCATGGCGCCGGCGGGGCGCGCGGATGCGGCCTGCAAAGCGGCGACCCGGGCCAGCAGATCCGCCTTCCAGGCAAGCCTGCGGACCTGCCAGGTCCCCAGACCGATGAGGATCGCGAAGGCGATGACGGTAGCGATGGTCAGGCCGACGGGGAATCGGCGAGCTTCACGCATCGCCAGCCTGCGACGCCTTGTTCATGAATTGCGCGGCCAGCATCAGGCCCTTGAGCGGCCGTAGGAGCCCGAGCGTGATGCCCAATGTCGCCGGAAGCCAAAGCACCAGGTGAACCCAGACCGGCGGATGGAAGCTGAACTCGGTGAACAGCGCGGCGAACGCCACGATGAACCCGGCGATCATGATCACAAACACCGCCGGGCCGTCGCCGGAGTCGGCTTTCGAAAGATCATAGCCACAGGCCTCGCAGGCCGCCGCGACGCTCAGGAACCCCTCGAACAGATGCCCTTCGCCGCAGTTGGGGCAGCGGCCGCGCAGCCCCGCCAGCAGCGGATTAGGCTTGCTCATGTCATGCTAATGGGCCGGACCGCCGAAGACCACATAGATGAAGGCAAAGAGGAACAGCCACACCACGTCAACGAAGTGCCAGTACCAGGCCGCCGCCTCGAAGCCGAAATGCTTCTGCGGCGTGAATCCCGTGCCCATCAGCCGGATCAGACAGATGGTCAGGAAGATCGTGCCGATCAGCACGTGGAAGCCGTGGAAGCCGGTGGCCATGAAGAACGATGAGCCATAGAGGCCCGAGCTCTCTGCGCCGACGCCGCCGAAGAAGTATTTGTGCTGCAGGATGTGGCTGTACTCATAGGCCTGGATCGAGGTGAACAAGACGCCCAGCACGATGGTCAGCGCCAGGCCGATCTTGGCGCTCTTGCGGTCACCTTGTTGCAGGGCGTGGTGCGCCCAGGTCACGGTTGTGCCCGACAGCAGCAGGGTCAGGGTGTTGACCAGCGGCAGCTCGAAGGCCGGCACGGTCTCAATGCCCTTCGGCGGCCAGACGGCCCAGGCGGCGCGAACTTCTTCCAGCGACCCCACGGTGCGGTTGCCGTGGAACAGCGCCATCTCGAAGAAGATCCAGAACCAAGCGACGAAGAACATCACCTCCGAGGCGATGAACAGCACCATCCCGTAGCGCAGGCCGATGGAGACCACCGGGGTGTGATCGCCGCCGTTGGCTTCCTTCACCACCTCGCGCCACCACGCCAGCATCGTGAACAGCACGCCGCCCAGGCCGGCGAAGAACAGCCACGACGTATGCTGGGGCAGGCCGAACAGGCCCTTCATCCAGGTCACGCCACCCAGCGCCATGGTGGTCGCGGCGATCGAGCCGATCAGCGGCCAGGGGCTGGGGTTCACCAGGTGGTAGTCGTGCTTCACGCCAGCGGCCATTGCGGTCCTCAACCCCTTCGTGGATCCCCGGCGCGGATAGAGTCGCACGCCCTTATCTTTGCGGGAGGCTATAGCGCTGAGCAGAACGGTTCGCCAAGGGGGAAAGGTCCCCTGACGCGTTGCTAGTTCGCCTTCGCCACGTCCGTCGCCGGATAGAACGTGTAGCTCAGCGTCACCGCGCCCTTGCCCCTGGTGTTGATGTCCTGGGCGTAGGCCGGATCGACATAGTAGAGCACCGGCATGTCGACCGTGGCGTGGGCGGCGATGGTCTGGTCGGTGAAGCAGAAGCAGTCGAGCTTGCGGAAGTAGGGCCCGGCCTGTTCCGGCACCACATTGAACACCGCCCGGCCGGTGATCGGCTTGTTGGCGTTGTTGGTCACCTTGAAGAGCGCCAGCTTGGTCTCGCCGATCTTCATGGTCTGGGCGCTCTGGTCGGCGGTAAAGGTCCAGGGCAGGCCGCGCACATTGGTGTCGAAGCTTACGGTCAGGGCTTGGCCGATGACGGTTTCCGAGGCGGTGTCTGCGCGTCGCGTGGCGCCGTCAAAGCCGGTGAGCTGGCAGAAGGCGCGATAGAGCGGCACGGCGGCGAAGGCGGCTCCGGTCATGACCACG
>JAYTFM010000027.1:0-7426 GCA_043734425.1 Alphaproteobacteria bacterium
TAGGGTCAGCGCTGGGCTGAATTCTTCAGCGGCACGACGTTCGCGCCGACATCGCCGGCGTTCGCCTCCTCAGCCACGCAGACCCGCGGCGAAAGCCACTTCACCGCGCCGCAGATCGACCAGACCTGCCGCCCAGGCGATGTGATCCTGGCGAACCTGCGGCACGTGGCCCGGTCTGACAATCTCGAGCGCCAGCGGACCATCGCTGTCTCGATCGCCAGCGGCTTCCTCGAGGCCGCTACCGGGCGCGTGGAAGGCAACGGGCGGCTGCACCGATCGGCGGAAACGCGGCTGTTCGCGGCCTTCCTCAGTTCCCTGGTCCTGCAGCTTCCCTTCACGCCGCCGACCGGCGTCGCGTCGCTCTCGCGGATCCTGCGCGACCTGCTGGCCAATGCGGTGCTGAGCGGCGGCCCGGCCGAGCCCGCCGCGGGCGGGCTGACGCCAGGACTGATGTCGCGGGCGCGGACCTATATCGACAGCCAACCGCCGGGTACGCTGGACCTCGCCAGGATGATGGACGCGCTGGGCGCGACCCGGTCCACGGTCTGCCGCCTGTTCCGCGACGAGGGCGGGGTCGCGGCCTATGACCGGCGCCGGCGGTTGCGGCTGGTGCATCGCGCCGTGGCCGATCCACTGGACCAGCGCTCGCTGGCCGAGATCGGCTTCGACCACGGCTTCAAAGATGCCCCGCACCTGGCCCGACGGTTCCGCCAGGCCTTCGGCTACTCCATGAGCGCCTTGCGCAGCCAGGTGGCCCGCAAGGCGCCCGCGATGGCGGCGGAGGGACAAAGCGCCGCCGATCACTACCGCGAACTGGTGTTGGCCCTCGGCTGAGGCCGGCTCAGGCTGCCAGGGCGTAGCGGCCGCCGGGGCGATGAGGTTGTAGTAACTCCTCGTTGTCGGGGTCAGGGTTCCGCCGCTGCCGATGTCGTCGCCGACAAAGGTCATTTCGAAGTCGTCGCTGAACCGGAAACGAAAGCCGGTCGGCCGGAACGTGATGGAGCTTAGGGCGACCGGCACGACCACCTGGTTCAGCTTGTAGACGAAGTTCTCGGCTGCGGTGGTCACCGTCGTGCCGACCACCGGATGCGACGACGCGAGGGGGCTCGCCAGGTCGATGGAGAAGAAGAAGCTCTTGCCCAGCGCCATCTACTTGTTGGTCGGCGCGTTGGTCTGGAAGAGCCCGAGCCCTTGGAACAGGGTCGACGCAAAGACCGGCGAAGCCAGCAAGGTCACGGCGAGCATCGCCGCCACAAACGAAATTGTACGTTTCATAGACTGGACTCCATCCACACGGATCAGGCGGGCGGAGGCCCACTGGGATGAAGGCTTGGCTGTTCACCCGAGAAGGCGGCTTGGAGCGCGTGCCAATCTGTTGAGCGCACGTCTCAAAGTGCGGCGCGATCCTCAGACGGTCAGGCCGCCCGGACCCACTTCTTGACCTTCTTCACCGCCTGCTCGCGCTTCAGGCGGGACAGGTGGTCGATGAAGAGCACGCCCTGCAGGTGGTCCATCTCGTGCTGGATGCAGACGGCGAAGAGACCCTCGGCGTCCTCCTCGACCGGCTTGCCGTGGTAGTCGAGGTAGCGGAGCTTCACCCGCACCGGCCGTTCGATCTCGTCGTAGATCTCCGGCACCGACAGGCAACCCTCCTCGTAAGGCGCCGTTTCGTCCGATGCCCAGACGATCTCGGGGTTCACATAATAGCGTGGTTGCGGCTCTTCCTCGGGGCGCGCCAGGTCCATGACGATCACCCGCCTGGCGACGCCGACCTGGATCGCGGCCAGGCCGATGCCGGGCGCCGCGTACATGGTCTCAAGCATATCGTCCATCAGGGCGCGCAGCTCATCGTCGACCGCGTCGACGGGGCTGGACACCTGTTTCAGGATCGGATCGGGGACAACGAGGATTTCGCGCAGAGCCATGCGCGGGGAGTTAGGGTCGCAATACCTGAGCGTCAAGGTAGGAGACGATCTGCCTCAGGCCCAGGATCAGGCTTCGTCGCCCGCCACCAACCGCACCTGCGGCGAGGTTTCGGGCGTCAGCTTGGTCAGCGGGCGCACCGCGGTGTCGAGCGGCTCCAGCAACGCCACCGGCTTACCCTCATGCTCCACCTTCAGCTCCTCAAAGCGGCGCGCCTGGGTGAGGACCTGGGTCTCCAGACTGCCGACGAACTGGTTGTACTTGCCGACCGCCGATTGCAGGGCGTTGCCCAGCGCGCTGGCGTGCCCGCCCATGACGGCGATGCGCTTGTAGAGCTCACGCCCCAGGTCGACGATCTTCTGCGAGTTGGCGGCCTGCTCCTCAACCCGCCAGCCATAGGCGACGGCTTTGCAGAGCGCGAAGAGCGTGGTCGGCGTGACGATCAACACCTTGCGATCCATGGCGTCGGTCATCAGGTCCGGGGCCCGTTCCAGCGCCGATGACAGAGCGCTGTCCAGGGGTACGAACATCGCCACGAAGTCGGGCGAGTTGCGGAACTGGTCCCAGTAGGCTTTCGCGGAAAGCCCGGCGATGTGACCCCGCACGCTCTGCACATGGCGAAGGCCACAGGCATCGCGGGCCGCGTCGTCAGCGGCCTCCTGAAGCTCAAGGAAGGCGTTCAGCGAGCACTTGGCGTCGATGACGAAGACGCCGCCGCCCGGAAGCCTCACGGTCACGTCGGGCCGCCGGCGGCCCTCCTCGGTGTCCGTGGTGGTCTGCTCGTCGAAGTCGTATCGGTGCGCGAGGCCCGCGGCCTCCAGCACGTTGCGCAGCGTCTGTTCGCCCCAGCGCCCCTGGACCCCGGCCCCGCGACGCAGCGCCGCCGACAGCTTGCGCGCCTCGTCCTGGGTGGCGGTGGAGGCGGTCAGCAGGGCGGCGATCTGTTCCTTCAGGCCCCCGGTCTCTTCGGCGCGTGCTTTCTCGGCGAGCGTCACCTGCTCCTGGAATTTCTGCAGCGTCTCGGCCACCGGCTTCAACTGCGCCTCAAGCCTGGCCTGCGAAAGTAGCTCGCGGTTGTGGATCGCCTCCTCGTTCTTCCGCAGGATCGCCTCGGCTACGCCGGTCGCCGACTGGGTAAGCTGCGCTGAGACCAGGTCGGCCTGCTCGCGCATCATCTCGATCCGCAGTTCAGCCGCGTCGCCCCGCCGCCGTTCCTTCAGCGCCCAGACAACCGCCCCCGCCACGGCGGCAGCCAGCAACAGCACGACGATCAAAAGCCCGTTCATGCTGTGTTCCTAGCGAATTAGGTGAGTCGGGGGAACCTTCCTTTCCCGCACAGCGGGAATGGAAGACGTCTACGCCGGCCGCCTGGCCCGCATGGCCTGGGCGATGGTGCCGTCGTCGAGCCAGTCGAGTTCGCCGCCGACCGGCACGCCCCGGGCCAGCATGGTCACCGAGACATTGGCCTGCGCCAGGCGGTCGGCGAGATAGTGGGCGGTGGTCTGGCCGTCGACGGTGGCCGGCAGGGCCAGGACCACCTCGCCGATGCCGGGATCGCTCGCGCGGCTCACCAGCCCGTTCACCCGCAACGCCTCCGGCCCCACGCCGTCCAGCGCCGACAAAAGGCCGCCCAGAACGTGATAGCGGCCCCGGAACGCGCTCGCCCGCTCCATGGCCCAGAGCGCGCCCACCTCTTCGACAACACAGATCAGGGCCGGGTCCCGCGACCGGTCCGAACAGATGGCGCAGGGGTCCTGGGTATCCAGCGACCCGCATTCCGAGCAGACCTTCACGCGCGCCGCGGCGTCGGCCAGCGCGTCGGCCAGCGGCGTCAGCAGTTGATCGCGCTTCTTCAGCAACGCCAGCGCCGCGCGCCGCGCGGACCTGGGCCCAAGGCCCGGCAGCTTGGAGAGCAGGCTGATCAGCCGCTCGATCTCGGGTCCGGCGGAGGCCGCCAACTCAGCGCGCCGCCGGGACGCGCGTGGCCTGCGTGACGATGACCCGCCACCTGCCGGCGCGTTGCTGCCAGACGTCCATGAACCGCAGGCGCACTGTGAAGGGCTTGCCGCCATCGGTTCCACTCAGCGTCCCCACCCCGCCCAGCAGCGCCATGTCGCCGATCACCCGCTCGATGGGCTCGTCGATGGTGAAGGGGTTCAGGTGGAAGCCGGGGGCAGTGGAACCGGCCATGAAGCTCGCCTTGTCCTGCACTTGGCCGCTGGAGTTGTGCAGCAAATAGTCGGGCGCGAGCGGGCGCTCCAGCTCGGCTCGGTCGCTCGTCATCTGCGCCTGGTCGTCGTCGTGCTGGACTTTGGCCAGGGCCGGCGGAAGGGTCGCGGCCCAAGCGGGGCCGGCGGTGAGCAGCGCGGCGGCGATCAACAGGGCGCGCATCAGAACTTCGGCATCCCGGGCAGGTTCAGCCCCGCCAGCGGTCCGGCCGCCTTCTGCATCAGCTCTGCCTGCCGCTGGTCGAGCCCGCGCTTGGCGTCGGCGTGCGCCGCCACGATCAGGTCCCCCAGAATCTCGGATTCGCCGGGCGCCATCAGGCTCTGGTCGATGTCCACGCGCTGCAGCACGCCGGCGCCGGTGAGCGTCACCTTCACCACGCCGCCGCCGGCGGTCCCCAGGATCACCATCCCGGCCAACTCCGCCTGGCTGGCGGCCAGCGACTGCTGCATGGCCTGGGCCTGCTTCATCAGGGCGCCGAAATCCTTCATGCCTCGTCTCCGTCGTCATCGTCGCCGTCGGTGGTCTCGTCGGCCGGCGTCGCCTCCGGCACCGGCAGCGTCCGGATGCCGACGATCTCGGCCCCCGGGAAGGCCGCCATCACCGCGACCACGAACGGGTCCTGCTCGATCTCTGCGCGGGTGGCTTTCTCCTCGCGCTTCTGGCGTTCCCAGAGGCTCTCGGCGCCGCCGCCGCCCTGGGCTGCGATCAGCCACCGTTCGCCGGTCCATTCTTTCAACCGGCCGACCAGCCGCTGGGCCAGGTTGACCGGCGCGCCGGGCGCCGCCTCGTACTCGATGGCGCCGGGCCGGAAGCTGATCGGCCGGACATAGCGCTCCACGTCCAGCTTCAGCGAGATGTCGCGGCGCTTTTCGATCAGCGCCAGCATCTCCTCGAAGGTGTTCAGCACCGCCACCGGCTCACTGGAGGGCTGGACCTCCGGCGCCAGGCTGCGCGCCACGGCCGACACGCTTCCGCCGCCTGACGGCGCAACGCCGCCAGACCCGCCGCCGCCGCCGCCCGTAGGCCCGCCGCCGCCGGTGGGCAGGGCGTCGCCGGCCTGCAGCCGCTTCAGCGCCTCCTCCGGCCCCGGCAGGTCGGCCGCATAGGCCAGCCGAATGAGCGCCATGTCCGCCGCCGCCGCCGCATCCGGCGCGCGACGCACTTCCTCGTAAGCCTTCAGGGTGAGTTGCCACAGGCGCGACAGGATCCCCGGCGACACCGCCGCGCCCACCGCCGCCAGCCGGGCCGCCTGTTCCTTCGGCATGATCAGCGCCTGCGGCCCGATCGCCTTGGCGACCGACGCGCCATGGGTGTGGTCCAGCAGGTCCAGCATCACCTGATCCGGGTTGGCGCCGTAGCCATAGAGGGTGCGGAAGGTCTCGATCGCCGGCCCGGCCTCGCCGCGCATCACCTGCTCAAACAGGGAAATCGTCTGGGCGCGATCGGCCAGCCCCAGCATGTCGCGGATTGTCGCTGCGGTGACCGTCTGGCCCGGATCGGCCTGGACGATGGCCTGGTCGAGCATCGACTGGGCGTCGCGCACCGAGCCTTCGGCCGCCCGCGCGATCAACATCAGGCCGTCGTTCTCGACCCGCGCGCCCTCCGCCTCGGCGATCATCTCCAGGTTCTTGATGATGACCTCCGGCTCAACGCGCCGCAGGTCGAAGCGCTGGGTCCGCGACAGGATGGTCACCGGCACCTTGCGGATCTCGGTGGTGGCGAAGATGAACTTGGCGTGCGGCGGCGGCTCCTCCAGCGTCTTCAGGAGCGCGTTGAACGCCCCAGTCGACAGCATGTGCACCTCGTCGATGATGTAGACCTTGTAACGCGCCTCGACGGGCGCATAGCGCACGCCGTCCAGCAGGTCGCGCATGTCGGCCACCCCGGTCCGCGAGGCGGCGTCCAGCTCCAGCACATCCATGTGCCGGCCCTCGATGATCGCCTTGCAGTGCCGCCCCTCGATGGTGAGGTCCAGCGTCGGCTCATGCACCGCGTCGGTCTCGTAGTTCAGCGCCCGGGCCAAGAGCCGCGCCGTGGTCGTCTTGCCTACGCCACGCACGCCGGTCAGCATGAACGCATGCGCGATCCGGCCAGACGCGAACGCGTTCTTCAGCGTCCGGACCATGGCCTCCTGGCCATAGAGGTCGTCGAAGGTCTTTGGCCGGTACTTGCGCGCGATGACGGTGTAGGCGGCGGAGCTGTCGTCGCTCAGCGTCGGCTTGCCCGAAAGCGCAGTGGCCGCCGGCGCAGCGGCCTCGCCGAAGATGTCCTGCGCGTTCGGGTCGCGCTCGGCGGGACCATCATCCTCACGCCAGGGCGGCGGCTCATCGGCAGCGGGATCGTCTACGTCGGCCATGGGTGCAATGTAGGGGGGTCGTACATTCCCGCGAAGAGTGAAACGTCAGCCATCCGCCATCGCCCCACGCTTTTCACCCTATGTCGCCCCAGAGCGTGGGGGAGCAGGATGAAGCTGGGAAAAGGTGGAGACCGAACGGCGACCCGGAACGAAATTCGTTGTGGCTGCTGCCTTCCGGCCCTGACCAGGTTGGCGAAGCGTCCGCCCGCCGCCGATCTCCGAGGGTTATATGCGGGTTTGGGGCGGCGGGGGCAAGTGGGGGTGGGCCCAGCCAGGCCGCGGACCGGCGCCTCACGCAGGCCGGGCCCGGATCGAAAGCGCTCGCGCCTTGGCCAGGCGCTCGATACCGGCGTCGAGGGTTTCGTCGCGCTTGGCGAAGCACAGGCGCAGGATCGAGGTGACGGCGTCGCCCTCGTAGAGCGCGGAGACCGGGATCGCCGCGACGCCGGCTTGCGTTACCGCCCGCAAGGCAAAGTCGCGGTCGGGCTCGGTGACGCCGGAGGCGGTCAGATCGACGTTCAGGAAGTAGGTGCCCTGCGAGGTCAGGACCGAGAAGCCCTCACGCGTCAGGCCGGCGGCCAGCCGGTCGCGGGACCGTTCCAGCTCGCGGGGCATCTTTGAGAACCAGTCGCCGGCGTTCTCCAGCCCCCAGGCAACCGCGACCTGCAGGTTGGGCGGCGTGGTGAAGGTCAGGAACTGATGGGCGCGGGCAAGGCTGTGGGTCAGCAAAGGCGCCGCGCAGAGAAACCCCACCTTCCAGCCGGTCAAACCGAACATCTTGCCCGCCGAACCGATTTTGACAGTGCGCTCGGCCATGCCGGGAAACGCAATCAACGGCCGGTGCATCGCGTTGCCGAAGACCACCTGTTCCCAGACCTCGTCGCAGATCGCGATCGCGTCGTGGGCGACGCAGAACTC
>JAYTFM010000028.1:0-5732 GCA_043734425.1 Alphaproteobacteria bacterium
GACGCCGGCGTGGAATGGACGGGACGGATCACAAGGTCATGCAGGCTCGGCAGGGTTTCGACAGCGTTGAACTGCGCTCCGGCGGCAAGCGCTTTGTCCTCGCGCCGAGTGACAGCTGGGGGATTCGCGCCGCCGGTAAGCTTTCCGGGCTGGAAGGTGCCCAGGTCTTCGAGTCCCTGTGGCTGGACAGAGCGGGGGTCGGGGACCTGTTCGCCTTTTGGGATCGCCAGCGTGAGAACGTCGTCAGTCCGCCGAACGCCGCGCGGTCAGAGCTGGAGCTTCGAGCGGAGATTTCCGCCTCGATCCGCAACGGCCGGCTGGCGTTGGCGGCGCCACACGCTGACGGCGCCGATGGCCGGCTTCAGGCGATGACCCCGCCATGGGTCGCAACGTCCGCAGGCGTGAACGCCGCCCAGCTCCGCGCGATCATGCCCAACGCACGAGACGTCAATATCAGCGACGCGGTGGACGCGCTGTGCGACGCGATGGCTGCTCATGGCATCGACACCAATCCCCGGCGCGCGGCGTTCCTCGCCCAGATCGCCGTGGAATCCCAGGCGCTTCGACATCTGGAAGAAGGACTGAGGTACACCCATGCCGACCGGATACGGGCGGTATTCGGGCGGGCGCTGTTCCCCACGCTCGAGTCGGCCAAATCCTATGTGAACGACCCCAAGAAGCTCGCCAACTATGTCTATGGCGCGAAGAACGGGAACAAGGGTGGAACCGACGGCTGGGATTTCCGGGGGCGTGGATATATTCAGCTCACCGGGAGGACGAATTACAGGGCCGCGGGCTACGAAACCGACCCTGACGCCCTGTTGAAGCCAAAGGGCGCCGCCGACGCTTCAGCGCTCTATTGGGAGCAGAACGGGCTCAACCGTCTCAGCGCGACCTGGCTGAAGCGCGCCGCGTTCGACGAGGTGACCGGAAGGGTCAACCGTAAGCGGCTGGAAGCCGACGGCAGGTGGGAGGCCTATCAGCGCGCGACGAAGGCTCTGATCCAATGAGGCCGGGCTGTCACCATGTCGTGACGGCCGCAGGGCTCGGGGTTGCCTTGTTGGTGGCTGGATGTGGGCCACTGCCGACGCGCCCTCACGCGGGCGGGGCATCCCTCGGCGAAGCGACCACAACGAAATACCTCGCGGCCTATAAGGTCGGGAATTCGGCGCCCTCGAACCGGGCGCCCTCCGTCGCCGAAGCGAGTTGCGGGCCGTCGGAGCGGACGATCTACTCATGCCTGCTGAAGAAGGCGACCGTGGCGATCTGCGCCACGCCGACCGCTGTAACCTACCGGTTTGGCGGACCGGGCGCGGGGGCGCTTCAGATTCACAGCAGCGGGTCAGACGGGGCGGCGCATCTTGGAACCTTGCGCGGTCCCGGTCGCGGCGGTGAGCAGATCAGCCTGCGGTTCTCCAACAACGGCTACGACTACATCGTCTATTCCGCCGTCGGCGGCACCTTGACCACAGCCCCCGGGAAACAGTGGTCGGGCCTGGTGGTGATGCAGGGTCCAAACGAGCTTTCCAATCTGCATTGCCCGGTTCGCGGGAAGCAGCAGCGCTTTGGCCTCGATGACGTGCCATCATTTGTCCCGGACGAAAATCGCTCGGAACTCCTCGCCTGGTTTTGATCGCCGCACGGCGTTTCTGACTCTGCCAATTGCAAAGGCCCCTTCCCGACTTCCGTGCTGATCACCGGCGCCGGCGCCCAGGACCGCGACGAGAAGATCGCGCCCATCGCGTTGGGGAGGCCGCGGAGCGCAGGGGTCTTGTGGCGGGTTGCGACATGTGTCATGAAAATGGCGACATCTGTCTCGGGCAACGGAGCAGCGGCGTGACGACGACCTATCCCGACGTGACCATGCCCTATCCCGGCGGAGTCACCGAAGAGGCCGGCCCCTCGGGCGGGGGCTATCAGGGCGCCGTGGAGCTGTTGGGGGGCTGGCGCGTGCTGCACCGGGTGCTGCTGGGGCCGCTGGACGCCCATGAGCTGATCGCCGACGGACTTCCGGCCGAGGCGTTGTCCTTCCTGATCGAAAATCTATCGGTGCTGCGCGACGACGCCTCGATCGAAAAGGCCACTGGCATGAGCGTGCGCACCTATCAACGGCGCAAGGAAGCCTCGGCCAAGCCGCTCAACGCCGAACAGAGCGGGCGGACCTGGAAGTTCGCCGAAATCCTGGCGCGCGCGACCACGATCTTCGGGTCGCAGCAGGACGCCGAGCGTTGGTTCGAGCAGCCGGCCATAGGCCTTGAACAGCGCCGGCCCATCGACCTTCTGACCACGCCCGCCGGCGTGCGGCTGGTGGAAGACTTCCTGCAGCGGGTCGAGTACGGCGTCTATACGTGACGCCGCTGCCGGCCGCGCTGGGCGGCCACGAACTGGTCGCCTGGCGTCTCGACGCCGCGCCCTTCGCGGCGATGTGGAACCGGGGTGAGGGCGCCTATCTGGCCGGCGGCCGCTGGAATTCCAAGGGCCGCCGCGTGGTCTATTGCGCGCTCGACCCCAGTACGGCGATCCTTGAGGTCGCGGTGCACAAGGGGTTCAAGGCGCTCGACACCGTGGCCCACGTACTGACCGCGCTTCACTTCGAGGATGCACGCGCGGTTCGCGTGGTGCGCCCCGACGAGGTTCCCAATCCGAATTGGTTGCGGCCGGGCATTCCCAGCGCCGGCCAACAGGCTTTCGGCGACGCTTTGCTCGTCAACCACGGCCTGGTCGCCATCCCCAGCGCTGTCTCGCCGCACAGCTGGAACCTGATCTTCGACCCGGCGCGCGCCGGCGTGGAGCCTGTCCTGCGCTCGCAGGACGCCTTCGCACTGGACACAAGGCTGCACCCGCCGGCAACCTCCTGAGCATGCGCCCCACCGATCCCCCAGCCGTCGCCGCCCTCCTCGCCGCCATCGCCCTCGCCATTCCCGGAGGGGCGCGCGCCGCCCCCGCCGACCTGGTGATCTGGGGTGGGCCGATCTACACGGCCGTGGACGCTCACCCGACGGCCGCGGCGATCGCCGTCAGCCACGGGCGGATCGCCTACGTCGGCGGCCGGGCCGGCGCCAAGACGCTGGTCGGGCGCAGGACCCGGGTGATCGACCTTGCCGGCGCGGCGCTGTTCCCCGGCTTCACCGACGGCCACGCCCACCTGCGCGGGATCGGCGAGCGGGAGCTGACCCTGAACCTCGAGGGCTCGACCTCGGCCGCCGACGCGGTGAGCCGGCTGAAGACCTATCTGGCCGGCCGCCCGGCCACGAGCCTGGTCTATGGCCGCGGGTGGATCGAGACCGGCTGGCCGGAGGGCCGCTTCCTCGAGCGCCAGGATATTGACGCCGTGGCGGCGGACAGGCCGGTGATCCTGCAGCGCGCCGACGGTCACGCGATGACCGCCAATTCGGCCGCGTTGCGGGCCGCGCACATCGACGAGACGACCCCCGCGCCGGCCGGCGGGCAGATTCTGAAGGGACCCGACGGCAAGCTCACCGGCATGCTGGTGGACAACGCCATGGAGCTGCTCGCGCCGTTGCGGCTCCCGCCGACCCGCGACGAGAAGCTCGCCGCCTTCAAGGCCGCTTTCCGCGTGGAAGCCGCCTATGGCTGGACCGGCGTGCATTCGATGAGCGTCGACTGGGCCGACGTGGCGCTGCTGGAGGCGATGGACAAGGCCGGCGAGGCGACCTTGCGGGTCTACAACCTGGTCGAGGGCGCGCAGGCCGGGCCGCTGTTCGCCAGCGGGCCGCGCGTCACGCCCGACGGACGGATCACCACGCGCGGCATCAAGCTCTATATGGACGGCGCCCTGGGCTCGCGCGGGGCGGCGCTGTTTGCGCCCTATTCCGATGCGCCGACGATCAGGGGGACCTTCATCACCGAGCCTTCGGTGTTGCGGCAATCGATGGCCAAGGCGCTGGCTTCGGGCATCCAGGTCGCCACCCACGCCATCGGCGACCGCGGCAACGCCACTGCGCTCGACCTCTATGAGGAGGCTTTCCGGGCCGATCCGGCGGCGGGACGCGCCGCGCGCTGGCGGATCGAGCACGCGCAGATCATCCGGCCGGTCGACATTCCACGGTTCGCCGCGGACCAGGTGATCGCCTCGATGCAGCCCAGCCACGCCATCGGCGACTTCCACTTCGCCCCGGCCCGCCTGGGCCAGGAGCGGCTGAAGGGCGCCTATGCCTGGAAGAGCCTGCTGGATTCCGGCGCCGCCGTGGTCGGCGGGTCCGACGCGCCGGTGGAGCGCGGGGCGCCGCTGATCGAGTTCTACGCGGCGGTGGCGCGCAAGGACCTGAGCGGCGTTTCCAACGCCGACTGGCATCCCGAGGAGCGGCTCAGCCGGACGCAGGCGCTGAAGCTGTTCACCTCCTCAGCGGCCTATGCGCGCTTTGCCGAAAAGGACCTGGGCTTGATCGCCGTCGGCCAGCGCGCCGACCTCTCGGGCTTCTCGGTCGACCTGATGACCGCGCCGGAAGCCGAAATCCCCAAGGGCCACGCGGTGTTGACGGTGGTCGATGGCGTCGTGGTCTATCGGGCGCGCTGATGGCCGGCGGCTGGTTGATCGGCGTGCTGGTCGAACTGGCCGGCGAACCCGCCCCCATGCGGCACTATTTCGCGGTCGGCCACGAGGACCAGGCCAAGTGCGAGTGGACGGCGCTGGACTGGGCCGGGCGGACCGGCCGCATCGCCTCCAGCCCGGTCGCCGGTCAGGAGCCGGTGGAGGCGATCCGCCCCTTGACCCTGGCCCGGATGAAGAGCTTCGGCCTGGCCCCGGGCGAGGTCCGCGAACTGGGCTGGCGCCATCCCAGGCGGTGGCTGACCGGATAGGCCACGGGGCTCGCGGCGCGACCACGATTGAAGCGCGGTCGTGGCGGGGCTAGGTTCCGCCCAACGTCACTGATTTGTCCGGGGTAGGCATGCGCAAGTTCTCTCTCGCAGCGGTAGCCATAGGGCTCGCCGCCACGGTTTCGGCTCAACCGGTGCTGGCCCAGTACGGCATGGACAAGAAGGGCCCGAAGAACGCCGCGACGCCCGAGCTGCCGCATTGCGACCGGCCGCTGGGCCGCGCGGCCATCCGCGAACCGGAGCGGGACTGGTGGACGGGGCTTGGCCTGTCCAACCCCGAGACCCTGATCAAGCTGTTCGCCTCGCGCTCCGGCTGCCTGCGGATCGTTGATCGCAACGGTGGGCTGCAGATGCGCAACACCGAGGCGGCGCTGGGCGCCTCGGGGGATCTGCGCCGGGGCTCCAACATCGGCAAGGGCCAGGTGGCCGGCGCGGACTTCTTCATCGTGCCCGATCTGGCCAATTCCAATTCCAACTCCGGCGGCAACGCCCTGGGCGCGGTGGTCGGCGCCTTCGGCTCGCGACTGGGCGGGCTGGGCGCCCTTGCCGGCGGCATCCGCACCAAGAAGTCCGAAGCCCAGGCGCTGATCACCCTGGTCGATGCGCGGACCACCGAGCAGCTGTATGTGGCCGAGGGCGTGTCGCAGAAGACCGACATCTCGTTCGGCGCGGGCGGCGGCGGCGGCGGATGGGGCGGCTTCGCGGCGGCGGCCGGCGGCGGCTATGCCAACACCGACATCGGCAAGGTGGTCACCGCGGCCTATTTCAACGCCTACGTCGATCTGGTCCGCTACATGCAGCGCGGCGCGCCCACGGGCGAGCAGGCCAGCCAGGCCGCCGGCATCCAGGGCTATAGCGTCAAGACCGCCATCGTGATGCGCAAGACTCCCTCC
>JAYTFM010000029.1:0-11039 GCA_043734425.1 Alphaproteobacteria bacterium
TGCGCCGGGAACTCCCGCTACGTGCTGCCGTAGCGCTATGACGCCGACGCGCCGATGTCGCGGGCCACCTTCAACCGGATCACCTGTGCGGTTGTGGAGCGGGCCAAGGACCAGGGCCTGCCGCTGGCGCCCTTCACGGTGCACGACCTGCGTCGGACGGGTTCGACGCTTCTAAACGAACTCGGCTTCAACGCAGACTGGATCGAGAAGTGCCTGGCTCATGAGAGCGGGCGCAGTTCCCGGGGTGTCTACAACAAGGCCGAGTATGAGGCCCAGCGGCGGCACATGCTGCAGGAGTGGGCGGACATGATCGACGCCTGGGTGGAGGGCCGCAAACATATGCCGGTGGTCGTGCCGCCTGCGATGGCGGTCGGACCGCTGGATGCTACCGTCTGACGGGTCTTGACTGGCGTTGCCGCACGTCTGGCGCCGGCGCTTTTGCAATCAATGCGGCGTCCGAGGCTCTGCGCCTCGCGAGCAACCAGTCTTCGACCTCCTCGAGGTCCCAGACCACGCATCGCGCGGTGAGGTTGAAGCGGCGCGGGAACTCTCAGCGCTGCTCCAGCTCATAGATGGTGGTGTCGGCGAGCGGCACGATCCGTCGTAGCTCGGCCCGACGGATGGTGCGCCGGACGACAGCGGCGCGTGACGCAGAGTGCGGGGCTTCCAGGTTCATCGCTCAATTCCCGTCCGCTGACGTGGGCGACTCACCATGTTTGGACTACCCGTCATGCGGAAGGGCGTAGCCTGCCCCAGCTGCGCAAACGCTAGTGCCGACGTCCCCCGTCGGCGCCCTATGACGTCCCGAGATAGTCTTTCTTGCCGACCTCGACCCCGTTGTGCCGCAGGATCGCGTAGGCGGTCGTCAGGTGGAAATAGAAGTTCGGCATCGCCTGATCGAGGAGGTAGGACTGACCCAACACCACGCTGCTCTGGCCGCGCCGGACAAGCGTGATCTCGCGCGCCTCAGAGCCGTCGACCCGGTCCGCCGCAAAGCCGCCCACATAGGCCGCGGTCTTCTCCACCCGGGTGATCAGGTCGTCGAAGCTGACCTCGTCGTCCGCCCAGGCCGGCGGTTCCTCGCCGGCCAGCCGCGCGACCGCTCCCTTGGCGAAGTCGGTGCAGATCTGCACCTGACGGGTGAGGGGGAACATGTCCGGGTAGAGCCTCGCCTGCAGCAACGCCGCCGGATCGAAGCTCTTCGCTTCAGCATGTGCCGCCGCCTTGCGCAGCACCGTGCTCAACCCCTTGAGCGCCCGGATGAAGATCGGCGCCGAGGCTTGGTGCTTCGATAGCGGCATGGTGACCCCCGAGAGTCCCTGCGACCCCGCAGGCGCTCTATCGCCTACGTCGCCAGTTGTCGCCTTGGTCGACGGTTCGTCCGGTGAACTCCACGGACGCGGGGACGACGGAGGTCGGGCGTTCGTGGGTGACCGGGTCAGGCTAGCTCTACCGGTGCACGATTCTGGTCTAGCGATATCGGCGGCCCTGACGGACAGACTTACCCGGGATGCGCCACGCTACGTTCGGCCTCGGAGGCGTGGCGATTGAGCAGATCGACCGTATGGGCAGCATCGGCCTGCGACAGGCCAGTCTGGGCCGTGGAGGCGATCACCGCCGAGGGACCGGCGGGCAGATTCAATTGACAGGGAGGGCTGGCGACGGCTGGCAAGGCGCAGGCGAGTGCGCCGAGCGCCAGCTATCCCATCAACGCGGATCGAAAGCCGAGTCCGAGATTCGCAAACTGCCGCACGCGGATTTCCCCGGCACGGTCGCGGGCGAGCGGGCCGATTGGGCCCGGCTTTCCGACGTTGCGATCCGTTAGGAGGAGTCCGTGTCGCCGACGTCGAAGACGCCTAGGCGGTGGCCGGACTCGTGAAGTCACGACGCCTGTTTGCCAGGGCTTCATGATGCGCGTTGCCTTTCCGTCGTCGCCATGCGGCCGGCCGGCTCACACGTGCACCAAGTCTATGCCGAACATATCCTGCCGAACGCGCACAGGACGGCGATCCTGGTCGACAGTTCCACCATCGATGTCGAAAGCGCCCGCGCCGTGGCCGTCCAGGCCAAAGCGGCCGGCTTCAGTTTTGCCGACGCGCCGGTCTCCGGGGGGCACAGCGGCGGCCGACGCGGGCACGCTGGCTTTTATGGTCGGCTGCGACGAGGCCGACTTCGTCGCCTTCGAAGACGTCATCGCCCCCATTTCCCGCGTAACAATGCGCGCCGACGGCGCCGTCCAACCGCGGCGACGCGGGCGGGTTCGCCACCGCCATGATGCTAAGGGACCTGAAGCTGGCGCAGGAAGCCCGCGGCCAAGGTCGGCGCCGCCACGCCGCTGGGCGCCAAGGCCGAGGGGCTCTACGCCCTGTTCGACTGGCTGGGCGGCGGCGGCAAGGACTTCCCGGCGATCCTCGAGATGTCGAAGCAACCCCCGACCGTGGGATCGCATCAGTGAAGTTCGTCCTTCCCCCGGGAGTGGCGATTGCCAAGGCCGCTTTGCGACGTTCAGTCGGATCCTGATCGCGAATCTGGGCGCGGCGGGCCGGCAGGCCTGTCACTGGGGTGGGGCACGTGCCTGGTTGTTCGGAACGAAGGACCCGCGGTCGTAGCTCCCGGAGGACTGGAGTCCAGCCAGCTTCATCGCTGGCGACCTGCCGCGCATCGCGCCGACGCGCCGGATGTCCGTGTTGGCGGAGGGTGGGATGCTGGGACGGGATCGCCCGTCTGGCGGCCGCATGCAGCGGACCATCATCGATGCGGGGGCGTGCGCCGCGTGCCGCGGGTGCGGTAGTCACCGAACGCCTCGTCGCGTGCGCTGAGACCCTTGGTCAGGTCCTCGCGCATTTTCGCGAAGGTCGCCTTCGAGCTCTCGGTGGTGAGCGCCAGGGCCTGGATCTCGGTCCCAGCCCGTATCGCCGCGCGCAGGCCCATGATCTCCATGGCGCGGTGCACCGAGCGCTTATTCATCTGTTGTACGTCGCTGGGGATCTTGGCGATCCGTTCGGCCACCTTCACGACCTCAACGTCCAGCTGATCGGCGGGGAAGGCGCGGTTGGCGAACCCCACGCGCACGGCCTCAAGGCCGTCCATAGCGTCGCCGGTCAACATCATCTCCATCGCGGGACGCAGGCCGCAGAGCCACGGGTGAAACTGGTCGTCCGGCGGGCTCATCATGCGCACCGGCGGGTAGCCGATCTGGGCGTCCTCGGCGACGTAGACCAGGTCGCAGGCGGTCGCCAGTTCCGAACCTCCGGCCAGACACCAGCCGTGCACCTGGGCGATCACCGGCTTGGCCAGATCCCAGATGCGAAAACAGCCCTCTACGACATGGCGCGCCCACTGCCCGGTCCCGCCGGCGGTATGATAAGGCAGGGGCTGAGCCGCGCCGCCGCCCAGGTCGTAGCCGGCCGAGAAACAGGTTCCTGCGCCGCGCAGGATGCTGACCCGGACCTCTGGATCGCGGTCCGCAGTCTCAAGGCCCTCGAACAGGCGGCCGCGCAACTCGTTGGAGAGCGCGTTGCGCTTGTCGGGCCGGTTGAGGGTAAATCGCCGCACGAAGGGCGCGGGGTTGTCGATCAGCAGGCTGTCCATGGCGTTCTCCATATGTGGCGTCATCCGGCCACGAGCTTGGCGTCGTGCAGCCGGGCGATCTCGGTCCCGCTGAGGCCCAGCACCTCGGCCAGGACTTCATCGGTGTGTTGCCCCAGGCGTGGGGCGACCTGGACCGGCAGCCGCTCATCCTGCGGGATGGTGCCCATGGCGCCGGGGGCTGGATAGGTGTGGCCGCTGGGATGGGTGAGGATCTCGAACAGCGGGTTGTCCTTGTAGAGCCTGGGGTCGTCCAGGGCGGCCTCCAGCGTCTGATAGGCGCCCCAGGTCACCCCGCCGGCGTCGAAGGCCGGGGTCAGCTCGACGGCGGTCTTGGCGGCGAAGGCGCGTTCGAACAGCGCGTTGAGCCGGCCCCGGTGGGTGAAACGCAGACCCTCGTCCTTGGCGAACGACAGCCCCAGTTCCGCCTCTAGCGCCGCCACCTCGGGTTCGATGGCGAGCGCCTCCAGGGCTTTCGACCACTGCTTGGGGGTGATGGCGAGCAGCATCAGCTTCTGGCCATCGCGGGTGGTGAAATCGCGGCCGAAGGCGCCGAAGGTGTCGTTGCCCAGGCGCGGCCGCTGATGGCCGGTGTGCAACGTCTCGGCCACGAAGCCGAGGTTGGCCATGGTCGCCGCGCCAATGTCGGACAGCGGCGCACGAATCTCCCGGCCCTGACCGTCCCGCGTCCGCGCCACCAGGGCGGTCATCATCGCAAAAGCGCAATAGGCGCCGGTCAGGAGATCCCAGGCGGCCAGCACATGGTTGACCGGCCGATCATCGCCGACCGGACCGGTCATCAGCGGCAGGCCCAGGGCCGAATTGATGGTGTAGTCCATGCCCTGCGATCCATCGGCCCAGCCCATGACCCGCACGCAGATCAGGTCCTCGCGCAGTTTGCGCAGCGCCTCGTAGCTGAGGAAGCCATCGACCGGGAAGTTGGTGACGAACAGGCCGCCGTCCTTGCCCGGCGCCGCCGCCAGCCGCTGGGCCAGCTCGCGACCCTCCGGGCGCACGAGGTCGATTGCGACCGATTTCTTGCCCTTGTTGAGGCTCTCCCAATAGAGGCTGGAGCCATTGTCGGCGAGCGGCCAGCGGCGGAAGTCCGGCCCGCCGCCGATGCTATCGAAGCGGATCACCTCGGCGCCCATCTGGGCGAGGTAGAGGCCGCAGGTGGGGGCCGCCACAAAAGCCGAGCCCTCCACCACGCGAAGGCCCTTTAGAAGGTCATACATCTCTAGCGCACCAAGCCGGTGACTTCGGTCACCTCTTCAGGGGTCAGCCGCCATTCGGCTGTCGCGGCGTTGGCCCTCACCTGCTCCGGCGAGGTGGCGCCGGCGATCACCGAGGACACCACCGGCTGGCCCAGCAGCCAGGCGAAGGCCAGTTCCAGGATCGTATGTCCGCGCGCCTCAGCCCACGCCGTCAGCGCCTCGACCTTGTCGAAATTGCTGTCGCTCAATACCTGAGCGCCGCGGGCGCCCCAGCCGGCCAGGCGGGTTCCCTCAGGCGGCGCCGCGCCGCGCTGGTATTTGCCCGACAGCAGGCCCGAAGCCAGCGGGAAGAACGGCAGGAACCCCAGGCCGAAGTGCTCGCAGGCCGGCAATACCTCGAACGCTGTCTTGCGCTCCAGCACGGAATAGAGGTTCTGGGCCGAGACGAACCGGCTCTGACCGGCCGCCGTCCAGTCGGCATCGGCGATCTGCCAGCCCGTATAGTTGGAATTGCCGAGATATCGGACCTTGCCCTGGGTGACGAGATCATCGAGTGCGCGCAGCGTTTCATCGACCGGGGTGTCCGGGTCGGGCGCATGATGCTGGTAAAGGTCGATGTAGTCCGTCCCCAGCCGCCCAAGACTGTCCTCGACCGCCGCCATGATCCAGCGCCGCGAACCTCCACGTTTGCGCGCCTCTTTGCCGTGCGGCATGCCGAATTTGGTGGCCAGGACGATCTCATGGCGCCGTTTGCCGAGCGCCTTACCCAGGAACACTTCCGACTGGGCGCCGCCATAGACGTCGGCGGTGTCGAACAGCGTGATCCCGGCCTCCATTGCGGCGTCAACGACCGCCTGGGTCTGGTCCTGATCGAGGCGCATGCCGAAGTTGTTGCAGCCCAGCCCCACCTCGCTGACCTTCAGGCCCGACGTGCCCAAGCGCCGCGTCTTCATGACGAATGCTCTCCATCCCAATGCGGCATGAGCCTAACCGTTCCCGGCGGCTCGGCGCCAGTGCGTTCAGCATCCCTACCGCGCCGTTCACCGTGTTCGTTGGCGATATCGCAAAGGGGCGCCCGTTAACGCTGAAGGCTAAGCAAGAAGCCGACGTCGGGTTATGCGCATGCGTCTCGTCACCATCGTCAGTCTGGCCGCCTCGGCGGTTCTGGGTCTTGGGGCCCTGTTCGTCGCCAAGGCTGTGCTGCCCAACACCGACGCCGCCAAGGGTGCGGTCGCCATGGGCCCGGCGGGGGGCGTTCCCATCGTGGTCGCTACCCGCGACCTCAAATATGGCACGCGGCTGGAGGCCGGCATGCTGGCGGTGGTCAAGGTTCCGGCCGATATTGCTCCGCAGGGCGCGTTTCCGACGGTCGCCCAGGTGCTGGCTGCTGACCGTGGCGGCGCGCCGGTCGTGCTGTTTCCGCTGACGGCGAAGGCGCCGCTGCTGCCGACCATGATTTCCGGGCCCGGCTCTCGGCCCTCCGTCGCCGCGGAAGTGGCCGAAGGCATGCGCGCCTACACCATCAAGGTGAACGACGTCTCCGGGGTCGGAGGTCACGCCCTGCCCGGCGACCACGTCGATGTGGTGATGCTGCGAGACATGACCCCCACAGGCGACTCCCGCAGCTATGTGGCCCAGGTGGTGTTGCAGAACGTCCGCGTCCTGGGTGTCGACCTAAATGCAGATCTCAGCTCCGATAAGCCGGCTAGTCCCAACACCGCGACCCTCGAAGTTCCGGTCGAGGACGCCCAGAAGCTGACCGTCGCCGCCAACCTGGGATTCCTGTCGCTGGCGCTGCGACGCACCGGCGCAGCAGAGATCGACGAGGCGCCGCTGGTTCGCACCGGCGACTTCGTGCTGGGCGGCGGAACCGGCGCCGCGTCGGCAAGCCGCGGGATCCGCCACGCGTCGCGCGCCATACGGATCCCTGGGGCTGGCTTGATCCTCATCGTTGAGGGCGAGTCCGCCAAGCGCAGCCGTCCCGCTGCCGGCGCAAGCGCGCTCAGCGCCCCTTCGCCAGGCGCAGTCGCTGCGGCCGCCGGCGCCGGCGGCAGGACCGACACGGCGTCCACCCTGGCGGTCGGGGGATGACGAGGATGACTGAATTGCCCCGCAACCTGTTCGGCGTGTTCGCACTCTCCTGCGTCCTGACCGGCATCGGGTTGCCCGCCGCACCCGCCGCCGCCCAGAGTCTGGCCAGCGAAAACGCCCTGCGCCAGACGATCCACGTGCCGCGCGACAAATCGCTGTCGTTCCGGCTGGCGCAGAACGCCTCGAAGATCGTGGTCGCCCAGCCGGAGATCGCCAAGGTCACCCCGACCACCGACTCCAGTTTCTATATCCAGGGGATTGAGTTCGGTTCGACCAACCTGCTGGTCTATGGCCCCGGCGGTCGCCTGCAGCAGATGATCGATGTGCGGGTCGGCTATGATGCCGAGGGTCTGACGCAGGATCTGGTTGCGGCGTTCCCGGGTGAGCCCATCGAGGTGCGCAACCTGGGTGAATCCCTGATGCTGATGGGCGACGTCTCCACCAGCGGCGTTCAGGCCAGCGCGGAAAAGATCGCCGAACGCTACGCGCCGCAGGCGGTCATCTCGCGCCTTACGGTCAAGGATTCGCAACAGGTCATCCTGGAGGTCCGCATCCTGGAGGCCAGCCGTTCGGCGCTGCAGGACATCGGTATCAACCTCAGTGTCTTCAACCAGTCGTTCGCCGTGCTGTCGGGCCAAGGCCTGCTGGGGGTGACCTCGCCGGCCACCTCGATCACCACGCATGGCGGGTCGGGCTCCACCACCATCGATAGCCAAATCCAGGCGCTCGAAGAGAAGGGCATTGTCCGGACGCTTGCAAGGCCGAACCTGGTCGCGGTGTCGGGTGAGAAGGCCAGTTTCCTGGCCGGCGGCGAGTTTCCCTTCCCGGTGCCGGACGGCCGCGACCGGATCACCGTCCAGTTCCGCCAGTACGGCGTGCGGCTAAACTTCCTGCCCGTCGTCAAGGACAACGGCTGGATCCGGATGCTGGTCGAGCCGGAAGTCAGCCAGCTGGATCCGAACAATGCCCTGACCGTCGATGGTCTGACCGTACCGGCCCTGAGCGTGCGGCGCGCCAGCACGACGCTGGAGCTGAAGCCCGGCGACACCTTCTCAATGGCCGGGCTCTACCAGCGCGAATATCAGAACGCGACCCAGCAGACCCCGTGGCTGGCCGACGTGCCGGTGCTGGGGGCGCTGTTCCGCTCGGCGCGCTGGAAGCGGGCTGAGACCGAACTTCTGATCCTGGTGACCGCCCGCCTGGCCGACGCCAAGGATCGCGCTGCGCCGCTGGTCGACACCCTGCCCGGTCATGAGCCGACCACCAAGGACCTGCTGCTGATGGGCAAGGCTCTCGACAAACCGCTGCCGGCCGGCGGTCCCAAGGCCACCGCCGGGGAGCCCTAGGTCTTGAAACTGTCACGGTCCAAATCCGCAACAAGCAACGAAAGCCCTCTGCAGGGCCGTCGGGTGCTGGCGCTCGGCCAGTCGCTGGCAAGTCTGGCCAAGGGTCCGCTCGCCGGCGCTTCGCTCGAGATGGGCGCCATGGACGATCTGGCCATCAGCGCAAGCGTCGCCGACCTGGTGATCATTGACGCCGACGCCTGGGAAACGCCCGCGCTGGGCGGGGCTATCAAGACGCTGAGCGGCATGAAGGCCTGCCCGCCGATTCTGCTGGTGGGCGAACATTTGCCCGCCGGCTTAGTGCGAAATCTGATGCGGCTCCGCGCGGCCGATATCCTGGAATCGCCGTTCACAGGCGAGCAGCTTACGGCGGCGGCGCGGACCCTGCTGGCGGATTTCGCCCTCCCGCCTGCGCTCGCCGCCTCCGGCGAGTCGCGTTGCTGGGCGGTGGCTGGCGCGGTTGGCGGCGCCGGCGCGACGACGGCCGCCATCGAGATCGCCTATGCCCTGTCCCTGCGCGCCGGCGATGAGCGCGGCGTGTGCCTGGTTGATCTCAACCTGGCGGACGGCGCTGCAGCCGCCTATCTGGGCGCGACGCCGGCTATGCGCCTAGCCGAGTTCAGCCCTGCGGCAGACCGGCTGGATGCGGCGATGCTGCGCGCCTTTGTCACCCCCGTCTCCAAGCGTCTCGACCTGCTGGCCGGCGCCCGCAATCCTGGAGCCTTCGATGAAGTCGGCCGCGAGGCGGTGCTGCGGATGCTGGAAGTGGCGTGCGAATGCTACGACTGGGTCATCCTGGATCTGCCCCGCCACCGTCGCAGTTGGACCCTGGAGGCCCTTGCCGGCTGCGACGAGGTGATGGTGATTTCCGAACTGACAGTGCCGGCGCTGCTGGCCGCGCGCGCCTATTCCGACGAGGTCGAAGGCGCGCTTCAGCGCCGCCCGCGGATCGTGCTCAATCGTGTGGCGAGCGGGCGGCTGTTCGGGCCCGCGCCGTCCCTCGCCGAAGCGGAGAAGGCGTTACAGCGCAAGGCCGAAGCGGGCTTGAGTTCAGACTGGGAAGCGGCGGCGGCGTCGGTCAATCTGGGCGGGCCTATCGCCCAACACCGGCCCAAGTCGAAGATCGTCAAGGACGTCCACGCCCTGGTGGATCGCCTGATCGCCCAGCCCGCCCGCCGCGACGCCGTTGTCGAGGCCGCCTGATGGGCCGCTTCAGCCTCGCCCGCCCGATCGCCGCAACGCCTGAGCCCGCGCCGCCGCCGCCCGCCGCGCCGAGCCCACTACCGAAGGTGGCGACCGCCCCTGCCGTCAGTTCGACGAAGGCCAAGCGTTCACCCGCGCCGCCCCGCGATGACGCCCTGGACCTTCGTCTGCGTCTGCATGCCCGCTTGATCGATGAGCTGGACCTGGCCAAGCTGGACAAGCTGACCGAGACCGACCTGCGGCGTGAGGTAGCGGGCCAAGTCACGGCGTTTGCGCGTGACGAACGCATGGCGCTCAACATCAAGGAACTCGAGGCTCTGGGCGCCTCGATCTACGACGAGATGGTGGGCTTAGGTCCGATCGAGCCGCTGCTGGCCGATGATTCGATCAACGACATCCTGATCAACGGTCCATTCCAGGTCTATGTGGAGCGGCGCGGCGAGCTGGAACTTACCCCGATCCGCTTTCGCGACAACGACCACCTGCTGCGCATCGTCAATCGCATCGTCGCCGGGGTCGGTCGCCGGATCGATGAGAGCCAACCGATGGTCGACGCCCGCCTGCCCGACGGCAGCCGGGTCAACGCTGCGATCCCGCCGGTGGCGATTGACGGCTGTTCGGTCTCGATCCGGAAGTTCTCGAAGAAGCCGCTGACACTGGAAAAGCTGGTGGAGCTGGGCGCGATGCCCAAGGCGGTGTCGGACTTCCTGTTCGGCGCGGTCCGCTCCCGGGTTTCGACAGTGATCTCCGGCGGCACCGGTTCGGGCAAGACCACTCTGCTGAATGCCCTGTCGGCCGCCATCAGCCATGGCGAGCGCCTGATCACCATTGAGGACGCCGCCGAACTGCAGTTGCAGCAGCCGCACGTGGTGCGCTTGGAGACCCGGCCGCCGAACATCGAAGGCAAGGGTGAAATCCGTCAGCGCGAGCTGGTCAAGAACGCTCTGCGGATGCGGCCGGACCGGGTGATCCTGGGGGAAGTACGCTCAGAGGAGGCCTTCGACATGCTGCAGGCCATGAACACCGGCCACGAAGGCTCGATGGCGACGATCCACGCCAACAATCCGCGTGAAGCGATCGGCCGTCTGGAACAGATGATCGCCATGGGCGGGCTGGCGATCAGCCCCGACGCGATGCGCCAGCAGATCGCCTCGGCGATCGGCCTGATCATCCAGGTGATGCGCCTGTCCGACGGCAAGCGGAAGGTGACCCACGTCACCGAGATCACCGGCATGGAAGGTCAGGTGGTGCAGATGCAGGACATCTTCACCTTCAACCGCACCCATACCGACGCCGACGGCACGGTGCACGGCGAGTTCCGCGCATCCGGCCTGCGCCCGCGCTGCATCGACGAGATGCAGCGCCGCGGCATCCACTACGACACCGCCAATTTCGACCCCTCGAAGGTGCTGGGCTGACCATGAAGCTCGACGCGCACGTCATCGTCATGATCCTGGTTTTCGCTGCGGTGTTCACCGCGGGCCAGGCGGCGTTTGGCCTGCTCACCGTGGCCACCCAGAAGCGCAAGGTGAACGCGCGCCTGAAGGTCGCCGATCGGGTGGACGGCGTCTCGGCCCTGGTCATGGAGCTGCGAGATCGG
>JAYTFM010000030.1:0-32187 GCA_043734425.1 Alphaproteobacteria bacterium
CTCAGGGGGAGCTCCCGCGAAGCGGGTGAGGGGGTTCAAGCCCACTCCGTTCTCCGTCGCGCCAACAGCGTCACCGACGATCAGCTAGCCCCCCAACGCCGCCTGCCGCTTCGGCAGCACCACCGCCTTGGGCTCGACCGGATTGGCGTCGCCCACCGTGTCCGTCACCGTCGGATCGGCCCGGTCTACCGCGCCCGGGGCCGGCAGGCGCAGGTTCAGCACCGGCCCGTCGGTCAGGCGCACCTTCACCACCCCTTCGATCCCGGGAAAGCTCGTCACCCCGTCCCAGATCACCGAGGGAATACTGCCGCCCAGCGCCTTGGCGATCATCGGCCCGCCATTGAACTTGGGATCAAAGCCGTTGCGGCCCAGCTTGTTGTTCCGCACCACCACATCGCGCGGCAGGGGATTGTAGGTCTTGTCGGTGAATTTCTGGGTGTAGCTCAGCACCATCACGCCGGACGAGCCGTTGCCGTCGATTTCGTTCTCGAAGACGTGGATGTTGCGGTTGGCCATGATCATGACGCCCGTTCCGGTCGGCACGCCGGCGACGATATTGCCCTTCGGCGCGAAGTTCGGGGTGTCGTTGTTGACAACGTGGTTCTTGAACACCCGCGTCGAGTTGCCGCCCATCACCGGCAGGTTCGGCAGGTCGAACACCAGGATGCCGCCAGCGTTGTGGGTGGCGACATTGTCGAACACATCGGCGTTCATCGAGTTCTCGATCTCGATCCCGGCGACGTTGAACTCGGCCCGGCTGCGTTTGACGATGATGTTCTTCGACTGGCCCACATAGATGCCAGCGTCCGAGGCCCCGCTGACCACCACCCGGTCAATCAGCACATTGGTCGACGCCACCGGATAGACGCCATAGGCGCCGTTCTTCTCATTCGGTCCGCCGGTCCAGACGACGTGCACATTGATGAAGCTGATCTCGTCGGCGCCCTTGGATTTGATGCCGTCGCCACGGCTGTCCTCGACGGTAAAGTCGCGCACCGTCACACGGTCGGAGGTGATCAACAGGCCCTCGCCGGCGCCCTTCTGGCCCTTGAACGACAAGACCGTCGCTTCGGGACCCGCGCCCTTCACGGTCACGTCGCTGACGTCCAGCGACAGGCCGTCGGTCAACTCGTAACGGCCGGCCGCCAGTTGCACGACATCACCGGGCTTGGCGTCCAGCAGCGCGGTTTGCAGACGCTCCTGGGCGTCGGCGCCCGGCGCGACGGTCAGGGTCTTGGCGTGCGCGGCGCCGGTGAGGAAGCTCGCCGCGAGCAGGGCGGTTGCGGTCCGGATCATGGGAACTCCAGAGAAAGGCGGGTGACGTCGTAGTGAACACTATGCGGGGCGCCTTTCGCGGTCCAGCACGCACAGCCTATGTTGGTGGGCGAGCGCACGTGGATTCGGCGCGGGGGAAGCGCAAGTGAGTCAATCAGCAACCGGGCACGGGCGGGCTGGCCCGATCATCCTGATCTGCTTCTTCATCGCCGCGCTCGAGGGCTATGACATCCAGGCGTTCGGGGTCGCTGCGCCCCGGATCGTGGCCGAACTTGCGCTGTCGCCGGCGGGTCAGGGCTGGGCCTCCGCCGCCGCCATGATCGGCATGTTCATCGGCGCGTTCGTCGGCGGCTGGGCGTCGGATCGGGTCGGCCGGCGGCCGGTGCTGGTGGCGTCGGTGACAGCGTTCGGCCTGTTCTCACTGGCGACCGCGTTCAGCCATGATTACCACAGCCTGCTGGCGGCCCGGCTGATCACCGGCCTGGGGTTTGGCGGAGCGATGTCCAATCTGGTGACGATCGCTACCGAGATCAGCGCGCCGGACCGCCGCGCGACCACGACCACGATGATGTTCTGCGGCTTTCCGGCCGGCGGGGCGATGGTGTCGCTGATCGCCCGGCTTGGCGGCGAGGCGTTGGACTGGCGGACCCTGTTCATCATCGGCGGCCTGATCCCGGTGCTGCTGGCGCCGGTCGCCTATTTCCGGCTGCCGGAGACCAAACCCCAAACGCCGGCGGACGCGGACCGGCGGTTCGCGCCGGCCCTGTTCGGCGAGGGGCGGGCGGCGGCGACCCTGCTGATCTGGGCGGCGTTCCTGATGATCGTGCTGGTGCTCAATCTGCTGCTGAACTGGCTGCCAACCCTGGTCACCGCCAAGGGGCTGACGCCGGCCGATGGCTCGGCGGCGGCGCTGGCGTTCAATCTGTCCGGCGTGGTTGGCGCTGTGGTGGCGGGCGTTCTTGCCGACCGATTTGGCCCGCGATGGGTGTTGACCCTGTTCTATGCGGCGCTGGCCCTTGGCCTCTACGCCCTGTCGACCTCGCTGGGGCTGGCGGCGACCCTGGGCTGCGCCGCGGTGTCCGGGTTCATGGTGATTGGCGCCCAGTTTGCGCTCTACGGTCAGGCGCCCGGGCTCTACCCGCCGCACGTGCGGGCCATCGGCGCCGGGGCGGCGATCGGGTTCGGGCGGCTCGGAGCCATCATCGGGCCGTTGATCGCCGGACAGCTTCGCCAGGCGGGCTACAGCGGCGCCCAGGTGTTTCAGACCATGATCCCCGTCGTCATTGTCGCCGCCGCCGCGACGCTGGCGCTCAGCTATGTCGGCCGGCCAAGCGATGACTGATGTCGAGATCCGGCGGATCGGCGCCGCAGACGACCATCTGCTCGCGAATGTCGCCGAGGATGTCTTCGATGCCCCGATCGATGTCGCGTTTCTGGCAGCCTATATCGCTGCGCCGGGCCATATGATGGTGCTGGCGGTGTGCGCTGGACAGGTGATCGGCCAGGCGCGCGGCATGGTCCACCTTTCGCCGGATCAGGCGCCCGAGCTCTACATCGACAACATGGGGGTCACGCCAGCCCGCCTCCGCGAAGGCATCGGCGGGCGCCTTTTGGATGCGCTGCGCCAATGGGGCCACGAGGCCGGATGCGACTACGCCTGGCTGGGAACGGAGGCCGACAACATCGCCGCCCAGGCCCTCTATGAGAGCCGAGGCGGCGCGCGCTCCCAGATGGTCATGTACGAATACGACGACGGGGCCGGGATCATTTCGCAGTAACCGAACGTCAGATTTGCCCTGTCAGCCCAAGTATGAGACAATGAACGAAGCAAGAACGAAATAGCCGCAGTCTTTGGCATCCAAACCCAGACCGGCCAAAGGAGTTTAGACTCAACTTTGCGAAATCAGGCTAAATCAGCCTCATTTAGACAGTCTATATTCGGGTCTAAATCGCCGCCTTCAGACCGTCAGCGCCGCGACCACTGCATCCAGTACGTCGCGAGCCTTCTGCCGCATCTCGTCGTCCGTCGCGTCCTGGATCGGATGATCGACCAGCAGGAAGCGGGCATCGTCCATGCCCAGCGCCTTGCGCTGCACGCGGGCGGCCTCATCGAACTCGCTGGAGGCGATGGTGACGGCGGGAAGACCCTGGATTTCGAACCATACAGTGTCGTGCAGACTGCACGTCGTGCATGAGCCTCAATCGGCCAGGGCTTCGACCAGGAAGTCGCACTCGTCGCGGATCTTCAGGCGAATATCCGAGGGGCAAGGCTTGGTGAAGGTCGGCTTCTCGTAGCGGCGGGTCTCGACGTCGGGGAACCGCGCCGCCAGCAGCACCTGAAGCTCGTCCAGCAGGATGTTGCCGCGCGGTTTGCGGATATCCATCAGGCCGATCACCCCGGAGAGCTTGCCGGTTCGGGGCGTGATCTGTCGGGTCACCGGGACGCGCTCGTCCGTGGGATCCAGAATGACGCTCATCGATGTCCTCCGATCAATGGCAGGGAGCCTATCAGCATTCGATTTTCCTGGAAACGGAGACTGAGCCCATCGGGCCGGTCACCCAGCCATGGAAGACCGCCGAGAACTTGCCGGCTTCTGACCCAGCGACCACGATGTGGATGTTCTTCTCGCTGGCGAACTTGCCAACCAGAGCGTCCAGCTTGGCCGCGCCCATCTTGGCCGCCATCGCCAGGGGTATGCCGGCCCCGGAGATCTCATTGGCGACCATGTCGCTGAGCGGTCGGGTGGTGACCGCCTGGATCCGCGCGCGCAGGCGGTCCTTGGAGTATTCGCCCTGGCTGGTCAGCGACTTGACGTGCTCGGGACAGACTACCAGCAGGGCGTCGGTCGACATGCTGCGGTTCTTGGGCAGGAACATGCCTTCCAGGCCCAGGCCCAGCGAGCCGGCCACCTGATCCGGCTCACGGGACTCCTGATCGACGATCTGCACCGGACCGCTGGTGATGGTGAAGGCGGTGACCACCGAGTCTTCAGCCTGGAATCCGCGCTCGACGTGCAGGGGGTCCCAGGGCGAGCCTTCCTCCCATTCGGCGAAGCACATGGTGAACTTGGCCGGCGTCGAGAGCGTCGAGCGATCCACCCCGCCCGGCCGCGCGCCGCCGATATTGCGGATCACCAGCCGGAGCGCCCGGCCGATGGTGGCGTTGGCGCGGTTGCCGGTTCCAAACACCCCCAGCTTCATGTTCATGCCGATCCGCTCGCGGATCGGGCCGTTGATCACCAGGCAGGGCGAGGCGCCCATGGTGGTGGCGGCGACGCCATGCATGTTGAACTCGTCGGTGCACACCGCCTCGACGGCGGCGATGACGACGGGCAGGTACTCGGGCCTGCACCCGGCCATCACCGCGTTGATGGCGATCTTCTCGACCGTCACCGGGGCCATGTTCGGCGGCACGACGGCGACGACGTCCTGTGACCCTCGGGCGGTTCCGCCGAGCATCCGCATCACCCGCTCGGCGGTGGGCGGCACCAGCGGCAGGCCGTCGCTGAACCCCTGGTCGAACATGAACTCGGCGATGTCGTCCGCCTCGCCGATCTCGATGCGCCGGGCGCGGATCGGGCTGTCCTCGGCCTCGGCCAGCAGCCGGTCGTGGATGTCGGGGTCCAGGTGCTTGGACGCGCAGCCGGGCCGCCATTCCGGGAGGCTGGCCCAGTCGACGCCGGCCGGCGCGGCGTTGAGGCGCATGGCGATTTGCTGCTCCAGCGCCTGCCACTCGGCGCGGACGAAGCCCTCCAGCCGCGCGCTCTGGGCGCCGGCTGCATCGGTCCAGAATACGGCTGGGACGGCCTCAAAGTCCCAGGCCAGCGAGGTGCGCAGCGGGCTGTCGTCGAGGATCGGGACGGTCAGCCCATGGCGGTCCTTGAGGATCGCATTGCCATCGCTGGCCTGACCCACCATCCAGATGTCCGCCACATCGCCCCAGGCGCGGTGGAAGGCCTCCAGCACCGGCGCCGCCAGGTTGCAGGTGTTGCAGTCCTCCTTGACGAAAGCGATCAGGCTGGGCCGGCCGGTGGGAAAGGCGCGGGGTTCGCCGGCCATGTCCCGCAGGGAAAAGCCGGGCAGGGGTTCCGTCATCGCGCGGCGTCCTCAAGCGTTGTGGCCGTGCTTGGCGCGCGGCCGATCAGAGTGGCGGAGGTGGATGGGAATCGAACCCACCACACGCCTTGTGGACGTGTCACCGGTTTTGAAGACCGGGGAAGCCACCAGACTCCAGTCACCTCCAGCGCACGCACCCTAGAGGCGGAATTGCGGGGTGGCGATGCGGATTTGCGAGGGGTGGGGGAGAACATTCAGCGCACCTCCCTTGATCGTCATCGTCCCCCCGGGTCGCGCTGCTGCGCGGCTCGCCCGAGGGCAGGCTCCCAAGCCGGACGATGACGAGGGAGAATGTAGGTTCAGCGCTCACCCCACCACCTGTCGCACATCGCCCTCCCGCTGCGTGCGGCCCTGGGCGTCGAGGTATTCCAGGACGGGCACAATGAACTTGCGGCTGGTGGCGAGGGCTGCGCGGGCCTCGCCGGTGGTGAATTCCGCTGGCGGCGGGAAGGCGGCCCGCAGGGTCTCGGCGGCGGCCTCCAGCGCGGCGGGGTGGAAGATCAGCGTCTGGCGCAGGGCGACGTTGCGCAGCGACACCGCGCGGCCGGTTTCGACGAGCAGCTGGACGAGCTCCAGGTCTTCCGGGCGGCTCTCGGTCAGGCTGGCGGTGTCCGGCGGCATGAGGCCGCCATCTTTGAGCGCGGCCTCAATCCCGTCCAGGCGGGCCAGCGCTTCGGCGGACAGGGCGGCGAACGGATCGTGGGTCGACAGCGCGACCCGGTCGCCTGTCAGACGGATCGCACCTGCGACGGCCAGGCTGCGTTCGACATGGGCGATGAGGTCTCGGGACGCCTGGCGGGCCAGGGCGGATCGCAGGACGCCCACGGCCAGTCCGGCGCGGGCGGGAAACTGGCGGTGGGCTTCGGCGAGGGCGTCCAGATAGGCCTGGCGGGCGGTTGCGGCGGCGGCGCGAAGGACGAGGCGGCCGCTGTCCAGCGCCTCGAAGGATGCCCCCAGTTCGGCGTGGATCTGGGAGACGTGGCGGCGAGCCAGCCGCGCGACCTCGGCTAAGGCGAGGACGCCGCCGCCCCGCTCGGCCAGGTGTTCGGCGATCTGCGGCAGGTCGCCGGCCGCGACGGCGTCCAGCAGCGCCAGTCGCCGTTCGGCGCCGCCGCGCGCCGGCGGAGCGGCCGGATCCAGCACCACAAGTCCGCCCAGCGTCTCGGCCGGCGAGGGGCGCCGCAGCACGCCGCGCTGGCCGGCGAAGGCGATGACCGGGACGGGAAACCGCAACTGGGCCATGCCGCGCTCGCCCGGCGCGATCGCCTTCGCCCCGATCAGCGCCACCTTAGCCATGTCGTGGCGCGAACCCCAGAGCAAGCGGACCTCGTCCATGTGGCGGAGGGGACGCGGGCTGTCGGGCGCGAGGCTGAGCTCGGCGTCTATCAGCCGGCTGGCGGCGAAGGCGCCGGGCGCACACAGCACCTCGCCGGACGCCACGTCCTGGGCCGAAACGCCACGCAGATTGACCGCCACCCGGCGACCCGGCGCGGCGTCGGCGACGTCCTCTCCGTGGATTTGGACCTGGCGCACGTGGACCGCACGGCCGGACGGCCACAGCACCGCCTGAGCGCCGGTGGTCAGGGGTCCGCCCTGCAGTGTGCCGGTGACCACGGTCCCGGCCCCGGTCAGGCTGAACGCCCGGTCGATCGGCAGGAAGGCGCCGGCCAGTGTCTCGGGCGGCGGGCAGCGGATGGCCAGGGTTTCCAGCTGGCGGTGAAGCTCATCAAGGCCGCGCCCGGTCTGCGCCGAGGTCAGCACCACCGGCTGGCCGGCCAGAAAGGTTCCGTCCAGCTCAGCCGCGATCCGGGCGAGGGCGGCCGCCTCGTCGTCAGGGGCGAGCAGGTCGGCCTTGGTCACCGCGACGATGCCGGTGGTCAGGCCCAGCAGGCCGGCGATGCGCAGATGCTCGCGGGTCTGGCGGGCGACCCCTTCGATGGCGGAAACCACCAGCAGCGCCGCGCGCACGCCCGTCGCGCCCTGCACCATGGCGCGGATGAAGTCCTCATGGCCCGGGGCGTCGATGAAATCGATGTCGCCGGAGGTATACCTCCGCCAGGCGAATCCCAGGGTGATCGACAACCCCCGCGCCTTCTCCTCCGCCAGCCGGTCGGTCTCCATGCCGGTCAGCGCCCGGACCAGGGCGGTCTTGCCGTGGTTGACATGGCCGATGACGGCGAGGGCGAGGGCGGGGGGCACGGGCCAAGGGTGCGGCAAGTCTGATCGCAGCGCGAGCCCCTTCGGACCTTGCCGCAGGTGTTTGTGGGTCTGTACAACGAAGCCGCACCGAGCCCAGGGAGACCAACATCGCGCGCGACGGACCTACGGAACGGGGTTCAGACCCACGGCGGCGATTGCCGGCGGTCGGCGTGATCTGCGCGAGTCCGGCGGCTGAGCCCCTCAACGCCGCCTTCGGGCCGGCGGCGGTGATCGAGGCGATGCGCGGGGTGTTGGCGGCGGCGCGGGCGCGGGCCGCCGAGGTGGGTGCACCCAGTCACGACGAGCTGCTGGGCGAGGTTTCGCGCCGGCTGACGGCCCGCTCGCGAGAGACCCTATTCTCAGTGATCAACGCCACCGGGGTGGTGATCCACACCAATCTGGGCCGTGCGCCGCTGGCGCCGGAGGCGGTGGCGGCGATCAACGCGGCGGCGGGCTATGGCAATCTGGAACTGGACCTAGGGAGCGGGCGCAGGTCCTCGCGCCAGGACCACCTGGAGGGTCTGATCGCTGAGATGACCGGCGCCGAGGCCGGGTTGGCGGTGAACAATGGCGCGGGGGCGGTGCTGCTGGCGCTGGCGACGCTGGCGGCGGGAACGCCGGTGATCACCTCACGCGGCGAGTTGGTGGAGATCGGCGGCGGGTTCCGGGTGCCGGAGGTGGTTTCCCAGAGCGGCGCGCGGCTGATTGAGGTCGGGACCACCAATCGCACCCACCTTCGGGACTATGAACGGGCGCTCGAGAAGCACCCCGAGGCGCGGCTGATCCTGCGCACCCATCCCAGCAATTTCCGGATTAGCGGCTTCACCAGCGCACCCAGCCTGCGGGATTTGGCGGATTTCGCGCACACCAAGGGGTTGCTGCTGGTCGAGGACCTGGGCGGCGGCGCCCTGATCGACATGGCGCCCCATGGGATCGCCGGCGAGCCAAGGGTGCAGGACAGCCTCACGGCCGGCGTCGATCTGGTGATCTTCAGCGGCGATAAACTGCTGGGCGGGCCGCAGGCTGGGATCGTCGCCGGGCGGCGGACGTTGGTAGACTCGTTGGCCGGCCATCCGCTGGCCCGGGCGCTGCGGCTGGACAAGCTGTCGCTGGCGGCCCTGGCGGCGACGCTGCGATTGTATCGGGCGCCGTCGGACCCAAGGGTTCGCGTGCCGGTGCTGCGGATGCTGACTCAGCCACTGTCAGCGATTGCGTCGCGGGCCGAAGGGCTGGCGGCCATCTTGGCGGGCCTGCCGGGTCTGGAGGCGAAGGTCGTGGAGACCGATAGCTATGCCGGCGGCGGCGCCATGCCGATGCATCCGATGCCCAGCCGAGCGGTGGCGCTATGCTGCGAGGAGCTGAGCGCCGAGGCGCTGGCGCAGCGGCTGCGCACCGGCGGGGGCGTCAAGGTGATGGGGCGGATCGAACGGGACCGCGTGCTGCTCGACATGCGCACAGTGTCGGACGACGCGGTCGCGGGGTTGGCTGGGGCTGTGACGCGGGCGGCGACCGCGATCTGAGGCCTCTCTGTCGGCGGGTCTGAGGACTTGGATCTATGATATGTGGTCACTTGCCGAACTGACGAAGAAACCCAAATATTCGAACGTCATGGCCGGGCTTGTCCCGGCCACCCATACACACCGAACCCGTCAGGTTCCCAATGGCGCCCGCCGCGCGCACCTTCCAAGCTCCCGCGTTTATGGGTGGCCGGGACAAGCCCGGCCATGACGACCCAAGAGGGAGTAGGGTCACTGGCGGGGCTGCTGGATGTCGATTCAGCCCTACCGCGTATGGTCGAAGATCAGGTGTTCGCGGGTGAGGAAACAGCGCGAGGCGTCCATCCGCACGAACCGGCGCTCATCCTCCACAAGCACGGGGCCGGCGCGCCGACCGGCGTCGGTCGCACCGCTGGCTTCCAGGTCGGCGAGGGAGTTGACCCAGACCTCGGTGATGCCGTCCAACGCCGGCTCATAGTTTCGGGACGCCTGGAATCCGGCGTTCATCTCCGGAGCGATGGTGTGGCTCTGGACATACTTCGCCATGCGCGAAGTCTCGGCGAAGGTCGCCACTAGGGGTCCGTGATCGTTCAGCCAAGTGGCGTGGCAGGCGGCTTGGCTGAGGTCGGCGCGCCGGGCCAGCAGATAGGTGACCTTGAGCGCCTCCGGGCCTGGGCCCGCACCGCCGGTGTGGTCGAAGATCGAATGCTCCTCAGTCAGGAAGACGGCGGAGCGGCTGAAGTCGATGAACTTCGCCTCATCCTCGGCCAGCGCCGCGCCCGCCACAGCGCCCCCTGGCGTCGCATAGGCCGCCTGGAAATCCTCCAACGAGTCCCACCAGACCTCGGTGATCCCATCGACGGGCGGCAGCATCCCGCGTGCCGCCCGCATTCCCTCATTGGACGGGTGGTCGAACAGATGGCTTTGGACGTACTTGCGCAGACGCAGCGTCTCCGCGTGCGAGGCGACCAGCGGGCCGTGACGGTTCAGCCAATAGTCGGCGAAGGCCTCATGCGAGAGGTCCGACCTGCGGGTGATGACATAGACGAGCTTGATCATGATGGGCTCCGGTCGGCGCCAGGCTCACGGGCTTTCGTGATGATGCAGGCGATGTGCGGGCCCTGATCATCAAACGCGGCGGCGATGTTCACCGATAGCCCGTTCTGTCCCAGGTCGATATCGTCCATCCGCTCCCCCTGTCGCGCGCCACCGCTTCCAAGACATGGACAATGCCGGACGCGGCGTCAGGCAAGGGAGGTGCGCAACGGGCGGCCTACTTCTGCCGCCTGAAGGTGACCGTAAAGGGCCTTTGTCCCGATCCGTCGAAAGCGTGCGAAGGAAAAGTCAGCACTGATTGTAAAAAGCACAGTTGGCGGACTATGGTCTCCAGCAAGGGCGTATTCAGGCCCGCTGAGGTCGCCGGCGGCACCGGCAGCCGCGAGGAGGAATGTAGATCATGGCGACGCCGGACGGAACGCTGTCCTCCAAGGTGATGCTGATATCCGGCGGCGCGAGCGGCATCGGCTTTGCGACGGCCCGGCTGGCGGTGGCGCGCGGCGCCCGGGTCGCGCTGGGGGATGTCCAGAGCGCCAAGGGTGCAGCGGCGGCTCGTGAACTGGGCGAGCAGGCGATGTTTGTCGATCTCGATGTCACCGATGAGGCGGCGTGGCGCAGCGCGGTGACGGCGGCCCAGGCGCGCTTCGGGGCGCTGACCACTGTGGTCAATTCGGCGGGCATCTCCATTCCGGCCAGCATCGAGCAGGAGACCCTGGCCGGGTTCCGTCACACCCTGGGGATCAACCTCGACGGCGTGTTCCTGGGGTGCAAGGTCGGCGTTGAGGCGCTGAAGGCGGGAACCGGCGGTGCGATCATCAACCTCGCCTCCACCCTGGGCGTCCAGGCCGGGGCCATCTTCCCCGCCTACTCGGCCTCGAAGGGCGGCGTGCGGATGCTGACGCGGGCGGTGGCGCTGCACTGCGCGGAACAGGGCTATGACATTCGCGTCAACGCCGTGATGCCGGGGGCGATCCACACCGAGATGGTTGAGGGTTACATCGCGGCTGGCGAGGCGGGCGGCGCCACCCGCGAAGGTGTTATCGGCGGCTTTGCCCAGGTTCACCCGATGAAACGCCTGGGCCGGCCGACCGAGCCAGCCGCCGCGATCCTGTTCCTGGCCTCGGACGAAGCCAGCTTCATTACCGGCGCCGATCTGGCCGTGGATGGCGGGTTTCTGGCGTGAGCCCTCGCCGTTGAAGCGACTATCAAGGAGTTATGACCATGGCCGATGATCAAGCCCCGATGAGCGAGGTTGCAGACCGACCGCTGGCCGAGATCAATTTCTTTGATCCGGACCTGCTCCAGGACCCCCATGCCTACTACAGGCGCCTGCGCCAGGAGGCGCCGGTGTTTCGCGATCCCAAGACCGGCATTGTAACGGTGGCGACCTTTGACCTGATCATGGAGGTCAATCGCCAGCCGATGGTGTTCTCCAACAACTTCGGCGGCCAGATGCGCGGTTCGGTCGGCGAGCTTGACGCTGAAGAGGCGGCCATCATGGCCGATGGGATCGCGGTGGCCAACACCATGCTCACCGCCGATCCGCCGGTGCACACGCGCTTTCGCAAGCTGGCGATGAAAGCCTTCACCCACAAGCGGGTCGAAGCCATGGGCGCCTATGTGGAGACGGTGGCCAATGAGCTGATCGATAGCTTCATCGCGGACGGCCGTTGCGAGTTCAAGTCAGCCTTCGCCAATCATCTGCCGATGATCGTGATCGCCGATTCGCTGGGCGCGCCGCGTAAGGACATGGACCGGTTCCACCGCTGGAGCGACGCCTTCGTGGTGCAGCTGGGCGGCGTCTCCGACCGCGCCACCCGCCTGGAAGCCTCGCGCCGGATCAATGAATTCCAGCGCTACTTCATCGAGATCATCGAACAGAAGCGCGCCAATCCGACCGAGGATGTGATCTCCGACCTGGTGCACGCCACCCTGGCCGAGGAGGGCGACCCCCGGACGATGGACTATTCCGAGCTGCTGTCGATCATCCAGCAGCTGCTGGTGGCCGGCAACGAGACCACGGCCCACACCCTGACAGCCGGCCTGCACTATCTGATCGCCGACCCCCAGCTCATGGCTAGGGTTCTGAACGACCGGGAGCTGATCCCCGACTTTGTCGAGGAAACCCTGCGGCTGCTGTCGCCCACCAACAACATGTGGCGCATCGCGCTCCGGGATGCGGAGATCGGCGGCTTCCCGATCAAGGTCGGTGAGATGATCCTGGTCCGCTATGGCTCTGGCAATCGCGACGACAACCAGTTCCCCAACCCCGACGCCTTCGATCCCGCCCGGCCTGACGCCCGCTCGCACCTGGCGTTCGGCGCCGGCATTCACACCTGCATCGGCGCCCAGCTGGCCCGCAAGGAGATGGTCACCGCCTTCGGGGTGATCCTCGACCGCTTGAAGAACCCTCGCCTGCAAGAGGGCCAGGGCGACCTGCGCTATAGCCCCAACATCCTGCTGCGCGGCGTGCTCGAACTGCCCATCACGTTCGACCGCTGATTGATCGACCCGCTTCGGAGTCCCCATGGATATCGCCTTCAGCCCTGACGATCTGGCTTTCCGCGATGAGGTTCGCGCCTTCCTCGACGCCGAATTCACGCCCGAGCTGCGCGAGGCCGCGCGTCGGCAGTCGGGCGTGTTCGCCGAAGCCTCGCTCAACCGCGCCTGGCACCAGATCCTCTACAAGAAGGGCTGGATCGCGCCGTCCTGGCCCAAGGCGTTTGGCGGCACCGGCTGGTCGATCGTCCAGAAATATATCTACGACAGCGAGTGCGCTGAGGTGGGCACGCCGACACTGCCGGCGATGGGGCTGCAGATGTGTGGTCCGGTGCTGATCGGCTACGGGACGGAGGCCCAGAAAGAGTTCTTCCTGCCGAAAATCCTGTCGGGCGAACACTACTGGTGCCAGGGCTATTCGGAGCCGGGCGCCGGCTCAGACCTCGCCTCGCTGCAATGCCGGGCGGTGCGCGACGGCGATGACTATGTGATTGACGGCACGAAGATCTGGACCACCCACGCCCAGAACGCCAACTGGATATTCCTGCTGGTCCGCACCAATACTGAGGGCAAGCGGCAGGCCGGGATCACCTTCCTGCTGGTCGACATGAAGACGCCGGGCATCGTCGTTCGCCCGATCATTTCGATCTCCGGTGAGCACGAGGTCAATCAGGTGTTCTTCGAGAACGTGCGGGCGCCCGTCGAGAACCGGGTCGGTCCGGAGGATGAAGGCTGGACGGTCGCCAAGTATCTGCTGGAGTTCGAACGCGGCGGTTCGTACGCGGCGCGGCTGCGCAGCGGCTTGGCGCGGATCCGCAAGATGGCGGCCGACACGCCCGTCGACGACGCCAGCCTGCTTGAAACCCCGGAGTTTCGGCGAAAGATCTGCGATCTGGAGATCCAGGTCACCGCCGTGGACTTCTCCGAGCGTCGGGTGATCTCCAACCTCGGCCTCGGCAGCAACGTCGGCGACGCCACCGCCTCGATGTTGAAGGCCTGCGGCAGCGAGACCTCGCAGAGGCTGACCGAACTGGCGCTGGAGACGCTGGGCGCCTATGCCGCGCCGTTCCAGCGGCCGGCGCTGGAGGGTGAGGCGGGACCGGTCGGGCCGGCGTTCGCTGTGGCGCCCACGGCCCAGTACCTCAACGCCCGCGCCTCAACGATCTTCGGCGGCTCCAGTGAGGTCCAACGCAACATCCTCTCGCGCGCGGTTCTCGGCCTCTAGTATGGATACCAACGCATGTCGCTAGCCGCCGCCGAGAAGGCTCGGACCCATCCGAATGATCTGGCGCTGGCCGACGAGCGCCAGACGATTTCCTGGTCACAGCTGGATGAGGTGCTCAACCGCGCGGCCAACGCCTTACTGACCAGTGGCCTTATGCCCGGCCAGCGGATCGGCGTGTTCGCCAACAACAGCGCCGAGACGGTGCTGGCCTATCTGGCCGGCCTGCACGCGGGCATATCGTCGATCCCGATCAACTTCCATCTGACTGCGGAGGAAGTCGCCTACATCCTCAAGGACGGGTCGGTCGGGCTGGTGTTCGTGGGTCCGGAAACCGCAGCGGTCGGCGTTCAGGCGGCGGCGATGGCCGGTGTCGATCAGGTGGTCGGCTGGCGCAGCACGGCGGACGGCGTCATCGGCTGGGACGGCTGGCTGGCGAAAGCCTCTGCGGCGGCGCCGCCGACCGGCCAGGCCCCGCGACCGTTCCTGCACTACACCTCCGGCACCACCGGCACGCCCAAGGGCGCTGAGACCCCGCCGAACATGTTCGCCCGGACCGAGACCGTCGCGGGGTTCTTCGATGCGCTGAAGGAGCAGGCGGCGGTGGCGTCGCCGGGGCCGGGCCTGGCAGTCGGGCCGCTCTATCACACAGGGCCGCTGGGTTCGGTTCGCCAGCTGGGCGGCGGCAAGCCGCTGGTGGTGATGGGCCGTTTCGATCCTGAAAAGGTCATCGAGACCATCGACCGCTACAAGATCAGCAGCACCCTGATGGTGCCGACCCATTTCCAGCGGCTGCTGACTCTGCCGCACGAGGTGCGGGCGCGGCATGATGTTTCGAGCCTGATGGCGGTGTTCCACACCGGCGCGGCCTGCCCCCGGGACGCCAAGCGGGCGATTATCGACTGGTTCGGGCCGGTGCTGGTCGAGGCCTATGGCGGGACGGAGTCCGGCACCACCAACATCATCACCTCTGAGGAGTGGCTCAGAAAGCCGGGCTCGGTGGGCAAGACCCTGCCCCCGTTCGAGCTGATGGTGATTGGCGAGGCGGGCGAGACGCTGGGGCCGAACGCGGTGGGCCAGCTCTATTTCCGCGACACCACCGGCCGGGGGATCATCTACCACAACGACGCCGAGAAGACGGCGGCCGCGCACATCGCGCCGGGCGTCTTCACCCTGGGCGAGATGGGCTATGCCGATGACGAAGGCTATGTGTTCATCACCGACCGGGTTTCCGACATGATCGTCAGCGGCGGGGTCAACATCTATCCGGCGGAGGCCGAACTGGTGCTGGTCCGTCATCCGGGTGTGGCCGATGTGGCGGTGATCGCCGTTCCGAATGCGGAGATGGGCGAGGAGGTCAAGGCGCTGGTGATGGCGGCCGATCCGGCCGCCCCGCCGGCTGCGGCCGAGCTGGACGCCTTCTGCCGCGAGCATCTGGCCGGCTATAAGTGTCCGCGCAGCTATGAGGTCGTGGCGGATCTGGGCCGCAACGCCATGGGCAAGATCAACAAGCGCTCGCTGATGCGGCCCTACTGGCCGACGGATCGAACCATAGGCGGCTGAGCGGAGGGACGCGACGCCGCACTCGGCCCCGAGGAGGGCGACATGACAAGTTTCGAAGACCGACTTCTGGAGACCCGGCTGAAGCTGGGCCGGCGGGTGGTGGAGCACATTCGCCATAACACCAGCGATCTGGCCGATCACCCGATGCGCAATGACGTCAGCGTCTATACCGATCCGGCCCGCCACGCCGCTGAGCGCCAGAAGCTGTTCCGCGAGACCCCGCTGGTCGCCTGCCTGTCGCGCGAGCTTCCCGAGCCCGGCAGCTATCGCACCTTCGATGAAACCGGCGTGCCGATCGTCGTGGTGCGCGGAGCCGATGGGGCGGTGAGGGCGTTTCTGAATATCTGCGTTCACCGGGGCGCGCGGCTGGTGCGCGAGCCGGCCGGGCAGGCCAAGCTGTTCACCTGCTGGTTCCACGGCTGGTCCTATGGCCTCAATGGCAAGCTGGCGGCGGCGCCGGAGGCCGAGCGGTTCGAGGACGCGCTATGCGGCCATGATCACTTGGTCTCGGTGCCGGCGGCCGAGCGGTTCGGCCTGGTGTTCGTGCAGGCGACGCCGGGTTCGACCATGGACATCGATGCCCACCTTGGGAGCTTTGGCGCGGAGTTGGAGCTGCTCCAGCTGGAACAGGCCGAGCCGGTGAAGGCCGGCCAGCTGCCGGTCAAGGCCAACTGGAAATACGCCCTCGACACCTATGGCGAAGGCTATCACTTCGCGGCCCTGCACAAACAGACCCTGGCGCCGTTCTTCCGCAATGACATCACGGTCTATGACCGGTTCGGTCCGCACCACCGCGTGCTGTTCGTCGGCCGTGAGCAGGAGGCCTGGCTGGATCTGCCGGAAAGCGAATGGGGCGTCGAACACCGGATCGGCGGCATCCACTACATCTTCCCCAACACCATCCTGTTCGCGGGCGCGGTGTCGCCCGGCAAGGGCTACTATACCACCTTCCGACATTTCCCCGGCGAGGCGCCCGGCGAGACGGTGACCCACAAGACCATCTACGCGCCCAAGGGCGTGCACTCGGAGGAATACCGGGGCGAGGTCGAGGCGGCCTATGACGCCACAGCCCAGGTGGTCGAGACCGAAGACTATGTCGTCGCGGCCCAGGGCTGGCGCAACATGACCGTCCTGCCGGCCGGGTCCAGCGTGGTCTACGGTCGTCAGGAGATGGCCTTGCAGAACGTTCACCGATCCATCTCAGACGCCATCGGCATGCCGTTGCCGACCGTCTCGCCCCGCCTGGAGGCCGCCGAATGAGCACCGCATTGATCGCTTCACTGGGCACGGTGATGCAGATCGCCTATGTGCCCGCCGACTTCGACGCCGCCCTGGCGTTCTGGACCAAGACCATGGGCGTCGGGCCATTCTTCGCCCTGGACCACGTGCAGCTGGAGGACGTGAAGTACCGCGGCGCGCCGGCCCAGATCGATTTCTCGATGGTCATCGGCTACTGGGGCGACATCCAGATCGAGCTGATCCGCCAGCACAACGACGCGGCCTCGATCTACAAGGCCTGGCGCGACGAAGGCCGCGAGGGGCTGCATCACGTCTGCATCCTGGTCGATGACATGGCGGCCGCTCGGGCGGCCTGCGCCCAGGCCGGCGCGGTGGTGGTCCAGGAGGGCAAGGTCGCCGGCGGCGGCGAGGTGATCTATGTCGACACCGGCGGCGGGCCGGGGACCATGGTGGAAATCCTCAAGACCGGGGCCGGCGGGCTGCAGTTCTTCGGCATGATGCGCGACGCCGCACGCGGCTGGGACGGGACCGATCCGGTGAGGCGGCTGGGGTAAGGGGGTACAGTGTCCTGCTGAACCCTCAAGGATCGTCATCGTCCGGCTTGTCCGGACGACCCATGATCACCGCGTACTGACGCTATCCTGAGCGGCGGCTCAGCACCTGCTCGGGGACCGTTCGTGTTCATGGGTTCCCGGCACGGCGTCGCTGCGCGCCTTGGCCGAGAATGACGAGCAATTTTAGGATGGCGGCTGAACTAACCGGTCAGCGCGCTCCCCGCCCTCTACGCTGGCTTCGGGTAGCTGATGGCGTCCGCGAAGTTCAGGGTTTCCTTGATGACCGCCTCGCCCAGCACGCCCTGAATCCCGGCCGCCCGGGGGTCCGTCCCGACGGCGGCGAAGCCGGCGCTCATGTGGTTGAGGTCGTCCAATTCCCACACGTTGATGAGGGTGTTGAGCTGGCCGGTCCGCAGCACATGGGCGCTGGCCAGTTTCCAGCCGGCGGACTCGACGACGGCCTGCAGCGTGCCCATCGCCTCGGTGAATGGCCCGAACAGGGACGCCTTCACCTCGATGGTGGCGATCAGAAAGACGCTCACTTGGCGATGGCTGCAGCCGGCGTCTTGACCCAATCCAGGCCGCGCCCCAGCAATTCGTAGAACACCGGCAGCGCCCAGGAGCCTTTTTCCGGCACAGGATAGAACTCCATCATCGGCTGCATGTCGTAGTGACCGCGGCAGTGGCCGAGGGTCAGATACAGCACTTCGCCCTTGCCGACCGGGTGCAGATAGAACACCGGATGGCGGGCCTTGGGCCAGGTGTGCTCGACAAAGCCGGTCGCCTCGCCCTCGAACTCAGTGTCCAGCAGCACGTGCAGGTGGCCGTAGGTCTCCGACAGATAAAGCTCATCGTCGGCCTGGAACGGCTGGATCCCCTGCACCAGCGGGTGATCAGGGTCGGCGACGGTGACCGTGTAGGGGACGATCGGCGGGTGGGCGATGAACATGGAGCCCAGTGTTTCCATGAAGTGCGGCGCCCAGCGCGGACTGTCGACCTGACCATTGGCCAGGAAGCGCAGGATCGAATTGGTGCCGTGCAGGGCGTACCACTTTCCGCCAGCCTCCAGCCAGGCGCGCAGGGCTTCCTGCTCGTCCAGCCGGGGGATCACGTCGCAGGTGTAGGTGACCAGGAAATCGGCGGCGCGGATGGCGTCGAGGTTGGAATAGTCCTCGAACACCCGCACCCGCACCCGGTCGTCCTGGGCCAGCAGCTTCAGGATCTCCAGGCGGGCGAAGTCGATGTCGTGATACTTGCCGCCGGCGATCAGGACCGCGTTGAGGCGCTTTTTGGGCGTTTCGCTCATCGGCGCAGGCCTAGTACTGGACGAGCTTGGTGACGCCGCCGTCGATGACCAGATTGGTCCCGGTCATGAACGGGCAGGCCGGCGAGGCCATGAAGGCGATGGCGTTGGCCACCTCTTCGCCGGTGCCCAGGCGGCCCATCGGCACCGCCTTGACGGTCTGGTCGTAGAGCGGGGTCATGTGGGTCTTGATCATGTCCCACGAACCGCCCTTGATGAAGATCGGGCCCGGCGAGACGGTGTTGACCCGGATGTTCTTGGGCGCGAGCTGCTGGCTGAGCGCCGAGGCGTAGTTGATCACCGCCGCCTTGATGGCGTTGTAGGACTGGGGCCCTAAGAACTCTTCCAGCGCCGCCGTCGACGACACCGCAATGATCGAGCCGGCCTTCGACTTCTCAAGGAACGGCATCGCGGCTTCGACGCCGCGATAGGTGGCCAGCAGGTCCAGGTCGAACACCGCTTTCCAGGCCTTTTCGCTGGCCGGTCCGCCGCCGGCCGAGGCGAAGGAGATGAAGATGTCGCAGCCGCCGAGCGCTTCAGCGGCCCGCGCGACCCAGGCCTTGTAGGCCTCGCCATCGGCCATATCGACGCTTTCGCCGTACGCCTTGACGCCCTTGGCCTTCAGCGAGGCGACGGTGGCGTCCACGCCCTCCGCGCCCCGGGCGCAGACGGCGACATCGCAGCCTTCAGCCGCAAGAGCTTCGGCGGTGGCCCGGCCAATGCCCTTGCTGGCGCCCGCCAGGATGGCCTTCATGCCCTTGAGACCCAGATCCATTGTCGTCCTCCCACCATGTTCTGCTTGATCAGACCGCAAAAAGCCGGCCTGACTGTTTGTTATCGGGCACTATAGGCGATCAGCTACCGTCGTCTATCGGCAATTGGCCGAAGAACCGACGAGGCGGCATTGTGTTAAGGTATAGCCACGAGTCGAATACAGCCGGCGCGGGCGGGAGTGTGGGAATGCAGGTTTTGCCGACGTTGGAGCTGGCGCAGTTGGAGCCCGATGGGCTCGACGCCGAGGGCCAGAACTGGCAACGGCGCAAGAGTATTCAGACGCGGCTGGCCATCCTGGAGGCGGCGATCGACTGCCTGCAGCTGAACGGTTTCGCCCGCACGACCACGCAGCTGATCGCCCAGATGGCGGGGATTTCGCGCGGCGCCATGCTGCACCACTACGCCACCAAACAAGACCTGATCGCCTCGGTCATCGAATACACCTTCTACCGGCGCATGGAGAACTTCCTGGCCGCCATCGGCAATCTCTCCGAGGGCGAACGGATCGACCGCAACGCCGGTATTGAGATCTATTGGCAGAGCCTGCTGACCCGCGAGTTCGGCGCCTATCTGGAACTGATGATGGCGGCGCGCACCGACGCCGAGCTGCGCGAGACCTTCCTGCCCAAGGCGCGCCACTATGAGCAGCTGGAACGCGCCGAAGTCTTCCGGGCGTTCCCCGAATGGCAGGGCGATCCGGGCGCCTATGAACTGGCCATGGATTTCTGCATCGCCGGCATGCAGGGCCTCTTGCTACACCGCGACATCTGGGACGAGCGCGAGCGCCGCGTGCGCCTGCGGACGTTCATCTCGACGACGATCCTGATGCTGCGCAGCGGGGGGATCAAGGCGCCGGGGGGGTGACGGGGTACGAACCGGGTAGATGCTCGACAGGCGAAACTGATTTCGAGGCTAGGGACCCTTGGCCGAAGCGGCCAGCAACTTGCTGAGCTGGTTCGCCACGGCCTTCCCGATCTTCCACGGGTGCTTGCGCCAAAACGCGTAGAAGTCCGCCGCCGTGGCGAACTCACCCTTCTCGTCTCGGATGCGTTGGATATTGTCGACGGCGCCTAGGTATTCGCGGGTAGTAGAGCTTCGCTGCTTAGATGCAATTCTCCAAGGTTCAACGACCACCAGCTCAAAGTCCGTCACTCTTGTTGGCGATACAACATCGAGTGTGTATAGCGCTATGAGGTCGATGTGTCCCGCATAGTCGGCAAACGGGCGGAAAGTGCCCGGCCATTTCAACGTCGGAAACTTGAAGAACGTATTGCCCGTATAGAGAGTGATCCTGCTATCCGTCCTTCCGGTTGGCACCCCCTTCTTGTTTAAGTTTCGTCGCGCCACCTTCACGTCTACGGCGTAAAAGTCTCCACCGACTTCGAGTTCGATGTCGGGGTAGCCGCGCTCGGTGCCTCGTGTGACTTCGATCTTCGTTGCGTCGAGAGCGGCTTGCACGAAGTCGACAATCGCCACCTCGATCACGTTAGCCAGGGCCGCCGGCTCCCTCGGCAATGGAAGGAAGTGCTCTCCCTCCAACAGTTGAGATTCAAGGTCAGCTTCGTCGTTGGCGACCAGGGGCCAAGGATGCTTGCCGCTCGTTTTGAAGATTGCGACCGGTTCGAATGCGTAACTGGCGCAAATGGCCTTGAGCCGCTTGACAATATCTGCTGTGTTCACTTTTTACCCTCTCCGTGCCTTGCCCTGTGGCGTCGGCAACACGTAGGAATCGCCAATGACCATGAGTCGAAGACTGCGTGCCATTAGCCTGTTCACGGGTGTCGGGGGGATGGATTTCGGATTCGAAGCTGCGGGGTTCGAAACCGCCGTTGCGTTGGAGCTGGATCCGCTCGCGTGCGATACGATCCGCGCCAATCGGGAATGGCCCCTGCTTGAAGGCGACATCCATAGCTTCAGCTCCGAGCAAATCCTGGCGGCCGGCGGCTTGCAACCAGGAGAGGCTGACGTGCTTTTCGGAGGCCCGCCCTGCCAGCCCTTCTCGAAGTCCGGCTACTGGCTGAAGGGTGATTCGCGCCGCCTGAACGATCCGCGCTCGTCGACCTTGGCCGCCTATCTGCGGGTCCTGGGGGACGTCCTTCCGAAATCGTTCGTGCTCGAGAATGTTCATGGCCTAGCGTTCAAAGGGAAGGACGAGGGTCTTCGCTTCATCCTTGATGGCATCGCAGCCGTCAATCGCCAGCGCGGCGCGAATTACTCGGTGCACTGGGCAAAGCTCAATGCAGCTGACTACGGTGTGCCACAGATGCGGGAGCGAGTGGTCTTGGTGGGGAGCCGTGATGGCCAACCCTTCGTGTTTCCACGGCCGACCCATAGCGCCAGCGACGGAGCCGATGTAGAGCGCTGGCGCACCACTTGGGACGCGATTGGCGACCTTCCGGCCCAACCTAACGAAGTGGGCTTGCGGATGGGCGGTCGTTGGGCAGACCTGCTCCCCAGCATCCCGGAAGGCGAAAACTACCTCTGGCATACGCCGCGCGGCGGCGGCTTGCCCTTATTCGGTTGGCGTACTCGCTACTGGAGCTTCTTACTCAAGTTGGCAAAGGATCGGCCCGCATGGACGATACAGGCTCAGCCAGGCTCCGCGATTGGCCCTTTCCACTGGGCCAATCGTCGCTTGACCACGGCTGAGCTTTGTCGACTTCAAACTTTCCCCGACGACCTGGTCTTCCGGTGTGGAAGAACGGGAATTCAGAAAATGCTCGGCAACGCCGTCCCATCTTTGCTGGCGGAGGTCCTGGGCCGAAGCATCCGAACCCAATTTCTTGGCTCCAGCATGGTCGGCCCACTTACGTTGTTGCCCCCACGCCGCCGAGGGCGACCCCCAGCAGAGCCTGTCCGTCCAGTAGAGGCGAAGTATCTAGACTTAGTCGGCAACCATGCGGCGCATCCCGGCGAAGGACTAGGGAACCGAGCGCGGGTTCGGAAGGCGGCGTAACGGCTCGCGTATCCACCAACGAACAGATCTCCTGAACGGCGCCGCCTCTCAGTGCTAACCCCCGCCAACCTGGCCTGCCAGCAGCGCATTCACCTCCGCCGACTTCTCCAGATGCGGCATGTGCCCAGCGTCGGCGATCCAGGCGACCTTGAACCCGGCGGGCAATCCGGCCTCATCCGGCGCGCCGACGATCCTGTCCTCGCGGCCGAGGGGACCTTGGCGAGGTCGGCGCGCAGGGCCGCCGCGTCATTGTCCGCCACCATCCGGTCGCGTCGTAGATCATGTCCCTGGTCACGCTGTCGGGTCCGCCCTGAGCGCCCGCACGGCGGCTCGGAGCATCATGACGGTCTCGAATTCGGCGTCGGGGTCGTCCGGCTGGCGCCAGGCGCTCTGGATGACGGCGACAAACTGCTCGGCCGGATTGATGTAGATGCGCTGGCCGACGGCGCCCAGGGCCAGGAAGGCGCCGGCGTGGAGGCCGTCGGCAAACGGCGCGCCCGGCAGCGACCACCAGTGATAGCCGTAGCCTGCGGGGCTGCCCGGCGTCAGCCGGCCGAAGGCGGTGGCCGCGATGTCGGGCTGGCCGGCGAGATCGCGCCAGCCGGGCGGCAGGATCTGACGACCGCTGAACGCCCGCCCGTCCGCCAGCGCCAGCAGCCCGAAACGACCGACATCGCGAAGGCACGCGCTGACGCCAAATCCGCCCAGCTCAAGGCCGTCCTCGGACTCCAGTTGCCAGTGTGCGTCGGCCTCCATGCCGGCCGGTCCCCAGATCATCTCGGCGGCGTAGTCAGCCAGCGGCCGGCCCGCGGCGGCCACGACCAGGGCGGCAAGCAGGCAACTCTCGCCGGTCGAATAGTTGAAGACGGCCCCCTGCAGCTGGGCGCGCGGCAGGCTGCGCAGGAGCGCCAGGATGGAGCCTGGCCGCCGGCTTGCCATGGCTTGGCCCAGGCGTCTGAGATCCAGGCCATCGGAGTGCTCTCCTTCGTCCCAGGCGACACCCGAGCTCATCCGCAGCAGGTTGCGGATCGTGACGCCCTCATAGGCCGAGCCCCGCATCTGCGGCAGATAGCGCTCGCAGGGATCGTCCAGGTTGCTGATCGCGCCCTCGCGGAGCGCGGCCCCGACCAGCGTCCCGGTCACCGACTTCGTGACCGAGAAGTTCGTCCAGAGGCTCTTCGGGCCGTTGCCCATGCCGTAGCGCTCCAGCGCGATTTCGCCGTTCTTGAGGATCAGGAATCCGGCGGTTCGGCGGCGGGCCATGAAGTCGCTGAGGCCGACGCGGGCGTCGCCCAACTCAAAGGTCAGGTCCGCGAGCGAACGGGCGTGGGGTGGGAGCGGCCGCACCGCGTCGCTGCGACGGATGGCGCGCACCGGCCAGACCTGATCCTGGTTGCGGAAGGTCGCCGCCTGGTTCTTGGCGGTTGTCGTCATGACGTTCGGAACCGCCCGCTCCGCATCTGTCAGACTAGGCCCGGCCATGGATGTTCCCCCCTTGAGACGCGCCTAAATCGTCCGGGGTTCGAGCGTTTTCAAAGCAAGATAAGTTGGGTTGCGGCGCGGCCCCGCGCTTGGCATGGTGTGTTCCTGGAAATCACCCAGGCAGTTCATTCATTGCGAGCGGGGCGAACGTCAGCCGCCGCTGATCTGACTCGCCAACAGCGCGTTCACCTCTCCAGACTTCTCCAGATGCGGCATGTGTCCGGCGCCGACGATCCAGGCGACCTTGAAGCCGGCGGGGAGGGTGGCTTCGTCCGGGGCGCCGACGATCTTGTCGCCCTTTGAGGCGATGACCAGGGCGGAGGGGATCTTGGCGAGGTCGGCGCGAAGGGCGGCCGCATCATCGCCCGCCACCATCCGGTCGCGCAGCGCCGAGAGCGCTTCCTCCACGCCGTCCAGGCGCTTGAACTTGATCATGTCGTCGATCATGTCCTTGGTCACGGCGGCGGGGTCGGCGAGCAGCAGTTCCAGCACGGGCCTCAAGTCCTTGGCGCGCTGGGCCTCGATGACGCCGGTGAGGAACTCTTCTGAGACCGGTATGGTCCCGAGCCCGGCCGGCGCGATCAGGGTCAGGGACGCGGCCAGGCCCGGGCGGTCGGCCGCTAGTCGTGCGGCCACGGCGGCGCCCAGCGAATGGCCCACCAGATGCGCGCGGCTGACGGCCAGGGTGTCCAGCGCCGCACCGACGCTGCCGGCCAGGGCGCTGAGCGAGCCGTCGCCGACGTCCTTGGTCGAGCCGCCATGGCCCGGCAGGTCCAGGGCGATGACCGGGTGGGTCGCGGCCAGGGCCTCGATATTGAACATCCAGTTGTTGAGGTCGCCGGAATAGCCGTGGATCAGCACCACCGGCACGCCCTCCGCCGGGCCGAGCCGCGCGATGCGCAGGGCCTTGCCGCCCGCATCGACCATGGTGGTCGCCAGCCCGCCGCCGGCCGCCTCGTCGGTCTCCTCCGGCGTGAAGTTCGCGTGGAATTCGGTGATGAAGGCCTCGATGTCCGCCTCGGAGGTATCGGGCGCCGCCACCACGCCGATCAGCGCGCCGACCGGCAGGGTCTCGCCGGGTTGCGCCACGATGCGGGCCAGCACGCCGGCCGCCGGGCTCTCACAGACGTTGGTGATCTTGGAGGTCTCAATGTCCACCAGATCCTCGCCCTCGGCGATGGCGTCGCCCTGGGCCTTCCACCACTCGACGATGGCGCCCTCCTGCATGGACAGGCCCCATTTGGGCATGCGGATAGGGGTGACCTCGGACATTGGGGATCCTCTGGGACGTTTGGGCTAACTAACAGCGGCCCAAAAAACCGACAAGCGTGATTGTTTATTGATCTAGAGCCCCTCCCCCCACCGGAGCCTCTGGCTCCGGCCCCTTCCGGCCCTGCGGGCCACCTTCCCCGATGGGGAAGGATGGGGAGGGGTTGGGGTGGGGGTGCAAACTGTGAGGGCGGACGGCGGGCTCCCCAGTGCAACAATGGTGCGCGCTCAGAGCTGACACCCCCACTCCCAACCCTCTCCCCGCAAGGGGGAGAGGGCTTTTGGCGGCGTCCGGACCAACCCGCTCCGCGTCGAACCCCTATTCCAGCATCCACCGTTCCAGGTTCTCGTGGAAGAACCGCACCCGGCTTTCCTGGCCGGCCAGATAGTCGCGCCGGTAGCCTCTGGAATGCAGCGCCTGCTGCTGGCCGTACCAGACCGAGAGGTCCTGATCGATGCCGGGGCCCATGGAGACCTCGCCCAGCTTGCCCTGCAGGTGGGGCGCCGGGACGTTGACGTCGACCATCTCGCCCATGCTCTGGGAGAAATACTGGCTCTGCCCTTTGGGGAACAGGGTCATGTACCACATGTCGAAATAGCACTTCTGCGGGTCGCTTTCGTGCGGCCGGGCGCGCAGCCAGATGTTGCCGTCCGGCTTCAGGCTGAACGACAGGTTCGGGAAGATCGTGAAGTGCCAGTGATCGGTCAGCTGAGCGTCGTGATAGGTGGAAAAATCAAAGCCCTTTTCGGCGCCCAGCAGTCGCTTCTGGCGTTGTAGGGCGACGCGGATCTCGCCGGTCTTGCCGCCTCGGAACTGATCGGGATCCAGACCCCAGAACTTCAGTTCCTCGGTCATGGATTTCAGCGTCTCGTCCTCACCGCCCTGCAGCATCTTGGTCGGCCCGGCGCCGGGCATCAGCATCCGGGCGTGGCCGCTGGGATAGAGGTCGAACTGGCTGAACGGATAGGCATATTCCATCACATACTTGGTCTGCGGATGGACGAAGGGCACGTGGTAGGACTCGTTGAAATTGTCCTGCACCAGCTTCCAGTTGAAGTCGCCTTCCAGCGTGACCCAGTGGGTGCGGACCATGTCGTCCATCGGATAGGTGTCAATCTGGTCCGCGATGGGATCCATATAGCTGCGCAGCGAGGCGCAGTTCGGGTCCATGTTGTACCAGACGAACCCGGCCCAGACTTCGCAGGGGATCTCCACGAGGTTGAGCTTGCCGCAAGGGCTGCCCTGGGCGAAGTCGCGCTCGTCCGGCACGGTCCGCAGCTCGCCTTTGAGATCGTAGGCCCAGCCGTGATAGGGGCAGACCAGCCGGCGGGCGTTGCCCTGCTCTGCGGCCACCAGCAGCATGCCGCGATGCTGGCAGACGTTGTAGAACGCCCGGGTCTTGCCGTCGTCGCCCAGAACGCAAAGGATGGTCTCGGGGCCGAGGGTGGTGGTGATGAAGTCGCCGGACTTGACCAGCTGGCGCTTGACGCCGGCGATCTGCCAGGTACGCGTCCAGACTTTTTCCCACTCCTGCTTGGCAAACTCCGACGAAAAATAGCGGTCCGGCGTGATCGGCCGGTCGCCGAGCCGCATGTCGGGGGCCTTGGAAATGTCGGCGAGACCGCGCGCAACAGCGCCGCGAGGTTCCATTGTATCGGCCATGGTCGTCCGTTCCCTGGCGAATAACGCCGTTCTGATTGCAGCCAATTCTGACGGCCGGAGAAAAAAAAGCAATATCGCTGAAAAGCCAAAACGCGATAGTGAAGATCTAAGGCGCTTGGCGCGACGGATTGCGGGCGGACGCGATGGCCAATCTGAAGCTGGTATCGTCTACGGACAGCCTTCCCGCGCCCTTGCGGGCGCCGCGCAGCGCGCGCTCGCGCCGTGCAACGCCCAAGAGCGAACAGACCCGCACGCTGATCCTTGAGGCTGCTGTCGATTGCCTGAACCAGCATGGCTTTCACGGAACCAACATGGCGCGGGTGGCCGATCTGGCCGGCGTCACCCGGGGCTGTCTGCAATACTATTTCACCACCAAGGAAGACGTGGTCATCGCCCTGGCCAAGCATGTCGCGCGCCGCAACTGGGAAGTCTATGAAAGTCAGGCGGGCAACCCGCCGGCTGGCCGTGATCTGGTTGAATTTGCAATTGATCTGGTCGCCAATCCGATCACCGACCGCTACCGCGTAGCGCACCTTGAGCTGCTCACGGCGGCGCGCACGACCCCCGTGCTGCGGCCGGTGCTGCAGGAAGCCGCGCAGATCGTCGAGGCCCAGGCCAAGCGCTTCACCGGCCAGCTGTTCGGCAATGCTGACCTGGCCGACACCCCGCAGTTCCGAGCGGCGCGGGACCTCACGGCGCTGGTGAACGACTGGCTGTTTGTGCAGATTTTCCCGGACCAGCGCGATGAACGGATCGCTGAGGTCCTGGCGGCGCTCAGGATCGCGTTGCACACGCTCTGGCGCATCCCGAGCCTGCAAGGGGAAGCCGACCTGGCCAAGCCGCGCGTACGGGTGAGGGCAGGCAGCACGACGGCGCCTGAGACTTAGACGCCCAAATTATTCGACGGCGCTTAAAGTCACTTGCGTCGGCTAACAGCGTGAGTGATGGTTTGGGGCGCTCAGACGCCTTAGGGAGAAGCCGAACCATGGCGCAGGCAGACGTGCAGGAACTGTTAGACAAGCAGGCGTGCGTGGAGCTGGTCTACCGTATGGCGCGGGCCATCGACCGTTGTGACGAGGCGCTGCTGCGCTCGCTGTTCCATCCCGACGCCACGGATGATCACGGCGGCTATCGCGGTACCGCTTCGGGCTTCGCCGACTGGGTGATCCCGCTGCTGGGCACCATGAAGCGCACGCAGCACTGCATCGCCAATGTGCTGATTGAGGTCTCGGGCGATACGGCGCGCGGCGAAAGCTATTTCACCGCCCACCATGCCCTGCCGCAGCCCTCGGGGCCGGACGTCTATATGGTCGCGGCCGGCCGCTATCTGGACAGCTTCGAGCGGCGGGATGGCGAGTGGCGCTTTTCACACCGGCAGGCCTGCTACGACTGGAACGCTCAGGCCCCGTCCACCGACAGCTGGGATCGCGCTGGAATGGCGGGATGGACCTTCGGCCAGCGCGGGCCGGCTGACGCGTCCTACGCCAATTTCGCCGGCCAGCTCGCGCCGTCGGCAACAGGAGCATGATCGATGTTTGACGGCCCCGTGGAGGACCGCCTGGCCATCCGTGAGCGGATCGAAGCCTACAGCGATGCTGTGTTCCGCAAGGACGCCGACGCCTGGATCGCCAACTGGGCGGAGGATGGCGTCTGGAAGCTGCCGGGCATCGACGTGACCGGCAAGGCGCAGATCAAGGCGGCCTGGGTTGGGGCCATGTCGAACTTTGCCGTGGCCGGCTTCTTCGCCACGCCAGGCGCGATCGAGGTGCGCGGCGATCACGCCAGCGTCCGGGTCTATACGCAAGAGGTCCTGATCGATCACGCCGGTGGCGTTCGCCGGATCATCGGAACCTATGACGACGAACTGGTGAAGACGGACGGCGCCTGGCTGTTCGCGAGCCGCGCCTACACTGTCCTTCACGACCAGACTTGAGAACTGAACCATGAGAGTTGTCATTTCCGGCGAAATCGATTTCGAGCCTGAAGCTCGGGAAAGAGCGCTGCTCGGCGCCCGGCCGCTTATTGAGGACGCCTTGGCCGAAAAGGGCTGCCTGCAATATGCGTGGACGGCCGACCTGAGCATGCCCGGCCGCGTGCATGTCTTCGAAGACTGGGAAAGCGAGGCTGACCTTTCGGCGCATCTCGTGGCCAAGCCCTATCTGGATATGCTGGGACACCTAGGGGGGATCGGCATCAAGCAGGCGGTTACCCGCAAGTATCGCGTCGATCTTGTCGAGCCGGTCTATGATCCGGAAGGCCGCCCGCGAGGCGACTTCTTCACCGCCAAGTGACCGGCAGCGGCGCAGCAACAGCTGAGGGTTCGGAGCGATACGGATGAACAAGGTTCTCGACCGATCTGAGCTCGCCGCAATGGTCCGCAACGGCATGGCCCACGCCCGGGCGCACACCCTCGAGCAGGCGCCGGAAGTGGTCGCGCTGCCGGCCGCCCGCTACTTCGATCCAGCGATCTTCGAGGCCGAGGTCGAGAAGATCTTCAAGCGCGTGCCGCTGCTGCTGGCGGTGACCGCCGAGATGCCGAAGCCGGGCGATTTCAAGGCGCTTGAGGCGGCCGGCGTGCCGGTGCTGATCTCGCGAGGCCAGGACGGCGTGGTCCGCGCCTTCATCAATTCCTGCAGCCACCGGGGCACCAATGTCGCGATGGCCGGACACGGCAACGCCAAGCGGTTCATGTGCCCCTATCACGGCTGGACGTTCACCCAGAAGGGCGAGCTGATGGGCGTCGCCTCGGCCGACGATTTCGGCGAGATCGACAAGTCCTGCTTTGGCCTGACGCCGCTGCCGGTGACCGAGCGGGCCGGCCTGATCTGGGTGATCGTCAACCCTGACAGCAAGCTGAGCTTTGATGCCTTCCTCAGCGGCTATGACAAGCTGCTGGCGCATTATGGGTTTGAGGATTGGCACTATCATTCCAGCCAGGTCATCCCGGGTCCGAACTGGAAGATCGCCTACGACGGCTATCTGGATTTCTACCACCTGCCGGTGCTGCACAAGAACACCTTCGGCGAGCAGATGCTGAATCAGGCGCTGTACTACGCCTGGGGACCGCATCAGCGCGTTCAGGCGCCCAGCCCCGATCTGCTGAACTTCGACAATGTGGCCGAAGCGGACTGGTCGACGGAAGACATGTTGAATGGCGTCTGGACCGTGTTTCCGCACATCTCCATCGCCAACTTCAACGCTGGCGTACGCACGGTGATGATCTCGCAACTTCTGCCGGGGGCGACGGTCGGCGAGTCTGTCACCACCCAGATTTTCCTGACTGTTCGGGCGCCGGATGACGCCGAAGCCGCCCAGGTTGCCGGCCAGTGCGCTTTCCTCGAGCACGTCGTGCGCGACGAAGACTATGCGACCGGCTTTCGCCAGCAGCGCGCGCTCAAGAACGGCGGACGCAAGCAGGTTCTGTTCGGGCGAAACGAAGGCGGCGCCCAGCTGTTCCACCAGTGGGTCGACCGGCTGATCGCGGCTGACGATGACGCGCTGGAGCAGCTGTTCGTATCCGGCTTAGCCCGGCACGCTTGAGCCCACCGACGCGGAGGACCCGATGGCCGACGATCTTGCCAACGCGCCCGGCGATAGCGCGCCGCGTCCCGGCGACGCCCGCTGTCCCGGACCCTCGACCCGCGACCTGATCCTGGCTGACGGGCAGGTGACGCCGCCGGCCCTGACCGCGTCGAGCTATGCCTTTCTCGGCGACGCCGACATTCCTTATGACCGCTATACGTCGCGGGCCTTCTTCGACCAGGAAGTCGCCAAGCTTTGGCCGCGGGTCTGGCAATGGGCCTGCCGCGAAGAGCACCTGCTGAACGTGGGCGACTATCTGACCTATGACGTGGGTCCGCACTCGGTGATCCTGGTCAAGAGCGGGCCCGACGAGATCAAGGGCTATATCAACGCCTGCCTGCATCGCGGCACCCAGTTCCGCCCCTCCGACAGCCGGGGCGTCGCGCCGGTCCTACGCTGTCCCTTCCACGGCTGGACCTGGAACCTGGACGGCGGCCTGAAGGACGTGCCCTGCCGCTGGGACTTTCCACATGTCACAGACGAGGCCTACCGGCTGCCGGAAGTGAAGGTCGAGCGCTGGGGCGGCTTTGTGTTCATCAACATGGATCCGAACGCCGGACCCTTGGCGGACCACCTCGGCGTTCTACCCGAACACCTGAAGGATGGCTGGGACCTTTCCAACCGCTACACCGTGCTGCACATCGAAAAGGAACTCGACACCAACTGGAAGGCGGCCCAGGAGGCGTTCCTTGAGGCCTATCATGTGTTCGCCACGCACACCCAGGCCCTGCCGACCGCCGCCGACGCCAACGCCCAGTACGACATCTTCAGCGAGACGGTGAGCCGCTTCGTCCACACCATCGGCCACCCCAGTCCGCACTTCACGCGCCCGCAGACCCAGCAGGAAATCCTCGACAAGCTGCGCTCAGCGCCCGAGGGGGCGACGGTGCCGGAGGGGCGCTTGGCCCGATCGGTCGCCTCCGAGCACCTGCGCAAGAGCCTGGGCGCGGAGTGGGGTCTGGACCTGTCGCACTATTCCGACAGCGAGATGCTGGATTCCATCGAGTACCACCTGTTCCCCAACATGTTCCTGTTCCCCGGCGTCGGCCTGCCGATGATCTATCGCTTTCGGCCGCTCGGGTCGGACCCCGGACGGACCCTTTTCGATCTGTTGTTCCTGCGGCCACTGTCGCCTGGCCAGGAGCGCCCGGAAGCGCCGGCGGCTCACCGCCTGACACCCGGCGAGTCCTACGCCTCTGCACCTGGGATGAGCGCCGGGCTGGGTTTTGTTTACGACCAGGATACCGACAACTTGGCCATGCAATACAAAGGGATGCAGGCGTCCCGCAAGCGCGGGCAGACCCTGGGCAACTATCAGGAATCGCGCACGCGACAGGTGCATCTAACCCTCGACAGCTACCTGCGGGACTGATCCCTTGGCCGAGATCTCCGAGACAAACGCGGCCGTAGCGCCGGCTCTGAAGCTGGTCCCGCCGGCGTCGGTGGCGGCGCGGACGAGCGTCTATGCCTGGTACGTGGTCGGCTTCCTCACGGTGGCCGCCACGCTGTCGAGTGTCGATCGCCAGGTGCTCGCGGTGCTGATCGGGCCGATCCAGCGCGACCTGCATCTCAGCAACAGCCAGATGGGCCTGCTGGGCGGGGTGGCGTTCAGCCTGCTCTATTCGGTCGGCACCGTCCCGGCCGCCTGGATCGCTGACAAGCGATCCCGCCGCATGGTGATCACGGCCGGCATCGCCTTCTGGAGCGCGATGACCGCAGCCTGCGGCGTGGTCAGCCAGTTCACATCGTTGTTTCTGACGCGGATGGGCGTTGGCCTCGGCGAAGCGACGCTGGGGCCAGCGGCCTATTCGATGATGTCGGACCTGCTGCCCAAGAAGAAACTGCCGATGGCGATCGGCTTCTTCACCGCCGCGCCGTTCTTCGGGGTGGGCGTCGCCAGCATCGGCGGCGGGCAACTGGCGCAGTACTTTGAATCTAC
>JAYTFM010000031.1:0-13869 GCA_043734425.1 Alphaproteobacteria bacterium
TTCGAGCGCACCCCTTTACGATCGCGCGGAGGGGGAACGACGGCCGCCGTGCGACCGCATCGGGTTCCCAGCCCCATGTTTGCCCCGAGACGGGCGCGCTCTCATAGCGCCCCGAATAAGGGGCGGGAAAGTGCCAAACTTGGCTCGCGGGCGCAACCTACCCTGCGGGGGGCTTCAAAGATGGTCCGCGGGCAACGGTCTGGGCGGCATGACGCGCCGTTGCGGACTTTGCGAGCTGACCACCACGGAGCTGATCACGCCCGGCCCGGCGATGGCGGCGGCGTCGCGCAGAAGCGCGGCTTTCAGCTTCACCTCGTCGACCTTTTGCCAGTCGTCGACGAGGACGAATGGCGTCTTGTGGCCATCGCGCACCAGGGCGTCGCGGAAGGCCGGCTCCTTGTCGCGCAGCCGCTGCAGATCGGCGCCGCGCGCCAGGTTAAGGCGCACATAGACAAAGACATAGTTGACCAGACGGCCCTGGACGACGATCGGCAGGCCCACCGGTTGCAGGTCGAGGTACTGGCCCACCTGCGACATTGCGGAGCTTTCCGCAGCATGGACGGCGCCGGCCGCCAGCAACAACGGCGCGGCAAGGATCGCGAGGCGTCTGAACATTTTCCCAGGCTAGCCGACCTCTGGTTTCCACAAGATTGCGCCACCGTGACCGCGACCGCGCGAGGTGGTAGTGTCGCGACAGGAAAAGGGTTGGCATCAGGCGATGAAGCTCCCGACTCGAAGACAGGCCGCCGCAGGGCTGTTCTTGACCGCCGGCATGGGCGCCCCGCTGGCCCGGGCCTGGGCGCAGCCGGCCCGTCTGGAGCCCGGCATCGAGCAGCCGACCATCGCCGATGAACCGGCGACGCAGATCAATACCGGCCGCGACCGCTATGAACACATGCTGGCCCCGGTCAGCGTCAACGGTCAGGGGCCGTTCCAGTTTCTCATCGACACCGGAGCCAACGCCTCCTGCGTCTCACGCGACCTCGCTCAGCGGCTGTCGCTCACCGCACTGCCGCCCGGCCAGGTCCACACCGCGGTCGGCGTCCGCGAACGCCCCAACGTCTTGATCGATCACCTGCGGGTCGGCGATCGCAGCCGCACGGGCGTTCACGCCCCGGCCCTGCCGTTCGGCAAGGGTGTCGATGGGGTGCTGGGCGTCGACTGGCTGAAGGGCCAGCGCCTTGAGCTGGGCTTCAAAGCCGGGCGCCTGGCCATCACGCGCTCCCGAACCGAAGCCTCCGGCGAGGGCGCCGTGATTGTTCCCGCCCGTCGGCGGCTGGGCCAGTTGACCATCGTCGATGCCGATCTCAACGGCCAGCGTATCAACGCCATGATCGACTCCGGGTCGCAGGCGACCATCTGCAACACGGCCCTTCGCGACCTGGTGAGCGCGGGTGAACGCCGACACGGCAGTGGATCGCCGGCGCGCCCGATAACCCTGGAAACCCTGGCGGGCGAGTCTTTCGAGGGTGAGCTGATCTATCTGCCGTTCATGCGGCTGGGCGGTCTGCAACTGGGCAATGTTCCGGTGGTCTATGCTGACATGCACATCTTCGACCTCTGGGACCTCAAGGCCACGCCGGCCGTCGTGCTGGGCATGGACCTATTGACCCAGTTCGATAGCGTCGCGCTGGACTTCGGCCGCTCACAGGTCCGTTTCGACATCGGCCAGGCAGCGACCCAGCAGATGAAACCCGCCAGCGCGACCTGACCTTCAGCTACTTCGGTCGCCGGAACGGCTTGGCGCCGGGCTTCGCGCCAGACGGGCGAGGACCTGACGGCCTGGCGTCCTGCGGCTTCGGCCCATCGCGATGCTGTGCAGCGGCGGGGCGCGGTCCTCGGGGACGGTCGGCGGACGGCGGAGCGGCGGCGGGCTCGATGCGGATATCGCCCTCGGCCGAGCCCTTGATCGCCTGGCGGAAGCGGGCTTGGGTTTCCGCGACAATCTCGAATTTGGTCTCGCGGTCAAAGATACGGATCTGACCGATGTCCTTCTTGGTTACGTGTCCCAGGCGACAGATCAGCGGGATAAGCCATTTGGGATCGGCGTTGTTCTGCCGGCCGATCGGCATGCGGAACCACTCCGCGCCGACGCCGCCAGCGTTGTGGGACTGCGCGGCGCCGGGTTCGCGCAAGGGGTCATAGGCGGTTCCACCGCGTGGCTTGGCCGACGGGATCAGCTGGCCGGTGTCGCGCGCATCGTCGAACAGGTCCTCCGGCTCCGGCAGCCGCTGGCGATGCATGCGGATCAGGGCGGCGGCGACCGCTTCGGGCGAGCTGTCGGCCAGGATGCGGCGCGCCAGGACCAGGTCTTCCTCCGAGGCGGCTTCCGTCAGGATCGGATCGTCCAGCAGGCGCTGCTGGTCCTTGGCGCGGATCTCGTCGGCCAGCGGCGGGCCCGACCAGCCGGCGTCGATGCTGGCGGACTCGAACAGTCGCTCGGTGAAGCGGCGCTTGTTGTAGGGCACCACCAGAACGGACGTCCCTTTCTTGCCGGCGCGGCCGGTGCGGCCGCTGCGGTGCAGCAGCCCCGCCTTGTTGACCGGCAGTTCGGCGTGGATCACCAGGCCCAGGTCGGGCAGGTCCAGGCCACGGGCCGCCACATCGGTGGCGACGCAGGCGCGCGCGTGGCCGTCGCGCAGGGCCTGCAGGGCGTCGGAACGTTCCTTCTGGGTCATTTCACCCGATAGCGCGACGGCCGAGAAGCCCCGCTCGCGCAGCGCTGCGTGCAGGTGTCGCACGCGCTCGCGGGTGTTGCAGAAGACCAGGGCCCCGGGGCTTTCGAAATACCTCAGGAGATTGACCACCGCGTGCTCGATCTCATTGGGCGCCACGCGGATAGCGCGGTACTCGATGTCGCCGTGCGCTTCGTCGCGGCGCAGGGTGTCGATTCGCAGGCTGTCGCGCTGATAGCGCCTGGCCAGCATGGCGATGTCCTTGGCGATGGTCGCCGAGAACAGCAAAGTCCGACGTTCGATGGGCGTCGAATCGAGAATCTCCTCCAGATCCTCGCGGAAGCCGAGGTCGAGCATCTCGTCAGCTTCATCGAGTATGACGACCTTCAGACCCGAGAGGTCCAGCGCGCCGCGCTCGATATGGTCGCGCAATCGCCCGGGCGTGCCGACCACCACATGGCAGCCCGCCTGCAGGGCGCGACGTTCGCGCAGCGGATCCATTCCGCCGACGCAGGTCACCACCTTGGCGGCCGCGTGCGCGTAGAGCCATTCCAGCTCGCGGCTCACCTGCAGGGCGAGTTCGCGGGTGGGCGCGATCACCAAGGCCAGGGGCGCTTCGGCGCGGCTAAACCGCTCAGCCTCACCCAACAGGCCCCGGGCGGCGGCCAGGCCGAACGCCACGGTCTTGCCCGAGCCGGTCTGGGCGGAGACCAGCAGGTCCTGGAGGTCCGGGGCCGCCAGCACAGCCGCCTGCACGGGCGTCGGCTCGGCATACCCCTGTTGCTCAAGGGCTCGCGCCAGCGCGGGGTGGGTCGGGGGGAAGGCCATCGCAGATCCTTGCGCCACATGCAGGAAACGCAGCGGACGCGGCAAGAGCCCTAGCACGAAGCGAAACGCAAGCCTTCAGACGTGGCGCGAGCCGAGCGCGGCGTTCGCGGCGCCTATTCTGAGCGACAGCACCAGCGCGTTGAGCAGCGTAAAGACCGCCGCGTAGACGGGCAGGCTAAAAACCATGGGAAGCACCGCGATCTCCCCGGCGACCACGGCGTAGTTGGGGTTGGCCAGGAACCGATAGGGACCTTTGCGAATCGGGGCCTCGCCCGGAAGAACAATGATCCTCGTCGTCCAGCGCGCGCCTAGCGACAACAGCACCCAGATGCGCAACACCTGCAATACCGCATAGGCCGCGAGCCAGCCTACACTGACCGGATGCTGCCAGGCGATCGCCCAAAGGCCCAGAAGCCACGTGGCGTGCAGCACAATGATGATGGGATAGTGATTCGCGCCGTACTCGCGGGCGCCCTGCGCAAGGAGCCGCCGTGTGTTCCGCCGCGCCAGATTGAGCTCTGCCACGCGTTGCACCGTCACCAGGGCAAGAATGGCGATCTGGAGCATCAGGCCGCGAGTAGCGTGACGGTGCTTGCGGTAAAACCTGGACCCAGCGCCGTCAGGACAGAACGCCGCGGCATGCCGACCCGTCGGGTGCGGTCGAGCACGAAGAGCACGGTCGGCGCGGACATGTTGCCATGGTCGGCCAGCACCGTCCGCTCATGATCCAGCGCGCCCTGGCCCAGGTCCAACGCGCCTTCCAGCGCCTCGATCACCTTCATGCCGCCTGGATGGCAGACGAACCGGTCGATGTCAGGCACGCCCAGCCCCTGACTCGCCAGCATCTGATCCATGGCGGGCCGCAGTTTCTTTCGGGCGAAGGGTGGAATCGAGCGGGCAAAAATGACGCCCAGCCCTTCAGGGTCAATCCGCCAGCCCATGATGTCGAGCGTATCGGTCCAAGTGTGCTCACCGAGCCCCGCGACCTCGGCAAACCCGGCTTCGCCTGCGCGCAGAACACAGGCCGCGGCGCCGTCGCCGAACAGGGCCGTGGCGACAATGTCGGCCTTGCTTGGCTCGTCCAACCGGAAGGCCAGGGAACAGAGCTCGACGCAGACCAGCAGCACAACCGCCCCCGGCTCGGACTTGGCCAGGCGGGCGGCCAGCGCCAGACCCGTCGCTCCACCGGCGCAGCCCAGTCCAAAGACCGGCACGCGGGCGGCGTCGCTGCGAAAGCCAAGCCGGCCCATAGCCAGCGCCTCAAGGCTTGGTGTGGCGATCCCGGTCGATGAGACGGTGACGATCGCGTCCACGTCACACCCCCGCAGACCGGCTTCCGCCAGCGCCCGTTCGGCCGCTGTGACAAATAGGTCTACGGCCCCTTCGACATAGACCGCCATCCGATCCGGCCAGTTGCGCGGCTGCAAGTACCACTCAATCGGCATGGTCAACTGGCGTTTGCGTACGCCTGCGGTCGTGAACACGGGGGACATATGCTCGAAGCCGGGAAAGCGTGGGGCCAGAATCGCTTTGGCCAGGTCCGAAGCCTGTTCCTGGGGCAAGTCGTGCGGCGGGGAGGCCGTGGCGAGGGAGAGCAGTCTAACGGGCTGGGTCATAAGAGTTCCGCGAGCGCTATCGCTTAGTCTGGCAACACGCCCACAACAGCCCGGTTCCGGTTACAGGTGACGCCAGCCCTGATCCGAAAGTCTCAACACCCCCCCTGACGCCCGTGCCTCCACGCCTTCGCCCGCAGTGATTTCGCCGATCACGGTGAAGCCCTGCGGCGGCGTCTGAGCGAACGTTGCCACCACCTCATAGTCGTCCCCGCCCGTCGCCAGGCGGACCAAACCCGGCACGCGGTCGGCTTGTCCTGTCAGCCAGCTTGAAGCCGCCGGCGAGAGCGGCAACCTTTCCAGATCGAGCGAAACGCAGGCGCCACTGGCTCTGGCGATGTGCCCGGCATCAGCAACCAGACCATCGGAGACATCCGCCGCGGCGCTGGCCTGGCCACGCAATAGCTCACGCAGATCGAGCCTGGGCGTCGGCAGGCGGTAGCGGCCGGCGAGCCAACCGTCGGCGTCCTCGATCTCGCCGCGCACAGCCGCCAAACCAAGCGCACCATCGCCAATCGTCCCGCTGACGGCGACCAGGTCGCCTGGCCTCGCCCCCGCACGCCGCACCATCGCACCCTGAGGAACCCAACCCAGCGCCGTCAGGCTGGCGGTGAAGGGGCCTGGGGTCGATACGGTATCGCCGCCCAGCAGCACCACACCGAACGTCCGCAGGTCCTGGCCCAGCCCGGCGGCGAAGGCCTCGCGCTCCATCGCGCCAAAGGCTTTGGGCCAGGCCACCGCCAGGAAACAGCCGAACGGCTCGGCGGCCTTGGCCGCCAGGTCCGAGAGATTCACCCGCACCAGTTTGCGGGCGATCAGATCAGGCCGCTCGCCGACCGGGAAATGCACGCCCTCGACGATGGCGTCCTTGGTGACCACAAGGTCGAAGCCCGGCCGCTGCGGCACGATGGCGGCGTCATCCAGTAGATCAAACGCGCCGGCCACCCCTCCGGTCAGCGGACGGAACAGCCGCTCGATCTCGGAGAATTCATCACCCGTCGGGCGCCTAGCGTCGGGCATCTTGGGCGACCGCGTCGAGCGCCCCATTGACGAAGCCCGGCTCCGGCCCCTCGAAAAAGGACTTCGCCAGCTCGACATATTCGTCGATCACCACCTCGGTAGGCACGTCCGGGCGATGGAGCAGTTCATAGGCGCCGGCGCGCAGGATCGCGCGTGCGGTCGCATCCAGCCGGTCAAGCCGCCATCCGGCCGCCAGTTTCCGCGCGACCGCCGCGTCAACGGCTTTCTGCTGTTGCACCACCCCGCGCACCAGATCGGCGAAGAATCCCTCGTCAGCAGTCGCCAGTGGCGTCTCGCCACCCTCAGCGTCGCGGTCGAAGCGGTGCTCGGAGAACTCGCGGATAACCGCCTCGGCGCCGACGCTTGAGACCTCCATCTGGTACAGCGCCTGAACAGCGGCCAGCCGCGCCACCGAGCGCGCCTGTCTGGAGATCCCGGTCCTGGCGCCGGCCGTCATCGCTTACCGCCAAGCAGTTGCTGGCGCAGGGCCACCATGGTCAGCGCCGCCCGCGCCGCCCCGCCACCCTTGTCGCCCTCGCTGAGTTTCGCCCGCGCCCAGGCCTGCGCCTCATCCTCGACGGTGAGGATGCCATTGCCGATGCACAGCCGCTTGCCGATGGTCAGCTCCATCAGTCCGCGCGCCGACTCATTGGCGACGATCTCGAAATGATAGGTTTCGCCACGGATGACCGTCCCCAGCGCCACATAGCCGTCGTAGGGCTCCGCGCCCGCCGGGCGGTGACCGCCCTCCTCGGCCAGGGCGATGGCCCCGGGGATTTCCAGGGCGCCTGGCACCGTCACCAGCTCATGGGCCGCGCCATAGGCCTCCAGCGCATCGATCGCACCTTTCAGCAGTTCGTCGGCCAGGTCGGAATAGAACCTCGCTTCGACGATCAGGATGCGGATCTGGTCTTGGCTCATCGGGGTCCCTCGGCGTGGTCGCGGGAAGCCTTAGGCCGTTTCGCGCCAGCGGGCGAGATAGCGCGCCAGCATGTCGATTTCCAGGTTCACGCGGGAGCCGGGCTTCAGCTCGCCCAGCGTGGTCACATCCCAGGTGTGCGGGATCAGATTGACGCCGAAGACGTCGTCCTTGATCGCGTTGACCGTGAGCGACACGCCCTCGACGGTGATCGAACCCTTCGGCGCGATCAAGCGATGCAGCGGCCGCGGGACCTTGATCTGGACCCGGTGCGAGCCACCCTCGATCTCAACCGAGACCACGATCCCGATACCATCCACGTGGCCAGAGACGATATGGCCGCCCAGTTCGTCGCCGACCCGGGCCGCCCGTTCCAGATTGACCGCCCGGCCCGGTTTCCAGTCCGCCAGAGTGGTCAGCGACCAGGTCTCGCCGGAGACTTCCACGGCGAACCAGCCCTGGCCCTTCTCCACCACGGTCAGGCAGCACCCGGCGTGGCTGATCGAGGCGCCGATGTCGATAGTGGTCAGGTCGAAAGCAGTCTCGATCTCGAACCGGCGGTCGCGATTGGTGTCGCGCACGGCGCGGACGCGCCCGACGTCGGTGATAATCCCCGTGAACATTCAAACCCTCACGTAGCGTTCCCACAGGTCGTCGCCGACCTCATGGACCTCGATTCGCCTGAAGTGGGGCGCCTCGGCCAAGGCCGCAACCGCCAGGGCGCCGACACCGGGCCGTCCCTCCCCGCCGATCAGCATCGGGGCCCGGAACCACTCCAGCGCGTCGATCAGCCCGCATCGGACAAAGCTGGAGGCGACCTCGCCGCCACCCTCCACGAACAGTCGCGACAGGCCTTGCCCGGCCAGGGCCTCGACGACGGTCTTCAGATCCGGGCGTTCGCCGGCGTCCGCAGCCACGCGCAGCACCCGCACGCCGGCCTCGACCAGCGCCCGATCAGGCTCGGTGGTGGCAACGACGTAGGTTGGAATCTCCCGCGCGGTCCTGGCGAGTTTGCTGGAAGGCGACAGGCGCTGGCGGCTGTCGAGCACCACACGCGCCGGCTGCAGGTCCTCGTAACCGGCCAGCCGCACCGTCAGTTCAGGATCGTCGGCCAGCGCCGTTTCGATACCTACCACGACCGCGTCATGCTCGGCGCGCAGCCGATGCACCACCTCGCGCGCGGCCTCTCCGGTGATCCATCGGCTCTGGCCACCCGCCGTGGCGATGCGACCATCCAGCGATGTGGCGAGCTTCAGCGTGACCGGCACGGCCTAGCTCTCGACATCGCTCGCTTCGGCCAGCCCTTCTTCACCGAGGAACTTGGCGAAGTCCTGGGTTTCGCGGAAGTCGCGGTAGACCGAGGCGTAGCGGACGTAGGAGACGTCATCCAGGGCCTTCAGCTGTTGCATCACCAGCTCGCCGACGGCCGACGACGGCAGTTCGGTCTCGCCCATGCTCTCCAGCTGGCGCACGATCAAGGAAATCATCCGCTCGACCCGCTCGGGATCGACCGGGCGCTTGCGGGTGGCGATGGAGATCGAGCGGACAAGCTTGTCGCGGTCGAAGGGCGTGCGCCGCCCTGAGCGTTTCAGGATGGTCAGCTCGCGCAGCTGAACGCGCTCGAAGGTGGTGAAGCGGCCGCCGCACTCCGGACAGAGCCGTCGACGGCGGATGGCGGCGCTGTCCTCGGACGGACGTGAGTCCTTCACCTGGCTTTCGGCATGGCCACAGAACGGACAGCGCATGATCTAGTGTCCCCCTCGGCCTGAAGACCGCTATCCGTTGTAGATTGGGAAGCGCCGCGTCAAGGCCAGGACTTCGCCGCGCACCTTGGTTTCGAGCGCGGAATTGTCGCCGCCGGCGCTCAGGCCATCCAGCACCTGACCGATCCAGGCGCCGATCTGCCGGAATTCCGCCAGGCCAAACCCACGCGTCGTACCGGCCGGTGATCCCACGCGCAGGCCAGAGGTCTGCATCGGCGGCAGCGGATCGAAGGGGATGCCGTTCTTGTTGGTGGTGATCCCGGCGCGCTCCAGGGCGATCTCGGCGTCAGCCCCGCTGACCGACTTGGGCGTCAGATCGACCAGCATCAGGTGGCTGTCAGTACCGTTGGAGACGATCTTGAAGCCGGCGCTCTGCAGGCTGTCGGCAAGTGCGCGGGCGTTGTCGACGACATTGCGCGCATAGACCTTGAACTCCGGCCGCAGCGCCTCGCCGAAAGCCACCGCCTTGGCGGCGATGACATGCATCAGCGGTCCGCCCTGCAACCCCGGGAAAACCGCAGAGTCGATCTTTTTCGCCCACTTCTTGGAGTTGGTCATGATCATCCCGCCGCGCGGACCCCGCAGGGTCTTGTGGGTCGTGGTGGTGACGATGTGGGCGTGCGGGAACGGATTGGGATAGACGCCGCCCGCCACCAGTCCTGCATAGTGGGCGATGTCCACCATCAGCAAGGCCTCGACCTCGTCGGCAATGGCGCGGAACTGCTCGAAGTCGATGGCTCGCGAATAGGCCGATCCGCCGGCGATGATCACCTTGGGCTTTTCCGCGCGAGCGACCTCCCAGGCCTGGTCGTAGTCGATCAGGTGGTCCTGCTGGCGCACGCCGTAGGCCACCGGCCGGAACCACTTGCCCGACTGGTTGATCGCCATGCCGTGGGTCAGATGGCCTCCGGCCGCCAGGTTCATGCCCATGAAGGTGTCGCCCGGGCTCATGGTGGCCATGAACACCGCCTGGTTCGCCTGGCTGCCGGAATGCGGCTGGACGTTGACATAGTCACAGCCGAACAACTGCTTGGCGCGTTCGCGGGCCAATTCCTCGGCCTCGTCCACCACCTCGCAGCCGCCGTAGTAGCGTTTGCCCGGGTAGCCCTCGGCATATTTGTTGGTCAGCACCGAGCCCTGAGCTTCGAGCACGGCGCGCGAGACGATGTTCTCAGACGCGATCAGCTCGATCTGGTCCTGTTGCCGTTTCAGCTCCGCCCCCAGAATCCTGGCCAGGTCCGGATCGCTCTGGGCCAGGGTATCGTCAAACAAACGGTCCGACTGGGCAGGGGCGTGCGCGGTGAGCGTCAAGGGCGGGACCTTTCGGGCTGGCGGGAATAGGGCCGATCAAGAGCGCTCTTTACCCCCAACTGGTCCCTGCTCCAACGGCCGTAAACGCTCCGGGGAACAATCTCTTGATGGGAGCGTTTTGAGTTGGGCGTGGGGCATGGAATTGATCCTCCTGACAGTTTTTGCCACGTCACGAAGGGAAATTGCATGAGCGTCGGACCTGACGGCGAGGGCCTCACGGGCGCAGAGATATTGCGCCTGGGCTCCGATATCGTCTCGGCCTACGTCAGCCGCAACGCGGTCGCCGCCGATGCCCTCCCCGAGATCATCCGCAGCGTGCACCAGGCTATGGCCGGCCTGACCGGCGTGAGCCCGCCCGCCATTGAACCGCGTCCCAAGCCGGCGGTCTCGATCGGACGCAGTATCCAGCACGAATTCATCATCTGTCTCGAGGATGGCGCGAAACTGAAGATGCTGAAGCGCTACCTGCGGTCTCGATTCGGCCTGAGCCCCGATGACTATCGCCGGCGTTGGGGATTGCCGCCCGACTACCCGATGGTCGCTCCGGCCTATGCCGCACGTCGCTCGGATTTCGCCAAGAAGATCGGCCTGGGTCGCGGTGTCCGACGGCAAAAATAGTCGCCAAGACTAACCCTGACTCTAAGCTGCGATACCGCCTACGCGCTTGATGTTGCAGTGGACCCAGAGCTTTTCCAGGGCCTCGACCAGATCGTCCATCATCTCATCGGTGTGCGCCGGAGAGGGGGTGAACCGCAGGCGTTCGGTGCCGCGCGGCACGGTGGGATAGTTGATCGGCTGGACGTAGATCCCGTGGTCTTCCAGCAGGATATCGCTGATCAGCTTGGTGTGGACGGGATCGCCCACCAGCACCGGCACGATATGACTGACCGAATCCATCACCGGCAGACCAGCCTTGCGCAGCCGGGCCTTCAGGGTCGCCGCGCGTTCCTGATGGGTGACGCGCACCTCGTCGTGGACCTTGAGATAGCGGATCGAAGCCGCGGCTCCGGCGGCCAGGGCCGGCGGGATCGAAGTCGAGAAGATGAAGCCGTCGGCAAAACTGCGAATCGCATCGACAATCACCGCGTCGCAGGCGATGTAGCCGCCCATCACCCCGAACGCCTTGGCCAGGGTGCCTTCGATGATGTCGATCTCAGCCATCACCCCGTCGCGTTCGGCGAGGCCCGCACCGCGCGGGCCATACATGCCGACAGCGTGGACCTCGTCGAGGTAGGTCATCGCCGCATATTTCTTGGCCAGCGCCACGACAGCGCGCAGATCGGCGACGTCGCCGTCCATGGAATAGACGCTTTCCAGCGCGATCAGCTTCGGCGCAGCGGGATCGGCGCCGGCCAGAAGCTCCTCAAGGTGCGCCAGGTCGTTGTGACGGAAGATGTGGCGCTCGCCCCGGCCGGCCCGGATGCCGCTGATCATCGAATTGTGGTTCAGCGCGTCGGAGAAGACGATCAGCCCGGGCAGGATCTTGTAGAGCGTCGACAGCGACGCCTCGTTGGAGACATAGCCCGAGGTGAACAGCAGGGCGGCCTCCTTCTGGTGAAGGTCAGCCAGCTCGCGCTCCAGCTCCACGTGATAGTGCGTCGTGCCGGAGATGTTGCGGGTGCCACCGGAGCCAGCGCCGGCCTCGTCGATGGCCGCCTTCATGGCGTCGGTGACCACCGGGTTCTGGCCCTGGCCGAGATAGTCGTTGGAACACCAGACCACGACTTCGGCCTGGGAACCGTCGGAGCGAGTCCAGGTGGCGCGCGGAAAGTCACCGCGGTGGCGCTTCAGATCGGCAAAGACTCGATAGCGACCTTCTGCGCGGATCTTCTCGAGAGCGTTCGCGAACGCGGACCTGTAATCCATCGACCTGCTCCCCGGATCCCGCGTTCGATAGGTCGGCGCGGACGACCGGTCCCTTGATATGCCCGGCGTTTTCGCACCGCCGGCGGGCCTTGTCCATAAGGCGCGCGGTCGCGGATCGTGACCTTTCGTCCATGACCCGTGAGAATTTGTGATCGGCGATCAGGTTGTCTTGGCCGGGATCGGCGCATTTCCGCGGAACAGCTCGAGAATCGCGGAGAAATCCTTGGCCCCGCCGCCCAGCCGGTCGAACAGCGCATAAAGCCCCTCGGCCTGGGCGCCCAGCGGGGTTGCCGCGCCGGCCTTGGCCGCGGCCTCCTGGGCCAGTTTCAGGTCCTTAAGCATCATAGCCGTGGCGAACCCGCCCTCGTAGCTGCGATTGGACGGCGCGGCGGGAACCGGCCCTGGCCAGGGACAATAGCTGGTCAGACTCCAGCTCTGGCCGGACGATTTCGACGCGATCTCAAAGAAACGCTCCGGGTCGAGGCCCAGCTTCTCGGCCAGAGCGAAAGCCTCGCAAGTCGCGATCATCGTCGCGCCCAGCACCATGTTGTTGCAGATCTTGGCCGCCTGCCCCGCCCCGTGGTCGCCGGCCCGGATCGTCGTGCGCGCCATCGGCCCGATCAGCGCCTCAACCGCAGCGAAGTCGGCCTCGGCGCAGCCCACCATGAAGGCCAGCGTTCCGGCCTCGGCCCCCGTCGTCCCGCCCGACACCGGCGCATCGGCGAAGCGGAAGCCGGCCCGGGTGACATCGGCGGCGACCGCACGCGCGCTCTCCACATCGATGGTCGAACAATCGATGAACAGAGCGCCCGGCTTGGCGTTCGGCATGATCTCGCCGGCATAGACGGTGCGGACGTGCTGGCCGGCCGGCAGCATGGTAATCACCGCGTCGGCGTCCCGCACCGCCTCGGACGCCGACCCCGACGCCAGGCAACCCGCCGCCACCGCCTTTTCGAGGGCGGCGGCGGACAGGTCGAAGGCTCGGACCTCATGACCTGCCCTGGCTTGGTTGGCGGCCATGCCGCCGCCCATATTGCCAAGGCCTAGAAAGGCGATTCGGGTCATGAAAGCCTCTGGATCAAATACTTATTTCACTTTGCGGAACTTGTAGATGAATTGATCGGTGTGCCCGCGGATCGCGGGATCGAAGACCATCTTGGTGTGATCGTCAGCCGGATTGGCCAGCACCTTGCTCTCGCCTTCATACTTGAAGCCTGCGGCGATGACCTGGCTCTTGACGATCGATGGCTCGATCCGATGCAACTTGTCCTCGGGGTCGGGCGCCGCGCCCACGCCCGCCGCGTGATCGAGAACGATGAACAGTCCACCCGGCTTCAGCGCGGCATAGACCGATTTGTCAAAGGCCAGCATATCGACGCCCTTGATATTGTTGACGTCGTGATAGTTCTGCGCCGTCCAGATCACGTCGGCCTTGGCCGGGATCACCAGGCCCGCCGCCAGTGGCAAGTGGATCGATTTCACATTCGCATAGGCCGAATCGGCGGCGATGGTGTCCTGCGCCGGGGCCGGCGGGGGCTTGGCCGGATCGGTCGTCGGCCGGGGCGGGCCACCGACGGCGTAGACTGTCCCCTTGGGCCCCACGGCCTTGGAGAAGATGCGGGTGAAATAGCCGCCGCCGGGGATCAGGTCGACCACGGTCTGGCCCGGCTTGATCCCGGCGAACTCGAGCATCTCGGCGGGCTTGCGGTCCGCGTCGCGCTTCGAATCAACCTCCGGGCGGCCCTTGTCGGCCACGGCGGCCATCTGGTTGGCGTCGGGCTTGGCGTGGGCGCCGCCAGCCGCGAGCGTGGCGGCGGCCAGCACGGCCCCCAGCATCAGCTTGGATGTCATTCGTCGTCCTCCCATGGCGGCCG
>JAYTFM010000032.1:0-15569 GCA_043734425.1 Alphaproteobacteria bacterium
CGACCGGCCGGACGCTGCGCTGGACCGTGGCCTGGCCCGAGACCGGGATACCGACCGCGACCGGGAGCGCGAGCCGGCCAGCCTGCCGCTGCTGCTGAAAACCCTGGAGGCTGTCGCTGAGGACGCCGCCGCGCTGCCCGGCCCGGCGCCGGCCGAATTGCCCACCCTGCGTGAGCTGCTGGCGCAGTTGACCTCCGCGCCCGCCAAACCGACCACAGGCCTCCGCGCCCGGCTCGCCGGATCCGCAACGGGCCCACTGGTGACCGTTCCGCCGCCCACGCGGCCCAGCCCCATCCTGGCGCTCCACAGAGCCACCGGCCCCCCGCACCGCTGATCGCTCGCGCTGCTGCCTTCTCCCCTTGTGGGAAAAGGGTCCACTTCGCCGCGCGGCGCGAAGCCAGTTGCCAGGACAACGAAACGCCACTAATAACTGACCAGTCAGTTATTAGTTTGTAGACCCATGCTCCCGGCCCCCAAATTCCGCCGCCGCAAGGCTGACCGGCCCACGGAGATCGTGCAGGCCGCGCTGGCCGTGTTCGCCGAGAAGGGGTTTGCGGGCGCCAAGCTGGACGAGATCGCCGCTCGCGCGGGGGTCTCCAAAGGCGCCCTCTATCTCTATTTCGCCACCAAGGAGGAGATGTTCCGGGCGGTTGTCGAACAGGCGGTCCGGCCGAACCTGGCGCTGGTGCAGGATATGGCGACGGCGCAGATGGCCTTCCCGGAGCTGGCCCGGACGACCGCCCGGATCATGGCCCATGTGGCGGCCACCTCGCCGCTCGGCGGCATCGTCAAGATGGTGATCGCCGAGGCCGGCAATTTTCCCGAACTCGCCCGCATCTGGTACGAGCGCACCATCGGCCCGGTGCTTGAGGTGCTGGTGGCCGTGATCACCCGCGCCCAGGCGCGCGGCGAGCTGCGGCCTGGCGACGCACGGCAATATGCACTCAGCCTCGTGGCTCCCACCCTGGTCGGCGTGATCTGGCGCGACACCTTCACGCCGGTCGGCGCGCCGCCGTTTGATCTGCCCGCCCTGGCCGAACAGCATGTGGAGACCCTTCTGCGCGGCATGATGCTGGAGCCAACACCATGAGACAACGCCTGTTGATCGTAGGTCTGCTGGCGCTCGCCGCGACGCTGGCGGTGGTGCTGCTGGTGGTTCCCAGACTTACCCGCGCGCCGATGCTGTCGGGCTATGTGGAGGGCGAGAGCCTCTATCTGGCCTCGCCGGTTTCCGGGGCCGTCGTCGAGCTTACCGTCCAGCGCGGCGATCGGGTCAGCGCCGGCCAGCGCCTGTTCGCCATCGATCCGCGCCAGGCCGGCGCTGCGCGCGATCAGGCGCGGGCCGAACTGGGCGCCGCTTCGGCCCAGGCGCAGGACGCCCGCAAAGGCCTGCGCCCCTCGGAGGTCGCCGTGTTCGACGCCAACATCGCCGCCGCCGAAGCCCGTGTCCGCGAAACGGAGGCGTTGCTGCGCCGGGTGCGCGTGCTGGCCCGCCAGGGGGTCTATGCCCCGGCCCGGCTGGACGACGCCAAGGCCGCCTATGACGCCGCCGCCGCCCAGGTCACCGCCGCGCGTCGCCAGCGCGAGAGCGCCGTCCTGGGGGCCCGAACCGATCAGGTCGCCGCCGCCGACAGTCGCGTGGCTCAGGCTGCGGCCGGCCTCGGGGCCGCCGACGCCCGGCTCGGCGACATCGCCCCGCTCGCCCCCGCCGCCGGACGCGTCGAAGAGGTGTTCTACCAGAAGGGCGAATGGGCGGTCGCCAACCAGCCGGTGCTGGCCATCATCCCCGATGACCGGATCAAGCTGCGGTTTTTCGTGCCCGAGCGCGCCGTCTCAGCCTATGCGCCAGGAGCGAGCGTCGCCTTCGCCTGCGACGGCTGCGCCAAGGGCCTGACTGCGAAGATCACCTATGTCAGCCCCCGCCCGGAGTTCACCCCACCGGTGATCTATTCCCAGGAGGCCCGCGACCGGCTGGTCTATCTGGTCGAGGCGCGCCCGTCGGTGCGGCTAAATCCCGGCCAGCCGGTCGATGTAACGCCGCTGGGTACGCAGAAATGAGCGCCGATCTGGTCATCGACGTCGCCGGGCTCAGCAAGAGCTACGACGGCCGTAAGGTGGTCGATGACGTCTCCATCCAGGTCGAGCATGGCAAGATCTGCGGGTTTCTGGGGCCTAACGGCTCGGGCAAGACCACCACCCTGCGGATGCTTTGCGGCCTGCTGACGCCCGACACGGGTTCGGGAACTTGCCTCGGCCTCGACATCATCAAGGACGCCAACGCCATCAAGCGCCGCACCGGCTACATGACCCAGCGGTTCTCGCTCTATCAGGACCTGACTCTCGATGAGAACCTGTTGTTCGCCGCCCGGGTGCATGGCCTTGCCGACCGCGCCAGCCGCGTGACCCGCGCCCTCGACCGCCTGGGTCTCACCGCCCGGCGCAGCCAGCTGGCCGGGACCCTGTCGGGCGGCTGGAAGCAGCGCCTGGCCCTGGCCGCCGCGACGCTGCATGAGCCGGACCTGCTGCTGCTGGACGAGCCCACCGCCGGCGTCGATCCCAAGGCCCGGCGCACCTTCTGGGACGAGATCCACGCCCTCTCACGGGAGGGTCTGACCGTGCTGGTCTCCACCCACTACATGGACGAAGCCGAGCGCTGTCATGAGATCGCCTACATCAGCTATGGCCGGCTGATCGCGCGCGGCACAGCGGCCCAGGTGATCGCCGGCTCGCAGCTGGTGACCTTCAACGGCGAAGGCCCCGGCATCAGCGACATCGCCCCAGCGCTGGCCAAGGCGCCCGGCGTCGAGATGGTGGCGCCATTCGGCATCTCCCTGCATGTCTCCGGGACCGACCGCAGCGCCTTGGAAACCGCCCTCGCACCCTACCGCCGGCCGCCTTTCGCCTGGACCGAGGTCGACCCGACGCTCGAGGACGTCTTCATCCGGCTGATGGAAGGCTCGGAGGATAACTTCCAATGAGCGGCTTCTCGGGTCTCCGCGTCTTCGCCGTGATGGCCAAGGAGTTCAAGCAGCTGACCCGCGACCGGCTCAGCTATGCGATGATCCTGATGATGCCGATCATGCAGCTGCTGCTGTTCGGCTATGCGATCAACGCTGAGCCGCGACACCTGCCGACGGCTGTGTTGATCCAGGAAGACTCCAGGTTTGCCCGCTCGATCGTCGCCTCGCTGAACAACAGTCGCTATTTCGAATTCACCGCTGAGGCGCGAACGCCCGCCGAGCTGGACGCCATGCTGCGCCGGGGCGAGGTGCAGTTCGCCATCACCATCCCCGGCGACTTCACCAGGCGCGTGGTGCGCGGCGACAAGGCGCAGATCCTGGTGGAGGCTGACGCCTCCGATCCCTCCGCCACTGGCGGGGCGCTGGGCGCCCTGGCCGCCCTGCCGACCCAGGCCCTGGCCCACGATCTGAAGGGCGCCGTCGCCGCCCGAGGCATGGGCCTCCCGGCCTTCGAGGTCGTGGTCCACCGCGCCTACAATCCCGAGGCCATCACCGCCTATAACATCGTGCCCGGCCTGCTGGGCGTGATCCTGTCGATGACCCTGGTGATGATGACCGCCCTTTCGGTGACCCGCGAGACCGAGCGCGGCACCATGGAGAGCCTGCTGGCCACCCCGGTCGAGCCGATCGAGGTGATGGTCGGCAAGCTCGCCCCCTATGTGCTGGTCGGCGTGATCCAGACGGTGCTGATCCTGACCCTGGCGCGGGTGCTATTCGATGTGCCGATGCTGGGCGGCTGGATCGGGCTGACCCTTGGCGTCAGCCTGTTCATCATCGGCTCGCTGGCTCTGGGTTTCCTGATCTCCACGGCGGCCGAATCCCAGCTGCAGGGCATGCAGATGAGCTTCTTCTACATCCTGCCGTCGCTGCTGCTGTCCGGCTTCATGTTCCCGTTCCGAGGCATGCCGGTCTGGGCCCAGTGGATCGGCGAGGTGATCCCGGTCACCCACTTCCTGCGCGTGGTGCGCGGCTCGCTGCTGAAGGGCCAGGGCCTGGAGGATCAGTGGCGCGAACTCGCAGCTCTGGGCGTCTTTGTCTGTGTCGTCACCGCCCTGGCGATGGCCCGCTATCGGCGGACGCTGGACTGAGCCAGAACGCGGCAATAGCCGGGCGGTTTCAGCGCGCCGCAGACGTCAGGCCGCCGCCCGCCCTTGCGCCAGTAGGTGACCAGGCCGGCCTTTTCCAGCAGCGCAACATATCGCGGCTCCTCCCAAAGCGAGGCGATGAGCGGGTCGAACAGGATTTGCGGAGGACTCAAGCGGTTCGCCGCGACCTGGCGCTCCAGTGCGTCCAGGGCATCCGTCCGGTCGCCGAGCACCACCAGCACCCGAGTCAGATTAGCGTCGGGCGTCGGGCTGGCGCGGCCGATCCTGGCCAGCCGCTCGCCGGCCTTGGAAATCCGGCCCGTCTCACCCGAATTGAGCGCCGCGAACGCCTCGCCAAACGCCTGATTGCGTTCGGATCGATCCGCTGCATCCAGCAACCGACCGGCGTCCGCCCAGCGCCCGGCGCGCATCGCGCCGTAGCGGACCATCCCGTTGGTGAGCTGCTGCTCGCTGTCGGTGTAGGCCGCGAACTGCGCCCGCAGGCTCGCGGTCTCGCCGCCGCGTCCCGCCGTGTAGAGGCTCGATGCCAGGGCATACGCCGTCGACGGCGAGATCGGCGCCATGTCGTAGGCGCGACCAAATTCCCGGATCGCCTCAGTGGTGCGGCCGACGCTCATCAGGAACCAGCCGTAGTGCTCATGTTCGCATCCGCAGTCGCTGGGCCGCGCGATCAGAGCTCGTCGCCGCATGGCTTCCTTCTCGATCAACTGGTCGCGGGAAAGCAGGCTGGCCTTCGCCGACCAAGCCTCGGCGCTCTTCGGATCGATGCGCAGCGCGCGCCATGCGGCTTGGTCCGCCTCCTGGCGCAGCGTCGCTCGCTCCGCTTCGGTCCCAGCAACTGACATTGCCACGCCGGCGTCGATGGCGCGCGCCGACCAGCCACGCGCAAATCCTGGCGTCTCGGCAGTCATCTGCCGGCTCAGGTCCAGGGAGCGCGGCGCCCCGCCGGGACGCCGCATGACGTCGCACCGGCTGAGAAGGAGCGACAAGGCGCGGGCCGATAGTCGGACCGGATGCTCGCTGGCGCGCGTCAGTCCGCAATGCACCACCACGGCCACCATTAGCGCGACGTGCCTCGCCGCGACTTTCGATGTGATCGGTAGGTCCCAGGTCATCGACCATGCGGTAGCGCTGTCGTGCGCGGACACAAGCTGCGTCGCGTAACGGAGGTCGCCATCGATCCGCTGAAGGGAGCCCTGAAGCCTGTAATCGGCGTCGCCTTCCTTGATGATCACCGCATTCTCCTTGCCGAGCGCAGAACGAAGCTCTTGGTCCACACGCATGGCAATGTCCGGGGCGACCCCGCCGCCGATCACCTCGAAACGGAGCAGCTCAACGCTCGCGGCGCGCGGCAAGCGACTCGCGCCGAGCCTGAACACCATCGCGCCGGCGCCAAGCATGATCAGCAAACCGAGAACGCCGAGACCGATGATGATCGGGCTCCAGGTTCGCCGTGTTCCACGCGCCGATGGCGGCGGTCGGGGAACTTCAGCGTCAACGCTGGCGACCCGCAGGCGGTAGCCAATGCTGGTGATTGTCTCGATCCGAACGCCCTCGGCGCCGATGTCCTGGAGTGTCTTGCGAAGTTGGGCGACCGCACGCTCGATCGCATCGTCGCTGACGAAACGGCCTTCCCAGCACAGCGTCAGCAGGTCGTCGCGGGTGAGCGTCTCCGACTGCGCCCGGAGCAGCGCGATGAGCACCTGCATCACACGCGGCTGCAGGGCTGCTTCCTGACCATCACCGGCGACAAGTCGCAGACCTGCTGGATCGACCGTCAGTCCCGCAATCGTCTGGGCCGCTTCCACTCGCAGATTGATTGGTGCGCCCTGGTTCGTCACGCCAACCCCCCACCGGACATTTGCGATTGTCCCCCGCCCTGTCAACAACCCCTCGGCCGGGGGCGCCGGGTCGGGAAAGGATCGGGATAAAATCGGCTCTCGCGCCGGGCGCCGAACCGCAGGACAGGCGATGGTCAGGGCGATGGGGCTCGATCCCGCCCGTTAGCCCAGCTTGGAGTGAACTCATGAATATCCGCACCGCCGTGGCCATCCTCTCCGGACTGGCGTTAGCTGCGGCTTCCGCCGCGCCAGCTGCCGCCACCGTCAGAACGATCACCCGCTCGGGCCACGTCATCGCCCAGATTCCGCAGGACCCGTTCTGGAACGCCGCCGGCCTCACCACCCTGCCCGGGATCACCCTGGGCGACAGCATCGCTTTCAGCGCGACTTATGACGACGCCGACCTGCAGACCCCCTGGCCGCGCAGCACGGCGTTCGGTGAAATCTACAACAATCCGAGCGTTCACACTGTGGGTCTGGGCAATGGCAATCCCGTCAATGCCGTGTCCCTGAAAGTCGGGCAGCTGGATTTCCAGCTCTCCGACCAATTCTGCTTTCAGGACGCGGCCTGCATCGCCGCCAACGGCCTGGAATTCTCCACCGGTCCGACGCTGATGTTCCACAACAAGGGCTATCTGGGCATGGACTCCTGCCTGCACGCCCACGGCGTGTTCGCCTGCCAGCTGGTGTTCGACAACCTGAACCCCTTCATCGCCGCGCAGAACAGCAAGATCCTCGGCTACTCGCGGCCGGACATCTACATCTTCGCGGACGAGCGCTTCAACACCGTGTTCTTCGGCCAGTTCGATGGCAAGGCGCCTGGCGTGCCGGAGCCAGCAGCGTGGTCGCTGATGATCGCCGGGTTCGGCTTGGCCGGAGCGGCGCTGCGTCGGCGGCGGGTCATCGCAGGATAGTCTGAGAGGACCAGGCGGTTCGTCGGCGCCCGTTTGTGCGGGCGTCGGCGGACGCTGGACTGAGGCTCAGGCGGCAAGCGTAAGCCGGCGGCGACGCAGCATCGCGCCGGCGGCGCCAAAGCCTGCAATCATCATCGCCCAGGTCGCGGGCTCAGGCACGCTCAGATACCCGTCGTTGATGCGAACATCGCCGATCAGCGTCGTCGAATGGCCCTCTGCGTCGTAGTCCAGGGCGGTCAGGTGGCGCACCGACAGGAACGAGTTGTGCGTGCAGCAATCGTTCACATCCAGCGGATCCAGGCCGAAATCCAGGCCTGCCTGCGTCACCGTGTATCCCGGCGTGGTCGAGACTGCGGTGATGCCCGGCAGGAAGCCATAGAGCGGCGTGGTCGGCAGGATGGTCCGGGTATCGCAGTTGGCGAAGCCGAAGCCGCACTCGGCGAAGGCCGCGAAGCCGCCGCCGCGGTTCACGAAGGTGGCGAGTTCGGCCTTGCGGGCGATCAGCGCCTGGATCTCGGCGTCCGACGTCATCCCGCCGAAGCTCGAGGCGAGCACGATCGCTGAGTATTGTGAAAGATCGACCCCGGCGAAATCGGTCCCATCCAGCCACTCGACGTTGGCGTTGGTCAGGCCCAAGGCTTGCAGGCCGGCGTAGCCGGTTCGGTGACCGGGATAGAAATGGGTGTAGCTTTCGATCCACAGGAAGCGCTGGGCCGTGCTGGCGTAGGTGCCGCTAGTGACATAGTTCAGGGCCAGGGCGAGCTCATTGGCGCCGCTCGGCTGGGTGATGGCGTGGAAATCCGGATCGTGACCGGAGAGCAGGATGCGGCCTGCCGAGGCGGGCCCGCCGACGATGACCGAGGCGGCCAGAGCCGCAGCAAAGACCAGCTTTCGAAACATTGTACGCCACCCACATTCACTGCACGCGAGAACCGTCCTGGTGCAGCCGCTCGGATCTGGCCCAAGCGGATTGCGCCATTTCGGCACACGCGCGCGCCACACGCCTGCATGCGAAGAGTTCGCTGCAAGAGCCACACCGCAACGCGCGGTGGTCAGTGACGTTCCGTGAATGAACCCGGCATGAATGGAAGAGTGGTCTGAGGTGGCCCGGACATGACGATCAGAGGTCGGGCATAATTTCCCCGCCTACAGCAACCGCCCCGGCTGGGCCGTCGTGTAGCGCCCAGCCTCCACCAGTAGCTCGCCGTTGACGATCACCTGATGCACGCCCTCCGGCCGGCGGATGTAGCGGCCCTGATCGCCCGGCACGTCCTCGACCCAGATCTCCTCGCCGCGCGCCAGGGTCTTTGGATCGAACACCACCACATCGGCGAACCGGCCCGGTTCCAGGCGGCCCCGGTCGGCCAGGCCCCATTGGTCGGCGAGCTCGGAGGTGATGCGCTGGACGGCGCGTTCCAAGGTCATGTCGCCGCGCGCGCGGACGAACTGCTCGATCAGATACGAGGTGTCGCCCACCCCGGCGAACTGGGTGATGTGCGCGCCAGCATCGCCCGAGCCGATCTGCATGGCCGGGTGGTCCAGCAGCTTGGCCACGTCGCCCGCGTCAGAGTGCAGATAGCCGTTGAGCGCGAACTCGGTCTGGAGGTCGTCCTTGAGCGAGATGTCCAGCATCACTTCGACGAACGACTTGCCTTCCGTCTCGGCGATCTCGGCCAGACCGCGACCCTCGTACATCTTGTTTTCCGGCGCCCGCACCCGCTTCACCACCAAAACGCTCATGGCGTTCTTCAGCCGGTCCCCCTCGGCGATCAGCACCGCGCGGACCTCTGGGTCGGCGTAGCGGCGCATCCGCTCGTCCAGCGGCGCTTCGAAGCTGTCGCGCCAGGCCGGCGACTTGGAAAGGATCGCCGAGCCGAGGGCCAGCTGGATGGTCATGTCCAGCGGCCGGACCTGGGTCTGGGCGTAAAGCGGCGCGCCCTGGTCACGCCAGTGGACCACCCGGTCCAAGATCTGGCGCCAGGCGCCCGGCATGTTGGGCATCACCAGGATCGGCGACAGCGTCACCGTCGCGCCCGTCTCCAGCGCCAGCGCACCCCAGTCATCCACCGTCGGCAACCCCATGTCGCGCTTGAAGAAATTGGGCGCCACTTCCACCACCCCGCCGCCCTCGGCCACCACCTTCAGCAGCGCCGCCTTCTCCGCGTGGTCGGCGTAGTAGCAGGGCAGCTGGTTCCCCCGCTCGTCGAAGTGGTTGAAGGTGAACGATGTGCCGCGTGCCCCAGCCGCCATGGCCTCACGCAGGATATCCGCCATCCGGCCAATCTCGGGGCCGGTGGCGGCGCGGGTCTGACAGTCCGCGCCCATCACATAGAGCCGGATCATCGAATGGCCGATCAGCACCCCCACGTTGGGGCCCAGGCCCTTGCGCAGATAGCTCAGATAGTCCGGCACGTTCTCCCAGCTGAACGGCACGGTCTGCTCCAGCAGCCGGCCCTCCATGTCCTCCACCGAGCCGAACAGGTGGATGGCTCGGGTGCGGTCCTGGCTGCGCACGGGCGCCAGGCTGATCGAGCAGTTGCCCATCACCACCGAGGTCACCCCATGCTCCGGCGAAGGCGTGGCGTTGCGGTCCCAGCAGAGTTGCGGATCGTAGTGGGTGTGGATGTCGATGAAACCGGGCGCGACCACCTTGCCGCTCGCGTCGATTTCCAGCTGCGCCGGACCCGACACCTCGCCCACCGCCACCACCCGGTCACCCTGGATGCCGATGTCGCCCATTCGGCCTGGGGCTCCGGTGCCGTCGATGATGGTCGCATTGCGGATGGCGATCGAGAGCATCGGGGCGTCTCCATGACGGGCGTATTCAGTATGATTATAGCGCAGAACGCTGCGACGCTACGGCAAGTCCCTCGCCTCATGTGCTATCGGATCACCGGATGATCCCAGATGTCCCGCCCTTGATTGCGCAAACCCTCCGCGAACGCCTGGCGCGCAGCCACGCGCCCTATTCCAACGTCCGTGTCGCCGCCGCAGTCGAGGACGGGGCCGGCCACCTCCACTATGGGGTCAATGTTGAGAACGCGGCCTATCCCGAAGGCGTCTGCGCCGAAGCCAGCGCGATCTCGGCGGCAGTTGGCGAAGGCGCCAAATCCGTGCGCCGGATCTACCTCGCCTCGTCCCTGCCCGGCCTGATCTGGCCCTGCGGCGGCTGTCGCCAGAAGATCTGGGAATTCGCCGAACCGGCCTGCGAGGTGATCAGCCTCGACGCTGACGGACAAGCCGAGTCCCACGCCATCGAGACGCTGCTGCCGCTGGGATTCCGGCTGCCAAGGCCCTAAACCCTGGTCATGGCCCGCTACGACTTCGCCTCTGACAACACGGCCCCGGCCGCACCCGAGTCCATGGCCGCCCTGGCCGCCGCCAACACTGGATATGCGCCCGGCTATGGCGCGGACGCTGTCAGCACCCGGGCCGCCGATCTGGTGCGAGGCCTGCTCGACGCCGACTGCGAGGTACGCTTTGTCGCCTCCGGCACCGCCGCCAACGCCATCGCCCTCTCAGCCCTCTGCCGGCCGTTCGAGGCGGTGCTGGCCCATGTGCATGCCCATGTCTGCACCGATGAGACCGGTGCGCCAGGGTTCTTTGGCCATGGCCTGGGCCTGATCGGCCTACCCGGCGCTTCGGGCCGGATCGACCCCGCTGCTCTCGCCGCGCCGCTTGCCGCACCGGACGTCTCGCACCGCCAGTCGGTGGCCGCCCTGTCTGTCACCAACGCCACAGAGTACGGCACGGTCTATTCGGTTGACGCCCTCGACGCCTTGATCGCACCCGCCAAGTCCATGGGATATGGCGTCCATCTTGACGGCGCCCGCTTGGCCAACGCCGCTGCGGCAGGCTTTGACTTGAAGGCCATCAAGGGCCTCGGCGTCGACATCCTGGTGATCGGCGGTACGAAGGCCGGCATGCCGCCGACCGAGGCGGTGGCGATCTTCGACCGCACTGTCGCACGCCGTTTTGACGCGCGCCTGAAACAGGGCGGTCAGCTGCCGTCCAAGGGCCGCTTTTTCGCCGCGCCGTTCATTGGCATGCTGGAAGACGGCGCGATCCTCCGTCACGCCGCCCACGCCAACGCCATGGCCCGCAAACTGGCCGCCTTGATGCCGTTCGAGGTCACCCATTCGGTTGAGGCCAACGCCGTGTTCGTCGAGATGGACGAGCCGACCTTGCAACGCCTCCACACCGCCGGCTGGTTCGTCTACCGCTTCCTCGACGGTTCCGTCCGCTTCATGTGCTCCTGGGCCACGACCGAAGCCGCCGTGGAGGAACTGGGCGAGGCGCTGCGTGGCGTGAGCTAGGGCCCGCCGTTCCTAGAGCCTGTTCCCTTCAGACAGAACCAGATGATGCTCTAGCGGCGTCGACTCCCAGTTGCGACTGCAGGAACCCGAACATCGTCGTCATCACCTCCAGCGTCCTTGGCGTCGGCTCGCCGATGTCGAAGCCATGCGCGGCGCCGGAGTTGTTGATCAGCGTCAGGGGATAGTCCTGCGCCAGGGCCTCGGCCACGAAGGCGTCGAGGCCGGCCAGCAGGCCGGGGGTCGCATCGCCGCCGGCGCGGGCCAGGAACAGCGGCGGCTTGCGGCCGGGCTTGGCGAGCTGGGCCAGCGGCGACCAGGCGGCCAGGGTTTCCGCCGTCTCGCAGCCCCGGTGCGCCGCTGAGCCCTCGATCTCCAGCACCGGGTACATGGCCACCAGCGCCCGCACGTCGGCCGGCGCATCTCTGAGCCACGGCGACAGCATCGGCCCGCCCGCCGAGAAGGCGATGATCGCCAGCCGGTCGGCGTCGATGTTCCAGGCGGCCGCGCTCGCCCGAACCTGGGCCAAGGCGGCGGCGACATCGGCCGCGCCGTCGAGGAGGCGAGTGACCGGCCAGCTCAGGCGGTGGGTGAAGGTCACCCCAACCATCCCCTGCGCGGCGACCAGACGCCCGTAGGAGGTGAAGGCGCCCATATCCTTCATCGGCAGTCCGCCCGGCCCGCCGCCATGGATGAAGATCACCGCTGGCCGCCGCTCGGCCGCGCCCAGGCCGGGCGGGCGGTAGACATCCAGCCGCAGGTGATCGCCCGTAACGTCGGTATAGCGCAGGTCCTTGGTGACCAGGACCGCCTCCATGCCGGGCAGGGTCATCGCGACGGTCCGGCGGGCGGCGGCGAGGACTTCCGGCGGCAGATTGGGGGCTTCGGACATGGAGCTCTCGATCAGGGTCAGAAATGCTACGACTGAGCGAAGGGCGACGCCAGATGGCGCCGACGGGAGGGGCCGATCATGATGGCGAAACTCAGGTTCCTGCTGTTCTGCGTGATCGTGCTGTTGCTTCCTGGCGCGATCATGGCGTCGGCCGATTCCCGCCTGGGCGATCTCGGAAAGCTGGTGTTGATCCTCAGTCCTGCCGTCGCCGGCACGGCGCTCAACGTCGGGCTGGGCCATCGCGGCGAGCGCATTCAATGGCGATGGATCGGGATCGCGTCCGCAATCACCCTGGCCATCGCGGGACTGGCGCTGGCGGCCAGCCTCGTCGCCGGCGGGTCGGGGTTTGGCGGGCCATTGTTCACGCCAAAGAGCGCCGCCGCTGCCCTCGCCGGGACCGCTCTGACCAGCGTTCTGGAGGAACTGGGCTGGGCCGGCGGCGGGCTGGCGCTGGCGCTGAAGGCCTTTGGACGGCGCTGGGGCGTGGTGATTCTGGGCCTAGTGTGGGCCGCCTGGCACCTGGTTCCGACCTTCCTGAAGATCGGCCTGTTCCCGGAACTTGAGGCCGCGCCACCGCTGATGCTGGTGAGCTTCGTCGTCGCCTGCGTGATCTATCGCGAGCTTCTCACCGGATTTGTCGAACGCTCGCACAGCTGGCTTGGCGCCGCCGCCGGCCACGCGGCGCCGAACATAGCGCTGACCGGCTTTGTGGCCTCTGGGCTGGTGATCCTGAAGACGCCCGAAGGTTGGCCGCTGTTCCCGGCGCCAGGTGGCTTGGTGTTCGCAGGTTTTGTGTTGGGGGCGGTGTGGCTGTTGCGGTCAAGGGGCGCGCCGTCAAACACCTCGCTTTGACCCAACTCCAAGCAGCGTCCGACTGGCCAAACACGCATTCCGCCGGAGCGCGGCATCCCCTATATTGGCCACATGGCGACCGTAAAGAAGGGCTTGCTGACACCCGCCGGCGAATGGTGGAAGCACCTTCGCTGGACGAAACGCCTATTCTGGAAGGCCGAACGCCAAGCCGCCAAGCGCGCCGCTCAAAAGGAAACGTCCGGCGAATGACGCGCGTCTGGCGCCAATGCGTGCGCCCGACGCCACCATCCAGGCGGTCGGCGATCCACATCTTGATCAGCGCCGAGCGGGCGTGATTGCAAATTCAGCACCATTTGCCTATATGAATCTCACTACTCCCCCGGCTGGCTTCGGTCACCGGGCGCACGGCGGGCGAAAGCCCGCCGTTGCTCTTTCTGGACGAGGCCATTGGACACGCACGTCTATATCGATGGCTTCAACCTCTACTATGGCCTGCTGAAAGGTACGCCGTACAAGTGGCTGGATCTGGAACGCTTCTGCGACCAGTTGCTCCCCAGGAACACTGTCCGAAAAATCTACTACTTCACGGCGAAGGTCGACGCGCGGCCCAATGATCCCGATCAACCGACGCGCCAACAGGCCTATCTGACCGCGTTGGCGGCAAGCCCGCGAGACGAGATCCATTTGGGCACATTCATGAGTTCGGTCGTCCGCCAGGTCGAGGTGGAGTCCGATCCCTCAACCGGGCGCTATCTGAGAGTCGGCGGCAAGCCGGTGATCAAACTGGACTCGGCTGGAGCGCCTGCGAAGGTCTGGACGTTCAAGTCAGAAGAGAAGGGCTCGGACGTTAACCTCGCCGCGCACCTTCTGCGCGACGCCTATCTCCACCAGTGCGCCTGCGCCGTCATCGTCTCCAATGACTCCGATCTGCTGACGCCGATCCGCATGTCGAAAGCGGATTGCGGGCTCACCATCGGCCTTGTTCCACCTCGTCCCAAAGGCAGCATCGAACTTAAGCGCCTCGCAGATTTCAAGGTTGACCCTCGAGCCCATTGGCTCGCGTCGTCCCAGTTCCCCGATCTCGTGCAGGCCAGCAACGGCCCTATCCGCAAGCCGGCCAACTGGTAGGCGACCATTCCGCGCAACGCGGCCCCCTACGCCGCCTGATCCAGCCGGTCGGCGATCCACATCTTGATCAGCGCCTGACGCGTGACGCCGCGCCGCTGGGCCTCGATGTCCAGGCGGCGGACCATCTGGTCGGTGAAGTCGATATTGACCCGCCGCTTGGCCAGCCCGGGCCGGCGGGCGGTGGACCAGTCCACATGCGCGCTGATGTCCTCGCCGTCGTCGAAGGCGGCGTCAAACGCTTCGGCGGGGGTCGTCTTGGAAGGCATGGCGCGTTGCATTTCTCATCCCGCTTCACGGTTGGCGAGGGTGATGGTCCCAGCATTAGAAAGTTGTGATATGCTTGAAATGCAAGTGGCTCGCGGGTTTCCCCGCGAGCCACCGTCCCAAGAAGAGCTGAGCTTCGATACCTCTCCCGGTCACCTGCCCTACAGGTGATCGGGCTGTCTCTCTGTCCAAGCAAACGCGCGTTGGGTTTAGGCCCGCAGCCCGCCATTCACTCCCCTCAGTATGGCGACACGGCTTTCGCCTGCGTCGCAGTTCCGTGAGTCACTTCCCTTTCGGGTTTCATTGCGGCTCCTTCAACCGCCAAGGCCTTCAATCGGGAAACTAGGCCACTCAGATCAAATCCCTGAAGAACATCCCCAGCTTCGGTCGAAACTGGCACTCGCTTGACCAGGCCCTTGTCGCGGAGAGAGGCGAGCGACCGCTGCACGGTTCTCTCGTCCACTCCGATCCGAGCGGCCAAGACCGAAACTCGCGGCCTCGGCCAAGTGGTGGAGGTCCACCAAAACGATAGAAGTTGGAGCACCAAGTTCAATTCCTGCGCCGACAGTCCCAACTGCGCCTGGTTCCTCAGAAGGGGGTCGGGCACCAATGTAAAGCCGCCGTCCAGTGCAATGCCCCATCTCGCCGCAGCCCTTTCCTTGCCTGACCCAGGTGCAACTGGCTGCGAATGGTCCAATGTCCCGCCCTCCATCGTCGACTGATTTGCAATTGCGAGGAGCTAAGTAAAGAACATATGTTCTATGGGTGACAAATTTGGCGGCATTTCTCCAACTGCATAGCATGGCTGGGTCGGGCGCGGGTCTCCGCGATGGCAGCCCCTAAGCCACCCGCACCCTTGCCGTGCTCTCTGGCAAATCCGTCCCGAACGCCCGCTGGTAGAACTCGGCCACCGTGCCCCGCTCCAGTTCGTCGCATTTGTTGAGGAAGGTCATGCGGAAGCCCAGGCCGATGTCGCCGCCGAAGATCTCGGCGTTCTGGGCCCAGGTGATCACCGTGCGCGGGCTCATGACCGTGGAGATGTCGCCGTTCATGAAGGCGTTGCGGGTCATGTCGGCGACGCGGACCATGGCGTTGATGGTCCGGCGGCCCTCGGCCGTCGCGTAGGACGGCGACTTGGACAGCACGATCTCGGCTTCCACATCGTGGGCCAAATAGTTCAGCGTGGTGACGATCGACCAGCGGTCCATCTGGCCCTGATTGATCTGCTGGGTGCCGTGATAGAGGCCGGTGGTGTCGCCCAGGCCGATGGTGTTGGTG
>JAYTFM010000033.1:0-122542 GCA_043734425.1 Alphaproteobacteria bacterium
GACGTCGGCGCGGACCCTGGCGGCGGCGGCCTGGGTGATGGGCGATCCCCGGGCGGAGAGCTTGCTGAACCGGCTGGCCGAGGCGCGGCTGCGGGATGGCGGCCGGGCGGCGGTGCTGGCGGACAGGCCGTTCCGCTAACGCTTGGCCGCCGCGATCACCTGCGCCCGCAGGATCTTCAGGCTCTCATTCTGGCGCTTGAGGATGTTCAGCATCTCGGTCTGACGCAGGGCGTCGACCTTGTCATGCAGATGCATGATCTCCAGCTCGGCGCGCAGATTGACGATGTAGTCGTGCTCGGCGTTTTCCCGGTCGCGCTGGGCCGAGCGGTTCTGGCTCATCATGATGATCGGCGCCTGGATCGCCGCCAGCATCGAGAGCATCAGATTGAGAAAGATGAAGGGGTAGGGATCGAAGGCCAGGTGAAAGACGCCGGTCGCGACGTTCCAGGCGATCCAGGTGGCCAACACCACGCCGAAGCCGATGATGAAGGCCCACGACCCTCCCACGGCGGCGACCTTGTCGGCCAGCCTCTGGCCGCGCGTGCGGTCGTCGATCTGCAGTTTGGGGTGCAGTCCGGTCGGGGCCTCGGTGGCGATCAGGTCGATGACGCTGCGCTGGACCGGCGTCAGGTCGGCGTAGTCGCAACTCAGCAGATCGTTGGCGAGCTGTTGGTGGGTTTCGACGGTCATCGGTCGCGGCCTTCTCGTATTAACGGCGAGACCGTGACTTTCGGGTGTTCCTGGCCGTCCCGGCAAGCCTCCTCAGGATGCGGCGGGCGTCTGGCTCTGATTTGGGCTCTGATTTGGGCTCAGGGCGGCGGCCTCGGCCGGCTTGGCAGGCGCCTTGAGGTCGGGCTCAACCGGCTTGGGCTCACGCAGCGAGGCTTCCACCGCCGCCTCGACGGCGAGCGGGACGACATAGAGGTCAGGCGGCGACACCAGCGGCGTCGAGATCAGCACGACCCGTGGATCACTGGCGGTCCTGGCCGCCATCAGCCGGGCGCGTTGTGGGCTCAGGCGATAGAAGATGTGCACGCCCACCTGGGCGACACGCAGCATCTGCGGGGCCCAGGCCGGCGACACCGCCGTGGTGTGAAAATGGGTCGCCGCGCCGATGTTGGCCAGCACCGCACCCGCCAGAACCTGCGACGCTGTCCGCCGCGCCCTCACCCAGGCCAGGCTCTCGCGCCGATGCCGCATCGAGCCGTCACAGGCAAAGCTGAACTGGCAGCCGCGCGCCCGCGCGCCCTGGAACACGACGCCGCAGACGCTCTTGGGATAAGCCGGGTGGCGGACGCGATTCATCACCACCTGGGCGACCGCCGCCTGGCCGCGCGGGCTCTCGCCACGCGCTTCGTAGTAGACAGCCTCGGACAGGCATTCGAGATCCGCCGCCCGCGCCGCACGGGCCGCGCCGCGACCTTCGCCGAACCGACGCGCGACCACCTCTGCGTCCGAACCCTGTTGCAGGCCGTAGTGTGTCAAACCAAGAGAGAGTCCCGTTCCGGCATCGGCAGTTTGGCCGGCGTAGCCGAAGGCGACCGCCTCCCTCATGCGCTGGGCGCGGGTATGATCGGTGATCTGACGGCCCATGCCGCCGACGATAAATAGTGCGCCCAGGGCGAGGCCAAAGCCGACGCCCGCCAAAACGGCGCTGAACGACGCACGCTGTTCAGCGTGAGCCCAAATCTTTGAAAACAAAACGGAACAGTCCTTCGCGGCGAGGGCAAATCCGCCCCCAGCTCAAGTGTCGCCGCGATCGCCCCTGCTCGTGCTGGAAGCGTTCGCCGGCAGGCCTGACCCAGGATCCGTGGTGGGTAGGCGACGGCAATTGGTGAAGGCCATATGAACGACATCGGTGAAGAAAGCAAGTATTTGTTGCACTGCAACATGGTCGCCGGCCCGAAATGGCGTCTGGCGCGGGGTTTGCTGCGTCTCCCCCAGGCTGGATAATGGGGGTGCAAAATGCGCCATTTGATTTTTGCCGTGATCACCTTGGCGAGCGTGGTCGCCGTCGCGACCGGGGCGCTGCGCGGGTTCTAGGCCGAGCGCGATGACAACGTCGGCGCCGCCTCCCGCCGACGCCGGAGCCGCCAGAGGCTGACGCCGGCGGAGATGACGAAAATCAGGATCGTGGTGAGGATGCCGACCCGCATTCCGCGGTCAAAATTGGCTGACGCCTTGGCCATTTCCTCCGGCGGAAGGACGCTCGACGTCACCACCAGCCAGTGGCCCGCCTGATAGACCGCGCTCAGGATTGCCACGGCCGACAGGCTGCGGATCAGGTAGAGCCAATCCGTAAGCCGAGCCAGACCTGGTCGCGCAAAGGCCAGCAGATTCACGCACAGCTCATAGGCGCCATAGCCCAGGATTGGCCAGAACCAGGCGGCCCACACCGGCGCCAGGCTGACGTGAAGGTCGATTCCCGGGATGAAGTTGCGAAACTGGACCACCCCACTCCACCAGAGGAGAAACACCAGACTCATGCCGATCTCGACGGCGAGCTCGAACCTTGATGTCGCGCGTCCCTGCGGCGGCGGCAGGTTGCGCGGCCGCCAACGGGCCAGCATGGCCGTCTTGCCGAAGCGTTCGATCAACATGCACACCAGGGTCACAACGCCGAAGGTCACCACCAGCGCCTCCGTCATGGACGGCGCAGCCGTATCCACGACGGCGTAAGCCTCTTCGCCGCTGAAGATGACCAGCATGACCAGCACGAAATAGACCCCGGCGACAATCGTCAGCGCCGCCTTCAATCCCGCCCACCAGAACGGAAACACTTCCGGCCCGATCAGGTGCTGGGTCTTCCGATAGCGCCCGGACACCGTCAGCGGATGGCCGAAGCGGACCAGCAGGGCCTCCATCTCGTCGCGGGTCTGGGCGCGTCCAAGCCGGGACTCCTCCGCCTCGACCTCTGACAGCAGGGCGTCGCGCAGTTCGGCGGTGACGTCCGCGCGTTGGCGCTCCGGCAAGTTGCGCGCCACAGCGCCGAGGTAGCGTTCAAGCAGGTCCATCTCAGGCCCCTCCGTCCAGGATTTCATCAAGGGATTTGTTAAGCCCGCGCCACTCAGCGATCAGCCGCGTGAGCAGGTCCGCCCCCATCGGCGACAGGCGATAGAACCGCTTGTTGCGCCGCTCTTCCTCCCGCCACTCGCTGGTCAACAGGCCCTGGGTCTCCAGGCGCCGCAGCATCGGGTAGAGCGCGCCTTCGTCGATCTCCACGCCGCTCGCCGCCAGGGCGATCCGCAGACTGTAGCCATAGTGCTCGCGGCGAAGCTGGCCCAGCACCGCCAGGATCAGCGATCCCCGGCGAAGCTCCAGGCGGAGGGTCTCGAAGGGATCGGTGTCATGGGGCATCGTGCTGTGCGGCATACACTGTGCGATACATAGTGTCTAGCACATACTGTGTGGCACATAGGATAAGTTCCTCTCCCTTAGGGGGAGGTGGCGCGAAGCGCCGGAGGGGGCTTCCGCTCAAACGGCTCGACCGGACAGCCCGCAGCGCTGACCTCGGGGGAAACCCCCTCAGTCCCTTCAGGACAGCTCCCCCAGAGGGGGAGCAACTGCTAGGGTGAGCTCCACCTCCGGAGACCCCCAGATGATCCGTACCCTGATCGCCCTCGCCGCGGCCCTGGCCCTGTCGACCGCCGCCCAGGCCGCGCCGCAGGACCGCTACGCCACCAACAACGGCGTCAAGATCCACTACGTCGTCGACGGCCAGGGGCCGCTGGTGGTGATGGTGCATGGCTTCCCTGACTACTGGGGCACCTGGAAGCCGATGATGGCGGTGCTCAGCAAGGCCGGCTATCGGACGGCCGCACTCGACCTGCGCGGCTACAACCTGTCGGACAAACCGCCGGGTGAGGCCGCCTACGCCATGCCCAACCTGATCGGCGACGTGGCCGCCGTGATCGCCGCCGAGGGCCAAAAGGACACCATCCTGATCGGCCACGACTGGGGCGCGGCGATAGCCTGGCAGGTGATCCTGAACCGCCCGGATCTGGTGAACAAGCTGGTAATCATGAGCGTGCCCCACCCGGCCGGCTTCGCCCGCGAAATGGCCACCAACGCCGACCAGCAGAAGAACAGCCAGTACGCCCGCAACTTCCAGCAGCCGGGCTTTGAGACGAATCTCACCGCCGAGGGCCTGGCCAGTTGGGTCAAGGACCCCAAGGCCAAGCCCGGCTACATCGAGGCGTTCAAGCGCTCGGACTTCGGAGCCATGCTCAACTACTACCGCGCCAACTATCCGCGCGGAACGGGCGAGGCCAGCGCCCCGCCGTCCGGCGTCACCGCCGCCAATCCCCCGCAGATCAAGGTCCCGGTGCTGGTGATCCATGGCATGAAGGACACCGCCCTCAACGCCGCCGGCCACGCCGGAACCTGGAACTACGTCGATGCCGACACCACACTCCTGATGATCCCCACCGCCGCCCACTTCGTGCAGCACGACGCCGAGGCGCTGGTGAACACGACCGTGCGCGGGTGGTTGGATCAGAGGCGGTAGGGAAGTCAGTCGCTCCCCAGTCGCTCCCCCTGCGGGGGAGCTGTCCCGGAGGGACTGCGGGGGCTTCCGCTCAAACGGTTCGACTGGACAGCCCGGGGCGATGACCTCGGAGGAAGCCCCCTCACCGGCTTCGCCGGAGCTCCCCCAGAGGGGGAGCTGGCGCGAAGCGACTGAGGGGGCTTCCGCTCAGAACCTCCCGCCACCCTGCTGTCAGCAACCGCTCACCCACCCCTGGCGCCGGGCCGCGCCAACCCCTACACTCCCGTTCATGCCTCGTTCCGCCACCCCTGAGGGCGTTTCCGACATGTCGGGCGCCTTTGATTTCGACGCCGCCGCCATGCCGATGCTGTGGACGCCGCACCGTCCCGCCCGGCCGGACAAGAGCGAGGGCGGCCAGCGGTTCAAGCTGGTCAGCGACTATGACCCGGCCGGCGACCAGCCGACCGCGATCCGCGAGCTGGTGGCCGGGCTCGAGAGCCGTGAGCGCGAACAGGTGCTGCTGGGCGTCACCGGCTCGGGCAAGACCTTCACCATGGCCAAGGTCATCGAGCAGACCCAGCGGCCGGCCCTGATCCTCGCCCCCAACAAGACCCTGGCCGCCCAGCTCTACAGCGAATTCAAGAGCTTCTTTCCGCAGAACGCCGTCGAGTTCTTCGTCTCCTACTACGACTACTATCAGCCCGAGGCCTATGTCCCGCGCACCGACACCTACCTCGAGAAGGACTCCTCCATAAACGAGCAGATCGACCGCATGCGCCACTCGGCGACCCGGGCGATCCTGGAGCGCGATGACTGCATCGTCGTCGCCTCGGTCTCCTGCATCTATGGCATCGGCTCGGTGGAGACCTATTCGGCCATGACCTTCCAGCTGAAGGTCGGCGAGCGGATCGACGAGAAGAAGCTGATGGCCGATCTGGTGGCCCTGCAGTACCGGCGCAACGATCAGGCCTTTGAGCGCGGCGCCTTCCGCCGGCGCGGCGACAGTCTGGAGATCTTCCCGGCCCACCAGGAGGACCGCGCCTGGCGCATCAGCCTGTTCGGCGACGAGGTCGAGAGCATCACCGAGTTCGACCCGCTGACCGGCCGCAAGACCGCCGAGCTGCCCAGCGTTAAGATCTACGCCAACAGCCACTACGTCACCCCGCGCCCGACCCTTCGCCAGGCGGTCAATCTGATCAAGGCCGAGCTCAAGGAGCGGCTGGACTGGATGATCGCCAACGGCAAGCTGCTGGAAGCCCAGCGCCTGGAACAGCGCACCACCTTCGACGTCGAGATGATCGAGGCCACCGGTTCCTGCGCCGGGATCGAGAACTACAGCCGTTACCTCACCGGCCGCCGGCCGGGCGAGCCACCGCCGACCTTCTTTGAATACATCCCCGACAATGCCCTGCTGTTCATCGACGAGAGCCACCAGACGGTGCCGCAGATCGGGGCCATGTACCGCGGCGACTACCGGCGCAAATTCACCCTGGCCGAATACGGCTTTCGCCTGCCTTCCTGCCTCGACAACCGCCCGCTGAAGTTCGAGGAGTGGGACGCCATGCGGCCGGACAGCGTCTTCGTCTCGGCCACCCCCGGCCCCTGGGAGATGGAGCGCACCGGCGGGGTGTTCGCCGAACAGGTGATCCGCCCGACCGGCCTGATCGACCCGCCGGTCGATATCCGCCCGGTCAGTACGGGGGGCTTCAGTCAGGTCGACGACGTCATCGATCAGGTCCGCCAGGTCGCCGCCCAGGGCTATCGCGCGCTGATCACCGTGCTGACCAAAAAGATGGCCGAAGACCTCACCGAATATATGCACGAACAGGGCCTGCGGGTCCGCTATATGCACTCCGACATCGACACTCTGGAGCGGATCGAGATCATCCGCGACCTCAGGCTCGGCGCCTTCGACACCCTGGTCGGCATCAACCTGCTGCGCGAGGGCCTGGACATCCCCGAGTGCGGCCTGGTCGCCATCCTCGACGCCGACAAGGAGGGCTTCCTGCGCTCCGAAACCAGCCTGATCCAGACCATCGGCCGGGCGGCCCGCAACATCGACGGCCGGGTGATCCTCTATGCCGACCGCGTCACCGGCTCGATGGAACGGGCCATGGCCGAGACCAGCCGCCGGCGCGAAAAGCAGGAGGTCTACAACCTCGAACACGGCATCACCCCGGCCAGCATCAAGTCCTCAATCAAGGACATCCTGGCCAGCCCTTACGAGAAAGACCGCGTCACCGTGCCGGTCGGCGTCGCCGAAGACAGCCGCCCGTTCATGGGCCACAACTTCAAGACCACCCTCAAAGACCTCGAAACCAAGATGCGCGAAGCCGCCGCCAACCTGGAATTCGAAACCGCCGCCCGCCTGCGCGACGAAATCAAACGCCTGAAAATGCTCGACCTGGAATTCGCCAACGAAGTCCTGACCGCCGAGGGCGAAACCGTGGATCGCGGGGCGGTGAAGAAGGTCCGGGCCGAGGCGCGCGCGGAACAGGCGGAACGGTTCCGGAAGGGGCGACGAAGGTAGGGGGAGAAAGGGGGAGAGAACACGAGGTGAAGCGCGCAGAACGCGACCCCTTGTGTGCACCATACGAGTGAATTCATCTATATCCCGACAGGAATCTCGACATCTTTCCATTTCCCCTTGTCACCATCCGTTGGGACGTGTGGCTTCACCTGATCAACCGTACGGACGTGAAGGGCGGGGGGCGTCTTCTGCATGTCCCAGATATGAAATATGTACGCAGCGCCTGATCTTTCGGCCTGCTCCCATTCATTGCGCGTCAGCCGAAATCGGAGCGGCGAGGCTATCGTGGATTTCACCTCGATCAGCTTGTTGGTGATCGTGTTTCCTGTCCGTTCAAAAGACAGGACATCGTAGCCCTTAGTGTTGTCGTTCAGTCCGATCCACTTCGGCGTTTCCTCGATACCTTCTCTCTTCAGACGCTCCGCTTCGTGGGCCAGTGAAAGGCGTTCAGCCGCCCGCGCGCGTAGCATCCGATCAAGGTCCCCGATGAGTCGCAGTTCACCGCTCAACTCGTCCCACCATTCCACGAACTCTTCATCTGGAGGTTCTTCGAGGATGCCGGTTTGCCTGAACAGGCTCTGCTCATCGCGTTCTAAAGCGGCATAGAACCTGCTGCACCCTTGGAGCATCATCCGGGTCCAAATCGGCTGATAAGCTAGGAGCACGACGCGGATGCAGCCACGATAAAAGTGTGGCCCCTCATTGGGCAAATGGTCGGGGACCAGCGCGAGAAGAGCTTCACTGGCCTCCATGTCCAAACCCTGGACGTCGAGGCCGCCCGCCTCGATGACTGTAATTGCCTCCCCAACAGCCATGCCAGGGTTCGATAGCAGCGGAACCCGCAGGCTACGCAATCCCTCCAACGCAGGCATCGCGAACAGTCGCTCGAACGCTAAGCCCTCGGCGGTCATTCCACAGCCGCAGCGGGAGCACGACCTTCCAGTTCCTCGACTAGATCCACGAGATCCTGAAGCTCAACGCTATAGTCAATTGGGTCGTCCGCGTTCTCCTCATCGAGTGCGACCTCGTGCAAATCGGGATCGTCGAGGAGTTGCTGTAAGCCCCTTATCTTTGTAGCGAGGCGGCGACGAACGGACAGGTCGATGCTGCCAATCGTCTGCGGCGCCATCGTCTCGTATATGTGGATGTGCGTCTCCACATCCGGCGGAAGGCCGAGTCTGTGAATCCGATCTATTGATTGAAGGAAGTGCGTCGAGACATAGCTGCGATCCAGATAGATCGCATCATGGCAAACCGTGTGGAGGCTAATACCCTCGCCGGCTGCAGCAGGGTTCGCCAGCAGCACGTTGCAGCTTGGGTCCTCGTGAAAGCGCGCCAACCGGGCTTCGCGGCCATCGCCTAATTCGGGAGCTATGGAGGGGACAGCGCCGTATATCGAGACGGGGTTCAGGTCGTTGAGCATCTTCTCCATCTCAAGGATGGTGCCGGTGAAGATCGTCCAAATGACTACCTTCTTGCCTTCGGATGCGAGTTGACGGGCGTGGTCGGCGACAGCACGCATCTTGGTTGACGCGCCTTCCTCAAAGACCTTGTCGATGATTGCAGTATCGAGAGATGCGCCCGTCGACGCGATCGAGCGAAGTGCGAGCGCCGGGTTCACTGAGAGCTGAAGTAGTCGCATCACGGAACGTCGTGCAGCCAAGAAATCGACATCGGACCGACGACTAATCGTCTGAGTTAGCTGCCTGAGGCTTTCGTTACGGACGATAGAATATAGTGCAAGCTGAGCCGGAGCCATCTCCACCTGGTGGTAGTGTCGAAATGCCCTAGGTAAGCCGAGTTCGTTCTTCGTGGTTCGGACGAACAGTTGTCCCAACACCTCCTTGGGTGGCGCACCGCGGCCAATTTGAACGTCCAAGCCCTGGCCCGGCCACAAAAAGGCAAGCTGAGCGGCTAGGTCCGACGCGCCCTGGGGCATCGGCGTTCCGGTCAGGATGTCCCGGCGCGCCGGCAAAGTGGCGATACTTAGGAGATATGCCCCGCGCTGAGAGAGAGGCCCCGCCTTCATGCGATGGGCTTCGTCGAGCACGAGGTGAACGGGCTGGTGGGCGAGGTAGTTGGCGATCAGCTGCTGCTGTCGCACCATCAAATCGTAGGAAATAACAAATCGGGTTTTGCCTGACCGCAGCAGGTCATCGTTTTGCTTTTCATCGCCATCAAGGAAAGTGAACTGCTCAGCCGCCCCACCTTGCGTAGACGGCTCCATACACTCCCCGACGATAGAGCGCCACGCTGAGAACGCCGCCTTTGGGCTTACGACCATCAGGTGTTGTCCTGGTGGCGCTGTGAGCAAATGAACGGCGAAGGTGACCGTGGTTTTGCCCGCACCGGGCACCGAAAAATTTGCGCCGTTCGGAAGCGAAAGAAGGCGTTGGACATCTCTGAGCTGGAAGGTTTTCAGTTTGCGCGTAAAGCCCTTGTCCTTGAGCCGTGACTCGATCTCCTCAATGGTAAGTCGCTCGACAAGCTTGCCCCGGGCCTCACGAGTGGTTCGTACTTCTTCGGCAAACCTTTGCACCGGCAGCCGCGCAGATTCGTCAGGTTCGAACCGGAAGTTCAAGGCGGACTGAAGTGAACGTGTGCCAAATTCTCGGAGGATTTGGAGCGCGAGGGGCCAAGGAACTTCTAGGGTAGATTCATCAATCGGCACACCCATCGGCTCTGCGGCAAGTCGCGCTTGGAGGTGCTCCCAAATTGAGGAACTCGTATTGCCGTCCTTTCTATGAAAGCGACCAGTGAGCCGCGGAGCACTGTAGGAAAGCGATATAATTGCCGGTGCAGCTTCCATACTCTCGACGACGCCTCACTCGGCTTTTTTGTAGCTGTCGAGCTTTTTGATCAGAAGGCGCGCAAGCTGTTCGATGCCCTCAAGCTGCTTACGCATCGTGGCGTGGGTGTCCGGCGCAGCCCTAGAAATATCAACGGCCATGAGCTTGGCATGAGCCTGGCCAACGGCCTTTAGAGACGCCTTCTCAGAATTTCGACCCTTATCGACTTCAATCGCGTTCTGAACGGCCTCAATCAGAACATCGACAGTCTCACTCTTCGAATCAAGCTCACGTAGCTGATCGATGATCGTGTCGTACGAGGCAACCGCCTCGTCCTCACCGAAGTCGACTGCGAGATCGCTTACGCCGCTAGGGACGGACGCTTCGGTGGAAACACCGAGTTCGTCGGCCACTCGATCCAACACATCGGTAGCAAGTTTCCCGAAGGCGGCATTGTAGTTGTATATCCGACCAGTCAGCCGATCTCGGTTCTCAAAGAGCGTCCAAGCGATCACGCGACTCGCCTGCTGGAGATTTGGCTCCTTGCCTTCCAGCCGCTTTGGAATGTCTTTGAAGAGTTGTTCAGCTTCGTCGCGCACGGGGCCGTATTGGCCGGGCGAACCCACCCATTCCTTGAGGTAGATGTCGGCCTCGGCCAGCGCTTGGATCGTGTTTCGAATTTCGCGATCACTGCGATTTAGAAGCTTGGCTACGTCGCCAGTTCCACCGTGTTGAAGGACCATCGCTTTCATGAGTTGGGCGTCACCGACCCAATCGTATTCAAGTTTCGTTTCTTGCTTGGCTTGGAGCGCCGCCTCTACATCGATGACATCTGCAAGCGTTGCGTCTGCCGGCAGGACGGCGAAATCGATATGGCTGAAATTGGCAAACGCACCTGCGTCTTCGGCATACATCTCCCGCATCGCGGCGAGCCGCCGGTTGCCGTTCACGACCACTCCCGACGCAGTGATCAGCAATGGTTCCCGCTGGCCATCACGCTTCAGAACATCAAAAACCGCTACTGAATCCCCAACACCTCGCACCGCCAATTTGGCGAGCATTCCATGTTGAACCTGCTGGACGCTTTCGATCTCTTGGCCGGTTGAGAAGAATTCTGCCGTCAGGCCTTCCTTGCCGATGTACTCGGTCTGATCGGTGAACGTGCGAAAGTTCTGCATACGATAGATCGGCAGATCTATCGGCAGCTGAACGACGGGCAGCTTGTAGTGGCGATTTCTGAACTCGTGGAAATTGTAAATGTCAGCGGGAGATGCGGCGACAACGCCCTTCGCAATTATCGCTTCCCGTTCAGAACGCCCCCTAATGGTGACTACGTAAGTCAACTCGCCCCCCTCCTGGCTCGTCACTCAAACGCGATGAGCATGATCGGCACAGAAATCACCCGACTGAAAAGTTCAAGTTCGTTCCGCAGCCGATCAGCGTTCGCAATATTGTCGCCGATTGCCGCGGCGCCCGCGCGAGTCGGCAAGGCCAGCGCAGCGCTTTGAATTCGCTGCGACGAGTAGAGGTACTGAAGCTTCAGAAGATCGTACGGCGCGCGGCTCATGTTGCCGGTTTGGAGCTGAAAGGCGAGGTCATCGCGCATCGCAAAGACGGTGAGGCCTAGCTCTTGATCGAGTTTCACATCAAGGGCCCAGCCCTCGTTTTCAAACTCAGACGCTACGTGCCGACGGATGTCAGGCGTACATTTTCGACGTAGCTCCAACTGCGGCACAGCAAAAATGTCGGTGAGCCATTCATCAAGCTCGCGCCTGCTCCATTCCGATACCGCGTTGTGGTGGTCGTAGACGTAGGCGAGCTTCATTCGCGTTCCTTGAGCGGGGGCTCGTAGACGGGCTTGTTCATCGGCCGAATCCGCAGCGTACCCTTCATGAGCATCCTGACGCGCTTTTCGGCGATATCGACATACTCCCGCATTACATCGCAACCGTACGCGTTTCGTCCGTTCTTCAACGCTGCAACGGCTGAGGAGCCTACCCCGAGGTAGGGATCCAAGACATTGTCGCCGTCGTTGGTCAGGCCAAGCACTAGGCGCTCAACGAGGCCGACAGGAAACTGGCAGGGATGCTCGAGCTTTTCCACATGGTTGGACTTGACGTTGGGAATATCCCAAACATCCGAGGGGTTTTTTCCAAGCGGATTGCCGGACATTTTGCCTCTGTTCGGTCCCTTAAAATGCTTCTTCTCCGGATATTTCGACGGAATGCGGATCGGGTCCAGATTGAAAGTGTAGTCGTCTCCTTTCGTGAACCACAAAATGGTTTCGTGGCGGCCGGAGAACCTCTTCTGGCAGTGAAGCCCGTGGCCGAATGTCCAAACGATGCGGTTACGGAGCTTCAGTCCTAGGTCTTTGAATTTTTGGTAGAGGATGATGTCGAGCGGAAATACTTCGCCGTCATCGATATGGTTTCCCACCTGCCAGCAGATCGAGCCTTCCGGATGCAGAAGGCGCACGGCTTCGGCAATAGCGGCTGTTTGCTGCTCGATGTAAATCTCGTTGGTCGTTCTCTTCTCGTAGTCTTTTCCGATGTTATACGGCGGTGATGTAACGATCAGTTTCATCGACTCGTTCTCGAGTGAACGCATAAACTTGAGATTGTCCTTGCACTCTATCCTCGCGGTCAGCGCCTTCTCGAAGGCGAGAACGTTATTGTCGAATCTGCGCTGGCTTGAATATTTCATGTCATCCAAAATGGGTATGTGGATATAGTTTTGCTGTATAAGGTACGCGAAAACGTGCCAGAGATCTACTGCGAAATGTCGCCATCGGTGTTCGGCCTCCTAGTGCATCGGAAGCATGCTTCCCATTCGGCACGCCGTCCAACCACATAGATTCGTCGACCGGAACATACTATGAACTATGATGCCGCCCAAGTGGCGAATTGCACGCGCACCCCGCCCTTCCCTTCGCCCCTTCTTCGCTCAAGCTTCGAAGGGCTACACCGCCCCCGCCCCCCTTCGCCAAGGCTACGGCGGGCAGGCCAACACCCGCCGCGCCGCTTTCAACAAAAACCCCGACCGCGTGAACCCCTGCGCCTCGGCATAGCTGTCGATCTCGCGCAGGGCGTCTTCGGGCAGGGTGATATTGACCCGCACAGTCTTGGCCGGGCTGCCCGCCAGCGCCACCAGGATCGCCACGCCGTCGCGGTTTTCCGGGTCAGACATCACCGTCTCCAGGCTCGACGGCTCGGGCAGGGCCGCGCCATCCTCGGTCAGACCGTCAATGTGAAAGGCCAGCGCCTCCTCGGCCATGCCACGCGCTTCGTCGAGGTCGCCGCCCGCCGTCACGCAGCCGGGAAAGTCGGGGAACGAGACCCCGTAGTCGCTGTCCACGTCCTTGTGGATCAGGGCGATGTATTGGCGCATCGGAGTCACCTCAGTTTCAGGCCGGCTTGCCGTTCGATGGACCGCAGGGTGCCAAGCGGTATGTCGCGCTTCGGATGCGGGACCGTGACCCGGCCGGGCTTTGAAGCGTGCTTGAACTGGCAGTGCGAGCCCCGCTGGGCCACCTGAAACCAGCCGTCCGCCTCCACCGCCTTGATCACATCACGGCTATCCACGTGTGTTGTTATACACATGGAAGATGACCGTGGCAAGTTCAGCATACGCATGACTACACATAGTCACCCACGCTCAAGCACCCCCGCCAGGATCGCCTCCACATCCGCCGGAACCACCCCGCGCCGTTCCACCGCCGGCCAGAGCACCAGCGGCGGGTTCTGGATCAGGTCCTGGGACAGGGTCACGTCGTGCAGGTCGTCGTTGAGGTGGTTGCGCTGACCCGGTCGGCCGCAGCTTTGCGCGATACATGCCATGCGGGGATGGCAGTCGCGATAGCCGCAGACCCGGCCGATGTAGCGGCCGCTCGGCTCGCAGAGGAAGATGTCGGCGGCGCGGTTGATGCTGTTACACCGCCCCTTCAACCGCCGCGCGATGGGGGCCAGTTGCGCCAGGTCGAGGCCCTCATCCAGGGTGACCAGCACGTCGGCGTCCTTGGGGACCCGTTTGTCGGTGGCCAGCGAACCGATCAGGGCGATGCGCCGGACGCCCGCGCACGTCGACGCCGCCCGCACAAACGCCAGCACCTGCGCCAGCAGGAAGGCGCGCGGCTCGGGGATCGAGGGCTCATGAATGTAGGGTTGCCGGGTCACCATGGCCGGCATTCTGGCGCCGCCGTCCGGCGCGCGTCCAGCCCCCAGGCGCAAACTTGCGCACAGCCACGGCGGAGGTCGGGGGGCCCTCCGCCGCGTCTGAACGTAGGTCTCAGGCGACGCTCAGCGCTCGCCGACGACGGAACGCCGCGCCGGCCAGGCCGAAGCCGGTCAGCATCATCGCCCAGGTGGCCGGTTCCGGAACGCCGCCGCCAGCCGCATAGACCGTGCGGGTGAAGGCGCACGCCGGGTTCTGCTGCGGGCAGGTCTGCGCGATATTCGACGAGAAGTGAGCGCCGGCCGCGTTGGTCCAGTTGAAATTCACGGCGGCGTTGAAGAAGCTGTAGGTCCCGGCCGGGGCGTTGCCGCCGGTCGGCGTGAAGGTCCCGAACAGATACTGGGTCACCGATCCTGGCTGCAGGTCGAGGTTGGCCGGGCCGATCAGGCTGGGATAGGCGAAGGTGAAATCATAGGGCGGACCGGATCCGCAGACGCTGGTGAAGGTGCCGCTGCACTCGAAGCTGACGTTGACCAGCGGGCGGATCATGTCCATCGGATCGCCGCCGGCCGCCAGGATCGCCGCGAGCGAGAGGCCGGCGGTGACATCGCCGATGGCGTCGGTCTGGATGGCGTCGGACAGCGGATCGAGGGTCAGGGTCAGGTTGATGTCGATCGCCGCGTTGGAGGCCACCGTGGCGGTGGGCATATCGAAGGTCAGCGTGGCGATGACCGCCGAATGGGCCGGGCTGGTCACGGCCAGAGCCGCGGCGACCAGGGCCAGTTTGAACAGGTTACGCATGGAACTCCCCTAAATCTGCAACACGCCGAAGCGCGGCCACTCTGGCGTGAACCTGCCGTGACATAAGGGAGTGCGGCGTCCGGCCGGAAAGCGGGCCACCGGCGCTGGAAATAGGCTGTTTGGCTTCTGCCGGTGGGAGGCGCCGGGGCGCTCGGAGCTTGCGCGTGATCCAGGGCAATCGGGTGAAGTCTGATTCACCACCAAGAACACCAAGAACACCAAGGGGGCCAGGTTGAGAGGGGTGTCGCGCTTTGCGCGCGGCAGTGTTCATCGTCTTGGTGGGCTTGGTGGGCTTGGTGGTTCGACTTTCTTGCCCAACGTTGCGGCCTTCGAACGATGGACGCCCGTTCACTCGATTGCCCTGGGGCGTGATCGCCGGATTTGCCTTTTTGGCCGCCCTGTGACAAAGTGAACATAATACGAACACTTGCCGCCCAACATTCAGCCCGCATTGAATTCCAGCCGCCCCACCCCACCCGCTCATACCGGCGAAGGCCGGTATCCAGAGTCAGCCTGAGCGTCCGGCAGACGGCATCTGGCCGGGAACGTCGGGCTAGAAACGGAGATTGCACGCATTCCGACCCACTCTAGACATGGCGTCCAAACTTTTTCTAATTACAATCAAATAGATAACGACGGAAAATATAGACTCAACATTGCGATTCCAGACTAAACTCGCTTGATTTAGACAGTCCAAAATCGAGTCTATTTGCGGTGGCCATCCTGCCGTCAATGCAGCCGCCTGTAAGCCACGCGCCGCCGGAACTCAGGCATCAAGTCCATGCGGTCTTGTCACTGTCGCGGCCCTTCCGGATGGCGCACGTTCCCGACATGAACAGGCCGCGCTGGCGCCATTCATGCTGGGGACAGGGGCGTCTGTGCAGTCTCGGGACGTAAATTCCGGGACGCCAGGACCGGCTTTCAGCGATCCAGCCCGGATCGCGGCCGAATGACCTTGGGCAGCCAATTGAGGTACATCAAGATGTCGCCGTCGCTCAGCGTGGTCGCCAACAACGACCTGAAGACCGAACTCCAGAAGCCCGAAACCGTCGCCCAGCGGGTGCGCCGGCTGCAGGCTGAGGCCAAGACCCTGGCCAAGGATCATGTGGCGACGTTCGGCGTCGCCATGGCCGATCTGGGACAGTTAGCTCACGAGATCGCCGAGGGCGGCGAGGCTTATGCGCCCGGCATCCGCGACCTGGCCCGCCGGCTGGCCGAGGAGCTCGACGCCCGCGTCCATACGGTGCAGGCGATCGCTGCGCGAACCTGACCGCGCCTCTAGCTCACCAGGTCCTTGAACTCGGCGCTGCGGCGCAGCCACGCCGCCGCATAGCCGCAGATCGGCGTGATCGTCAGGCCCTTGGCCCGCGCCTCGCCGCTCACCGCCGCCATCAGTCGGCCCGCCGCGCCGGTCCCCTGCAACGCGGCCGGCGCCTCGACATGGTCAATGTAGAGCCGCTCGCCATCCCGCCGGTAATCCGCCCAGGACGTCAGGCCCTGCTCGTCCATCTCATAGCGCGCGCCGGTGTCGCGCAGCGGGCTGGCGTTTGAAGCGTCTGACATCCTGAGATCCCTGGCTTGGTGTGGTCTGGAGAAGTCTGCCCCTAAACCAGCTCGACCGCCATGGCCGTGGCCTCGCCGCCGCCGATGCAGAGGGCCGCGACGCCGCGCCTGCCGCCTCGCGCTTCAAGGGCGCTCAGCAGGGTGGCCAGGATGCGCGCGCCTGACGCGCCGATCGGGTGGCCCAGGGCGCAGGCGCCGCCGTTGACGTTGAGCTTGGCCCGGTCGATTTCCAGGTCCCGCTCGGCGATCATGGCGACCACGGCGAAGGCCTCGTTGATCTCGAACAGGTCGACATCGGCGACGCTCCAGCCAGCCCGCTTCAAGGCCTTCTGGACGGCCGGGACCGGCGCGGTGGTGAACAGCGCCGGCTGATGGGCGTGGGCCGCATGACCGGCGACCCGGGCGACAATGGTCATGCCCAGCCGGCGGGCGACGCTCTCGCGGGTCATCACCAGAGCCGCCGCACCATCGCTGATCGACGAGGCGTTGGCGGCGGTGATGGTGCCGTCCTTGGCGAAGGCGGGCCTGAGGGTCGGAATCTTGGCGAGGTCGGCCTTGAGCGGCTGCTCATCCGTGTCGACCGTCACGCTGCCGGCCCGACCCTTGACCTCCACGGCGACGATCTCGCGCTGGAAGGCGCCGGTCTCGATGGCGGCGCGGGCCTTGGTCAGTGAGCCGATGGCGTAGTCGTCCTGCGCCTCGCGGGTAAACTGATAGTGCTTGGCGCTCTCCTCGGCGAACGAGCCCATCAGCCGGCCGGGCTCATAGGCGTCTTCGAGCCCGTCCAGGTACATGTGATCGAACATCGTATCGTGGCCGATCCGCGCGCCGCCTCGGTGCTTGGTCATCAGGTACGGGGCATTGGTCATGCTCTCCATGCCGCCCGCGACGACGATGTCGGCCGAGCCGGCCGCCAGGGCGTCATGCGCCAGGATCGCGGCCTGCATGCCCGAGCCGCACATCTTGTTGACCGTGACGGCCTCCACCGAGCTGGGCAGGCCCGCGCCCAGCGCCGCCTGACGGGCCGGCGCCTGTCCCAGCCCGGCCGGCAGTACGCAGCCCATCAGGATCTGCTGGATGGCGTCGGGATCGGCGCCCGACCGCTCGACCGCAGCGCGGACGGCGGCGGCGCCAAGCTCGGTGGCCTTCAATCCCGTCAGCACCCCCTGAAATCCGCCCATCGGGGTGCGGGCGTAACTGGCGATGACAACGGGGTCGGACGTCGCAGTCATGGAATTTCCCTTCAGAGGCGGGTGGTGATGTCGCAGTATGGCCCGCCGTCGCGGATGGTCTTGTTGCGATAGATCACCGCCCCGATCAGATTGGGCTTCTGGGCGATGGCGTTACAGAACTCAGGAAACTGGCGCGAGGGCAGCCACAGGCATGGCGCGCGCGGATCTTCGTCGCAGGCGATGTCGACAAGGTCGCGGATCGTCACGCTGCCCGATCCGTTCCCGCGATGAAGCCGCCTCCCAGCACCCGTGACGGGGCCTCGGGCGCGTAAAGGACGCAGGCCTGGCCGGGCGCAACACCCTCCTCGGCCGCATCAAACCACAGGCTCGGAACCCCGTCCCTTAGCGCCATCCGGCCCAGGACCGGCTCGCGGGTCGAGCGCACCCGGGCCAGCACCGGCCGGCTGGCCGCGCAGGCGTGCGCGATGCCGCCGGCCTCGCCGATCCAGTTGGTTTCCTTCAGCGTCAGCGCCGAGGTCATCAGCGCCTCACGCGGGCCGACAATCACCTGGCGCGCGTCGGCGTCGATCCGCACCACGAACAACGGATCGCCCACCGCCACATTCAGCCCCCGACGCTGGCCGATGGTGTAGCGGGTGACGCCCTCGTGGCGGCCCAGCACCCGGCCGTCCAGATGGACGATCTCGCCCGGCAAGGCGCCGTGCGGACGCAGTCGGTCAATCACGGTGGTGTAGCGGCCTTCGGGCACGAAGCAGATGTCCTGGCTGTCCGGCTTGTCGGCGATCGCCAGACCCAGCTCGGCCGCCGCCGCCCGCACCGCCGGCTTGGGCAGGCCGCCCAGCGGAAAGCGTAGATAGGCCAGCTGCTCGGCCGTGGTGGCGAACAGGAAATAGGACTGGTCGCGGGCCGGGTCAGCGGCGCGGTGCAGTTCGGGACCTTCAGCGCCGACCTCACGGCGCACATAGTGGCCAGTCGCCATCGCCTCGGCGCCGAGGTCGCGGGCCACGTCCAGCAGGTCGCGGAACTTGACCGTCTGATTGCAGCGGATGCACGGTATCGGAGTCTCGCCCCTTAAGTAGGAATCCGCGAAATCCTCAATCACCTGCTGCTTGAAGCGACTCTCATAGTCGAGGACGTAGTGGGCGATCCCAAGCACCTCGGCGGCGGTGCGGGCATCGTGGATATCCTGGCCGGCGCAGCAGGCGCCCTTCTTCTGGATTGCCGCGCCATGGTCGTAGAGCTGCAGGGTCACGCCGACCACGTCATAGCCGGCCCGGGCCAGCAGGGCGGCGGTCACCGTGGAGTCGACGCCACCTGACATCGCCGCGACAATCCGGCTGCCGGCCGGCAGGCGCACAGCTTCGCGCGCAGCGGCGATCAGGCCGTCGCTGAGACGTTCGGAAGCGAGGACCGGCGCGTTCATGGCGCCTATCTAGCCCTTCGCGCGCCCGGTTGCGAGGTGGCGACCTAGCCCAGGATCTTGAGCAGAGAGGATTCCTTCAGTGCCTGGAAGACATAGGCGGCGGCCTGCACCGACTGCTGGGCGGTGCGGAGCTGGCTAGAGGCCTCAGCCATGTCAGCGTCAGTCACGTCGCTGAGCATGCCCGCCAGCGAATTGTGGCGCGCTTCCAGATCATAGCCGACGCTCTTTGTGCGTTCCTGGTTGACGCCGTTGCGGGCGGCCAGGTTGGTGACATCGAGGCGGACTTGATCCCAGCTGGCCAGCTGACCCTCCAGGAAGGTCTGCTGGGCGGCCGTGAGCTGGCCGTTGAGCGGTCCAGAGGGGCCTTGCTGAAAGGTCTCGAACGCCTGGAAGGCGGTCAGCATGTTGGACCCGATCTCGTCGGCCAGGTATCCGGTCTGAACGGTCGTGGCTTCGTCCAGCTTGGCCTTCACGCGAAAGTTGTCATTCTTGAAGAAGCTGGCGATCACCGCCGGCGGGATCGTGAGATCTGTCAGCGTCGTGGCGGTCATCGGCTTGGTGTCGATCTGCCCACCGGAGAACAGGTACTTGCCGGCGTAGCGGGCGTTCATGCCTTCGATAGCGTTGTGGAGCTGGGCTTCCACATCCTCCGCCAGATTGTCGGCCCGGCCGGTGGCGATGGCCTCCATCATGGCCTGGCGAACCGCCTGGGCGGCGTCGGCTACACGAACCAACGCCGCGTCCTGCGTCGCTAGCTTGTCGGCGATAAGGGAATTCTGATCCCGAAACACCGTGAGGCGCGCCTGGACCGTCGTCATGGCGGTAATTGTCTCGTTGCTCTTGGCGAAGTCCTTGAGGTTCGAGCCATTGCGCTGGGTCGCGACCTTTTCGCCCGCCACCGTCTGGCGCTGCTGGGCGGCCAGCAGATTGAATATGACGGCGGAATAGTTGCCGGAGGTGGTGACGCGACTGACCATTGGGGTTCCTCAGACGATGCGAAGCAGCACGTCGAACAAATCCGAGGCGGCTTTGATCATCCGCGCGGAGGCGTTGAAGGCCTGCTGATAGGTGGTGAGACTGACCAGTTCCTCGTCGAGATTGACGCCCTCGACGGCCTGGCGGCGATTGCCAGCTTCACGCGCGACCGCCTCGGCGCTGGACTTGCGGGTGTCGGCCGCCGCCGCGCCACGGCCGATCGAGCCGCCGAACTCCGAGGCATAGCGTGACACGCTCATGGTGATCTGACCCAGCGAGCCGGCCGCCTGGAACAGCACCGGCAAATCACCGGACGCCGAGATGCCGAGCGCGCCGCGGCCATCCCCAGGCCGCACGGCGACCTGACCCAGGCCGGCGGTGACGTCGACCTTGCCCATCGCCACCTTGGTCGGGGCCGCTTGCAGGGCGGCGTCTACGCTAAAGCGACCCGCCCGCGCGTCGCGCTCGCGGACCCCCAAGCCGAAAAGCTGGCTGACGGAAGGGCCACCGACGCCGCGTTGGGTATTGTCGGCGATAATCGAGAGCTTGGCGCCAAGGGGCGCTGCCCCGGTGAAGCTGAGCGCGCCATTGGCGTCGAGACTGAACGCGCCGTAGAGGCCAACGCCCGTGGCGTTGTTGTTCAGGGTGTTCAACAGGTCGCTCATGAGCGGCGCGGCCGGCACGGTCATGGCGATATCGCGGACAGGTCTGCCATCAGCGTAGGCGAGGCGCACGTTGATGATCCCCCCCGGCGTGAAACCGTGCGGGTCGGTGGCCGCCAACCCGGTCGTGTAGTTCGCAAAGCCATTGGTGCGGATCAGGTCGTTCAGGCCGAAGAAATGCGAGAAGCCCCGGCCGGTCTTTTGCGAGGTCCCCTCATCGATCGCCAGGCCATTGCCGCCCGTAGCACTCAAGCTGAGGGCGCCCCCGGCGAAGCTGGCCGATCCCGACGCACCCAAGGCCGCGTTGAGCGAGGCCAGGAAGCTGGCGGGCGTGAACGCCGCGCCCGCGCCGCCGTTGACGGCGATGGTCCCGGCGGTGAAGTCGATAGCGACTGTGCGTTGCAGCACGCCGGCCGGATCAACGATCGCGATGGTGCTGGTTCCGCTGAAGCCGCCGACCGCGCTGGGAAGGTCCAGACCGGTGTCTCGGCCGGTCATCGTCGCCGGGGCGGGAAACGCGGCGGCGGCGTTGTGGGCGGCGTTGAGTTGATCGACCGCTTTGCTGATGAACTCCCCCAGCTGGTCAGACATCTTGGGCAGCTCAATGTCGCGTAGGTCCATCAGGCCGCGAAGTTCGCCGCTGGTCAGCTGGATCGGCTGATTGCTGGTGCTGCGGGCCGGCTGAGCGGTGATGTATCCCGGCGTGCTGTCTGAGACATTGTAGGTCAGCTTGGCCGCGCCATCGCCCGCCAGCAAGACGCCCTCCAGCGAGCGCACATCGACGCCGCCACCATTGCGCGGCGTGACACGGATGTTCATCAACGTGGCAAGCTCGTCGAGGAGCTGGCTCTGAATGTTCTCAGCGCCCGAGGAATCCGCGCCCAGCACCTGGGCGCGGCTGATGTCCGTGTTGAGCAGGTCGACTTCGGTGAGCAAATCGTTGGCGCGGCTGACGCCGGCGCTGACGCGCGTATCGACGGTATCTCGGAGGGAGACGATCTGGTCGTTGATCCGTCCCGCCTCGGTCAGAAAATCTTCGACATTCGCCAGCCCCTGGCTGCGCAACAACGTCGAGGATGGATCGTCAGCGGCCGTTGCAAAGGCGGCGAAGACCTTGTCCAGGCGACTGAAGAAAAAGCCGGTTCCGGCCGGGTCGCCGAACAGGCTCTGGGCGTTGTCCAGGTAGCCGGAGACGGCGTTCCAGCGTGAGGCATCCGAGGCGGCCGTCAGGCTGGCCGTATGCAGATACTGATCGGTGATCCGCCGGATGCCCTCGATGCGGACGCCCTGGCCCATGCCATCGACGACCAAGGGCTGTTGGTTCACCGCCTTGCGGACGTAGCCGGGGGTGTTGACGTTGGCGATGTTGTCGGAAACCACGCGCAGGGCGGTCTGGGCGGCGTTGAGCCCGCTGGTCGCGGTTGTGAGAGCGATGCCGAGCGACATGGTTAGGCCTCCAGCCGGCAAAGGTTGACCCGTAGCCCGGCGGAAACTGCCGGGAAACGAAGGAACGCCCGCGCGTAGGCGCCGATTTTCTGCAATGAAATCAGCATTCTTTGACCCAAGCTCCGGAAGTCTCCCGTTTGGGGCGCAAGAGCGGCGCCAAGCCATCGCGACAGGAGGTCGGATCGGCAGGGATCGCCCCAGGCGACACATCACGGCCCGGCAATTTCCGCCGCCGCGACGTCTAAAATTCCGATTGAATCTAAATTATGATAATACTTTCAAGTAGATATTCCGTTGGCGCGGACGTTGCTCGGTTGGGGTCGAATGAGCCCAGCGCAGCACGCGCCGCCCCTCGAGCCCGCAGATCCTCCAATGACCGCCCCCGTCGTCACCGCCGCTGCGCCACCGCCTGCCGGACCGAAAGGCGCGAGCAGCGCTGTCTCGGGCGCCGACACGCCGGCGGCCGCGTTTGGCGTCCTGATGGAGACCCTGTCAGCATCGACGCAGGCCGCCCGCGAGGCCGCTCAGCCGCAATCGCCGGCGATTGTGGATGGTGCGCTGGCGCTTGGAACGGCCAATGCTGCGGAATTCGGCGAGATCGATCCGGCCGAAGCTGCGGCCGCGTCGGAAACGACGCCCGACACCCTGATGGACGCTGCGCTCGCCCTGCTGACGGCGCCGACGCCGGCGGCGACAGCTGAAGACGTGGGTTCCTCAGCTGCCGGCGCCGCCGCCGATGGATCGTTCAGCGCCAAGGCGCCGCCGATGCGGCTGCAGGCGCCTACGCACCCGGCAGATTTTGGGAAAGGTCCGGCGCTCGACACGCCAGAATTGTCCGGCGCGCAGACTGCTCCTGGTCAGGCCGACGCACGGCTGATCGGGTCTCCAAGACTTGCGGCGCTCGACCTCACACCTGCCCAGCGGCCCGCCGCGAACGCCGCACGATCGGCGCTCGAAGCCAAGCCGCCCCAGGACCCCAGCCCACCGGTAGCGGACCTTGCGGGCGAGGCTGCCACGCCGACAGTGGACACCTCAGGACAGGCGGCTCGCGCCAGCCGAGAGCGCGCGTCCGACCTCGCCGTGCCGGCACAGACCGCCGGTGCAGCGTCCCACGTTGCTGCGACTCAACCTCGTCCCGGTCGCCTCGAGCGTACCAAGGCGGCTGATGAGGCGAGATCCGGCAAAGACGCCTCCGCCGTGGTCGGCGCCGCCTCCGCCGGACGACGCGCGGCGCCTGTCGACACCCTCACCGACCTGCCGCCAGCGCCAGCGGCAGACGTCGCTATTGGTGGCACGCGCGACGACTCCGCCGCCCCGGATGTACTGTCCTCGCCCGAGTTGGCCACGAGTGCGCAGGGGTCGGCGGCGAGCAGCCTGGCGACACCCCTCGTTCGCGGCTCGCCGGAGACCATCGCAAACCTGACCGCGCAGATCGTCAAGAAGCTCGAGGGCCGCTCGACGCGCTTCGACGTGGAGCTGGACCCGGCGGGACTGGGTAAGGTCGCTGTGCGCATCGAGATCGGCGCTCACGGTCACATTTCCGCAGCGATGAGCTTTGAAACGCCTCAGGCGGCATCAGAACTTCGCGCCCGGGCCGGAGAACTGCGCCAGGCGCTTGAGCAGGCGGGTTTCAATCTCTCGGGTGGACTCTCGTTCGACGTCGCGGGCGACCGCGGACAGGCCCGTCAGGACCACCAGGGCGCCCAGCAGCAAGCCTTCCGGGGCCAGGCCTTCCAGGCCGCGCTCGAAACGGCCGGCGATGCAGCGGACGCCGCAATCCATGGCGCCCTACGCCTGCGACACGGCGTGACGTCCAGCCTCGACCTCAGGATCTGACGCCCATGGCCATCAACTCTGTCGCCACCGCCCCGACCCCCGCACCCGCCGCGACGGCGGGAACCGACTCAGGCGCGCTCGGCCGCGCCCGGCTGGCTGAGAACTTCAACACCTTCCTGTCGCTGCTGACTACGCAACTGAAGAACCAGGACCCGCTGTCGCCGCTGGATTCCAACCAGTTCACCCAGCAGCTGGTCCAGATGACCGGCGTGGAACAGCAGCTGCTCACCAATGACCTGCTGAAGAAGCTGGTCGGCAACACCGGAACCGGCGTCGCTTCCGCCGTCAGCCTGATTGGCAAGGATGTCCGGGCGGAGGGCGATACGACGGCGCTCACCGGCGGCGCAGCCAACTGGGTCTATTCGCTGGATCGGGCCGCCTCGGACGTGAAGCTCGAGATTCTTGACGCTCGCGATCATGTGGTTCGCTCCATCGCCCCGACGGACAATCGGATCGGCGACCACAAGCTGGCCTGGGACGGCAAGTCCGACGGCGGCGTCGCACTGCCCGATGGTGTCTACCGACTGCGGCTCACGGCCAAGGACAGTTCCGGCACAGCGGTCAGCAACCATGTGTTCGCGGAGGGTCTGGTCACCGGCGTTGAACAAGCGAACGGCCAGACACTGCTCACCATCAACGGCGCTCGGATCCCCTGGGACAAGATCGTCGCGATTCACCAGCCGGCTGTCCCCGTGGCCGCCGGACCCACACCCAATCCCGCCAACCCTCCGGGCGGCGCAACACCGCCTCCGGGCTCGGTCTAGCGCCAGCCGGCCGCATCACGCGGCTCCGCAAAACAAGAAGAAGGACGCAACAAGGCCATGAGTATCAATTCCGCCATGCTTGCCGGTGTTTCGGGGCTGGTCGCCAACTCCTCGGCGCTCGCGGCAATCTCGGACAACATCGCCAACGTCAACACTGTCGCCTACAAGCGCAATCAGGTGAACTTCGCCAATGTGGTGACATCGCAATCGGTCAAGGGCCGGTACTCGGCCGGCGGGGTCCAGGGGATCACCCGCCAGTTCGTCAGCCAGCAGGGTCTGATCCAGGCTTCTGGCTCGTCCACCGACCTGGCGATCTCAGGCGATGGTTTCTTCGTCGTGACCACCAAGGGTGCCGGCCTCACGGCGGCGGACGGCCGGCTGTTCACCCGGCAGGGTTCGTTCAACGTCGACGCGGATGGCTATCTGGTGAACAACTCGGGTTTGTACCTGCAGGGTTGGCCGAAGCTGGCGAACGGGACGTTCGACACCAATCCGTCGGACCTTACCAAGATGGCGCCGATCAACGTCAAGAACCTCGGTTCTGCGGTGGCCGCCACCACAACGGTCGACATCAGCGCCAACCTCGACAAGGGCGGCGTCATCTCTGCAGCGGCCGCAGCCTACGCGCCGGGCGCCGGCACCTCGATGGCGGACTACGCCTTCAACCCCCTGACCGGCACCAAACCCGATTTCGTTGTCGAGATGAGCGTCATCGACTCGACGGGCGGGTCGCGGAAGGTCGCGGTATCGTTCCTGAAAGACATTGCGGCCAACCCGAACACCTGGCGCGCCGAGATCTATGCCATTCCGGCCACGGACGTCGCGGCCCCTGGACCCAACGGACAGCTCGCGGCCGGCGACGTGAAGTTCAATCAGGACGGCACCATCGACCTCACGAACTCCACGCTGTTCGGCGCCCCCGGCGCGCCCGCGCAGATCGCCTTCGCCGCCTCCGGGGCCGCCACCACGCCGCGTTGGGCCAACAGTCTCGGGATCGCCGCCCAGACTCTGACGATGAATCTGACGAAAATCTCCCAATACGCCGCGACGTCCACAGTGAACGCCATCGGCTCTAACGGTGCGGGGGTCGGCAACATCGTCGCCATCGACGTCGACGAGAACGGCCTGGTCTCGGCGATCTATGACAACAGCCAGATCCGCACCGTCGCCAAGATCGGCGTCGCAACCTTCCCCAACTCCGACGGCCTGCAGGCGATCAGCGGTAACGCTTATCGATCCTCGCTCCCGGCTGGCGTGATGACGGTCAAGCAGGCCGGCTCCGGCGGCGCGGGTTCAATTTCACCCTCCAGCCTGGAAGCCTCGACGGTCGATCTGTCTGCCGAGTTTACGGGTTTGATCCAAACCCAGAAAGCCTACTCGGCATCCTCAAAGATCATTACGACTGCCGACCAAATGCTTGAGGAACTTATCAGTATCAAGCGATAATCACTAGGAATACTATCGCCATATTTCGGACATTAACTTTACTGTATTAAATTGATACATAGGATCGTGGTGATTATACATTTATTTACTAGTGCGATTCAGCGGACGTTAGGAGCCGTTGGGTATGTTTCTCATCAATGGTGATGGTGGGAAGGTCGTAGACCCATGTTGCAACAACAGCAGACACGCACGAATAGCCGTGGCGAATCCTACGTGATTGGCCCGACGGGCGCGCCGCTGACCCGGAATGATCTGCCGCCGCCGAATACCGGCCGATGGGTCATTCGCCGCAAGGCCGAGGTGGTCGCCGCCGTGCGTGGCGGCCTGATCTCGGTCGATGAGGCCCTGGATCGCTACTCGTTGACCAGCGACGAATTCACGTCCTGGCAGCGCTCGATTGAGCGCCACGGCATGGCTGGGCTGCGGACAACGCGCCTCCAACAGTATCGCTGAGCCGTCCATCCCCCGGACCGGTTCGCGTCAAGGCCGGCTGCGCGCCTCCAGCGCGTGGTCGGCCTTCCTTTTTCAGAGCTTCTCCACCCGCACGGTAATCCGTTCCCGCTCGCCCGGCCTGCGCTCGACCAACAGGCGCGCCACCTGGGCGTCGTCGTGAAAGGCGTAGCCCTTGATCGCATCGAGGATCGCCTTGGCCAGATTATCCAGGTCGAGCCAGGGCGGATCGCCGACGTATTCCATGGCGATCTCAACTGAAAACTCGCCCCAGTCGAGCCGTGACCCGCGCCAGGCTTTGCGGAAGAACTCCCGGATCAAGGGCTTGTAGTACTTGGCCTGGGTGGTGACGCCATCGACGGACAGCTCCAGGATGTCGCCGATCTCGCGGGCTCGGACTTTGCCGTGTTGCGTCCAGGCGTCGGTCATATGGGTTGAATAGCGTTCCGGCGCCTTGCAGTCTGCATCCCGCGCACTAAACCGGCCCCGCAAGCGCACCGGAGGACGCCATGACCGCCACCCGCACCGAGACCGACACCTTCGGCCCCATCGAGGTCGCTGCGGACCGCTATTGGGGCGCCCAGACCCAGCGCTCGCTCGGCAACTTCAAGATCGGTTGGGAGAAGCAGCCGCAGCCGGTGATCAAGGCGCTGGGCGTGGTCAAGCGCGCCGCCGCTGAGGCCAATATGGACCTGGGCCGCCTGGACCCCAAGATCGGCGCCGCCATTATCGCCGCTGCGCAGGAAGTGATCGACGGCAAGCTGGACGATCACTTTCCGCTGGTGGTCTGGCAGACAGGTTCCGGCACCCAGTCGAATATGAACGCCAATGAGGTGATCTCCAATCGCGCCATCGAGATGCTCGGCGGAGTGATGGGCTCCAAGGCGCCGGTCCACCCCAATGACCACGTCAACATGAGCCAGTCGTCCAACGACACCTATCCCACCGCCATGCACATCGCGGCCGCCGAGGAGGTGGCGCGCTCGGTGATGCCGGCGCTGGAGCACCTGCACGCGGCGCTGAAGAAGAAGTCGGACCAGTTCGCCCATATCATCAAGATCGGCCGCACCCACACCCAGGACGCCACGCCGCTGACGCTCGGCCAGGAGTTCGGCGGCTATTCGCACCAGATCGCCATGTCGGTGCGGCGGCTCAAGGACACGCTCTATGGCCTCTATGAGCTGGCCCAGGGCGGCACGGCGGTCGGCACCGGGCTCAATGCCCCCATCGGGTTCGCCGAGCTGGTGGCCAAGAAGATCGCGGCGATCACCCGCCTGCCGTTCATCACTGCCCCCAACAAGTTCGAGGCCCTGGCCGCCCACGACGCCATGGTGTTCAGTCACGGCGCCCTGACCGCAGCGGCCGGCGCGTTGTTCAAGATCGCCAACGACCTGCGCTTCCTGGGGTCCGGACCCCGGGCGGGTCTGGGCGAACTGGCGCTGCCGGAGAACGAGCCGGGGTCTTCGATCATGCCGGGCAAGGTCAATCCGACCCAGGCCGAGGCCCTGACCATGGTCTGCGCCCACGTCATGGGCAACCAGACGGCGATCGCCTTCGCCGGCAGCCAGGGTCATTTCGAGCTCAACGTCTTCAACCCGGTGATGGCCTACAATTTCCTGCAATCCTGCCGGCTGATCGCTGACGCCTCGATCTCGTTCACCGACAACATGGTGGCCGGCACCGAGGCCCGGGAAGACAACATCAAGCTGAACCTGGAGCGCTCGCTGATGCTGGTGACGGCGCTCAACGGCAAGCTGGGCTACGACAACTGCGCCAAGATCGCCAAGGCCGCCCACAAGAACGGCACGACGCTACGGGAAGAAGCGGTCGGCGGCGGCTATCTCAGCGATGCGGAGTTTGACGAATGGGTGCGGCCGGAGAAGATGATCGGGCCGGGGTGAGACTCCAACTCGCCAGGATCGCCGGCACACTGCCGGACGGCTTTGACGCCCTCAGGGCCGAGGCCGATGTTGAAGGCCATCGTCACATGGCGCGGCTGGCGATCGAGATGGCCGAGACGCCTGAAATCTTCCTCGCCCTACTGGCCGCCTTCGAAGGCGGTGAACTGGTGGGGATTGGCGGGATGACGGTCGAACCAACCGAGCCGGCGGCGATCCGAATGCGCCGGCTCTATGTCGCCAAGGCGGCGCGTGGCCGCGGCGTGGCGCGGGCTATCACCAGTGCGCTTCTCAACGAGGCGCTGGGCCAGACGCTGTTGGTCACCGTGCACGCCGGCAATCCGGGCGCAGAGCGGTTCTGGAAAGCTATGGGATTTTCGTCGGTCGATGATCGACCGTGGAGCCATCAGTTCGCAGCCCATTGACCCCGCCCACAAACCGGCGCGTGAAGGCCCATGGCCAAGGAAACCGTCTACATCGTCCAGTCCTACAAGGCGGGGCGCGGCAAGTCACTGAAGGCCGAGCAGCAGGTCGGCTGCAAGACCGCCGAGGAAGCCCGGCGCAAGGCCGAGCGGCTGGGGCCGTTGCGCCCGGCCGTGGTGGCGTTCTCCGCCACCGCCGACACCGAGATGGGCGACTATGACGAGAACCCGGTGATTCTGTTCCGGTCGGGGCCGCTGCCCTATCCGTTTGCGGAGTGAGGTGACGGGTGGTTCGCACAGGGATATCTTCGTGAGATGGGAAAGCCTGAACTCAAGATTGATCCTGACCTGATGGCAAAAGCCGAAGCCGCTGGCGTGGATATAGTTCGAGTTGCGGAGGGTGCTCTGCGAGTTGCCCTGTCAAAGGCCCGTCGGCAGGCTGAAGACGCTTTGGCGGCCCAGTGGGCTGAAGAAAACGCCGAGGCCATCAAAGCTCACAAGGAGCGGATCGAGAGGTACGGGGTCTTCGGGGAAGATTTGCGGACCTGGTAGGTGCGACAGTTCGACGTCTATGAAAATCCTTCTGACCGCTCGCGACCGGGGATGCCCTACGTCGTGGTGATGCAATCTCACTTTTTCGAAGGCGTTCCAACGGTCGTCGTAGCGCCCCTTATCCCTGACGACGGACGGTCGACCTACACCGGAGCAAGTATTGAGGTCGAATTCAACGGCGGCCGTTTCGTCGTATCCGTTCCTGAGTTGGTCGCGCTGAATCGTAGCGATCTGCGGCGCAATGCTGGCAACCTCATTGCCCACGAAGACGCCATCCGCCGCGCCCTCGACCGCTTGTTCACCGGCTTCTAGGCCCGGCGCATCACCGCAAAATCCGCCAGGTCCTGCAGCGCCGGGCGCCAGCTGACGCCGCCGAAGTCCGCAATCGCCGCCTTGGCGCTGTCGGCGTAGCGGGCGGCAAGGGCCAGGGTGTCGTCCAGGGCGCGGGTCTCGCGCATCAGCACGACCGCGCGGTCCATATCCCCATCCGCCTGCTCGCGCCGGTCGACGGTGCGGACCCAGAAGTCCCGCTCCGAGGCCGCCGTCCGCTGCATGGCCAGCAGCAGCGGCAGCGTGACCTTGCCTTCGCGGAAGTCGTCGCCGGGATTTTTGCCCAGAGTGCGGGCATCGCCGGAATAGTCCAGCGCGTCATCCACCAGCTGGAACGCCAGCCCCAGGTCCTGGCCGAACCGGCGGAGCAGCCGGCAGCGCTCGGGCGACGCGCCGGCCGAGACGGCGCCGGCCTCAGCCGCAGCGGCGAACAGCTCGGCGGTCTTGGCGCGGATGATGTCGATATAGACATCCTGGCTGAGGTCGATGTCGTGGGCGCGGGTCAGCTGCAGCACCTCGCCCTCGGAGATCACCCGGCTGGCGCGGGCCAGGATCTCCAGCGCCGACATCGAGCCGGCCCCGACCATCAGCTCGAAGGCTCGCGCAAACAAAAAGTCGCCCACCAGCACGCTGGCCGGCGCGCCCCAGATCAGGTGCGCCGCCACCCGGCCACGCCGCAGTTCAGAGGAATCCACCACATCGTCATGCAGCAACGTCGCGGTGTGAATGAACTCGACGGCCGCCGCCAGCTTGAGGCACGCATCGTCCCGCGCGCCCGCCAGCCTGGCTGCAGCAATGGTCAGCAGCGGCCGCAACCGCTTGGCAGACCCGGCGATCAGGTGGTCGGCCAGGGCCGGGATCACCGGAACCGGGCTGTCCATATGCTTGCGGATCAGCGCATCGACGGCGGCCATGTCCGGGCGCGCCAGGTCCATCAACAGGTCCAGCGAGGGCGGTGCGGCGATGACCTGGGCGGCTTCCAAGTGCGACATTTCCTGCGTAGGCGAGAGCGTCCGGAGCCCACTATCCGCCTTTGCCGGGACAATGGTGACGCGATAGGGCACGGTCAAGCGAAGGGCCGCCGACCGTGCGTCCTACATACACCAAGGCGCGTGCGATGACTGTAGTCACCGAAGACCGGTTGCTGGACGGCCGGATTCAGCTGCGCCAGCCCGAGCGGGGCTATCGCGCCGGCCTCGACGCCGCGCTGCTGGCCGCCGCCTGCGAAGCTCCGGCCGGCGCGCAGGTGCTGGAGGCCGGTTGCGGCGTCGGCGGCGCCTTGTTGGCCGCCGCCTGGCGCTGCGCCGAGGCGAGGTTCATGGGCCTGGAGCGTGACGCCGCCACCGCCGCCCTGGCGCGGGAGAATGTCGTCCTGAACGGCCTGGCGGACCGCGTCTCCATCCGCGAGGGCGACGTGGCGCAACGCTTCTCCCACCTGGGTCTGGAGCCGTTCGACGCCGTCATCGCCAACCCGCCGTTCTTCGACGACCCCTCGACCCTGCGCGGCCCTGCTGCGGAGCGCCGGGCTGCCTGGCTGGCCGACGATGGCTTGGCCGCCTGGGCCGGGTTCCTGACCAAGGCGGTGCGCGAAGGCGGGGCGATCACCGTGATCCACCGCGCCGACCGGCTGGCGGATCTGCTGGCGCTGTTGGGCGAGAAAGCCGGCTCGTTCCAAATCCGCCCGATCCAGCCGTTCGTCGACGCCCCGGCCAAGCGGGTGCTGGTGCGCGCGGTGAAGACCGGCAAGGCGCCGCTGCGGTTGTTGCCGGCCCTGGTGCTGCATGACCGGGAGGGCGGCGAGAAGCACCGGCCCGAGGCGGAGGCGATCTTGCGGGGTGAGGCGGGGCTGGGGTGGCTGGCCTAGAGTCAAGCAATCCCACCGCCCCTCGACCTGCCCGCCACCCTCGTGTAGCCGTGCCCGATTGGAGGCGTTGACGTATGCCTGTCGTTCCCAAAGACCTGAATGACGAATTTGTCCGCAGCCTGCCCGACCAGGGGCCGGTGGTGATGGTCAACCTCGTCCGCTTCCGCGAGCGCTCGCTCGACGGGAACGGTTCGGGATGGGACGCCTATTCGCGCTATTCCAAAGGCGACATGCCGCTCCTGAAGAAGGTGGGAGGAACTATCATCTGGGCCGGGAATGTTGAGGGCGCGGTGCTTGGCGATCTCGGCGAGGGCCGCTGGGACTGGGTTGTGCTGGTGCACTACCCCTCGCGCGCGGCTTTCCTGGAGATGATGACATCGCCCGAGTACGCGCGGATCAACGCGGACCGCGAGAATGGCGTGGAAGACCATGTGATCCTCGCCGCCAACCAGACCTACACGAAGGTGAAGCTGTAACCTACCGCTGGCGGGCGCCTCCCGCGCAGCGGGGTTCTGTTTTGTCTGGCATGAAGGAGGGCCGGCTCATGTCGAAATCGTCGACTATCATGACTGAGGACCCGTTGTTGCCGAACCCGACGCCGGGCGAGATCCTGCTTGAGGCGTTCTTGAAGCCCATGGGCCTCAGCCAGAACGAGGTGGCGCGCGCGGTGCATGTACCGCCCCGCCGGATCAATGAGATCGTGCTCGGCAAGCGCAGTGTCACCGCCGACACTGACCTGCGGCTGGCGCGCTATTTCGGCCTGTCCGACGGGTTCTTGCTTGGCCTGAAAGCCGACTTCGACCTGATGCGCAGGCGGCGAGAGGTCAGTGACGACCTTCTGTCGATCTCGCCGCGCGCCGCCTGATGACCGACGTCTTCATTTCCTACAGCCACCAGGATCGCGACGTCGCGCGGCGCTATGCGGAGGCGCTGCAGGCGGCGGGGCTGGCGGTGTGGTGGGACGATCATCTGCGCTCCGGCGAGGCGTTCGACGAGAAGATCGAGGCCGCGCTTCGGGCCGCCAAGGCGGTGGTGGTGCTGTGGTCGAAGACTTCGGTGGCCTCTCGCTGGGTGCGGGCCGAGGCCACTTTGGCAGATCGAAATAAGACCCTGGTTCCGGTGATGATCGAGCCGTGCGAGCGGCCAATCATGTTTGAGCTGACCCATACGTCGGAGTTGGGGCATTGGGACGGTGGGCCAACCGATAAGGCATGGCTGGGGTTCCTTGGCGATGTGAAGCGGCTGGCCATGCGCGAGCCAGCGCCAGCGCCAGTTGAAGCCGCTCATTCGCTGGCGGAGAAACCCGGCAAACGCGGAGAGCGGCCGTCGTTGGCGTTGATGCCGTTTGCCAACAGATCCGGTTTGCCAGAGGACGAGGTCTTCGCCATCGGCATGGTTGAGGACCTGATCGATGCTCTTTCGCAGGGGGTCAATGTCCGGGTGCTCGCCAGCTCGGCGACCGCCCGGTTTCGCACAGGTATGATCCCTGACCTTGCGGAGGTGGGGCGTCAGCTTGGCGTGCGTTACGTGCTCGAAGGGAACCTGCGCCGGATCGCCTCAAATCTTCGCGTGACGGCCCAGCTGGTCGAGGCCGCCACCAGCGCCGTTCTGTGGACCCAGAAGTTCGAACGCCCGCTGAGTGAGCTGGGCTCGCTGCAAGAGGACCTCGTCCTGGAGGTGGCCGCGCACCTGGACGCGCAGGTCCAGCATCTGGAGATGGCGCGGGCGCTGAAGAAGCCGACCGACCTCACCGCCTGGGAGGCCGTCACGAGATCGATCTCGACGTTTCGGTCCGTTGGATCGGATAGCGTCTCTCAGGGCCTGGACGAAGCGCGACGGGCCGTCGCGATCGCGCCGGACTACGGGTTGGCCCACGCCATGGTGGCAGTCCAGACCGCTCTGGAGTATTGGCTGTTTTCGCCAGAAGACCCGAATATCGAGCGTGAGATCCGAGGCCACATCGACCGCGCTCTGGCGCTCGACACGGACAACGCCGTGGTGCTCGGCTTCGTCGCTCAGGCGTTGAATTTCATCAGCCAGCCGCTGCAAGCGCTGCAACGCGCCGAACGCGCCATCCGGCTCAGCCCCAGCTATGGCTATGCGCACTTCGTGGCCGCCCTGGCCTGCGGCCTCCTCAATCGTCTGCAGGAGTCTCTGGACCATCTGGACGCCGATTCCAGGACCGCGCCCGGCTCGAACCTGGAGTTCGGCAACCATCTCTTCCGCGCATACGCCCATGTCCGCGCCAGCGACTGGAATGCCGCGATCGCGGCCTTTGACCGCTCCCTGGCGCTGAACCCCGACCTCAGCTTCGGCTATCTAATCAAGGCGACGATCCTTGGTCGCCACGGGCCAACAGTCGGGGCGCTGGACCTGCTGGCCCAGGCGCGCCGCGCTGAGCCCGAGATCACCTTGGCGCACTGGGAAATTCGCCTTGGTCGCATCTTCGCAAACAGCGAGAATCTGCAGCCGTTGCAGAAGAGCCTGGGCCGCCTCTGGGACGAGGCGGAGCCGGGCGCATGATCGCCGTCAGGTTTGCGACACTCTTGATTGCAAAGGCTCGCGATGGCGTGATCCTTGCCACCTCAATCATGATAGCATAAACTGCTATCATGAACGCGCGCCACGCCAGGACGCTCGCGGCGGTCTTTCGTCAGCCGACCCCAGCAAGCATCGAGTGGTTGGCGATTGAGGCCCTGTTGCTCGCCGTGGGATGCACGCTTGTCGAGGGCAGCGGATCGCGTGTTCGCTTTGTGAAGGATGCCATGATCGAGACGTTTCACCGCCCGCACCCCGCCAAGGAAGCCAAGCGCTATCAGGTCCGAGCGGCGCGGGACTATCTGACCAGGCTGGGGATCAAGCCATGAGCAACATATTGGAATATCGCCGGTATCGGGCGCGGGTGGAGTTCGATGCAGAGGATGGTCTGTTCTTCGGGCGGATCGCCGGCATCCGTGACGGCGTGACCTTCCACGCCGACACGGTTCCTGCGCTGGTCGAAGCGTTTCATGAGGCGGTGGACGACTATATCGACACCTGCGCCAAGCTGGGAAAGACGCCGGAGCGGCCGTTTTCTGGCAAGGTGATGCTGCGCCTCGATCCGGCCGTGCATGCCAAGTCGGTCGAAGCGGCCGAACTGGCGGGCAAGAGCCTCAACCAATGGACCGAGGACGTGCTGCGGCGCGCGGTAAGTTGAGCACGTCCGACGTCTTCATCTCCTACAGCCACCAGGATCGCGATGTCGCGCGACGATATGCCGATGCGCTGGAAGCGGCGGGGCTGGCTGTCTGGTGGGATGATCACCTGCGCTCGGGCGAGGCGTTCGACGAGAAGATCGAGGCCGCGCTTCGGGCCGCCAAGGCGGTGGTGGTGCTGTGGTCGAAGACTTCGGTGGCGTCTCGCTGGGTGCGGGCTGAGGCGACGCTCGCGGACAGGAACAAGACGCTGGTCCCGGTGATGATCGAGCCGTGCGAGCGGCCGATCATGTTTGAGCTGACCCATACGTCGGAGTTGGGGCATTGGCGGGGGGAGGGGACGGACAAGGCCTGGCTTGGGTTTCTGGGCGACGTAAGGCGGCTCATCGGCGGCGAGCCCGCAGCGCCAGGTTCCTTGCCTGCAGGACCGAAGCCCGTTGGAACTCACAACGTCGCAGACGGTTCGCGGATCGTGGTTCTGCCCTTCCGTGCGCGGGCGAGTGACGAAATCGAACAGGTGACCGCCGAGGGGCTGACGGAGGATGTCACCAGCTTGCTGACATCGGTGAAGGGACTGAGCGTCACGCCACGTACGTCCGTTCGCCGGACGCTCGAACCGAACGACAACCCTGTGCAAATCGCCAAGGATCTGTCCTGCCGATACGCGGTGACGGGGAGCGTGCGGCGCAGCGGCGACAAGCTGCGCGTCTCCGTCGAGCTTATCGATATCAAGGACAATCAGCAGACGTGGTCGCAACGCTTCGACCGCTCTGCCGGAGATATCTTCGCCATTCAGGACGAGATCGCCAGGGGCGTTGTCGTTGCTGTCGGCGGTGTCGTTGCGCGCGTGGAGGGTGTCCGCGCCCTGCGGCAACATCCGGACAGTCTGCAAGCCTGGGAGCTGACGCGGCGCGCGATGTCTGTCGCCTGGGACTGGCGGCTTGAGACGTTGCAGCAGGGGATGCTGGATGCGCGCAAAGCGCTTGAGTTTGATCCGAACTATGCCCTGGCCCATGGCTGGCTTGCGATGATTCTCGCATGGCGCGCCGCAACGGGATGGTCGGGCAGTGTTGAGACGGAACGCGCCGAAGCCATTCGCGAGGCCGACGAAGCGTTGCGTCTCGGCTTTGACAACGGCGAGGCCCTGTGGCCGGCGCAAATGGCCTATTGGGCGGCGGGATCTCCAGGTCGCGCGGTTGATCTCTATGAGCGATCAATCGCACGCCAGCCCGATATCTTCCTGGCTTTCCCCTTCGCCATGGGCTGTGCGGGCGTCGGTTATGCGCGGATGGGACGGGTGGACGAGGGATTGGCGCTGATCCGGCAGTTTGAAAGCGCATTTCCGAATGACGAATGGGGTGCGGTCTGGACCCGGGTCTTTGTCGGCTATTCCGAGCTGTGCCGCGGCAACTACGCCTACGTCGCCCACGTGCTGGTCAATCCACCCTCGGAGCATGATGGCATGTGCCGGGTCGTCGCCCTGATGAATCTGGCTCGGGATGACGACGCCAAAGAGCAGTTCTCCCGCCTCAACGTGGCCAATCCTGCCATCTCGCTCGACCACTATGTGCAGTATTTCAGGGGATACTCTGCAGATCTGGAGATTGGGACCGAGCTGTCGGCGGGCGTCGCCCGATTGAAGGCGGCTTTGTCAGACCGCTAGCCTGAACGACGGTCCCGGGGACCTGAATGGGGAACTATCCCGCAGGCAGCCCAAAGACGACCTCTGCCGCTGCACGCCCCCTAACAACTCGCCGCCCCCAGCGCCGCCGTGTCGCGCAGCATCATCGCCAGCAGCTCAAAGTCGATCTGGTCGGGCTTGCGAAATCGGATGCAGTTCTTGCCGGCGTCGAGGCCCTTCAGCGCCTCCGCGTGCAGCGCATGCGCGCGAGCACTCACATAGAGCGAGATGTACTGTTTCTGGCTGTTGAACGCGAAGCCGGGCTCTTCCGCGCCACGCGTGTAGGTCGGCATCCCATAGCGCATGGACTCGGCATGGTCTGGCAACGCCGCCAGAGCCACCTTGCGGATACGCGCCATCGCCGCCGCCCGCTTCGGCTCAACCCCCGCCAGGTACTCATCGACCGTCGCAGCCTTGGACTGGACCATGCGCGTCATCTCCCGTCGCCGACAGTAACTTGACGCGCCCGACGCCCCCCGCCAAGGTCGGTTGGTTCCCACCCTAGATCAGCAGAGGAGGAGGTCCAGATGTCGCCCATTGCCTGCGCAGCCCTCCGCTGCGTCGCCGCTGGCGCGTGATCCGCGCCTGATCCCCAACCTCCGGGGCTCCAGCGGTCGACGCCTCACTGGCTCTCGATCTCAAGGAACACCCCATTGCTGACGTCCTACGGCTGGAGCGAAACGCTTCAGAACGCCTTCGCGACCTATGCTGACCAGGGCCTCGCGCCCGGCCGGATCATCGTTCATCACCGGGGCGGCTATCGCCTGATCACCGAGGGCGGCGAGGTGGACGCTCGCGCGTCCGGCGCTCTGATGGGGGCGGCCGGCGATGCCGCACGCCCCGCCGCCGGCGACTGGGTGGCGGTGGAGCTTCGCCCCGGCGAAACCACCGCCCTGGTCCAGGCCGTGCTGCCCCGGCGCACCGCCTTCATCCGCAAGGCCTCCGGGCCGCGCGGCGGGGCCCAGGTGGTGGCCGCCAACGTCGACGTGGCGCTGTTGGTCGCCTCGCTGAACTCGGACCTCAACCTGCGCCGAATGGAGCGCTACCTGGCCACCACCTACGAGAGCGGCGCCGAACCGGTGGTCGTCCTGACCAAGGCCGATCTGGCTGAGGATTCAGCGGCGGCGATTGCGGACGTCCAGGCCATCGCCTTAAGCGCCCCGGTGCTGGCGCTGTCGTCCAAGACCGGCCAGGGCTTGGAGGCGCTGATGGCGCACTTGGCGCCCGGCCGAACCGCCGTGCTGCTGGGGTCCTCCGGGGCCGGCAAGTCCACCCTGCTCAACGCCCTGCTCGGCGAGGAGAAAATGGACACCGGCGCGATCCGCGAGGCCGACGAGCGCGGTCGCCACACCACCACCCACCGCGAACTGGTGCTGCTGCCCTCCGGCGGCCTGGTCCTCGACACGCCGGGCATGCGCGAACTGGGCCTTTGGGATGCGCAGGTGGGGGTCGCGGCAACGTTTGCCGATATCGAGACCCTGGCGGCGAACTGCCGGTTCGGCGATTGCGCCCATGGCCGCGAGCCGGGCTGTGCGGTGCAGGTGGCTATTGCGGCAGGCGATCTGGCGCTGGATCGACTGCGGGCGTTCCAGAAGCTTGAGGCCGAACTGGCGTTCGAGCGCCGTAAGGCCGACCCCCGCGCCGCCCAGGAAAACAAGAAAGTCTGGATCTCGCGCCACAAGGCCTCGCGCGCCTGGATGAAGCAGAAACGAGGCGGGCCGGAGGACGGGTGAAGCAGGCAATGCGTCCGGCGAGACCGATGCCTCTTGGCGGGCGAACGGAAGATGGTGCACTGTCGGCAAAACGCCTGAACGTCCGAGGGGAATCCGACACCATGACCGCTGCTATCCGCACCGACCCCAAGACCGGCGTGAAGCTCTTCAACACCCGGGCGGCCAAGGCGAGTGATCGGATCGCCGGCAAAGGCTACTCGGTGATCGCCGATGCGGCGCTGACCACCCTGCCCGAGCTTCCGCCCGGTGCGACGTTCAACGCCGAGGAACAGGCTCGCTACCGGGCCTTCAAGGATGTGCGGCGCGGCGCGGCCGACTACATGGCCATGGAGGGCGAGTTCGCCCGCTATCTCACCGACGTCTATTCCACCGACCCCGTCGAGCGGGAGGCCCTGAGCGACGAATGCGAGATCCTGGTGGTCGGCGCGGGGTTTGCGGGCCTGCTGCTCTGGCACAAGCTCAAGGCCGCCGGCTTCACCGATGTGCGCTTCTGCGAGAAAGGCGGCGACGTCGGCGGCACCTGGTATTGGAACCGCTATCCGGGCATCGCCTGCGATGTGGAATCCTATAGCTACCTGCCGTTGCTGGAAGAGACCGGTTACGTCCCGACCATGAAGTTCGCCTCGGGCTTCGAGATCCTCGAATACTGCCAGCGGTTGGCCGAGACGTTCGGCTTCTACGACCACTGCCTGTTTCACACGACGGTCGAGGAAACCGCCTGGGATGAGGCCGCCGGCCGCTGGATTGTCACCACCGATCGCGGCGACAAGATGCGGGCCCGGTTCGTGCTGCTGGCCAACGGCATCCTGACGACGCCGAAGCTGGCGCGCATCGCCGGCATGCAGGCGTTCAAGGGCGAGAGCTTCCACACCTCGCGCTGGGACTACAACATTGATCTTGCGGGCAAGCGGGTCGGGATCATCGGCACCGGCGCCACCGCCGTCCAGGCGATCCCGGAACTGGCCAAGACCGTGGGCGAGCTCTACGTGTTCCAGCGGACTCCGTCCTCCATTGACGTCCGCGACCAGCGCGCCACCACCGATGAAGAACGCCAGGCCTGGGCCAATGAGCCGGGCTGGGCGCGGGCCCGGCGGGCGCGGTTCGCCAGGATCTCGGCCGGCCGAACCGCGATGCAGGCCAACGACGACTACCTGTCGGGCAAGGTCGCGGACTTCAAGGTGCGCAAAGAGTATGCCGGTATGCTGAGCCAGGAGGAGCTGCTCGACAAGCAGCTCGAGGCCAACTTCCGGATCATGGAACAGATCCGCGCGCGGGTGGACGCCATCGTCAAGGATCCGAAAACCGCCGCCGCGCTCAAGCCCTACTATCCGTTCGGCTGCAAACGCCCGACATTCCACGACGAGTTCCTGCCGAGCTTCAACCTGCCGCACGTGCATCTGGTGGACACCGCGCCTGGCGGGGTGGCCGAGATCAATGAACGGGGCGTCGTCCACGATGGCGTCGAATATCCGTTGGACGTGCTGATCTATGCGACCGGGTTCCAGTGGATGGCGACCTCCACGTTCAACATGATCACCGGCCGCAATGGCCAGACGCTGAAGCAGAAGTGGGAGGCGGAGGGCACCCGCACCTTCCTCGGCCTGCACAGTCGGGGGTTCCCGAACCTCTTCATCATCGCCGGGCCGCAAGGCGGCGGCGGCAGCTTCAACTTCACCGACGCCATCGAGGCGCACGGGGACTATGTGGTCTGGCTATTGCGCGAGATGCGCGATCGCGGCGTGACAACCGTCGATGTCCGGTCCGATCCTGAACAGGCCTATGCGGAACACTGCCGCCAGTCCGACATGGCCACCGCGCCGCTTCGCGACTGCATTTCGTACTACAACGGCCACGGCGACGCTGAACCGGGAAGCCTCGCCTACTATGGCGGCAACCGCTGGCACAAATACCGCGCCGAGGCCCAGGCGAGCCTGGAGCCCTATGAATTTGGCGCGGCTCGGTAGTTTCACACGGAGGAAGGGGGGAGATCGACCATGGGCGTGATTGGAAAACTGACCGTCGGCGTTGGCATCGCCGTAGCCGCCGGATCGCTGGCGATGGCGCAGGCGATAAGTCCTGAGGTGGCGTTGACCTACATGGATGCCGACCAGGATGGTAAGGTCACCCTGAACGACTATCTGAACCGCCAACTGCCGAAGCTGGGGGCCAACGACGCTGACCAGGATGGCATGCTGAATTACACCGAATTCAAGACGTCGCTCGAAGGCAAGGCCAAGCAGAACGCCGAGGCCAGCTTCAAGGCATTCGACAGCGAGAGCGTGTCGCGCAAGATGACGCAACGCGAGTTCCTCGGCTACCACGCCTACGTCTTCAACACGATCCTCGACACCGACCATGACGGCGTGCTGTCCCTGAAGGAACTCAGCAAGATCATGGCGCACGCCAAGTGAGCTTGCGCATCTGGCGACCCCGCAGAGGCTGCATCACGTGACGGACGCCCCCTACCCGCTAGCCGGTCTGAAGGTCCTCGACTTCTCGCGCGTTCTGGCTGGCCCGTTCGCCGGGCGCATGCTGTGCGATCTGGGCGCTGACGTGGTCAAGGTCGAACCGCCGGACGGCGACGTGACGCGCCTTTGGGGCAAGGTCGTGGGCGGCATTCCCGGCTATTTCCACCAGCAGAACGCCGGCAAGCGGGACATCTCCATCGACCTGCGCCACCCGGGCGCCAAGACGCTGGTGCTGGATCTGGTGCGCCAGGCCGACATCCTGATCGAGAACTATCGTCCCGACGTGATGGGCCGGTTGGGCTTTGGCTATGAGGCGCTGAAAGAGGTCAATCCGCGGCTGATCATGCTGTCGATCTCAGGGTTCGGCGCGAACGGCCCGGAGTCGCACCGGCCCGCCTATGCGCCGATTGTCCATGCCGAAGTCGGCCTGCTGGCCCGCGCCGTGCGGCGGGGCAAGATCCCGCACCGCGAACTGCCGCTGTCGGTGGCCGACACCAACGCCTCGCTGCACGGCCTGATCGGCGTGCTGGCGGCGGTAATTCTGCGCGAGCGGACCGGCCTGGGCCAGCACATCGACATCGCCATGATCGACGCCACCCTGGTGACGGACGATCAGATCCACTATGAGTTGGAGGACTCCGAGGCCACCATGGGCCTGCCCAACGACGTCTGGGAAACCGGGGCCGGCGCGATCCTGGTGTCGGACGACTTCCGCCGTTTGTGGCGCCTCATGACCCAAAACCTCATGGTCGAGGATCCGACCGGCGAGGGAATGGCGCTCGATCAGAAGATCGCCCTGCGGCGCGCCGCCGTTGACGTGTTCTTCAGGGGACTGTCCACCTGGTCCGACGTCGAGGCTGCGATGGCCCGGATGAACGTCGCCTGGGGCCAGGTGCGGCCCGGTGCAGAAATGCGTGAGCAGGCCACCGTCAGGCATCGCGGCTCCCTCGTCGACATCGACGACCGCGCCGGCGGCACACGGCCGATCCCGCAGTCGCCCTACCGGTTCTCGGATGCGAAGAGCGGGGTTCGCGGACCCGCGCCGCACCTGGGCGAACACAATGGCGAGGTGTTGGCCGAATGGCTGGGGATGGCGGCAGGCGATGTGGCGGCGTTGGCGGGCGTGGGCGTGCTGCGGAATTAGCCTGGAACTAGGCTGTGGCCAGCCGCTTGCGGCGCAGAATCGCGCCAAGCCCTGCAAAGCCGAAGATCATGAGCGCCCACGACGCCGGCTCGGGCACCACGCCAACGACCTGGACAAAGGTCGGGGTGAAGCTGCTGATGACGCTCAGCGTCGTGACATTGACGTCGTCGATGGCGATGAAGTTCGATGTGTCACCCCCCGCGATGGGGCTGTTGATCAAGATCTGGCCGGCGCACACGAAGCTGCACCCAGCGACGGACGTGGGAAAGCCGAACCGCAGATCAAAGACCGAAAAGCCCGCACCGCTCGAAGATCGTGTCCCGAACAGCTGAACTGAACCCGGTGCGATGTCCGCCGTGATGTCAGCCAGCGTGCCGACGATACCGCCGAAATTAAGCGTCAGGCCGGTCACGCTGGACGCGCCAAAGCTGGCGCCCGGCAGGATCGCATCATCAAGGGTAAGGACGCCGCTGATGATCGATGACGTAAATAGAGGGGCCGGCGAATCGATCACGACGTTGCTGGCGGTCAGAACGAAAACAGCCGCACTGGCCATTCCGGGAGACAAGATCCCGCCAAGCGCCGCCATGCTGATCGTTGCGTTGCGAAACGACCGTGAGATCTTGCAAGTGCGCATTCCGGGCTCCTCGGACATTCCGGTTTGATGACGTCTTGGAATCCGAACGGCGGACGATGGAGATAGTTCCCCAGCCACCCGCAATTCGTGTCGCAGCCCATCGCCGGAACTACCTAGGGGCTGAGGTGTTTGAGAGGCGCCGAACCCAAAAAAGGAGCTACCATGTCCCATCACCCCCTCAGCGAGGCCGAGATCCAGGATCGCCTGTGGACCGCCATCGACCATGAGCGCACCGGCATGCTGGGTCTGGCGCGCGACGCGGCGCAGCTGCAGCCGATGACGGCGTTTGTCGAGCGCGAGACCAGCCGGATCTGGTTCTTCACCTATCGCGACAGCGATCTTGCCCAGGCGGTCGATGCCGCTGCGCAAGGCGTATTTGTGTTTCAGGGCAAGGGCCTGCACGCCAGCGCGATCGGCGCGCTGCGGGTCGCTCACGACCGTGACCGGATCGAGCAGTACTGGAGCCCGCACGTCGCGGCTTGGTTTCCTGAAGGCAAGGACGACCCGCGCCTGACGATGCTGTGCCTGGATGTCTCCAGCGCGGCCGTCTGGGTGTCGGACACCGGGCCGCTGAAATACGCCTTCGAGGTGGTCCGCGCCAACGTCACAAAGACAACGCCGGACCTGGGAGAGAAGCGCACGCTAAGCTTCAGCTAGAGAAGTCGGCTCACCCTGTGCAGAAGCTGACCGCGACCGTGCAGTGTGAGCCGCCCGCTTTCACGCAGGCCCGTGTAGCGTTGCGGCGTGAGACCCATCCGTCATCGGAATAGGCATAGCCCCAGACATTGACCTCGCCCGGCGGCTCACGGCTGGTCGTCAGGGCCAGGCACGAATTGTGCGCCCAGACGGCAATCTGGCAGCCTGAGGCGGACCCGCCACCGCGACGGCAAAGCGCCAGGGCGCGTCGTTCGGCCTCGGCGCGCGATCCGGCGTCGCGACCGATGCCGGTGATCAGCGAGCGGGCTTCTACAGCGATCGCGCCGTACAGCGTCGGAACGGGCGGCATCGGCCGCATCGGCTCTGGCGGAGCTGAGAGACGTTCGCGATCCATCAGGCAGATACGCTGGCAGGAGTCGTTGTTTTCGCCGCACTGTTGGCGGCAGAGGATGCCATCGCCAGCCGGATCGGCGCGGCTGAAGGCTGGCGCGATGAGGCCTAGGATCAGAGTTGCGCCGAAGCTGACCGTGGCCATCCAGCGGACGAGCGATGAACGCATCTTCGGCGCCTCCTCCATGGACCCGATCAGGTCGCCCGGATCCAGGCGACGATCAGGGTGATCGGCCAGAGTGCGCCCTCGATGATCGTCCAGATCGTGCTGCCACTATGTGGATCCTTCGCCATGCCGACGAAGAAGGCCATGATCAGATATCCGGCCAGGGCCAGCTTCAGCAGCAGGTCGCCGGCCTTGTCTAGAAAGTTGCTCATCAGGATTCCCCTTAGGCCTTATTTTGCTGAACTCGCCAGCGCCAACCCGATGAAAGCCAGGTCGGCTGCGTGGTGGGCGTCGCCGCTGCTGCTGTCGCTATCGTCGGCGCCTTCGGCGCTGATCACGATGTCGCGGGTTGAAGCCTCGGCCGGCGTCACACCGGACATTACGAAAATGCGCGGACTGACCAGCATCCCGCAATAGACCGGGCTGTTCTTAGCGCCCTGGATCTGGTGGCAACGGGTCTCGAAGACCTGTTTGTGACCCTGAGGGTCAGCGCTGCTGAAGTCGGGCGTATAGACGATCAGCGAGTCGCCCTGGCCTTGCATCCCGACGATCCGCTGTTTCACCTTGGGGATTTCGTCCGCGAACGTGACGTCGTGGTCATAGATCTGCACGTCCACCGCCGCCGGGCGGCCGTCGCGCTTGGCGTCGCTGAGCACGACCCGACAGGTCAGCACCCAGGTCTCGCCGTCCGGCTTGAAGCAGCTCATCGGCGTCTGGATCGAAAATTCCTGGATCGCAAAGCCGTTGCGGGCGGCCATCAACGCTGCGGCGATTTGGTCTGGAGACTTGGCTGCTCCGGCGACGACCGAGCCCGTCGCAGACGTTTTCGGCGGCCGCACCTCGTCCGACTTCGGCTTGCCGCATCCTGCGAGGCTCAGCGCCACAACCGCCAAGAGCAGGATCAGTCTGGACTGCGTCTGCATGCTCGACCTCGGCGCCGGCCGCAATGGCGTGCTCCCTGACCGTCAGCGAGGCTGATCGAGCGGCGCGGCCCTGTCAATGGACGCGGTGCGCTACTCTCGGCCCATGACCAGCACATGGAACGTCCCCGGGATCATCGGCGCGCGGCCGCCGCTGGCCGGGCGAGGTCCGAACTGGGCGGTGGGCAGGTAAAGGCGGCCGGTGCGCGGGTCGAGCGCGATGGTGCGGGCGCCGGGTTCGGTGGCGACGACGTCCACAATCCTGGCCTTGCCCTTGGTGATCTGCAGGACGAACAGCCGCCCGTCGCGGCCGGGCACGAAGGCCGTCCGCCGCGCAGCATCGAAGGCGACGCCGTCGGCGCCCTGACCGGTGACCAGAGCGCTAAGCACCTTGCCGCTGGCGGCGTCGACCAGCACCGTGCCGCCATCGCAGGCGACGATCAGCTGGTGGTCGGCGGCGTCATAGGCGATGCCGGTCGGCCCGTCACAGCCCGGCAGCAGATGGCGGGCGATAACCTTGCGTGCGGCGATGTCGACAACCGCGATTTCGCTCTTGTCCTCGACATTGACATAGGCCCGGCCCCGCCCATCGACGGCGGCGGCCTCGAGCTCTCCGCCGACCGGAATGGCGCCGACCGACAGGTGGGATTTCGGGTCGATCAGGGTGATGTCGCCGCCGACGTGGTCCATGACCAGCACCAGGCCGGAGCCGGCGTCGAACACCGCCGCATCGGGGCCGGCGCCGGTCTTGACGCTGGCCAGGGCGGCGCCGCTGAGCGCCTCGACAAACACTGCGCTGGCCGTACCGCCGTTGGTCACCAGGATTTCGGCCCCGTCGTTGACCGGCAACGGGTCATGCAGCATCGCGCCCGGCGCAAGACCGGGCGTGACAGCGTGGGTCGCCAGATCAACCGCCATCACCGAGCCGCCGTGCGCCACCAGCAGGCGATTGTGCGCGGCGTCGATCCGCACATAGTCCCAGCCGCCATCCGGGCCGGAAATCCGCTCCAGGATGCGGTAGCCAGAGGCGCCCGCGGCGGCGGACGTGGCCACCAACGTCAGGCCCAAACAGACGGCGGCGATGAGTTTGGCATACATGGGAGGAGGTTTCCGGAGCGAGGCGCTTGCCGGGGCACAGTGGCGGTGTAGGACTTTCGGCGAAAGCCAAATCTATGACCGTCGCCGATGGAGCCGCGCCATGACCTTGTCTGTCCTGGAGAACGTCGCCAAGAGCGCGCGCCACACCACCTTCTACCTGTCGTGCGGGCCGGACGACGGCATCCCGATGATCTTTGTCCACGGCTGGCCGGAGCTGTCGATCTCATGGCGCCATCAGTTGCCGGTGTTCGCGGGCCTGGGCTATCGCTGCATCGCCCCGGATATGCGCGGCTATGGCCGCTCCAGCGTCTATCCGCACCACGAAGACTATGCCCAAGAGCACATTGTCGCCGACATGATCGAGCTGCTGGACCACCTGGGCGCCGAGCGGGCGGTTTGGGTCGGCCATGACTGGGGCGCCCCGGTGGTCTGGGGGATAGCCCAGCATCACCCGGACCGCTGCCATGCGGTGGCCAACCTCTGCGTGCCCTATATCCCCGATGGCTTTGCGCCGGAGACCATCGTGCCGCTAGCCAACCGGGCGATCTATCCTGAAGCTCAGTTCCCGGCCGCGCAGTGGGAATACATGATGTTCTACCGCGAGAACTTCGCCGCCGCCTGCGCCGGGTTCGAGGCCGATATCCCGGCGACGGTGCGGGCGCTGTTCCGGGCAGGGTCGCCGGAGGGAATGGGTCAGCCGGCGGTCACCGCCTTCACCCGCCAGATCGGCGGCTTCTTCGGCTCCGGGCCGCCGCCGCAGATGGCGCGCGATGAGGCCGTACTGACTCTTGAGGACGAACACCGCTATGCCGCCGCCCTCACCCGCAACGGCTTCTTCGGCCCGGACAGCTGGTACATGAATGCTGAGGCTAATATGGCGTTCGCCGCGCAGGCGAACCGCCGGCTGGCGATGCCGGTGCTGTTTCTGCACGGCGCCTACGACTATGTCTGCGAGACCCTGGACTCGCGTCTGGCCGACCCGATGCGTGAGTACTGCGCCGACCTGACGGAGGTCACGGTGAAGTCCGGCCACTGGATGGCCCAGGAACAGCCGCTGGCGGTCAACGCCGCGTTGGCGCGCTGGCTGGCCGTCAAGCTACCGGCGCAGTCGCAACGGGCGGGCTTTCACAGATCGCCGGCGAGCCCGGTCGCCACTGTCGTGGTCCGTCGGGAATTTGAGGCTTCACAGGAGCGGGTGTTCGACGCCTGGCTGGACCCCGCCAGCGCCGGTCGCTGGCTGTTCGCGACGCCAAGCGGGCAGATGGTGCGGGTAGAGATCGATGCTCAGGTGGGGGGCCGTTTTCTGATCATTGAGCGGCGGGACGGCCAGGATGCTGAACATCGGGGCGCCTATCGGCATATCGACCGGCCGGACCGGTTGGTGTTCAGCTTCGGCGACGACATCGCTTTTGACGCGACCACCGTCACCGTGGATATCGCGCCAACGCCGGACGGCTGTGACCTCACCCTCACACAGGAAGGCGTCGGGGCCGAATGGGTCGCCAAGACCCAACAAGGGTGGACCGGGATCCTGGCGGGGCTGGCGAACGCGCTGATCTGACGTCACGCTGCGGCCCGGCGGGACGCAGCGTGACGCAACCGGTCAGGACTTCGGCGGCGTGGTCGCGACAGCCTTGGCGGCGGACTTGTGGCTTGCCGCCTTGTGATGCTTGACGGTCTTGCTCATCGAGGCCGTGGCGCTGGCGGGGGCCGTGGCGCTGGCGGGGGCCTTGGCCGCATCAGCTGCAAGGGCGACGCCGCCGGCCATCGTGGTGACGGCGAGCGCCGTGGCGAGCAGAATGCGCATTTTCATAGAGGTTCTCCTGGGGATCAATCCGATGGCCGTATCGCCATCGCCATCTGTTTGGCCACGTCGATCCGCCCGCCGCCGGTCGGCAGGCTTACAAATCTGAGAGGTCTGAAGGCCGTCGGCTCAAAGGAGGCTGTGGCTTACAGGATTGTAAGTCGGCCGAAGGGTCGCTTGGAGGCGCAGGGGCGTCAGGTCGGTTCGCCGGCCGGTCAGGTCCAGGTTGAAGGAGACTGGAAATGCGGAACCTGTTCACGCCGGTGGTCCTCATCGCCGCCCTGGGTTCATCTACGTTCGCCGCAACATCCCCCCCTGCGGTCGCACGCGTGAGCCCATCCCCGACCGCCCTTCGGCCCAGCGGCAAGCGTGACGCTTGCGCAGACTCCTGGCGCAGACAGGCGACGCACGTTGGGACGCGGGTGGTGTTCATGAAGGCCTGCGTCAACAAGGGCTAGCGACGTCCCCACCGCCGCACGCCCCCACGGACGTTCCGGGCGGTCGCCTCCCCCGTAGGCGGCCGCCCGGTCCCGTTTGAATCCTCACACAACGGCCAGATGTGTAATGTACAGCCAGGAGCCCCGAGATGAGCCGTCGCGTGCTGGTGATTGAGGACGATCAGGAGATCGCCGATTATATCCTGAACGGCCTGCGCCAGGACGGCTTCACCGTCGAACATGTCGCCGACGGGCGCGATGGGCTGTTTCTGGGCTCCAGCTCAGATTTCGACGCCGTCGTGCTGGATCGTCTGCTGCCGGGCATGGACGGGCTCAGCGTGGTCAAGGCGCTCAGGGCGGCGGGTATCGAGACGCCGATCCTGATCCTCAGCGCGCTCAGCCACCTCGATGAGCGGGTCAATGGCCTCAGGGCCGGGGCCGACGACTATCTGACCAAGCCATTCGGCTATTCCGAGCTGCTGGCGCGACTGCACAATCTGTTGCGCCGCCGGCCCGGCAAGGAGATCGAGACAGCCCTGCGATGCGGTGATCTGACGGTGGACCTGCTGACCCGCCGGGTCGTGCGCGGCGGCCAGCAGATCGATCTTTTACCCCGGGAATTCAAGCTGCTGGAGTACCTGCTGCGGCACAAGGATCGCGTCGTCACCCGCACCATGCTGCTGGAACAGGTCTGGGACTATCGGTTCGATCCGCACACCAGCGTCGTCGACACCCACGTCAGCCGGCTGCGCAAGAAGATCGACGAAGGCTTTCCGGCGCCGCTGCTGCACACCCTGCGCGGAACCGGCTACCGGCTGTCCGAGCAGCCATGACCGAGCGCCCGCCACCGCGGTTGCGGTCCGGGGTCGTGGCCGGCCTGCTACTGGCCGTCGCCGTGACCGGGCTGGCCGCCGGGGTGCTGATCATCGACCGGATTGGCGAGACCGTCATCTCTGCGCACCAGCGTGAGGTCGCCGAGGCCGCCCGCGACTATTTCGTCGCCATCGCCCACGAGGAAGGCCTGCCGCCACTGGCCCGTGCGCTGGATCGGCGTGAGCGCTCAAGGGGTCGGGAGGGCTTTCGCTATGCGCTGTTCTCCAACGCCGGCCAGCTGATGGGCGGCGCGCGGCTGCTGCGCATGGAACAGCTGCCGGGCCTGAGCGAGGGGCGAGTGATGATCTGGATTGACGGCCACCAGACGCCCTGGGCGGTGCTGGTGCAGCCGATTTCGGTGGGCGGAACGCTAGTGGTCTATGAGGACCTTGCCGAACGCGCTGCCTTTCGCCGGGCCCTGGTGGTGGGCGCGACGGCGGCGCTGATGGCGGCAATGGCGGCGATGCTGGCGGCCAGCTTCTGGCTCAACCGGCTGATCTATCGCCGGGCGGAGGCGATTGAGCATACGGCGACCCAGATCGCCGGGGGGCGACTGTCGGCCCGCGCGCCGGCTGATCCAAAGGGCGATGTGTTCGACCGGCTGGGCGGCGCGATCAACGCCATGCTGGACCATAATGAAGAGCTGATGACCGGGCTGCGGACCGTGACGGACAGCCTGGCCCATGATCTGCGCTCGCCGCTGACCCGGATGAAGGGCGCGCTGACCAAGGCCCTGGAGGCGGGGGATGACGGACCCACCCGCGACGACGCCATCGCCGAGGCCTGGATGGAGGCCGACCGTGCGCTGGCCACCGCCTCGGCGCTGTTGGATATCGCCCGCGCCGAGACCGGCCTGTCGCGCACCCTGTTCCAGCCGGTCGATCTTGGCCCCTTGGTCGACGAACTGGCTGAGCTGTTCGGGCCTACGATCGAGGACGCCGGCCAGACACTGGAGGTGCAACTTCCAGACCTGCCGATCCGGATCCAGGGCCATGAGCTGTTGTTGCGCCAGGCGCTGGGCAATCTGCTGTTCAACGCCTCACGCTATGCCGGACGGGGCGCCAAGGTGCGGGTCAGCGTCCAGCGGGCGCCCGGGTTTGCACAGCTGGTGGTCGCCGACACCGGGCCGGGCATTCCGCCGGAAGATCGCGGTCGGGTGCAGGAGCGCTTCGTCAGGCTCGACGCGGCCCGCACCACCCAGGGCTCCGGCCTCGGCCTGGCGATCGCGGCGGCCTGCGCGAAGCTGCACGGCGGCGCGCTGGTGTTGGAGGAGAACGATCCGGGTCTGCGGGTGGTGCTGTCGCTGGCGGGGTGAACGCGCACGAAATCTGCCGACAGCCCGCACCGCCGCGCTATGGTTCGCGACACTTCGAGGAGAGACGATGCGCATTCCGATGATCCTGGCCACCCTCGCGCTTGCAGCGCCGGCCGCCGCAGGTGGCCTTCGCGAGCGGCTGGTGGTCGATGCGGGCTGGCTGGCGAAACATCTCAATGACGCCAGCCTCGTCATCCTGCAGGTCGGCGATAAGACCGGATATGAGGCCGGGCACATCCCAGGCTCCCAGCTGGTGACTCTGGCGGACTTCGCAGCGCCATCCACCGGTCCCGACGCGCTGATCCTGGAAATGCCGAGCCCTGAGGCGCTGCGCGCCCGGCTCATCGCTCTGGGCGTCTCGCGGCGCTCGCAGATTGTGGTTGTGCCGACGCGCGAGGGTATTCAGTCGGCGACCCGTATCGTGTTCACGCTGGATGCGGCCGGCCTCGGCGAGCGCACCAAACTGCTGGACGGCGGACGCAGCGGCTGGCTCGGGGCCGGGCAAAAGGTGACGACCGACGTCCCGCGCATTGCGCCCGGGAAACTTGCGCCGCTGGCTTTCCGGCCGGTGGTGGTGGACGCGGCCTATGTGCGCAGCCACCTCAGCGCGCCCGGCTATGTGGTGGTCGATGCGCGGGCTCCGGACTTCTATTCCGGCGCCCGGCCCGGCGGCATGCCCGCCCATCCGCACAAGCCCGGCCACATCGCCGGCGCGGTCAGCGTGCCGTTCATGTCGGTGACCACGCCGGAGATGAAACTGGCGTCGGCCGAGGAGATCGCCGCGCGGTTCAAGGCGGCCGGCGTCAAGCGCGGCGACACGGTGATCACCTATTGCCACGTCGGCCAGCAGGCCACCGCGACGCTGTTTGCGGCACGGACGCTGGGGCTCAAGACCCTGCTCTATGACGGCAGTTTCGAGGAGTGGTCGCGGCTAGATGGGTCGGTGGAGGCGGTGAAGTGAAAGCCATATCTCCGAGGCGTCGCCGGTGACCGATGTGCGTCTTGTGGCCGCGTCTGCGAACCGACTTGGCGAAGGACCGGTCTGGGCGGCGGCTGAGGCGCGGCTCTACTGGTTCGACATCAAGGGCCGGCGGCTCAACTGGCATGCGCCGGCGCGGGACGAGACCGGCGGCTACGACCTGCCCTGCCGGGCCAGCGCGGCGGCGGTGCGGGCTGGCGGGGGTCTCCTGCTGGCGACCGAAGCAGGGCTGGCGGAAATTGACCCGGCGAGCGGCGCGGTGCGGATGCGCCAGGCCTTCGACTTCGGTGACGGGTTCCGCAGCAATGACGGCAACGTCGATCCGATGGGCCGCTTCTGGTGGACCACTATGGACGACAATCACGGCGAACGGCCTGGCGAGATCTTTCGGACCGATCCGGGCGGTGCGACCGAGCGGCTGCTGGGCGGCATCCAAATCCCCAACACCGTCGCGTTCAGCCCCGACGGCGCCACGTTCTACCTCGCCGACTCGCGCCGCCAGACCCTGTTCGCCTATGAAACCGCCGACCTGTCGAAGGTGCGGGAGTTCGCCCATACGCGCGGCCAAGGCGCCACGCCGGACGGCTCGGCGGTCGATGCCGAGGGCTATCTGTGGAACGCCCAGTGGGGCGGCGGGCGGGTCGTGCGCTATGACCCAAACGGCGAGATCGACAGGATCGTCGCCCTGCCAGTCCGCCAGACCAGCAGCTGCGCCTTCGGCGGACCTGACCTGACCACCCTCTATGTGACCAGCGCCTGGGATGGGCTGTCGCCGGCCGAGCGCGAAGCGCAGCCGCTGGCCGGGGGCCTGTTCGCCTTTGAGCCCGGAGTGCGGGGATTGCCAATTCCGACGTTCCAGGGTTGACCGCGAACAGATCGGAAAGGAACACGCCGCAGATGACCTTCGCCACCTATCCCAGCCTGGCCGGGCGGACCGTGTTCATCACCGGCGGCGCCTCAGGCATTGGCGCCTGTCTCGTCGAACAGTTCCACGCCCAGGGCAGCAAGGTTGGGTTCGTGGATCTCCAGGCTGAGGCCGGGGAGGCGCTGGCGACCCAGCTCGGAACCTGGTTCCGTCCATGCGACGTCACGGACGCGGCAGCCTTGCAGCGCGGGATCAGTGCGGCGGCGGCGGCGCTGGGCCCGATCACTGTGCTGATCAACAATGTCGCCGACGACACCCGCCACGCCGCCATCGTCACCAGCCCCGAGGCCTGGCGCCGAAGCCTGGCCGTCAACCTCGACCCTGCCTTCATCGCCAGCGCCGCCGTCCAGCCGATGATGCAAGCCGCCGGCGGCGGCTCGATCATCAACATCAGCTCGATCAACGCCCTCACGGGGCCCGCGAACATGCCGGCCTATGTGGCGGCCAAAGGGGCGATCAACGCCCTGACCAAGGGCCTGGCGCGCGAGTGGGGGGCGGACCGCATCCGGGTCAACGCCCTCTCGCCGGGCTGGGTGATCACGCCGCGCCAGCTGGAGCTGTGGCTGACGCCGCAGGCCGAGGCGGCCTGGGCCGAACAGGTGGCCCTGAAGGACAGGATCCTGCCCGCCGACATCGCCCGCGCCGCGCTGTTCCTGGCGTCCGATGACAGCGCGATGATGACCGGGCAAAACCTGGTCGTGGACGCGGGCCGGACATGAGCGGGCTGGCGGAGGTTCTGGTCTGCGACTGGGGCAACACCAACCTGCGCGCCTGGACCCTGGACGCCGCCGGTGCAGTGGTCCGTGAGCAGGGATTTGCGCTCGGCGTCTCGCAGCTGGGACCAGGCGAGGCTGAGCGGCGCTTCCAAACCGATATCCGCCCTGCCCTCCAGGCGCAGGCCCTGCCGGCGCTGCTGTGCGGCGCGGTCGGCTCGACGGTCGGTTGGTCGACCGCGCCCTATGCAGACTGCCCCGCCAGCCTGGACGACCTCGCCCGCGCGTTGCACGCGCCCACGGCAGACGGCTGGGTTCGGATCGTGCCCGGCGTGCGCTGGCCCGGCTTCAACGGCCACGGCGATGTGATGCGCGGCGAGGAGACCCAGCTGTTTGGGTGGATGAGCGCCGATCCAGCGCGCGCGGCCGGCCGCCGTGTCGTCTGCCACCCCGGCACCCACGGCAAATGGATGCTTGTCGACGATGGCCGCCTGGCCAAGTTCGTCTCTTCGATGACAGGCGAGCTCTACGCCCTCCTGCGCCAGCACAGTATCCTGAGCGCTTCAATGCCGAACGACGACGCCTTTGACCAAACCGCCTTCGATGAGGGCCTGGCCGCCTCTGGCGACGGCGGCGCCCTCGCGGCCCGGCTGTTCACCGTCCGCGCCCGGGTGGTGGGATACGGTCGCCCGACGGCCAGCACGGCGAGCTATCTCTCCGGCCTGATGATCGGCGCCGAAGTCGCGGCGACCCCAGCCCTGCTGGGTGTCGGCGGCGATGAGACCATCGAACTACTCGGCGATCCACGCCTCTGCGGCCTCTATGCCCGTGCCTTGGCGAGCCGCAGCATCCGCACTCAGATCCACGACGGCGATACGGCGGCCGTGGCCGGCCTGTTCGCGCTCTATCAGAAGGCCCGGCCCGCATGAACCTGGCCGCCGCCCTGTTGGAATGCCCAGTGGTCGCCATTGTGCGCGGCGTGCGACCTGATGAGGTCCTGGACCATGCCGCTGCGCTGCACGAGGCCGGCGTGCGTGGAATCGAGGCGCCACTCAACTCACCAAACCCCCTGGAAAGCGTGCGCCTCCTGGCCGAGGCTTTCGGCGCGCGCATGGTGGTCGGGGCTGGGACCGTCCTGACGGTCAACCAAGTCGAAGACGTAGCCGCCGCTGGCGGTCGGCTCATCGTTTCTCCCAACACCGTCCCGCAGGTGATCGCTCGGGCCGTGGCCCTGGGCCTCGACCCTGCTCCCGGCTTCGCCACCGCGACCGAGGCGTTCGCCGCCATCGCGGCCGGAGCCCGGCATCTGAAGCTGTTTCCCGCCGCCACCTACGGGCCGGGCCACCTTCGCCAGTTGAAAGCGGTGCTGCCAGGCGATGTCGTGGTCTGGGCGGTGGGCGGCGTCGGGCCGGACAATATGGCCGAATGGTGGGCAGCCGGCGCGCGGGCGTTCGGTCTGGGCGGCGAGCTCTACCGGGCCGGCCAGTCGGTGGCGGAGACGGCGGCGAAGGCCAAACAGGTGATGGCCGCGATCCGGAGGCTCAGCTGAGTCCGTCACGATCAGAACACCTCACAATGCTCGTCATCATCCGGCTTGTCCGGATGACCCATGATCTCCGCGCCTGAAGATGGATCCCCAGCGGCGACGTTGCGGATGATCGGCGAGTGATCGTGTTCATGGGTTCCCGGCACGGCGTCGCTGCGCTCCTTGGCCGAGAATGACGATCCAAAGGGGGGGGGGGGGCGATCCGCGAGTTCGGCTAACCCCTTACGCGTCGCAGGTGCGCACGGTGTGGGCGACGTGGAACGAGCCGGAATGTGACAGCACGATCCAGTCGCCGCAGTGGGCGATCACCGGACCGTCGGGCGTCCTTACCTGGATCGCCGACGCCTCGGCGATAGCGTGGGCCTCTTCGCCCAGCCAGTTCCAGAGCAGGGCCCAGCCCTTGCGGTCCTGCGGCGGCGGCACGCGAAGCGCTGCGCCGTGGTCGAAGGGCGGATGTAAGCGGATGACAGACATGGGCCTCGGCGGAAAGTAACTGACGCGCTGACTTCGGCGGTGCTTCGGTCACCAGAACCTTAACCGCGACAACGGTGTGCACGGGTTCCTGAAACGCGAGCGGGCTTGCCAGAAGTCGCCTCAGGGCTGAAAACGCTTGGCAGCCGCGCGACAAGAATATCTAAATGACAACTTCAGCTTGCGACGCGGCCAGTATCGCCGCGAGAGTAAAGGGGTTTGGTATGGCGGAGATGTCGATGAAGTCGCCAGATCCTATGGATATTGCGCTCGGCGCCGCTGTTCGGATACGGCGGCGCACTATCGGCATGTCGCAGGAAGCGTTGGCCGATCAGTGCCACGTCAGCTTCCAACAGATCCAGAAGTACGAAAATGGCGCCAACCGCATTTCCTTTTCGCGGCTGGTGCAGATTTCACGCGCCCTGAAATGCCGGGTCACCGACTTGATGGACGTTTTCGACGGCGCCGATCTAGAGACCGCCGAAGACCTCGACCTGCTCGGCCGCATGCGCACGCCTGGCGCCCTCGAATTGCTTACGGGCTACCAGCAGCTTCCGTCGGACGTCAGAGCCTCGCTGCTCAATCTGGTGCGCGTGCTGACCGTCTCGCATCAAGCGGCCAAGTCGCCCGAGATGGTCTGAGCCCTCAGCCGCCTGCCAAGGCCTTGTCGATGAGCGCGCGGGCCTCGGAGCCCGACCAGTCGGCCTCGCCGGCGACGCGGGCCTGCTCCAGGCCGTCCTTGCCGTAAATCACTGTGGTCGGCGCGCCTGGGGCCGGCGGCATCAGCTTGAACGGCAGTTTCATGTCGCGATCATGGTAGAATTTCAGCGGCGCATGCTGGGCGATGAACAGCCGGGCCTTGGCCGCCGAGTTCTCGGAATCGATGCTGACCGCCACCACTTCGACCGGCTGGCCGGCATAGGCCGCCTGCAATTTGGCCAAGGTCGGCATCTCGGTGACGCAAGGGGCGCACCAGGTGGCCCAGATGTTCAGCACCACCACCTTGCCCTTCAGGTCCGCGACCTTCAGCGGTTTGCCGGCTTCATCAAAGAACACGTAGTCGGGGGCTGGTGTTGGTTGCGTGGGAAGGCTGAGCTTTTTGCCCATGGCCGACGCCGCGCCCACCCGGTCGGAGACGGCGGCCGGCGTCGGGTTGGAGGATGACTGGACGATGATGTAGACAGCCACAGCGACGCCGATCAGGGCGGCGCCCCAAAGGGCCCACCTCAAGCGGCCCAAGGGATTGCCTGCCCTTGCCTCGCCGCCCGCCTGTGGATCTTCGCTCATATGACCGCCAACTCCTCTGACTCGCCAGCCAAGCCCGCAAGTGCGGGTCAGGCCATGTGGGGCGGCCGGTTTTCCGGAAAGCCGGCGGAGCTGATGCAGGCGATCAATGTTTCCATCGCCTTCGACCGCCGGCTCGCGGAACAGGACCTGGCCGGCTCCCGCGCGCACGCCGCGATGTTGCGCACGACGGGCGTGATTTCAAGCGAGGACGAAACATCGATCCAGAGCGGCCTGGCGACCATAGGCGCCGAGATCGCAGCCGGGACCTTTCCGTTCCGCGAGGAATTCGAAGACATCCACATGAATGTGGAGGCCCGGCTGCGCGAGCTGATCGGCCCGGCGGCCGGCCGGCTGCACACCGCCCGCTCGCGCAATGACCAGATCGCGCTCGATTTTCGCATGTGGGTGCGCGAGGCCTGCGCGCGGACGTCAGGACAGATCCGAGCGCTGCAAGGCGCCCTGCTGGTCAAGGCCGAAGCCCACGCCGACGCGGTCATGCCTGGGTTCACCCACCTGCAACCCGCCCAGCCGGTGACCTTCGGCCACCACCTGATGGCCTATGTGGAGATGTTCGGCCGCGACGCCGCCCGCTTCGACGACGCGCACGCACGGATGAACGAGAGCCCGTTGGGTGCGGCGGCGCTGGCTGGATCGCCGTTCCCGATTGACCGCCACATGACCGCCAAGGCGCTGGGCTTCGCGCGGCCGACCGCCAATTCCCTGGACAGCGTCGCCGACCGGGATTTTGCCCTGGAAGCCCTGGCAGCGGCCAGCATCTGCGCCGTCCACCTGTCGCGGCTGGCCGAAGAGATCGTCATCTGGATGACGCCGCAATTCGGGTTCATTCGCCTGTCCGACGCCTTCACCACCGGCTCGTCGATCATGCCGCAGAAGAAAAACCCCGACGCCGCCGAACTGGTCCGCGCCAAGGTCGGCCGGATGCTGGGATCCTTCACCCAGCTCACCGTGGTGATGAAGGGCCTGCCGCTGACCTATTCCAAGGACATGCAGGAGGACAAGGTCCCGACTTTCGAGGCATTCGACGCCCTCGAGCTGAGCCTGCTGGCCATGACGGGTATGATCGCGGATCTGGAACCCAACCGAGAGCGCATGGCCGCGGCGGCCGGAGCCGGCTATTCCACCGCCACGGACCTCGCCGACTGGCTGGTGCGCGAGCTGAACCTGCCGTTCCGTGACGCGCACCATATCACCGGCGCGGCCGTGAAGCGGGCCGAGCAGCTGGGTGTCGAGCTGGTCAATCTGCCGCTCGCCGAGCTGCAAGCGCTGGACAAGGCCATCACGGCGGGGGTCTACGATGTGCTGACGCCCGAAGCTTCGGTGGCGAGCCGGCGCAGCTATGGCGGCACGGCCCCCGATCAGGTCCGGGAACAGATCACGCGTTGGAAGGATAATCTGGCATGAGCCTGCGTCTATTGGCGATCTCGAGTGCGCTGGCGCTGGCCGCTGGCCTCGGCGGCTGCGGCAAGGTGGGCCAGCTTGACCGGCCCGGTCCGCTATTCGGCGCCGAACGCAATACCACCAAGGACGCCGATGATGCAGTGCGCAAGGGCGATCCGACCCGCCCGGTCGACACCGTCGATCCCCGTGACCGCTCCACAGATCCGGCCCCGCCGCGCACCCTGCCGATCCCGGGAACCAACCCCAGCGCCACCGACGCACCCCCGCCCAGCGCGCTGCCGAACCCCTACTCCAACCCGCGCCGATGAATCACTTCGAGCTCCGGGGGGGCGAGCTCGCATGTGAGGACGTTCCCCTGGCTCGCATCGCCGAGGCGGTGGGCACGCCGGTCTATGTCTATTCGTCCGCCACCCTGGAGCGGCACTACGCCGTGCTGCGCGACGCGCTCACCGGCGCGGGGTTGGTCGATCCGCTGATCGCCTTCGCGGTCAAGGCCAATCCCAATGTCGCGGTCCTGCGCACCCTGGCCGTCCTGGGCGCCGGCGCCGACGTGGTCTCCGAGGGTGAGTTGCGCCGGGCGCTGGCCGCCGGGGTTCCGCCTGAGCGGATCGTCTTTTCCGGCGTCGGCAAGATCGAGCGCGAGATCGCCTTCGCCCTGGAAACCGGCGTCGCCGAGATCAACATCGAATCCGAGCCTGAACTGCATCTTGTCAACCGCGTCGCCCAGGCGATGGGCGTCCGCGCCGCCGTGGCCATCCGGGTCAATCCCGACGTCGCGGCCGGCGGCCACGCCAAGATCGCCACCGGCAAGGCGGACAACAAGTTCGGCGTCTCGTTCTCCGAAGCCGAACGGCTCTACGCCAAGGCCTCCAACCTGGCCGGCGTCCGACCCATCGGCGTCGCCTGCCACATCGGCAGTCAGATCACCGACCTGGCCCCCATGGAGGAGGCCTTCAGCAAGATGCGCGGCCTCGTCGAGCGTATCCGCCGCGAAGGGCTAAGCGTCGAACGCCTCGACCTGGGCGGTGGGCTGGGCGTGCCCTATTTCAACCAGCCGACCCCGCCCTCGCCAGCCGACTATGCGGCGATGATCGGGCGGGTGCTGGCTGGTTTGGACGTGCAGTTCGCCTTCGAGCCCGGCCGGATGATCGCAGCCAACGCCGGGGTGTTGCTGGCCCGGGTGATCCATGTCCACGAACGCCCAGAGGGCCGGCGGTTCCTGGTGCTGGACGCCGCCATGAACGACCTGATCCGCCCCGCCATGTACGACGCCTATCACGACATCCGCCCCGTGGCGCGACGCGCCGGCGAGCCCCTCGCCTACGACGTCGTCGGCCCGATCTGCGAGACCGGCGACACCTTCACCCGCGACCGCGCCTTATCCCCGCTGGAGGCCGGCGACCTGGTGGCCTTCATGAGCGCCGGAGCTTATGGGGCGGCGATGTCCAGTGAATACAACTCACGGCTGTTGGTCCCGGAGGTGCTGGTGAGGGGCGATCAGTTCGCCGTGGTCCGGCCCAGGCCGACCTATGACGACATGCTAGGGCGGGAGGTTGCTGCGCCCTGGCAGGGGTGAGGCGCGGGACCGACCCCCGCGCGCAAATGTGATTCAACCAACAGGAGAATCCGCTAGGCGCCAGCCTGACGACGAGTCAGGGTAGCGTTGAGCATACTGAAATGTCCTGATGGGAGTGTCTCCGATGCGCAGATTTGGATTGGCCGCCACCGTTTCGGCCGCCGCCCTGGCCCTCGCCGGCAGCGCCAGCGCCGCGATCAATGTCAACTGGGCGGATTGGACCCAGGCGAGCGCAGGCTCTGCTTCCGGCACGATTCTCGGGACCGTCGGCGTCACCTATACCGGCGGCTACACCTTTGCCCAGACGAACGGCGGCACCGACTATTGGGTGGACGGCGGCTATACGCAGGGGCTCGTGAACCGGCCGACTGGCACGGACATCATTGCGCTCGACCAGGGCGGTCGCAAGGTCATCACCTTCAGCCAGGCGGTTGTTGACCCCTTCATGGCGTTTACCAGCTGGCAGGGCAACACCGCCACCTTCTCGGCGCCCTTCACGGTCATCAGTCAGGGTTGTGGCTACTGGGGCTGCGGTTCGTTCTCCGCGTTCGGCGGCAACACCGGCTTCAACGGCGCTGGCGAGGTTCACGGCGTGCTGCAGTTCAAGGGCACGTTCACCTCGCTCAGCTTCACCGACACCAGTGAAAACTGGCATGGCTTCACGGTCGGCGCATCTGGCGTGGTGCCCGAGCCGGCCACCTGGGCGATGATGATCATGGGCTTCGGGTTTGCAGGCGCCGCGCTGCGCAGCCGCCGTCGCGTCGCCGCGCTCGGCTGAGCCTGATCCAGAATACGTCTGATGTCAGGAACCTGGGCCCGCAAGGTCGGGGTTCTTGTCTTGCGTGCGCCGTAGAGCCCGACCGGATGCCCTGACCGTGCGGCCTCGATCTTCTCGTCGAACGCCTCGCGGAGCGCAGGTGATCATCCCACCAGACCTTGAGCCCCGCCGCTTCCATGGCGTCGGCATAGCGCCGCGCGATCTCGCGATCCTGGTGGCTGTATGAGATGAAGACGTCGGACATCGGGCGGCGCGTGCGGGCTCTGTCAGGATCGTGAGGCTGCCACGGCTACACGAGGGCGGCCGGCGCGTCGAAGGGCGGTGCACTTCTAGCCGTCGCCGAGAACCGCTGCGTAGTCCTGCCCGCCGTAGAACACCCCGATGATCGTCACCGCACGCGGCTCGACGGCATAGACAATGACAACCCGGCGGTAGGCCAGGGTGCGCAGGCCTGCGCGGATGTCATCGCGTGCAATGCCGCGTTCCGGTAACTGATCGAGGGTCTCGCAGCGCGCGACAATCGCGTCGGTGAACCGTTTGGCCGTCAGCGGCGAGCCCTCGGGCCGCGATGTAGCGATAGAGCCCGACGAGTTGCGCCTCGGCTTCAGGCGTATAGGTGACCGCGACGTCGGCCATCACCGCCGGCCGGTCGCCCGCTCATGTTCAGCCGCCAGGGTGCGCGCGATCTCCGTTGGCGAACGACCGCGGGTCGGGTCGGCGCGGATGGCGTCGTAGGCTGGGGTTGCATCCTGCCGAAGCCACGTTTCCAGCGCTCGATCTCGCGCCAGCAGCGCACGCAACCCCTCGCGGATGACTTCGCTTTCGCTGGCATAGTCACCGCAGGCCACCTTCGCCCGAACCTGGGCCGCCATCTCATTGGGCAGGGTCACGCTGAATTGCTGGGTGGTTCGCATGGCGACCTCTCGCGTTTTGAGTAGGATTTAGTCCTATTCATGGTGATCCTCAAGGGGCGGGCCGGCGGGCGACGACCGATCCTGCCACAGCCTCAGTCCATCGCCCCCACATACGGCAACCCGCGCATCCGCCCCGCCGCATCCATGCCATAGCCGACCAGGAACCGGGCTGGCGCCTCCCAGGCGACAAAATCCGGCTCAATGGCGCGCGGCGTCGGCCAGGGTTTGCGGGCGAAGACGGCGGTCAGCACCTGGCGGGCGCCGGAATCGCGGACCAGGCGCACGGCTTCCGACAGCGACAGGCCGGTGTCGAACACATCATCGACGATCAGCGCCGTACGCCCGGCGATTGGGCGCTGGAGATCGGCGCGCACCTCGCAGCGGCCGCTGGACTGGCGTTCGTCGCGGTAGGAAGCCAGCCACAGGGCGTCGAAGCCGACGCTGCGGCCCTGCCGCGACAACGCCCGGGTCAGGTCAGCGGCAAACCAGATGCCGCCGGCCAGCAGGCAGACCAGGACAGTGTCGTCATCAATGCGTGGCGCGATCACCTGGGCCAGGGACTCGACCCGCCGGGTGACGTCGACCTCAGCCAACAGGACCTCGGGGTCAGTGTTCGGCATGCGGCGGCAGGGCGTCGGGAGAATCGGCGGCGAGCGGCTGGGCGTCGACCGCCGCCGGCGCTGCCGGCGATGCGGCATGGCCAGTCGTCGCGCCCGGCCCATGTCCAGCTTCACCCTTGGCTGGCGGATCAAACACGATCTCGACGGTGGCGGTTCCGGCCGGCGGCTCAGGGACGGTGATAGCGAAATACCGACGCCCCGCAGCTGGCACATTCGCGTTCAGCGTTCGCGCCGCGACCCCGCCGATCAGCACGTCAGCCTCATCCAGAAGGCGGATGGTGATCGGCGGCACGGTCTGCGCCTGATGGCGGATATTGTGAACCACCCCCTTGACCAGCAGCGTCGGACGACCGGCCTCGAATGTCGTGTCGAAATCCACATCCTCGATCCTGAGGCCCAGGGCATCGACCTTCAGACCCACCGCTTCATAGGCTGGCGCGATGGCCGGAACGAGGTTCACGACGGGCTGGCGGAAGACTACCAGGCCGGCAAGCGCCAGGATCAGGATGATCCCAGTTCCCAGTCCGGCGAGCAGTCGCCAAAGCGCCGGCCGGCGTGGCGGCCTGATCTTGACCGGAGTAACAACCGTCGCCGCTTCGGCTGCAGCCGTGGGATCGAGTTCCACGGCCTCATCCACACCCGGCTTCGGCGCTTGAGGTTCGGACGACGTCGGCATGGCGCGCCAGCGCACGTCACAACTCGAGCACTTCACCGTCCGGCCGGCCGGCGGGATACGCTCGTCCTCGACGAAATAGCTGGTGGCGCAGTCGGGGCAGGTCAGTATCATGGTCGAGAATCGGACGCTCCAGCACCCTTACGCCGAGGTCGCCGATTTCGGCGCTCTTGTCCAGAAACCCGTCTTATCCAGAAATCCGGCGCCGACGTGGCCGATCCCGCAATCTCTGACGAAATCCTCCGCCTTGACGACGTCTCGATGCGCTATGGGCGCGGCCCTGAGATCCTCAGCGGGGTCTCGCTGTCGCTGCCGCGCGGGTCGTTCCACTTCGTCACGGGACCCTCCGGCGCCGGCAAAAGCTCGCTGCTCAAGCTGATCTACCTGGCCGCCAAGGCCTCGTCCGGTCAGGTGCGGCTGTTCGGCGAGGACGTCACCCGCATGGCGCCCCGCAATCTGCCCGCCATGCGCCGGCGGATCGGCGTGGTGTTCCAGGATCTGTTGTTGCTGGACCACCTCTCGGCCTTCGACAACGCCGCCCTGCCGCTGCGGATTGCTGGCCACAAGCCAGCCGAGTATCGCAACGACGTCGCCGAACTGTTGGCCTGGGTCGGGCTTCGCAATCACATGACCGCCCTGCCCCCGACCCTGGCCGGTGGCGAGAAGCAGCGCCTGGCCATCGCCCGCGCGGTCGTTGGCCGTCCCGAGATTCTGCTGGCTGACGAGCCGACCGGCAATGTCGATCATGAGATGGCGCTGCGGATCTATCGGCTGTTCGTCGAACTGAACCGGCTGGGCACCACGGTGATCATCGCCACCCACGATCAGGACCTCGTCGGCCGCTCGGCCAGGCCGGTGCTGCATCTCGACAAGGGACGGCTGCGGCCGGTGATTCCGGAAGCGCCCGCCGCATGAGCGAGCCTCTGGACCTCAGCCGCTGGCGGCCGGCGAGCTTTCTGCCCGAGCGCGACGCGCGCGATCCGGCGCTGATCTTCGTGATCGCGGTGCTGTGCTTTTTGGCCTGCCTGACAGCCCTGGCGGTGCTCGCCGGCGGTCGGGCGGCCGGCGGCTGGGCCAGCCAGCTCTCCGGGGAAGCCACCGTGATCGTGCGGCCACGCGGCGGCGAGACGCCGGACGCCGCCGCCGCCCGCGCCGCCGAAGCGCTGGCTGGCGCCACAGGGGTCACCGAGGCCCGGGCCCTGGAGCGCGAAAAGGCCTATGACCTGATCCGACCCTGGCTGGGGGATGTGGCCGATTTGGAAGATCTGCCGGTGCCGCGTCTGGTCGCCGTCACCCTCGACAAGCGCCGGCCCGCCACGGCTGCGGTCTTACGCGCCGCACTGAAGGCCCAGGGCCTGGACGCCGTCGTCGACGACCACGGGGTTTGGATCAAAGATATCCGGCGCGCCGCCGGCGTGGTCCGCGCCTTGGGCGCAGCTGTCTTCGTCCTGATCGCGGTGGCGGCGGGCGCGGTGGTCGCCTTCGCCACCCGCGCGGGCCTGGCGGCGCGGCGCGACGTGGTCGAGGTGCTGCACATGACCGGCGCCGAAGATGGATTCATCGCCCAATTGTTCGAGGTTCGCTTCGCCCGCGTCGCGGCGTTGGCTGGCGCTCTGGGCGCCGTCGCCGCAGCGATGGTCGGCGCCAGCCTGCGCCTGGCCGGCGGCGGCGCGGGGATCACGCCGGCGCTTCCGATCGCCTGGCTGGACCTGCTGGCGGTGCTACCCTGCCCCTTGCTGGCGGCGATGGTGGCGGCGATCTCTGCGCGCCTGACTGCACGGCGGCTGATGCGGGCCTTGCGATGAGGTCGGTGGCGGCTTTCCTGGTGTTGGCGCTGATCTGGGTCAGCGGCCTGCTGGCCTTCGCCGCGCGGGTCCAGCAGTCGACGCCGGCCAAGGCGCCAGAGCGCGCCCAGGGCATCGTGGCGCTGACCGGCGCCAACTCCAATCAACGTATCTCCACTGCCGTCGCTTTGCTGGAGGAAGGGTATGGCCATCGCCTGCTGGTCTCCGGCGTGGACCGCCAGGCCAGCCGCGAAGACATCCGCCATGTCTCGCGGGCGGTGCGTCGGCTGTATGACTGCTGTGTGGACCTCGGCTTCAACGCCGCCGACACCGTCGGCAATGCCCGCGAGACAGCCGCCTGGGCCACGGCCATGCGCTATCACAGCCTGATCGTCGTGACGGCCGACTATCACATGCCCAGAGCCATGCTGGAGCTTAAGGCGGGCCTGCGGGGCGCCGGGATTACGGTCCAGCCCTATGCCGTCGCGACCCCCGCCCTCAAAGCGCGATCCTGGTGGCGCAGCCCGCGCGGCGCGCGGCTGATGGTCGTGGAATACTGCAAATACCTGGCGATCCTTAGTCGGGAAGGCGTGTTGTCTCTGGGGCCGCGCGAAGCGCCGGCGCGTCCAAGGAGCAGTCCGACATGATGATGCTGCGCTCACTGGCCTATGTGGCGCTGTTCTATCTGTGGACGGCGCTGGTCGCAGTCGGCTGCACGCCGATCCTGTTGGGTCCGGTTCGTTGGTCGCTGGCGATGTTTCATGGCTGGGGCCGGGGGGTGATTTTTCTGCTGCGTATCTGCGACGTCCGGGTGGAGGTGCGTGGTCGCCAGTTTATCCCCACCGGAGCGGCCATCGTCGCACCCAAGCATCAGTGCATGCTGGATATCTTCGCCCAGTTCACCTTCCTGCCGGCCTCAGTCTTCGTGATGAAGAAGGAACTGGCCTGGATCCCCTGGTTCGCCTGGTACGCGATCAAGGCCGGCGCCATCGTCATCGACCGCGATGGCGGCTCCAAGACCATGCGCCAGGTGATCCGCGAAGGGACCGAGCTGTTCAAGGCCGGCCGCCAGGTGGTGATCTATCCCGAAGGCACGCGCACGGCGCCGGGAGCCGAAGCCGACTACAAGCCCGGGATCGCGGCGCTCTATCGCGAGCTGAACGTGCCGGTCTATCCGGTAGCGACCAACGCGGGCGTCCATTGGCCGGCCCACGGCGTGCTGCGCAAGCCCGGGCTGATCGTCTTCGAATACCTGGAGCCCATTCCGCCAGGCCTCAAGCGCGCCGAGTTCATGCGGTTGCTGGAGGAGAGGATTGAGACAAAGTCGCGGGAGCTGATGGCGCTGTGAGGCTTACCCCCCAGCCTCCCGCGCCTCGACCAGGGCCAGCAGGCGCTCCATGCCGAGGTCGCGGATGCCCTCGTCGTGCAGGTGCGACACCAGATCGCGGAGGTAATCGACATTGCGGCCAGAGAGTCCGGCGGCTCCAGCGATCAGGTCACGCTGGCGTTCCAGGCTGAGCCGGCCAGCCCATTGCGGGTGGGCGCGGTCAGACAGGAAGACCAGCGCACGGCGGACGGCGCCGTCCGCGAACCGCACGTCGCGCCAGGCCTCCATATAGGTTTCGGTCGGTTGCTCGCGCTCACGCAGATAGACGTAGACGCTGTCCCAGTCCGCCTCCGCCACCCGATAGGCCGCGCCGCGCGTGGCGCCGCCGGCCGCCAGACCCAGCACCAGGCCCGGTCGCTCATAGGTGCCCCGATGATGCACAGAATAGATGCAGAAGGCGCGGCGACGACCGTGTAGAGTCGCTGGCCTGCGTTCCTGGTATGGAAACCCTGGCCGCCACATCAGCGATCCATAGCCGAACACCCAGCGTTCCGACGCCAAACCTGAGCCCCTGCCAGCCATCACCCCATGTCTTTGCCCGATCCCGCCACGCCCGGCAAACCGGTCAGCCGCCTCGGCCTCTACATTCCGTTTGCTCTGCTGGGGCTGTTCATCGTCGCGCTGTCGGTCGGCTGGTTCTGGGCGCGCGGCCAGGTCGTGGCGCGGATGGACCGTTCGGTCGAGGGGCTGAAGCGGGCCGGCTATCAGATCGAGTGGAAGGATCGCCGGCTGAGCGGATATCCTTTTCGTCTGAACGTGACTGTGACCGACGTTGCGGTTCGCGAGCCATCCGGCTGGGGCCTGCAGGCGCCCCGTCTGGAAGGCCAGGCTTTCCTGCACGCCCCGACCCAGTGGGTGATCGCCGCGCCGGGCGGCCTCAGCTTTGAACGGCCCGCCGCCGGAGCGGTGCAGGTGGGCGGCAAGCTGATCCGCGCCAGCCTCAGCCACCTGTCGGATCGGCCGCCGAACATCTCGTTCGAGGGCGTCGGCCTGACCTTCATCCCCGCCGCCGGCGCTCAGCCGTTCGCCCTGTCGGCGGCGGAACGGGTCGAGATACACCTTCGCAAAGGCCCGGACGACGAGGGGGGGCTGTGGATCTCCGTCAAACAGGGCCGCGCCCAGCTCGCCGGTCTGTTGGGCCGCATCGCCGCCGACCAGCCGGTGTCGATCACCTGGGACGGCCGGCTCTCGCACATCAGCGCCCTGACGGGCCGCGATTGGCCAGCGGCGGTCCGCGCCTGGACCGCAGCCGGTGGACGGATGCGGGTCCGGCCCGGCGGCCTGACGGCTGGCGCGGCGGTGGTCGGGGTCACGTCCGGCGACCTGGGCGTCGGGGCCGATGGACGCGTCAGCGGCGCCCTGGAGCTCAGCCTCCGCCAGGCGCCGCGTGCGCTGAACGCGCTCGGCCAGTCGGGGACGATCCCGGCCGAGGCCGCAGCGGCCGCCGCCATCGTCGCCACCGCGCGGCAAGGGTCCGGCGAGGTGGCGCGAGCCACCCTGACCTTCCAGGCCGGCGAGACCACCCTCGGACCGGTCGCGCTGGCGCCGTCGCCCCAGGTCTACACTCCGAACTAGCCCCCGGCTGGTCCTTCGGCGCTAGCGGCGCCATGGTGCGGTCATGGCCACGCTCTACGAACGCTTCGTCCTGCCCCGCCTGCTGGCCTGCGCCTGTTCGGCGCCGCCGATCGAAAAGCAGCGCGCCAAGATCGTGCCGCTGGCCAGCGGCAAGGTGCTGGAACTGGGGATCGGCATGGGCCTGAACCTGATCCACTACGATGCAACCAAGGTCGAAAGCGTTACGGGCGTCGATCCGGCCGCAGAATTGCGTGCAGCGGCCGTGGCCGCGCCGAGGGATCCAAGGCTGGTGGTCCATGTCGAGGCCGGAACCGCCGAGGCGCTGCCGTTCACGGCGGGCAGCTTTGATTGCGTTGTTTGCACTTTCACCCTCTGTTCGGTGCAACAGCCGGACGCGGCGCTGGCCGAGGCTCTGAGGGTGTTGAAGCCGGGTGGCCGGTTCCTCTACTGCGAGCACGGGCTGGCCCCGGACGCAGGCGTGGCCAAGTGGCAGCGGCGGATCGAGCCGGTCTGGAAGCGCATCGCCGGCGGTTGTCATCTGACCCGGCCGGTGACGGCGGCGATCGCCGCAGCTGGCTTTTCGATCACGCGCCAGGACAGCATGTACCTCCCGCGCGCGCCCAGATTCGCGGGCTGGAACGAATGGGGCGAGGCGGTCGCTTAGGCATTGAGTCGCTAGGCGTGAACGGGCAGGGCGAAGGCGCGCAGGCTGCTGGGCAACCGCATGGCCGCGCGCGTGGCGTCCCGCACGGTGCGGAATTGGGCGGCGGCCGGGGCCGCATCGGTCCAGGCGACCTGGGATTCGGACTGGGTCATGTATTCAAGGCCGCTGGGCTTCGTACGGGCGACGACGACAGTCATGGGCTTCTCTCCTCAGGTGGCGGTCGCCGATGTGTCGTTTCGACCCGCCTGGTAGATGACCCAACAATCTGCGTGCCAACCGCCTGCGGACAGGCCAATATCACTGAGAAACCAAGGGGCGGGGGCCCAAGGATGCCGCAGGCTCAGTACACCGTAGACCTTCATGAAGGGGTCTGGAACGTGACCCTGCTGGGACGGCGCTTTGGTCCCTATTCCAGCATGGAGACCGCGATGCACGCCGCCATGAATGCGGCGCGTAAGGCTGAAATCATGGGCTATGCGGCGATGGTCGTCGTGAAGTCGCCAGAGGATGAAACATCGGAGGATGAAACATCGGAGGATGAAACATCGGACGCCGCGTCGTCGGAGTCCAAGATCGCCTGACGGCGGTCCATACCCATCCGCGAGGGGGCGCCGTGGTAGCTGGGGGCGGGCTCGAACCGCCGACCTGTGGGTTATGAATCCACCGCTCTAACCAGCTGAGCTACCCAGCCACGGGCCACGCCGGACAAACGGCTCCGAACGCGAGGCGTGGCTTATAGGGGCGAAGCCGGCGCGCTTCAAGCGCTTGGGCGATGGCGCGCGAACCGCTAGAGTCCGCGTCGCGATGAGCGTCCTGCACCTCCTGGGAACGGCCGGCGAAGGCGGGGCGGAGACCTATTTCGTGGACCTGATCGCGGCCCTGCGCCGCGCTGATCTCCCCCAGGCGGCGGCGATCCGCGCCAATGCCGCTCGCCAGGCCCGGTTAAGCGCGTCTGGCGTCCCGCTGCGCGTCCTTGGCTTCGGCGGCCCCTTCGACGTTCTGACTCGGCCTGCAGTTGCGCGCTTCGCCGCGCGTCAGGGCGCCACGCTGGCGCTGGCCTGGATGAACCGCGCTGCCCGGCACACGCCGCGCGGTCCCTGGGCGCGGATCGGCCGGCTCGGCGGCTACTACAGCCTGAAATACTACCAGGGCTTCGATCACCTGGTCGCCAACACCGAGCACATCGCCGACTGGATCGTAGGGCAAGGCTGGCCCGCCGGCCGCATGAGCTGCATCCCCAACTTCGCCGCCGCGCCACCGGACGGGGGGCCTCAGGACCGCGCGGCCCTCCAGACGCCTGCCGACGCACCCCTGCTGCTGGCCATGGGCCGGTTGCACGAGAACAAGGCCCACGACATCAGCCTGCAAGCCCTGGCGCAGATCCCGCACGCCTACCTGTGGATCGCTGGCGTCGGCCCGCTGGAGGCCATGCTCCGTGCTCAGGCGGACGCCCTCGGCGTGGCGGGCAGAGTCCGTTTCCTCGGCTGGCGCACCGATCCCTCGGCGCTCTACCGGGCTGCCGACGTCTGCGTCTTCCCATCGCGCCACGAGCCGCTGGGCAATGTGGTGATCCAGGCCTGGGCCCACGGCCTGCCGGTGGTCGCCGCCGCCAGCCAGGGCCCCAAGGACCTGATCAGCGATGGCCGGGACGGCGTGCTCGTTCCGGTGGACGATCCGGACGCCATGGCCGCCGCGACACGCCAGATGCTCGGCGACCCGGCTTTGCGCGCCCGGATGATCGCCGCCGGCAAGGCGCGCGTGGCGGCCGATTTCTCCGAGAGCGCCGTCGTCGCCCAGTGGAAGACCCTGTTCGCCGACCACGGAGCCGGCTGATGTGCGCCATCGCCGGCCAGCTGGGCAGCAACATCGCCAGCGCCGCGCCGATGATCCAGGCCCTAACCCATCGCGGACCGGACGGGGTGCGGCTGGAGCAGGTCGCCGGCGCCGCGCTGGCCCACGCGCGGCTCTCGATCATCGACCTGGAGGGCGGCTGGCAGCCGCTGCACGCGGCTGGCGGGGCGGTGGTCGGCAATGGCGAGATCTACAATTACCTGGAACTGACCCGCGATTTCGACCTGGAGAGCCAGCTGGCCACCGGCTCGGACTTCGAGCCGCTGCTGCATCTCTACGCTCGCGAAGGCCCGGACGCCTTCAAGCGTCTGCGCGGCATGTATGCCTTCTGTCTGATCGGCGGCGATGGCCGGGCCTGGCTGGCGCGCGATCCGTTCGGCATCAAGCCGCTCTACCTGCTGGAACACGACACCGGCCTGGCCTTCGCCTCCGAACCCCGCGCCTTCGTTGCGGCTGGGTTGTTGACGGTGGACCTCGACGCCGAGGCGGCGCGCGAACTGCTGGCCCTCAACTACACCGTCGGCGAGCGCACGCTGCTGAAGGGCCTCCGCCGTCTCGCGCCCGGCGAGGTGGTGGAAGTGCGCGACGGCCGGGTGGCGACCAGCCATCGGCGGGCGGCGCTCAGGGGCGACGGCCCTCATCTCAACGGGCTTGAACCCCCTCCGTCGTCCCGCACGATGTCCGAGCCGCCACCTCCCCCTGATCGCGCTCCGCGCTGGGGGAGGAACTGGATGCCCAGTTGCTCCCCCCCAGGGGGAGCTGTCGCGAAGCGACTGAGGGGGTTCAAGCCCCCGGCGTCAGAAGCCCAACTCCTCACCCGCCTCGACGCCATCCTCGAGGACAGCGTCCGCGTCCACCAGCGCTCAGACGTCCCCTATGGCCTGTTCCTCTCCGGCGGCATCGACAGCGCCGCCATCGCCACCCTGATGGCCCGGCTGAACGACCGGCCTGTCACCGCCTTCACCTGCGGCTTCGACGCCCCCGGCGCGGCGGATGAGCGGGCGCAGGCCGAGCGGGTGGCCCGGGCGCTGAATCTGGACTGGCGCGAGACCACCTTCGGGGAAGCGGACTTCTGGCGGATCTTGCCTGAGGTCGCCTGGGCGCTGGACGATCCGACCGCCGACTACGCGAGCTTGCCCACCTACAAGCTGGCCGAGGCGGCCAAGGGGACCCTCACCGTCGTCCTGACCGGCGAAGGCGGCGATGAGCTGTTCGGCGGCTACGGCCGCTATCGCCGCGCACTGCGGCCCGCCTGGCTCGGCGGCCGACCGGCCGAGCCCCGTACCGATAACCAACAGGCGCTGAACCATTGGCGTGACGCCGCCCGAGCGCCCACCGGCCTGACGCGCCTGCAGGCCGCGCAATGGGCCGACGTCGCCACCTGGCTGCCGGGCGACCTGCTGCTGAAGCTCGACCGCTGCCTGATGGCCCACGGACTGGAAGGCCGCACACCGTTCCTGGACCCGGAGGTGGCCGCCTTCGCCTTCGCCCTGCCCGACCGCATGAAGGTGCGGGGCCGCCACGGCAAATGGCTGCTGCGCAAATGGCTCGAGCGCACCTGCCCGGCCTCGGCGCCTTGGGCGCGTAAGCAGGGCTTCACCGTGCCCGTCGACGCCTGGATCGCGCCCCGCGCGGCGGACATCGGGGTCCGGATCGGCAAGGTTGCGGCGGTCCGAGACATCGTAGGCGACAGCGCTGCCGCTCGGATGAGGACTGCGGGTCAGGCTTGGCCGCTGTTATTCTTCGCGACCTGGGCGGTCATTCACCTGGAAGGCGCTACGCCAGCTGAAGCTCTGGCGACGGTCGTCGGCGACGTGGGCTAGTCAGGCCGGAACCTTGCCGTACCTCGCGCCCAGCTCCGCCATCACCGCCTCGAACTCGGCGATGGTCTCTGACAGGATTTCCGCCACCGGCTTGACGCTGTCGATCCGCCCCGCGACTTGCCCGGACAGCGCGATCGCCGCCTCCATGTCGCCGCCGAAATAGAGCGCCAGCGCATTGGCCATCTCGCCCATGATGTTGGCCGGCGGCTCCTTCTCGAACCGGGTGGTCTTCTCGGTGCGCAGCGCCCTGAGCGCCGGGCCGGGGCCGAAGCGGTTCAGGAACACCGTGTCGGTCTCCTTGGCGCCCACGATCATGTCCTTCCAGTTCTGGTGCACCGGGCTCTCGGCGGCCGAGACCATCCGCGTGCCCATCTGGACGCCCTCCGCGCCCAGGGCGAACGCGGCGGCCATGCTGCGGCCGTCGGTGATGCCGCCGGCCGCGATGATCGGCAGGCCGGTCTTCGAACAGACCAGCGGCAGCAACACCATCGTCGCCACGTCGCGGCCGTTCTTGAAACCGCCGCCCTCGCCGCCCTCGACCACCAGCCCGTCGACGCCGGCGTCGATGGCCTTCTGCGCCGCCGCCATCGACGGCACCACGTGGAACACCGTCAAGCCGGCGCCCTTCAGCGCCTCACAATAGCGGTTGGGATCGCCGGCTGAGGTGGTGACGAACTTCACGCCCTGGTCGACCACGAACTTGACGATGTCCGGATCGCGCACAAACGCCTGGGCGACATTGATTCCCCACGGCTTGTCGGTGAGGGTCCGCATCTTCTTCACCTCCTCGCGCACCTCGTCGAGGCGGCCGGAAGAGGTCTCGATCACGCCGAACCCGCCGGCATTGGACACCGCGCTGGCCAACTGCGCCCGCGCAATCCAGCCCATCGGCGCCTGGACGATGGGGTATTTGACGCCGAGCAGATCGGTGATGCGGTTCTTCATTTGGGGCTCCTTGAGGGGCCAACTATCGCGGTTCCAGCACGAAGTTCAAACGCTTGTTGGGAGGTGTCGACTCATTGCCTCCACCGCAAAGCGGGAGAGGGGGATCACTCGCCGAAGAGCGAGTGGTGGAGGGGGCGGGATCAAACGCCGAGCCCGGCCTCGCCCCTTCCAACCCGGCTTTCAGCCGGCGGTCCCCCTTCCCCGTAAACGGGGAAGGCAAGAGCGCCGAAATTGACATGACCTGTTTAGAGACCTACTTAAAGACCATGATCGATCAACTCCTCGCCGGATCCGGCGTCAGCATTTCGGACCTCAAGAAGAACCCCACCGCCGTGATCGAGGCGGCCGGCGGCTTTCCCATCGCCGTGCTGAACCGCAACACGCCCGCAGCCTACCTCGTGCCGGCCAAGGCCTGGGAGGAGTTGATGGACCGGTTGGAAGACATTGAACTGGCGGAGCTGGTTCGCGCCCGAGCCGGCGAGGTTCCAATCCCGGTTTCCCTCGACGAGTTGTAGCGGCGCGGTGACCTACCAGCTCGCGTTCCTGCCAAGCGCCCGCAAGGAGTGGGACGCGTTGGGCGGAAACGTCCGAGAGCAATTCCGCAAGAAGCTGATCGAGCGCCTCGAAAGCCCGCGCGCGGCGTCGGCCGAGCTCAGCGGCATGCCGGATTGCTACAAGATCAAGCTGCGCGCAGCCGGCTATCGCCTCGTCTACCGGGTGGATGATGACGTAGTGACTGTCGTTGTCGTCGCCGTTGGGCGGCGGGATCGGAACTTGGTCTACAAGATCGCTGCGGGACGGGCAGGCGGATGAGGTGGGCAAGTCGGGTTGCACCTTTTGGGCAACGACCCGATAGAGTTCTCGAAGGTCCATGACCAAAGCTTAAGTCGCAGCCCGGAGCCTAGTGGGTTTTGCTCACAACCGTCACTTGTTCCGCAAAGAGCACAAGCGGAGCGTGATGATGTCCAGTGTGCGCGCCGAAAGCTTCTCCTCGAACTGTAACGCTCCTTCCCACAGCCGCTCCGAGGACGCTGAGGATCGCGTCGTCGGAGGCGCTAATATGTACACGGTCAAATAGGGTAGCTGGCAAAATGAACTCACCGTCGTTCGCGCACATCCGACGCGGCAACTCCAAAATGAACGCACGCTCCTCGGCGTCGCCCTCTGCAATGCTCTCGTAGTTGGGAGGGCCTGGAAATAGCTGGAGCGTCAAGATGCCCGACATGGCGGCCTGCGATCGCACACCCGTGAGGTTGAGGCATCCCTTGTGCTGTGGCTGAGCGGCTGACTCTGACGCTCCAGCGACCAGCAGAACGAGCACCGAGATGAAGGCTCTCATTTGCATCCTTTGAACATGGCAACGGTCCACAGCGCGCTCAATTGGACGACGCCTGCCATGCCTCTCCCGCAGCCGAGTGGGCAAGGGTTGATCAAGAGCGAACCCGATAGTTTGTGGCGCGTCATGCGACCGCAGGCGCCCGGACTTCCTCCGCAATCCTTGCGCCGTCCGTCCGCTCAACTACCGCCAGTTCATAGGCGACCTGCAGGTTCAGCCAGAACCTTGCGCTGTTGCCGATGAACCGGGCCAGCCGCAGAGCCGTCTCAGGCGAAATGCCGCGCTTGCCGTTCAGGATATCCGTAATGCGCCCCGACGGCACTTTGAGTTCCAGCGCCAGCCGGTTCGCGGACATCCCACGCGCCGTCAGTTCACGCTTCAGGATGCGACCTGGATGTACAGGCATCATCGCGTAATCTCCAAAGTGAGGGTCGACAATTTCCACCGGCCATCCTCCTTAGCCTTCACCGATCAGCCCCTCCAGGTCCGCATTCAACCGCGTCTGCCAGCCAGACCCCTGCGCGCGATAGTGGTCCAGAACGCGGGCGGACAGTCGGATCGATACCGGTGTCTTCGTCGGGTGCTTCGCCGGGCCACGGCCACGGGTCAGTGACTGATAAAGCCCAGCTGGCAGGACGTCCGAAGCGGGTCGCGCCTTGGCGAAATCCGCGGCCGTCCACTCGGGATTGTCGTCGAAGTCGGGGTGATCTGGCGTCAAAGGCTTAGAGGCCATAGCGCTGCATCTCCTTCAATCTGGCGCGCCGATAGCTGATGGCGCGGATCGTGGTCGCATTGATCGCCGTGAACACAAGGCAACGGCCCTGCCCGCCGGCATACCCAAAGGCGCGAAAACGTACCTCGCCATAGTCGAAGCGATCGTCGACCGTGATAATCGCGGCGGAGAAATCGAACCCGGCGGCCTCCGACAGCGCTATGCCGTGCTTGGCCAGATTGGCGGCGTCCTTCGCGGGGTCGAACTCAACAACCACAGCTAATCCGTATATACAAAATAATCCAGACGCAAGGTAAATTGTATATACGGATCCCTCGGGCCAGCTTGCCGGACCGCCAACGCGATGACCTTCAAACCCCCAACCGCCCCGCCACCTCTTCCCCAATCGCCAGTGATGACGTCAGCCCGGGACTCTCGATGCCGAACAGCGCCACCAGCCCAGCCAAGCCATGCGCCACCTCCCCGTCCAGCCGGAAGTCCGGCTGCGGCTCGCCCGGACCGTGCAGCTTCGGCCGCACCCCCGCATAGTCCGGGCTGAGCGCGCCGTCCGGCAGGCCGGGCCAGAAGCCTCGGATGTAGCGATAGAACCCCGCCGCCGCCGCCGGATCGACGCTGTAGTCCGGCGCGTCCACAAACGTCAGGTCCGGCCCGAACACCCCCTGCCCGCCAAGGTCGCGGCGATAGTGGGTGCCGAGCGCGCCGGGGATCGGCGGCGGATAGATCAGCCGCTGGAACGGCGCCTTGCCGGACAGGCGGAAATACATCCCCTTGCCGAAATAGGCCTTGGGGATCGTCGCGGTCGGAAAGCCCTCGATCTGCCCCGCGACGTCCTGGGCCGACAGCCCCGGCGCGGTCACCAGATAGCGGCAGGTGAGCGTCGTGGGCTCCCCCCCGCCGGCCCGCACCGAGAACCCGCCAGCCTCCAGCGGCGTCGCGCCTTCGAACGGCGTTGACAGCACCACCGCCCCGCCGGCCGCCTCGATCTCGCCCTGCAGGGCCAGCATATAGGCGTGGCTCTCAAACACCCCGCTCTGCGGCGACAACAGAGACCCGACCGTGGCCAGTTCCGGCTCCAGGGCCAGGGTCTCAGCCTTGGAGAGCTGGCGCATGCCCTCCACGTCGTTGGTCCGCGCCTGCGCAAGAATTCCGTCCAGCCGGGCCAGGTGCTCGTCGGTCTCGGCCACCACCAGCTTGCCGCAGCGGTCGTATTCCACGTGATGCTGGTCACAGAACGCATAGAGCGCTCGCCGCCCGGTCACGCACAGCCGCGCCTTCAGCGAGCCGGTCGGATAGTAGAGCCCGCCGTGGATCACCTCGGAATTGCGCGAGGACACGCCCTGCCCGATGGCCGCCTCGGCCTCCAGCACCGCCACCACCAAGCCCCGCTGCGCCAGCGCATAGCCGCACGCCAGGCCAACGGCGCCGGCCCCCACAATCACCGCGTCAAAGTCGAAATCGGACATGCGCCTCGCCTAAACTGGAAGCGGGCGATTGGGAACCTTGGGCGAAGCCGGCCTCCCGATGCTAGACCACCAAACCTGAGACAGATGTGGGAGCCGGCATGAGCGCGCATGATCAACTGGGCTTTGAGCTCACCGGCGCCAGCCCCGCCGCAGCCGCCGCCTTCTGCGCCGCCGCCGACGCCTACCACTGCTATTCCGGCGAGCCGTTCCCGCGGCTGATGGCCGCCACAGCCGACAGCCCCCAGTTCGTCATGGCCCATGTGCTGAAGGCCTATATGACCCTCACCGGCGCCAACACCAGGGTGCGCAGGATCGGCCTTAGCGCCATCGAGGCCGCCCGCGACCTGCCCGCCACCAACCGCGAAGCCGGCCACGTCGCCGCCGTCCAGGCCATGGCGGCGGGCGAGATCCGCCGCGCCGGCCGCATCCTGGAAGACCTCGCCATCGCCGAGCCGCGCGATCTGGTGGCCCTGCAGGCCGGCCAGCTGGTCGACTTCCTGACCGGCGATGCGCGGATGCTGCGCGACCGCATCGCCAGAGCCCGCCCGGCCTGGACGCCCGACATGCCGAACTATCACGCCGTCCTGGCCATGCACGCCTTCGGCCTGGAGGAATGCGGCCAGTACGCAGCTGCCGAGACCGCCGGCCGCGAAGCCGTCGCGCTGCAGCCCCGCAACGGCTGGGCCCAGCACGCCGTCGCCCATGTGCTGGAGATGCAGGAACGCCGGGCCGAGGGCGTCGCCTGGATGACCGCCGATCCCGACGCCTGGAGCCGCCAGAGCTTCTTCGCCATCCACAACTACTGGCATCTGGCGCTGTTCCACCTGGGCCTGGGCGACACCGACGCCGTGCTGCGGCTCTATGACGGGCCGATCTATGGCGAGCGGTCGAACCTGGCCTTCGACATGGCCGACGCCGCCGCCTTACTCTGGCGGCTGCATCTGCAGGATGTCGATGTCGGCGCGCGCTGGGCAACCCTGGCCGACGTCTACGCCGCCGAGCCGCGCGGACAGTCCGCCTTCGACGACGTCCACGCCCTGATGGCCTATGTCGGCGCGGGCCGGGACGCTGAGGCGGCCGGGGCCCTGGGCGCCATGACCGCCGCCACCCAGGGCCCCGACGACAACGCCCAGGTCACTGCCGAGGTCGGTCTGCCCATCGGCCAGGCGATCCAGGCGTTCGGGGCCGGCGACTTCGCCCGGACGGCAAACCTGCTGCGCGACATCCGCAGCCACGCCGCCCGCTTCGGCGGCAGCCACGCCCAGCGCGATGTCATCGACCTGACCCTGATCGCGGCGGCGGAACGCTCCGGCGAGGCCAGTCTGGCCCGGGCGTTGAGGGCCGAACGGACCGTCGCCCACGTGCTGTAAGCAAACGTCGCAAGACCTGTCGAATTCTTAACTGGCCGCAGCCCGGCGCCAGGCCCTATGTGCAAAAACTGCATGGCGATGCTGCAGAAATGCTGATCTTCAGCGCGCCGATGCAATGATACTGAAAGCATACCCGGCAACCACGTTGAAAGCCGGGCCTGCTACGAACACCCTGCTCCCCCAGGGTCCGACTCGTCAGAACCAAACTTGAAGGTGTGTGTCATGTCTCTCCGCGCCCTCGGGCACCAGCTTCGCAAGCAGTCCCCGACCCTGCTGACGTTCGCCATGACTTGCCTGGTTGTCGCTTTCGCGGCCGTGGACCTGGTCGCCTCGCAGGCGTGACCTCGCCGCAAACCGTTGTAGACTCCGCGTCCTAAGCCTGAGGGACGCGCGATGAAACGGTGGATCGGATTTGCGGTGACGGCAGCGCTGGCGTTGGCGGGCGAAGCGGCCGCTCAGGTCCCGCTCAAGCCCGATACCCCCAGCATTCTGGCCTGGACACCTCAGCAGCAGAGCGACGGCTATCGCGCCATCGAAACGATTTTCAAAGTCACCACCATCAAGCGTGGCGGCCACGTGCGCGCCCTGCCCAAAGCCGGCCGCACCATTGATCCCACCTTCGAATACGGCGGCAAAAGCTACACCGTGGACAGCTATATGGCCGCCTTCAACGTCTCCGGCGTGCTGGTGCTGAAGGACGGCAAGGTCCTGCTGGAACGCTACGGCATGGGCCGAAGACCCCGCGACCGCTGGACCAGCTTCTCGGTCGCAAAATCGGTCACCTCCACCCTGGTCGGCGCGGCGATCCAGGACGGCAAGATCAAGAGCCTGGCCTCGCCCGTCACCGACTACATCCCCGAACTGAAAGGCACCGGCTACGACGGCGTCACCATTCGCCAGCTGATGATGATGAGCTCCGGGGTCAAATGGAACGAGGACTACGTCGATCCCAACGCTGACGTCGCCCGCGCCGGTACGGTCAGCGGGACCCAAACCTCAGTCGACGGCATGAACCCGATTGTCGCCTACATGCGCGGCCTGCCCCGTGCGCACGAGCCCGGGACCCTGTTCAACTACAACACCGGCGAGACCGACCTGGTCGGTATCCTGGTCTCCCGCGCGGTCGGCAAAGGCCTGGCGCAATACGCCTCGGAGAAGGTCTGGAAACCGGTCGGCATGGAGCGCGACGGCATCTGGATGGTCGATGCGGCCGGCCAGGAGCGCGGCGGCTGCTGCATCTCCATGACCCTGCGCGACTATGGCCGGGTCGGCCAGTTCATCCTGGAGAACGGCAAGGCTCGCGGCCGCCAGATCCTGCCCCCGACCTGGACGGCCGAAGCCACCACCGCCCAGATCACCAACGGCATCCCCACCGGCTATGGCTACTTCTGGTGGATGCGGCCGAACGGCGCCTACGAAGGCGTCGGCATCTTCGGCCAGTCGGTGACCACCTTCCGGGGCGACCGCATCGTCATCGTCACCAACGCCGCCTGGCCCACCGCGACGGGCCGAGAGCTCAGCCTGACCCGCGCGGCGTTCATCAACGCGCTGCGGGCGGCGGCGAATGGGGAGTAGCGGCGCGCGGCTATCAGGGGTTGGGCGGCGGCGCGGCCAACAATGTGGAGATGACGGCGGCCAGCGCAGGCGGGTGCTCGACTGTGATGTTCCAGACGATCAACGGTTCAACGCGATGGTATTCGTGCCGCAGTATGTTTCCGATGCCGGCGATGTCGGCCCATGGAACCTCCGGATAGGATGATTTGGTGTCTTCCGGGATTGCGCGGCTCGCCTCGGAGATGATTTCCAGCCCGCGTTCCACCGCACGCTGAAGCGCCCAGCTCCGCGCAAAGACGTCAAAGGATTGGTTCGCCAGCGTAGACCGGATGCCCGCAATCGCTTCGGCGATGTCTTCAAGCCGGACCCGCGCACTCCGCATGTGGCCTAAAAGACCTGCACGGCGCTGGCCTCGATGGCCATCCGCAGGCGTGGATGGATGCTGCCTCGGCTCATCACATCCACAGGCGCCTTTACAAGCTCGCTGAGGCGGCGCCGAAGGGCCACCAACTCGACAAGACTGAAGCGCGGGTCCTCAAAATCAAAGAACAGATCGACATCGCTGCCCGCTCCAGCATCGTCGCGGGCCACAGAGCCAAAGAGGAACAGGCGCGCGGCCCCGAGCCGCCGCAAGTCAGAAGCGTGGCGGCGCAATGTCGCCAGTATGCCGTCGCGGTCCATCGGACCGACAATACTACGGTCACGAGACAGCGGCTACACCCCCCGCCGCCTCGGTCGCTCGATCAACACCCCTGGATAGCCCTTCAGCGGTCCCAGCGCCTCCTGGCGATAGGCCCAATCCGGGCTGTCGGGCAGGTTCACATGATAGCGTGGCTCGCGGCCGGTCCGGCTGGCGAACAGGGCGCGCGGGATGTTGATCATCTTGGCCGAGCGCGGCCGCTCATAGAACAATGGCGTCCCGCACCGGGTGCAGAAGCTGCGCGTTGTCCCCGTCTCGGCATCTTCGTAGCGCGCGACAAATTCCGCGCCCTCAAGCATCCGGAACCGGCTCTTCCAGCTGCCGACATAGGTGACATAGGCGCAGCCCTGGGCGTGGCGGCTGGCCGCGCCGTGGTCGTGCCAGGCCCAGACCGCCGGCACGTCGATCTCGAACCGAGCCGCCCCGCAGACGCACGCGCCCTCCGCCTGGACAGCCGAACGCTTCTCGCCGGGCAGGGGGTTCGCGCGTCTGGGCATGGGCGTCTCGGAGCATGGCGGGTCGTCCACACCTAAACCCACTCCGCCCCCAGCGGAACTCAGTTGACCCGGGCCGCCTCCACCGCCTCTACTCCATCAGCCCGGAGGTTCCCCATGCCCGCCCTCGAACACCTGCCCGCCGACGCGCCGATCGATCAGGTCATGGCGGTCCTGGATCGCGACGGCGCCCTGATCCTCGATGATGTGATCAGCGCCGCCGAGGCCGACGCCCTGCGCGAAGAGCTCCGCCCGTTCGTCGAGGCCACACCGCCCGGTCGCGACAGCTTCACCGGCGATCGAACCACCCGCACCGGCGCCCTGGTGGCCCGCTCGCCCGCCAGCCGCACGGCGATCCTGGACACCCGAATCCGGGCCATTTGCGACAAGGTGCTGCTGCCCAATTGCGAGCGCTACCAGCTGCATCTGACCCAGTTGATCCGCATCATGCCGGGCCAGCCGGCCCAGGCCATCCACCGGGACCGCTGGGCCTGGGGCAAGCACCTCAAGGGGGTCGAGCCGCAGCTCAACACTATCTGGGCGTTGACTGATTTCACTGAGGCCAATGGCGCCACCCAAGTGGTCCCGGGCTCCATCGACTGGCCCGACAAACGCCAGCCCCAGCCCTCCGAGATCGGCCGCGCGACCATGCGGCAGGGCTCGGTGCTGATCTACACCGGCACCGTGTTCCACGGCGGCGGCGCCAACGTCAGCGACGAAGACCGCTGGGGCCTCAACATCACCTATGCCCTGGGTTGGCTGCGGCAGGAGGAGAACCAATACCTCTCCTGCCCGCCGGACATCGCCCGCACCCTGGACCCCGAACTGCAGGCGCTGATCGGCTATGCCATGGGCTCCTACGCCCTTGGCTACTTCACCCCGCCGCTGCCGGCCGGCGAAGGTCCGGAGGTGGTGCCCCCGGAGTTCGCGCTCGGCCGCGCCGATAGCGCCACCAGCATGGGCTCGCATGAGCTGCTGGCGGCGATCTCGGCCGGCGTCAGGGCGTAGGCCTACTCTGGCGTGACTTGCGGCGCCGCCGGCGGACTGACTAGTTCCGGCGCCGGGTCCGCGGCGGGCGGCGGCGTCACCGCCAGGCTTGGCGGCGCGGACGCTCCCTGCGACGCTGCATAGGGTTGCGGGGCGTCGGGTAGCGCTGCGGCCGCGCTGGCGTCCGCTGCGGAGGCCGCCGCGCTGCGCGCCGCCATCTGGGCGCGTTTGGCCGAAGCCTGAGCCCGCACCGCACGCGCCATCGGCGGCGGATTCACCGCCTCGCGCGGGTTGGCGTTGGGGATAGGCGGCGCAGGCGCGACCTCCGGGGCGAGCGGCATTGGCGCCGGCGCGGCGACTTCCGCCACCTGCAGCGTGCCGGGCGTGATGGCAGGCATGCGCGCACTGTCATGCGTGAAGTACCAGCCCGCCCCACCCGCCGCCGCCAAGGCGATAGCGCCAGCGGCGATCAAGCCCTTGGGCGCACTGCGGCTCGCCGCCTGACGGCGTCGCATCACCGCATCGGCGGTCGTCTGCGGGGGGCGTGCGGCGTCCGTTTCCGCAAGCACCGGTCCCACGCCCAGGCTGAAGCCGGCGCCAATTGCGGGTGCGATGTTCGTATCGTCGGCGGCCGGCGCAGCGCGCGCCGGGCTGCGGCTTGTCAAGCCCCGACGCTTGCGCGGCCGATCCCAAACCGGCGTGGCGGCGAACGGCGCATCGGTGACATCAGGCGTAATTCCGGTATATATTTCAGTGTTCGACATGGAATTCATCTCCCAATCTCGTGGTGAGATGGAAACGACAGCCGATCAATACGGTTCCCTCTTGCTGCCACAACCATGGAGTATCTCACCTTTGACTTGTCTCCATGCGATGAATCCGGTTCGGGACAGTCAATTCGGACGAACATATGATTCACATCGGCCGAATTCTCGCCACAAATGCCGTCGTCAGGAGTATCTTGACGCCTCACATTCGTCAGGATTATCCTGACAGTCAGGATAATCCTGACACCGAGATCACGTCATGGCCAAGACCGCCAAAGCCAACCTCTTCGGCGAGGAACTCCCCGAGACCTTCTACTGTTCGTTCTGCATGAAGTCGCAGCATGAGGTGGCCAAGTTGATCGCCGGACCCGGCCTGATCACCATCTGCGATGCCTGCGTCGGCATGTGCCAGGAGTACCTTGAGGGCCGCACCCCCGACCTCTCCGGCTTTCCCGCCCCCAAGGACCTGCCCACCGAGCGGCTGATCGCCCAGCTGCCCGGCGTCGAAGCCACCGTGCGCGGCAAGCGCACCCAGCTCCAGTGGGTGGTCGATGAACTACGCCGCCGGGAAATCAGCTGGGCCGAGATCGGCGAGGCCCTGGGCATCTCCCGCCAGGCCGCCTGGGAGCGATTTTCCTGACGCGCCTTGACCGCCACCCTTGACCATCACACCCGGCGCTCTCCACTCTGCGAGGGCGTCGGGAGGCGAACTTGCGGCTCAGGACCAGACTCGCGCGTGACTGGCGCTTCCTAAAGGGGCTGCGGCGCACGCTGGGCCGCGTCAAATCCATCGCTCGGGACAGCGACAACCTGATCTGCGACGATCTGCAGGCGGCGATGGACCGCTGGCGCGAGCGCCCCGCCATCACCTTCGAGGGTCGCACGGTCAGCTATGGCGAGCTGGACGCCATCGCCAATCGCTTCGCCCACTGGGCCAAGAGCCAGGGCTTCCGGCGCGGCCAGACGGTGGCCCTGTTCATGCCCAACCGGCTGGAATATCTGCCCATCTGGTACGGCCTCTCCAAGGTCGGCGTGGTCACCGCCCTGATCAACAACCAGCTGACCGGCGCGCCGCTGGCCCATTGCCTGAGTATCGCCAAAGCCGAATGCGTCATCGTCGACGCCGACACCTCACCGATCTTCGAAGCCGCGCAGGACCGCCTGGAAGCGCCTCTGCCGCAATGGATCCTCGGCCCCGCCCACGGCGAGCAGCACGACCTGCCCCGGGCGCTCAAGAGCTGCAGCCAGTTGCCGCCGGACCGCAGCGTCCGCGAGGGCATGACCGCCGCTGACACCGCCCTGCTGATCTACACCTCCGGCACCACCGGTCTGCCCAAGGCCGCGCGGATCACCCACATGCGCGCCCAGCTCTATATGCGCGGTTTCGCCGGCGCGACGGGGGCCAAAGACAGCGACCGAATCTATGTCACCCTGCCGCTTTACCACGCCACCGGCGGGCTCTGCGGCCTGGGCGCGGCCCTGCTGAACGGCGGCTCGGTGGTGCTGCGGCGCAAGTTCTCGGCCACCCACTTCTGGCCCGAGATCGCGGCCGAGGGCTGCACCATGTTCGTCTATATCGGCGAGCTCTGCCGCTATCTGGTCAACCATGCGCCCGACCCGGACGAGACCCGCCACAAGCTGCGCCTGGCCTTCGGCAACGGCCTGCGCCCCGACGTCTGGCCCACCCTGAAGCAGCGGTTCAGGATCCCCGACATCCTGGAATTCTATGGCTCCACCGAGGGCAACGTCAGCCTGTTCAATTTCGACGGCCGCGAAGGCGCCATTGGCCGGGCGCCCAAGTGGCTGCGCAGCCGGTTCAACTTCCGACTGGTCCAGTTCGATATCGAAACCGAAGAGGTGGTGCGCGGTCCGAACGGGCTCTGCATCGAATGCGGCCCCGGCCAGGTCGGCCAGTGCATCGGCCGGATCGGCGGCGACGTGCGGGCCGACTACACCGGCTATCTCGACAAGGCCGCCTCGGACAAAAAAATCCTGCACGACGTGCTGGCCCGGGGCGACGCCTGGTTCGCCACCGGCGATCTGATGCGCGCCGACGCCGACGGCTATTTCTACTTCGTCGACCGGATCGGCGACACTTTCCGTTGGAAGGGCGAGAACGTCTCCACCGGCGAGGTCACTGAGCACCTCCAGGCCGTGCCTGGCGTCGAGGAAGCCACCGTCTATGGCGTCGAGCTGGCCGGCGCCGAGGGCCGCGCCGGCATGGCCGCCCTGGTGGTGGACAAGACCTTCGACCTGGCGGCGCTCAGCGATCACGTCGCCCGCGAACTGCCCGCCTACGCCCAGCCGGTGTTCGTCCGCCTGCTACCCGCCATCGACACCACCGGCACCTTCAAGGTGCGCAAAGTCGACCTTGTCGCCGACGGCTTCGACCCCGGCAAGATCAAAGGCCCGCTCTATTTCCACGACCCGCAGGCCGGCTATGTGACGCTGACCAAGACCCTGTTCGCGCGGCTGGCGGCGGGCGGGATGAAGGTCTGAAGCGGGCGGACAGCCCCTACCCCGCCGGCGGTCGCGGCTTGTTGGTCAGCCGCCACTCCTGGCGGGCCGCCCACTGGCGCATGGTTTCCATCTCGATCAGAATTCGCTCCCGGGTAATAAGGGGACAGGAGCACCATACCCCGCCCTGAGACCGTCAGAACAAGCTCGGCTGGGCTTGGGGTTCGCGTGTCGGTTTTCGGCCCGGTGCGCGACGTGCGATGGCGCGACCCAGCCTGCGCTCCAGGTCGGCGACGAAGGTCGCCGTCCCCAGGGGTCGACCGGTCGTCTCGGCCGCGCGGATCGCCGCCAGCGCGCCCGGCGCGTCGTCCGAGCTGATCAGCTCCGCAAATGACGTGGTGCGCGCCAGCACCGGACCCACGGTGACCCGTCCATCATCCTCGCCCTTCAGGTGCGCTCGCGTGCTCGACCATGACCAGTCCTCGGCGCGCGCGGCCAGTCCGGCCCGCACCGGGTTCCGCGCCACATAGCGCACCGCAGACATCAGATGGCCCTCGTCCATGGCGACCGAGGCGAAACGGCCATCGAACAGATGTCCGCGCCAGCGGCCTCGCGCGTTGACAAAATTCGCCCACCGCCGGTGCGCGGCGCCGAGCGCCTGGGCCAGGCCGTCTTCGGATAATTACGGTGACAGTAGCAATAACCCTGACAGTGGCCGCGCTAAGTCGCAGCGTGGTCGGATGGGGTTATTGCTACTGTCACCGTAATTCTGGACGTCGCGTCGTTGAGTTGCGCCGGATTTGACCTCCCCAGCCCGCCCATGTTAACATGAACAAAACACGAACTCTAGAAGTCATGGGCCTCTAAAGATGCGGCCAGACTCGCCGACCCTTCTTTGTCCACACTCCCCAGGCGTTTAGACTCAACTTCGCGAAAACTGACTAAATAACGCCCCTTTAGACAGTCCATATCCGGGTCTAAATCGCCCCGTCCCCAACCCATTTCATCCGCCCACCGATCCCCCATGGCGCGGAGCCGCGCGCCACCCTATCTGCCCACCTGAACGTTCATCCCCGGAGCCCACCTTGTCCCTGACCCTCTACGAGATCTCGATCCCGCCGTTCATCCGCATGCTGAAAAACCTCTCGGTGTTCCTCGAGAACTCCGAGGCCTATGCGCTCGCCAACAACAAGCCGCTGTCGGCCTTCCTGGAGGCCAAGCTGGCCGACGACATGCATCCCCTGCCCCGCCAGATCCAGATGGCCAGCGACGGCGCCAAGGGCGCGGGCGCGCGGCTGGCCGGGATCGAGGCGCCCTCGATGCCCGATACCGAAACCACCTTCCCCGAGCTCAAGGCCCGGATCGCCGCCACCATCACCTTCCTGCAGACCCTCAAGCCCGAGCAGGTCAACGGCCGCGAAGACGCCACCATCGAACTGTCGTTTCCGAACGGCAAGATGAGCTTTGTGGCCCGCGATTTCCTGCTGCAGTTCGCCCAGCCGAACTTCCTGTTCCACGTGGTCACCGCCTACGCCCTGCTGCGCAGCCAGGGCGCGCCCTTGGGCAAGATGGTGTTCCTGGCCGGCGGCAGTCCGCCGACCACCGTCTAGGAAGGGTCACCCGCCCTCGACCGGCTCCACCAGGAAGTGGCGGCCCTGGCGATCCTCGATCTCGACCACCCAGACGTCGGGGTCGATCTTGATCGCCCGGGCGATATAGCGGTCGAGGTCGGGCTCGTCGGTCGAGGCCAGCGGCTGCATCCAGATGCGATCGCCATCGCCCTTGGTGGCCTCGGCCAGCAGCCGCGCCGTGCCGTCGGCGCGGTTCAGCAGCTTGACCAGCACCGCCCCGGCCCGTGGATCGCCCTTGCGGACCACCACAGCGAACGCGCCGCCGATCTCGGCTCTACGGATCAGGGCGCCTACCCAGATGTCGGCGGACAACAGCATCGCCCGAACTTTGGGGGCCAGCCGGGGGCGCGCGTCAACCTTGCTTCAACCGCAATGGGCTAGAGCTCTGTCCTGAGGGCCACGAAGGGCCGGTCAAGAAAGACAGCTCATGACGAGCCCGCGCAGAAGCGCGAAGGCGACGTTTCGAGGGTTAGGATGGACGGGCGCGGCGCTGGCTTCGGCGCTCGCGGCGGCGCCCGGGCAGGTCCTGGCGGGTCCGACGGATCTGTTCCTCGAGCGAACCCTGATGAGCGCCGCCAACGCCCGCTGCGGCCTGTTCGCGCCCGACGTGGCCGCGGGTCTGGCGGCCGGGGCGGCCCAGGCGCGCGGCGCGGTGCTGCGGGCCGGAACCGACACCCGCGCCATTCAGGCGCTTGAACAGCGGGCCCGCATCGAGGCTGCTCGCATCGACTGTCGCGACCCCAGGCTGACAGGCGCCGCCGCCCGGGTGCGCGACGCCTTTTCGGTTTATGCGCGGATGGCGCGGATCACCTATCCGGGCCAGGTCGCCGACTGGCGCGCCGACCGGGGCGAGGGCCGCGCCGCGCGCTGGCGGCTGGCCCAGACCTCGCGCTTCGGCGCCGACCGCATGACCTTTGGCCTGGCCGGCCGCGAGGGGGTCTCGGCCCTGGTGGCGGTGACCACCTTCGCCGATGGCGCCGCACCCTTCTCCGCGCGCCTGGTGCTGCGTGATCCCGGTCGGACGAACGGACCCTATCTCAGCCTGGGCACAGGCGGTGCGCTCAGCGGCAAACTGCCGCCGCGATCCGCCACCAAAGGGTTCCTGGCCGAGGCGCGCAGCCCAGCCAGCGCCGACCTGCTTCCCCGCGATGTGAAGACCGGCTGGGCGTTCCGCTTTCCGGCCGCAGCCGAGCGCGAACTGGCCGCCCTGGACCCCCGCGAGGCGGTGGCGGTGGAGTTCCTGTTCGCCGGCGAGCAGGTACGCACCGCCTATCTGGAGGTCGGCGACTTCGCAGCGGGTCAGGCGTTCCTGAAGCTGGCGGCGCGCTAGGCCTGTTTGAGGAGAGCGTCGTTGGCCGGCGCCAGCACTGGCATTCGCACCGTCACCGACGTCCCGGACCCCACAACGCTCTCCACGGCCATGTCGCCGCCATGCAGCTCGGCGAAGGCGCGCACTAACGACAGACCCAGGCCAGATCCCGCCGCCCGTTGACCGGCGTCGCCGGCCTGTTCGAACGGCCGGCCCAGCCGCTGCAAATCCTCCGGCGCGATGCCGACGCCGGTGTCGGCCACGCTGAGGTCCAGCACGCCGTCAGCCGACTGCAAGGTCACCGTCACGGCCCCGCCCTTGGGCGTGAACTTCAGGGCGTTGGAGATCAGGTTGAGGGCGATCTGCTTCAGCGCCCGCCGATCGGCGTCGATCTCCAGCGCCTGGGGCGGCAACACGCCGCGCAGGTTCACCCCGGCCCGATCCGCCTGGCCCCGCATCAGCCGCAGGACCGCGTTCAGCGCCTCGCGGGCGTCCAGCCGCTCCACCGACAACTCAAAGCGCTCGGCCTCGATCTTCGACATGTCGAGCACATCATTGATCAGTTCCAAGAGGTGGGCGCCCGACTCGTGGATCAGCTCGGCGTACTCGGCGTAACGGTCCGCCATCGGGCCAAACAGCCGCTGGCGCATGATGTCGGAGAACCCCATGATGGCGTTCAGCGGGGTGCGCAGCTCGTGGCTCATATTGGCCAGGAACCGCGACTTGCCAGCGTCGCGCTGTTCGGCGGCCGCGCGTGCCGCCTCCAGCCGCTGCTCGCGATCACGCTGGGCGCGAGCATCGCGCACCGAGGCCACCAACTGACCCTCCGCCGCCCGGCGCAGGGTGATCTCCAGACAGCCCTCGGCGTCGTCGCGGGCTCTGGCGACCAGTTCGACCTGCAGGTCACGGGTCCCGGCCCGCCCCGCCATATGCAGCGCCCCGGCCAAGCTGGGCAGGTCGGTATCGGCGACCAGATGGCCGAGGTGGCGGCCTACCAGCCGCTGTGGCGGGCCAGCCAGCGACGCCCCCACCGCCGCCAGCACCGACCCGGTCCGATCCAGCTGCAGCAACAGCGTCGGCTGGAACGCCAGCAGCCGCAGCGCCAGATCGGTGCGATCATTGCGACGGCGCTCTCGGCGCGTATCGATGCGCAAGGCCAACAGCCCCCCTGCAAAGCCCAGGGTGACCAGCAACATGGCCGCCGCCGACAGCCACGGTCGCGCCGGGTCGGGCGCCTGGGGCAGGGTCAGGAACGCCGTCGCCAGCGCCACAACGCCGACTACGGCCACCGCGACCGCAGCGCCCAGCGCCAGCAGCTCGCGTCGCCGGAGGACACAGGCGGCAACCCCCGACGCCAGGCACAGCGCCGCCAAGGGTCCGCTGAGGCCGCCGCTCGCCAGGCACGCCGCCGCACCGACCAATCCGGCCAGCACGACGGCCACGCCGGCGCGCCAGGTCGCCACGGCCGCGCCGCGCTGGGTCATGACAAACGCAAGGGGTCGGTTGGGACCATGAGCCACACCATATCCATCCGACGCGCCCGCGCCCAGAGACTGCTATCGACAGTCGTCGCTGGCGAAACGAAATCGTAAGCGCGCGGCGCCAGAATGCGACTTCCGAAACGCAAGGCGCATCGCCGCTCCATGGCCCAAGCGATCCCGCTCAGATCCGCTGTCCCGCCGCGCCTGCGCGAGCGCCAGGACGCTGCCGTGGAGGCGCAGAAGCGTGCGTTCCTGCGCATGGTCAGTCATGAGCTGCGCACGCCCTTAAATTCGATCCTTGGATTCTCCGAAATTCTCACCTCGGAACTCTACGGTCCGCTGGGCGCCGCCCAGTACAAAGAATATGCCGGCATCATCCATGGCAGCGGTCAAAAGCTGCTCCGGCTGGTCAACCAGGTGCTGGAGATCGCCCGCCTGGAGGGCCGCACGATCGATTTCGAACGCCGCGTCGAGTCGCTCGAGGCGGCGCTTGACGAGGTGTTGCCGACGCTGGAGGCCGACCTGACCGCGCGCGGCGTTCGCATCGCGGTCGAAGGCCGTGGCGCGCTGCCGATGGTGATGGCGGACGCCCGGGGTCTGCGGTCCATCCTGCTGAATCTGTTGCACAACGCCGTCGCCTTCTCGCCGGAGGGCGGCGAGGTGCGGGTGTCGGCCACAGCTCGCCAGGGCGAAGTGGAAATCCACATCGAGGACGACGGCGAGGGCGTCGAGCCGGCCGAAATCGCCCGCCTCATGGGCCCCTTCGAGCAGGGTGAAAACACCCTGACACGCCGGTCCGAAGGCGCGGGCCTCGGCCTGCCGATCGTCGATCTGACCGCCCAGGCGATGGGCGGACGCCTGAAGATCAGCTCCAGCCCTGGGCAGGGTCTGGTGGCCACGGTGCGCCTGCCCGCCGCCTGACCGGTTGCGCCGGCCGCCTGGGGCGCCTAAGTCGCGCGACCATGAGTTCCATCCAAGATGCGCTCGGCGAGCTGGCCGATGAGTTCGAAGTCCTCGGCGACTGGGAAGAACGCTATCGCCACGTCATCGACCTGGGCCGCGAGTTGGCGCCGCTGAGCGATCAGGAACGATCTGACGCCAATAAGGTGCGGGGCTGCGCCAGTCAGGTCTGGCTGGTGACTGAACCCCAACCCGATGGCGCTCTGGCCTTTCGCGGCGATTCCGACGCCCATATCGTGCGCGGTCTGATCGCGGTGCTGCTCAGGCTCTATTCCGGCCAGCCTCCCGAGGCGATCACGGCGTTCGACGCCAAGGCGGCGTTCGATCAACTGGGGCTGACCGGCGCCCTGTCATCCCAACGCAGCAACGGCCTGGCCTCGATGGTGGCGCGAATCCGCCGGGATGCGGGGGCAGCGGCCTAAACCAGACCTCAAGCCGCCCGGATCCCGCTCGCCAAGGCGCCCAGGCCGACCACAGCGTCATAGCCCAGGATCATGTCCACCCGGTCGCCGTCGGCCGACAACGGCAACCGAATCCACACCAGCGACAGGTGGGAGGCGCCGCGCCAGGCCAGATTGTGGATCCCCACCGCCGGGCGGCGTTCGTTGACCACCGGGGCCAATTCGGCCCGCCAGTAGTCGGCGGCGGCGGTGTTGTAGACTTCCGACAGTGTGCAGCCGGTGATCTCCCGGCCATAGACTCTGTAGAGGCCGGTGCCGGCCAGGCGCACGCGATAGTCGGTGTCTGCGGTGCGCGGGACGTCCATCAGGCTGACGGTGGGCAACAGGCGTTTGAGGCCCTCCGGCTGCACAGCCCCGCGCGTCGGCGGCGCGTCATCATGTCGAAGCGAGGCCCAGTAGGCGAACACCTCTTGGTGCGCCCGCACGGCCGCGTCCGGAGGACCGATCTGCGCCGCCATCTGAGGATGTCCTAGGAACGACTTGGATTCATAACGAATCACTTATCACCTATGCGGCGAATCTACGGCAAGCCGAAAAGGGTTAACGGATAACGGATCTGGCCCGGCTGTGTCTTTTGCGGGCGGCTCACCCCGAAACGCAAAACGCCCGCCGCTGCGCGGCGGGCGTCTCACAAAACGATGCTGTACCGGTTAGCGCTTCTTCTTGGGCGCCTGACGACCGCCTTGACCCAGGCCCATCTGCTTGGCGAGGTCGGAGCGCGCCTTGGCGTAATTGGGCGCTACCATCGGGTAATCCTTGGCCAGACCCCACTTGGCCCGATAGTCCTCCGGGCTCAGGTTGTACTTGGTCCGCAGGTGGCGCTTCAGGGACTTGAACTTGCGGCCATCTTCCAGGCAGATCAGGTAATCGGGCGTGATCGAGCGGCGGATCGGCACCGCCGGCTCTTTCGGCGCGGCTTCCACGACCTCGGCGCCGCCAGACACGCTGGCCAGCGCCCGGTGTACGCTCTGGATCAGGCCCGGGAGGTCCGCAGCCGACACCGAGTTGTTGCCGACATAGGCCGACACGATGTCCGCGGTCATCTCGATGACTTCTAGTTTGTCGTCCATATCTGTTGATTCCATTGAATTGGCGCCCAGCGCGACTGCGAAAGTTTTACGATCAATGGGCGCTGACTAGCGGGAACATCCCGATCACACAACACTGTTTTGCAGAGCGACCGCATTTGCATAAGACGCGACGTATGCGGAGCGTCTTGTCTTCGTCCGCGTTCCAGCAAGAATTCGAACATGCGGCAATACTCTGGAGCGACGCTGCACCAGACTGCGTCGCAACACCGCACCCCTCAAGACGGAGTACGAAGGCGTACGCACCACGCCGTCGACCCGTTGTATTGGCACGCTTAGCTAAAGCTTGGCGGCGTCCAATGGTCCCAGATGTCGGGCAGATCGGTTGAAACCCGGTCGGGATAGTGCGGCGCGCGTTTTTCGAGGAACGAGCTCACACCCTCGCGGGCGTCGCCGGACTTTCCTCGGGCCTGGATCCCACGGCTGTCGGCCTGATGAGCTTCCATCGGGTGCGCCGCGCCGGCCATCCGCCAGATCAGCTGGCGGGTGATGGCGACCGAAACCGGCGCGGTGTTGTCGGCGATCTCGCGGGCCAGCGCCTTGGCGGCCGGCAACAGGTCGTCCGGCTCATGCAGCGAGCGCACCAGGCCTTTGTCGAACGCCTCCTGGGCCGGGAAGATGCGGCCGGTGTAGCACCACTCCAGCGCCGTCTGCACGCCCACCAGATGCGGCAGGAACCAGGACGAGGCCGCCTCGGGGTTGAGCCCCCGGCGGGCGAATACAAAGCCATAGCGCGCGGCGGTCGAGGCCATGCGGATGTCCATGGCCAGCTGCATGGTCACGCCCACGCCCACCGCCGCGCCGTTCACCGCCGCGATCACTGGCTTCAGGCTCTCATAGATGCGCAGGGTGAGCAGGCCGCCGCCGTCGCGCTGCACGCCATCGCGCATGCGGGCCTGGCGGTGCAGCGCGTCGCGAGCATCGTAGTTGAAGGTCTCCGCCCCGGCTGACAGGTCCGCCCCGGCGCAGAACGCCCGGCCGGCGCCGGTGACAATCACCACCCGCACATCGTCGGACGCATCCGTCGCATCAAACGCCGCGATCATGTCCTGCATCATCTGGGTGTTGAAGGCGTTCAGCTTTTCCGGCCGATTGAGGGTCATGACGGCGATGCCGTCCTCCAGCTCAAGCGTCAGGGTTTCGAAAGTCGGCAGGGCCACAGGCGTCTCCTTAGGGTTCTGAGCTCTATCCGACCTGCTTGACGGACCGTAGGTCAAGCCCGCATTCACCTGTCAAAACAAGGGGCCGGTTAACGCGGCCCCCAAATCGTCGCCTCGCGTCGCCGCCGCGCCTCACCGCCTTGGGAGTGATCGTCCATGCATCCGTCCATCCACGCCAAGACGCAGCCGGACCGCCCGGCCTACATCATGGCGACGTCCGGTGAGACGGTAACCTATGGCCAGCTGGACGCGCGCTCCAACCAGACCGCCCACCTGTTCCGCTCGCTCGGCCTGAAACCCGGCGACGCGGTGGCCTTCTTCATCGAGAACCACCCGCGCTACTATGAGTGCCTGTGGGCGGCCCAGCGCTCGGGCCTCAGATTCACCTGCCTGTCGTCCAAGCTGACCACCGGCGAGGTCGAATACATCATCAAGGATTGTGAGGCGAAAGCGTTCGTGGCCTCCCTGGCCCTGGCCGAGACCGCCTTGGCGGTGGCGCCGCTGATCCCGGGCGTTGCGCTCTATATGGTCGGCGGCCAGACGGGTCCTTTCCACAGCCTGGAGGACGCGCGGGCGGCATTTCCCACCACCCCGGTCGAGGGCGAGACCGCCGGCAGCGCCATGCTCTATTCGTCAGGCACCACCGGCCGGCCCAAGGGCGTCAAGCGCGCCGGCGTCGTTGAGCCGGCCATCGACGCGCCCAACGGCCTGGCGATGATCGGCCAGGCGCTCTACGGCTGGACACCGGACACAGTCTATCTCTCGCCCGCCCCGCTCTATCACGCCGCCCCGCTGGGCTGGTCGATGGCGGTCCAGGCCCTGGGCGGCACGGTGATCATGATGGAGCGGTTCGACGCCGAAGACGCGCTTGGCTACATCGAACAGTACAAGGTGACCTCGGCCCAGTGGGTGCCGACCCACTTCGTGCGCATGCTAAAACTGCCGCCCGAAGCCCGCGCCCGACACGATATGTCCTCGCTGGTCTCGGTGTTCCACGCCGCCGCGCCGTGCCCGGTGCCGGTCAAGGAACAGATGATCGCTTGGTGGGGCCCGATCATTCACGAGTACTATGCCGGCACTGAGGGCAACGGCTTCTGCATCATCAATTCCGAAGAATGGCTGGCCCACAAGGGCTCGGTGGGCCGGGGCATGACCGCCCAGGTCCGTATCTGTGACGATGACGGCAACCCGCTGCCGCCGCGCGCCGAGGGCCTGGTGTTTTTCGAGGGCGGCGGCCAGTTCGAGTACCATGGCGATCCCGCCAAGACCGCCGAGTCCCGCAACCAGCACGGCTGGACCACCCTGGGCGACGTGGGTTGGGTGGACGAGGAGGGCTTCCTCTACCTCACCGACCGCAAGAGCTTCATGATCATCTCCGGCGGGGTGAACATCTATCCGCAGGAGATTGAGAACCTGCTGATCGGCCACCCCAAGGTCGCCGACGTCGCCGTGGTCGGCGGCCCGCACGAGGAGATGGGCGAACAGGTGATCGCCGTGATCCAGCCGATGGACTGGGCCGACGCTGGCGATGCGCTGCGGGCCGAACTGATGGCTTACGCCCGCCAGAACCTCAGCCACGTGAAAGCGCCCCGGGTCCTCGACTTCATGGCCGAACTGCCGCGCCACGCCACCGGCAAACTCTACAAACGCCTGATCCGCGACGCCTATTGGGCCAAGGACGGGGCCAAGATCGGGTAGGGATTTACGGTTTACGGGGACCATAAATCTGTCCGACTCAACATGGAGGCTCGAAGGCGGCGCATTGCGCACAGACCAGGGCTCTCGCCGAATCCAGGAACTCTGCGGCGTCGATCTCGGGCCGCTGATGCAGCCAGCCGATCTGCACCATCCGCCGGATCATGATGAAGGCCGGAATCAGGGCGCTGTCCGCCTCCGAGAGGGGCCGGTTGGCGCGATATCCTCGCAGGAGCGCGGCCTGAAGCGATGGGAAGTACGGCTGGGTCTGGTAGCCCTTCAACGCCACGGCGATGTCATAGACATGCCAGCCGAAGGCAGCGTCATCGAAGTCGATCACGGTGAGCCGCTCGCCACTCACCAGGATATTGCCGGCGTGCAGATCGGCATGGATGAGGCTGAAGCGCTCAGGGTCCTCGCCGTAGCGCCCCAGCATCGAGCGTACCTTGTCGCGCGCAGTGAGCAGCACCTCCTGCTCGGCCAGGCTGAAGGCCGGGTGCGTCCAGAACGGCCCCCAGAATGGCGCCTCGCCCATCAAGCCGTCGATGTCCAGAATATGCCGCGTGAAGCCCGCCGGGTGTCGCCAGCGGCTGGCCTGATTGTGCATCGCCGCGACAATGCCGCCCAACTGCTCGAAGTGGCCGCTCATGACGTCGACATCCTGGGCCGCCTCCAGGACGTCCTCCAACAGTTCGCCCTCGGTCCAGCTGGCCATTCCGGCCTGGCGCGTTTCGCCGTTGGCAGCGATCCTCACCGGCACAAAGTAGCGACCATCCCGCGCCGCCAGCGGAACGGGCGCGCTCACGCCGAAGTCCGCCAGCGCCTGCGTCCAGAGCGGCTCGGATTTGAGCGCTTTCAGGCTGTGATAGCCCGGCCTGTGGAGCCGCAGGACATAGTCCGCCCCGTCCGCCCGGTTCTTCACGCGGAACGTCGCGTTCTCCGACATCGCCACCAGCTGGAGGCCTTCGGGATCGATGGGAAACGCCCGCAGGGCTTGCCGCGCCGCCGACGTAAACATCTCCCGGTCAGCCTGACTAGGCGCCAATTTCGGCCACGACGGCGCCGAAGGCGCCCAGGAACGAGGTCGCGTTTTCCTCTGAGAACACCAGGGGCGGGCGGATTTTCACGACATTGCCCAGGGCGCCTGCGTTCGAGGTGAGGAACCCCTTTCGCATCAGCCGGTTGGCAATGTCGACGGCGCGTTCACGATCCGGCGACTTTGACGCCGCATCCGTCACGATCTCGACGCCAATGAACAGGCCCTGACCCCGGACATCGCCGATCCAGTCGCGCTGCGATGTCCGCGCCGCCAGCGCCGCCTTCAGCCCGGCGCCGACGCTCGCGGCTTTCTCGCGAAGGCCGTCGCGTTCGAGGATATCAAGCACCGCCATGCCCGCCGCCGCCTGCAGCGGACTGGAGGCGAAGGTGTTGAAATAGCGGGTCCTGGCCCGAAATCCGTCGACCAGCGCCTTGCTCGCCGCCGTCGCCGCAAGCGGAACGCCGTTGCCCATCGGCTTGCCGGTCACGACGATATCGGGGTTAAAGCCGGTGACCTCGTAGCCCCACCAGCGACCGGTGCGGCCATAGCCCGCCTGCACCTCGTCAGCGATCACCAGGCCGCCGGCGGCGCGCGCGATCTCGGCGGCCTTCGCCATGAAACCGCGGGGCACGTCCGGCAGGCCCTCGTTGGCGAAGATCGAACAGACGATCAGGGCGGCGAAGCCTGCGCCGCTGGCCTCCAGGCCGGCGATCGCCTGCCGCAGCCGGTCAAGATAGGCTTCGGTCAGGTCATCTTCGCTGAGGGCGGCGCCCAAGGGGCGATAGAGCTCCGGGAACGGAAATGTCGCCAGGTCCGGCCGGTCCGCATGACCCACGCCGATCCGCGTCATCCCGCCCACCAGCTCGCTGTTGCCGTGATAGGTGGCGTCGGTGCAGACCACGCCGCGCTTGCCGCTCGCAAACCGCGCCATCCGCACCGCAACCTCATTGGCCTCGGTGCCGCTGCAGCTGAACACCACGCTCTCGATCTGCGGGCCGTGCAGGGCCGTCAGGCGTTCCGCAAACGCCACGATGCCCTCATGCAGGTAGCGGCTGTGAACGTTCAGCGTCGCCTGCTGGCGTGCGATCGCGTGGGCCACCTCGGGGTTGGCATGCCCGACGCAAGGGACATTGTTATACATGTCGACATAGCGTCGTCCCTCGGCGTCAAACAGATAGACACCGTCGCCCCGCACAATGTTGAGGGGCGTGTCGTAGAACAGCGCCGCCCCCGTCCCCAGCGCCTGGTTTCTACGGGCTAACAGACTGGCGTTCATGCGGGGCGTTCCCCTCTTCCCACGCGCCGGCTGTTCGATCCGGCGCGATCCCAGAACACCCGAGACCGCCGCCCTGCGTCCAGCGGTTTCTTCGCGGCCCTCATGTCCAAGCGAGCTGGGTCACCGTAACCCCGGACAGCGCGCCAAGTCATCAGTCCCGAGGCGTTAGATCCTTGCCGGCCGGGTGCAACGCCAGGAAGGCTTTGAGGATTTGGTTGAAGAATCCCGGCGGCAGAAAGCCAAAGTCATAGCGGTCCTTGTGGGGGACCTTCCTGAGGTCGTACCCAGGCCACAGGAACGCATTGCCCTCGGCAACGACCACCCAAGAGCGTTGATCGTCGAGTCCAAGATGGCGCTTGATCGGCGCCGGGATCTCGACAGCGGCGCCCGGCCGGGTCGGCGCGGTATGTGTGTCGGCAGCACGGTGACGACTGTCGCGCCGTCCTCCGGGCGCTCAACGGCTAAGACGATCACGCTCGGGCGACCTTTGAGCCCTTCGTCCTGTCCGGCTTGGTGCTCTCGGCGCCAAAGGTAGGCATAGGCGATGACAAGGCCCGCCTCGGGGGTCGGGATTGTCGCCATGTGTCGGGGCTATTTCGGATCGAGCAGGGCATCGAGGTGGGCGTGTCGGGGGTCCATGCGTGACGCGGCGATCGCCTTGATCTTCTCGTCTGAAAGCTCATCGGTCGCGAAACTGTGGCGCTGATCCCGGAAGCGCTTGAATTCCTCGTAGTCATCTGGCCCCACAAAGTAGCCGGTGACTTGGCCATGACTCGAAACGGCCACGGCCTCCCGCTGGGCCAGCATCCGATACCGGCCAAAATTTCGGGTGAACTCAGATGCGGGGACGGCCGCGGCCATGTGAACGGCTCCTTCTTCACGCTCCTATATACGCGACACGCGCAACTTACGCAAGTTGAGCAAATTGTGTATTCTTGGCCGCAAGCGCTGGGGACAGAGTTAAGTCCAATAGCCTTCGCTGGGGTTTGACCGCTCGCCACCACCCCCACATTGACCCAAGCCCGAATGGGCCTAGGCTTTCGACATTACAGCTGGGGGGTCGCCGTGACGGGGTTTCCAAGAACGGTCGAGGCGATCACGCCGCAGTGGCTGACCGAGGTTCTGCGGGCGGACGGCGTCTTGACCGGCGGGCGCGTCCGCCAGGTGACCGCTGCGCCGCTGGGCGTCGGCGTCGGCTTCATGAGCGCGATGTGCCGATTGACGCTGACCTATGACGGCCCGGCCCCCGGCGCGCCGGGGGTGTTGATCGCCAAACTGGCCCCGGCCTATGATGGCGCGCGGGCCGCCGATGGCGCCTTCCAGTTCTATGAGCGGGAGACCGGCTTCTACCGCGCCCTCGCCGCCGGCTGCGGCCTGCGCACCGCGCGCGCGTTCCACGTCAGCTATGACGCAGGCAGCCACGACTTCATCCTGCTGCTGGAAGACCTTTCGGCGGCGCGGGTGGCCGATCAGGTGGCGGGGCTGTCGCTGCAGGACGCCGCCGACGCGCTGGCGGCGGTTGCTGGGCTGCATGGCCGCTGGTGGAACGATCCGACGCTGGCGGATCACGACTGGCTGCCGGCGGTGAACGCGCCGACCATGCGGGTGCTGGAGCCGGTCTACCAGCAGTGCTGGCCGGCCGTGGTGGACTTCCTGGGCGATCGGCTGTCACCGCAGATGAAGGCGCTCGGCGAGCGGATGGCCACCCGGGTCGGCAGCCTGCTGGACGTGGTGGCGAGCCGGCCTCGCACGGTGGTCCACGGTGACTTTCGCGCCGACAACATGTTCTTTCGCGACACCCAGCCCGAGGATCGTTTCGCGGTCATCGACTGGCAGGTGATGATGCAGGGCTCCGGCGCCTTCGACGTGGCCTATATGCTGTCCGGCAGCTTCGGGGTCTCGGATCGCAGGCAGCACGAGCGCGACCTGCTGGCGATCCACCATGCCGGCCTGCTGGCGGCGGGAGTGCAGGGCTACAGCCCAGCCGAAGCCGCCGACGACTATCGGCTATGCACCCTCTTGGGCTGGGGCTGGCCGGTGGTGGCGATCGGCTCGCTGGACATGGCCAATGACCGCGGCGTCGCCATGTTCAACGCCTGGACCGAACGCGCCATGACCGCGGTCATGGACCTGGACGCCGGCGCGCTGCTGCCCGACACTTAAAGCCTGTTCGGGTCAGATGGAATCTTCTGTCCCGAGCAAACAGGCTCTAAATCAAAACTTTAGAGCGCGTTCGGGCGGCGAAACCGCGTACACTTTCGCCTAACGCGCTCTAGGCTATCGCCTAACGCGCTCTAAGTGCGCGCCGCGCCGCTCAGCAAATACAGACTGGGCTGGGTTGCCTCTAAACCCGCTCAGCGTGCCAGCGTAGGTGATCTTCCATGAAGGTCGCGATGAAGGCATAGCTGTGGTCGTAGCCGGGTTGGCGGCGCAGGGTCAGCGGCACTCCGGCGTCGTGGCAGGCGGCCTCCAGCAGATGTGGCTTGAGCTGGGTTTCGAGGAAGCCATCGGCCTCGCCTTGATCAACCAGCAGCTCGGCAAGGCGCGCGCCATCTTCCAGCAGCGACGTCGCATCGTGGCGCCGCCAGGCCGCCGGGTTTGACCCCAGATAGCCGCCCAGCGCCTTTTCGCCCCACGGACAGCGACTGGGGGAGCCTATCGGCGCAAAGGCCGAAACACTCTTCCAGCGGCCGGGATGTTTCAACGCCAGGGTTAGGGCGCCATGGCCACCCATGGAGTGGCCGGTGATCGCCTGACGGTCTGGATTGATGGGGAAATTGGCGGCGATCAGGTCCTGCAGTTCACCCACGACATAGCTTTCCATCCGGAAATTCGCCGACCACGGCGCCTCGGTGGCGTCCAGATAGAAGCCTGCGCCCTGGCCGAAATCATAGGCCGGATCGTCGGCGACACCTTCGCCGCGCGGACTGGTGTCGGGGGCCACGAAGATCAGGCCGAGTTGCGCACAGGCGCGCTGGAACTGGCCCTTGTCGGTGACATTGGCGTGGGTGCAGGTCAGGCCCGACAGGTACCAGACCACGGGCAATCGCGCGCCTGTCTCGGCCTGCGGCGGGAGATAGACGCTGAACGTCATGGGCGTGCCGGTCTCGCGGCTGTCGTGGCGGTAGACCCCCTGAACGCCGCCAAACATCCGGGTGGTGGAGATCGTCTCCAGAGTCAAAATACCACCACGGTGCGGATGCTTTCGCCCCGGTGCATCAGGTCGAACGCCTCGTTGATCCGGTCCAATGGCAGCTTGTGGGTGATCATCGGGTCGATCTGGATTTTGCCGTCCATGTACCAGTCGACGATCTTCGGCGTGTCGGTGCGGCCGCGCGCGCCGCCGAACGCCGTGCCCTTCCAGACCCGGCCGGTGACCAGCTGAAACGGCCGCGTGGCGATCTCCTTGCCGGCCTCGGCCACCCCGATGATGATCGACTGGCCCCAGCCGCGATGGCAGGCCTCCAGCGCTTGGCGCATCACTGTGGTGTTGCCGGTCGCGTCAAAGGTGTAGTCGGCCCCGCCGTCGGTGAGGGCCACCAGATGGGCCACGATGTCGCCATCGATGGCTTTGGGGTTCACGAAGTGAGTCATTCCGAACTTGCGGCCCCACTCTTCGCGATCCGGATTAATGTCGACGCCGATGATCATGCCGGCGCCCACCAACTTCAGGCCCTGGATGACGTTCAGCCCGATGCCGCCCAGCCCGAACACCACCGCGTTGGCCCCGGCCTCGACCTGCGCCGTATTGACCACCGCGCCGACTCCGGTGGTGACGCCGCAGCCGACATAGCAGGCCATGTCGAACGGCGCGTCCTTGCGGATCTTCGCCACCGCGATCTCGGGCAGCACGGTGTAGTTCGAGAAGGTCGAGCAGCCCATATAGTGAAAGACCGTCTGGCCCTTGTAGGAAAACCGACTGGAGCCGTCGGGCATCAGCCCCTTGCCCTGGGTCGCGCGGATCGCTGTGCAGAGGTTGGTCTTGCGGCTGAGGCAGCTTTTGCACTGTCGACATTCGGGCGTGTAGAGCGGGATCACGTGGTCGCCCACCGCCACGCTGGTGACGCCCGGCCCCACCTCGACCACCACGCCGGCCCCTTCGTGGCCCAGGATCGAGGGAAACAGCCCCTCCGAATCCAACCCATCCAGAGTGTAGGCGTCGGTGTGGCAGACGCCAGTCGCCTTGATCTCGACCAGCACTTCGCCGGCCCGTGGACCCTCCAGATCCAGCTCGACGATTTCCAGGGGTTGCTTGGCCTGAAACGCCACGGCGGCGCGGGTCTTCATGATGTCACTCCCTGATGGTCTGTGTTCGTAAGTGGCGCCATCGCCGCGCGGAGGCGGACGGGCACGGACTTGTAGGCTGGCGTTCCGCTGCGGCGGTCGTGGTCGTCCAGCACCACCAGACCATTGGCTTCCGGATAGTAGGCCGCCACGCAGCCGCGCGGCAGAGATCGCGCCACGGCGGTGAAGCTGCGCACAATCCGCGCGCCAGAGGGGTCGAAGGCCGCCAGGATGTCGACCTGATCGCCGCTGGCCAGACCTTGCGCGGCGAGGTCCTCGGGGCTGACGAAGACGATGTCGCGACGGCCGAAGACGCCCCGATAGCGGTCATCCTGGCCATAGATCGTGGTGTTGTACTGGTCATGGCTGCGCAAAGTGGTGAGCAGCAGCACACTGGGATCGCCCCGCCGGGCGTCCGGGCTGTCGGCCAGGTAGGGCAGAAAGTTCGCCTTGCCGCTGGCCGTCTTCCAGATCCGATCCGAGGTGGGTGTCGGAAGCCGGAAGCCGCCTGGCGTCTGGATGCGCAGGTTGTAGTCCGCGAACTGGTCGGGCAGCACGGCCTGGATCAGATCGCGAATGCGGCCGTAGTCGGCGGTCAGCGTATCCCAGGTCACCGGGTCCTGCGGCCCGAAGACCGCCTTGCCAATCCCCGCGACAATCGCGACCTCGGACTTCAACTGTGGGCTGGCGGGCGCATTCAGGCCCCGGGACGCGTGGACCATCGACATGGAGTCCTCGACGGTGACCGCCTGGCGCAGACCGTCCTGCATATCGAGCTCGGTGCGGCCAAGGCAGGGCAGCAGCAGGCTTTCCCGCCCCGGCAAAAGATGGGTCCGGTTCAGCTTGGTGGCCACATGCACAGTCATCTCGACGCTGGCCAGGGCCGCGAAGGTGCGGATCGGGTCGGGCGCAGCCACCGCAAAGTTGCCGCCGAGGCCCATGAAAAACCGGATCTCACCGCGCTCCATGGCCGCGATGGCCTGCACGACGGTGTGACCATGTTCGCGAGGTGAGCGAAATCCAAACACCCCATCCATCGCCGTCAGGAACGCCTCGGAAGGCTTTTCCCACAGGCCGACGGTGCGATCGCCCTGGACATTGGAATGGCCGCGCAGCGGACAGATGCCCGCGCCGGGCCTTCCGATATTGCCGCGCAGCAGCAGCAGATTGACCAGCTGCTGCACCGTCGACGACGCGTTTCGGTGCTGGGTCAGACCCATGCCGTAGCAGAGGATGGCCGCCTTGGAGTCGGCGTAGGTCCGGGCCGCGCTCTCGATCTCAGTGCGGGACAGGCCGGCTCCGGTCTCGATCTCCGCCCAGGTCAGCGCCTCAACGTGAGCGGCCAGCGCCTCGAAGCCCTGTGTGTGGTCGCGCAGGAAGTCATGATCGAGCACCCGCGTCTGGCCCTGCCGCAAGGCGTCAGCGTCCCAGGCGATCAGCGCCTTCATCATCCCCTGCACGAAGGCCGCATCGCCGCCCACGGTGAGCTGATAGTAACGCGAGGCGATATCAGTTGACCCCAGAGTCGCCATCTCGACCGGATCCTGCGGTGAGGCGAAGCGTTCGAGCGAGCGTTCTCGCAGCGGATTGAACACCAGGATCGACGCGCCGCGGCGCGCCGCCTCGCGCAGGGTGGTCATCATCCTGGGGTGATTGGTGCCCGGGTTGTGGCCAAAGCTGAGGATCAGGTCGGCGTGGTCAAAATCTTCCAGCGTCACCGAACCCTTGCCCAGCCCGATGGAGTCCGGCAGGCCGACGCTGGTCGGCTCGTGGCACATGTTGGAACAGTCGGGGAAATTATTGGTGCCAAGCCGCCGCCCCAGCAGCTGATAGAGGAAGGCCGCTTCGTTGGACGCCCGGCCTGAGGCGTAGAACTCCGCCTGATTGGGGTGATCGAGGGCCTTGAGACCTCCGGCGACGCGCGCGAACGCCGCCTCCCAGCGGATCGGCAGATAGCGATCGCTCGCCGGATCATAAGCCATGGGCTCGGTGAGCCGGCCGGCGTCCTCGAGCCTGTGGTCGCTCCACGTCCGCATCTCGCTCAGCGTGTGCCGTGCAAACAGGTCCGGCGTGGCGCGCCGGGTGGTGGCCTCCCACGCCACCGCCTTGGCCCCATTCTCGCAGAACTCGAACGAGGAGGTGTGCTTCGGATCCGGCCAGGCGCAGCCGGGGCAGTCGAACCCTTCCGGCTGGTTGGCGTGCAACAGAGTGCGGCCACCTTCCAGGATCGTCGCCTGATCCTGCAGCGCCTGACCGACCGCCTTGACGGCGCCCCAGCCTCCGGCAGGCTGGTCGTAGCGATGGACGCCGGGAACAGGCTTCCTAGACATGAGGCCCCTCACTCAATGGGACGCGGCCGACCAGACGTTCCGCGCCGCTGAAGATCGTGTGACCGTCGGACCGCGCCAGCGCCACCAAGGTGATACCCGCATCCTCGGCCTTGCGGATCGCCAAGTCAGTCGGCGCCGAGACCGCCACGATCATCGGGCAACCGAGGCGGGCGGTCTTCTCCACCATCTCGAACGAGCATCGACTGGTCACAATCACGAACCCCGCCCCAGGGTCGACGCCAGTCTGCATCAGCCCACCGGCCAGCTTGTCGAGGGCGTTGTGCCGACCGACATCCTCGCGCAGCAGGCAGAGGTTTCCGTCCGTATCGGCGAACCCTGCGGCATGGGTCGCCCGCGTCAGCTGGCCCAGCGCCTGCTGCTCGCCAAGCCGGCTGAGCGCCCGCTGAATGGCCTCTGGCGCAAACCGCTGACCGGCCGCGACAACCGGCAGCACGCGGACGGCATCGGCCAAACGTTGGACCCCGCAGAGGCCACAGCTGGAGCGTCCCTCCAAGGTTCGCGGCCGCACGCGCCGCATCACACGGCTCGGCGCCAGTCGGACATCAACCAGATAGCCCTCGGGCTCTACCGCAATCGAAACGCCCAGAATGTCCGGGAAAGCGGCCACCCCCTCGGTGAGGGTGAACCCGATCGCCAGATCCTCCAGGTCAGCCGGACTCGCCATGAGAACCGTATGCGGCCGTCCGTCGAAGGCGATCCCGATCGCCGCCTCGGTTGGCGTCGCGCGGTCAATCGCCCGATCGCCGCAGCCCGGCCGCCACTCGACCCCCGCCCGACGCCGCGCCATCTGCCCGTTGGTTTGCATAGCCTGGGTCCTAAATCTCGTCGTTCGGCATCCGGTCTTGATGCGCCGAACGCCACCTTAGCTCCGTTTCGCCCCTGTCACCTTCAGATGCTCTTCAGGTGAAGATGATCGTCTTTCCGCCCTCGATCAGGATTCGGTGCTCCACATGCCAACCCACGGCTCGGGCCAGCACCTGGCACTCAATGTCGCGGCCAAGTTCGACCAGCTGGTCGGGGCCCTGGCTGTGGTCCACCCGCTGGACGCCCTGCTCGATGATCGGCCCCTCGTCGAGATCCGTCGTCACATAGTGCGCTGTCGCGCCGATGATCTTGACGCCCCGATCATAAGCCTGGTGATAGGGCCTCGCGCCCTTGAAGCCCGGCAAGAACGAGTGGTGGATATTGATGCAGCGACCCGAGAGCTGTGCACACATCTCGGCCGACAGGATCTGCATGTATCGGGCGAGGACCACGAGGTCGGCGTCCTGCTGCTCGACCAGCGCCATGAAGGCGGTTTCCTGCTCTGGTTTTGTGGTCGGCGTCACCGGCAGATAGTGGAAGGGCACCCCGCTCCATTCCACGAACGAGCGCAGATCTTCGTGGTTCGAGACTACGCCGACGATCTCGGCCGGCAGCAACCCCGCCCGCCAGCGATGCAAGAGGTCGAACAGGCAATGTCCGAATTTCGAGACCGCGATCAGCACCCGGGGCTTGGCCGCCGCCTCATGCAGCGACCAACTCATCGAGAAGCGTTGCGCGATCAGCTCGAAGCCGGCCTTGAGGGCCGTGGCGGTCGGCATCGCGCCATCGGGGCGGAACACGGTGCGCATATAGAACTGGCCGGCGATGGCGTCGTTGAAGTGGTTGGACTCGGTGATCGAGCCATTGTTGTCCGCCAGGAACCCCGACACCGCCGCCACGACCCCCTTCTGGTCGGGGCAGTTGAGGATCAGGATGTGACGTTCGTCCGGACCCTTGGTCTTGGTTTTCACTTGGCTGTTCCCCGCCCCTTGGCTGCGAACCGGGGTGATGGCAGCAATCTGGACAGACCACATCCATAGCCAATCGAATTTTGTCGCTCGGTGATCTAATTTTTGCGGATGGTGGCAAGCATATGTGCGCACTATCCCCAGAGAATGGGGTGGCTCGCTGCGCAACCGGATGTGACCGGCCCTGAGCCGGGAGGCGACCCGGTGTGAAACGCTATTCGACGCTTGGCCTGTTGAGAGCGGGACTGTCTGGTCACAAAGGCTGGACCCGCGCCTGGCGCGATCCGACGCCCAAATCGCGCTACGACATCGTGGTGATCGGCGGCGGCGGACACGGTCTGGCGACAGCTTACAACCTGGCCAAGCAGCACGGCGTCCGCTCGGTGGCGGTGCTGGAGCGCGGCTGGATCGGCGGCGGCAACACCGGGCGCAACACGACGATCGTCCGGTCAAACTATCGTCAGCCTGAACTCCAACGCCTGCTGGAATATTCCCTCAAGCTCTGGGAGGGGATGACCGATGAGCTGAACTACAATGTGATGTTCAGCCAGCGTGGCGCGGTGTTCCTCGGCCATTCGGATTCCGACATGACCCGCCTGGCCGAGCGCGGAGACTCGTTGCGCGCGCAGGGCATCGATGCGGATTTGATGGACCGCGCTGCGGTCGCGCGCCTGATCCCGGTGCTGGACATGTCTTCGGAGGCGCGCTTTCCGATCCAGGGTGGCCTGATCCAGCGGCGGGGTGGCACCGCAAGGCATGACGCAGTCGCCTGGGGCTACGCGCGGGCCGCAGACGCGCTCGGCGTCGACATCATCCAGAACTGCGAAGTCATCGGGTTCTCGATCAAAAGCGGGCGGGTCGAGGGCGTCCAAACCACCCTGGGCGGCATCGGCGCTGATCGGATTGGCATCTGCGTTGCGGGACATAGCGGCCACGTCGCCGGCCTGGCGGGCTTGAAGCTGCCCATCGAGAGCCATCTGTTGCAGGCGTTCGTCTCCGAACCGGTCAAGCCGATGATCGACACGGTGATCATGTCGCAGTCGATCCACTGCTACATCAGCCAGTCCGATAAGGGCGAGGTGGTGCTGGGCGGCGATCCCGACTTCTATCCGACCTATGCGCAACGGGGCGTGCCGATGCGCCTGGAGGAAGTCGCCAGCCAAGCAATCGCCCTCGTACCGGCACTCTCACGATTGCGGATGCTGCGTAGTTGGGCGGGCACAACGGACATGAGTTTCGACGGCTCGCCGATCATCGGCGATACGCCGGTGGACGGGCTCTATCTGAACGGCGGCTGGTGCTACGGCGGCTTCAAGGCCACGCCCGGTTCCGGTAAGCTTTTCGCCCATCACTTGGCCGGCGGCGAGCCCCACGAGATCGCCGCCCCGTTCGCCCTCGACAGGTTCGCGCGCGGCGCCACCATCGATGAGGCTGGGACCGGCCCCAGGGCGCAGGACCACTAGATGTTGCGGATCGCCTGCCCCTATTGTGGCCGAAGAGCGCAGGCCGAGTTCGTTTTCGAGCGGGCGCTCGACGCGATCCTTCCTCTGGACGCCACCACCGAGGCCGCCGTCCGACACCTCTACGCCCGGGAAAATCCCAAGGGCTGGTCCTGGGAGCTCTGGCGCCATAGCGCCGGCTGCGGCGCCTGGCTGAAACTGCATCGACATACCATCAGTCACCAGATCGCTGCGGTCGAACTTCTGGCCGCAGCTGGCCTGGATCGGGCCGAATGACCAGCGCACGCCATCCGACTGAGGGCCGTGTCGATCGCTCGCAGCGCCTGCACTTCACCTTCGATGGCGCGCCCTATTGGGGTCATCCCGGCGACACTTTGGCCTCCGCCCTGCTGGCCAATGGCGTCGGTATGCTGGGGCGTAGCTTCAAATACCACCGGCCGCGCGGCATCCTCGCCGCCGGCGTCGAGGAGCCCAGCGCGCTCGTCGGCGTGGGTCATGGCGGCCGCTTTGAGCCGAACACCCGCGCCACCGATCTGTTCCTCTATGAGGGCCTGCGCGCTGAGAGCCAGAACCGCTGGCCATCACTAGCCGTCGATTTCGGGGCGGCGCTTGGGGTCCTCGGCCGGTTCATTCCAGCGGGGTTCTACTACAAGGCCTTCCTCGGCAAGCCGGAGCTTTGGAAGGTTTACGAACACTTCATCCGCCGCGCGGCTGGGCTGGGCCGCCCGCCACGCGAGCCGGACCCGGACGCCTACGATCAGAGAGCCGCCTTCTGTGACGTGCTGGTGGTGGGCGCCGGTCCCGCCGGCCTCGCCGCCGCACTGTCCGCCTCCGCAGCTGGCGCGCACGTGATGCTGGTGGAACAGGATCAGCAGGTTGGCGGCGGCTTGCTTCGCGAGGCGTCGGAGCTCGACGGTCTCACGTCCGAGGTTTGGATATCCGCGACGCTCAAGGCCCTCGCGGAACGCGGCGTCCGCGTCCTCTGCCGGGCCACGGCAGTCGGCTACTGGGACCACGACCTCATCACCGTCGCCCAGCGTTTGACCGAACCGGGGCAGGTCCCCCCCGCGACTGCGCCAGCGCAACGCCTCTGGCGTGTTCGGGCCGAACGGGTGGTCCTGGCGACTGGCGCCATCGAACGGCCTCTGCCCTTCGAACACAACGACCGACCTGGCGTCATGCTGGCCCAGGCGGTTCGGACCTATATTCAGCGCTATGGCGTGCTTCCCGGTCGCAAAGCGGTGGTCGCCACCAGCAACGACGACGCCTACCGGACCGCGTTCGCGATCGCCGACGCGGGTGGCGAGGTGGTCGCCATTCTCGATTCCCGCCCGGCTTCGGATCGCCCGATCATCCGCGCCGCGGTGACGCGGTTCGCTGTCAGGTTTGACGCGCAAGTGCTTCGCGCGGTTGGCGGCGCAGACGGCCTACGGCGGGTGATCGCCCAGGTGGGCGGCCCCGAGCAGACTTTCGACGGCGACCTGCTGGCCATTTCCGGTGGATTCTCGCCCGCCGCCCATCTGCACATGCAGGCCGGCGGCGCGCTCGACTGGGACGAAACCCAAGCCGCTTTCCGGGCGGGCGCGGCGCGGCAAAGTCAATCCACGACAGGCTCGGCCGCCGGGCTCGACGATCTTGGCGACGTCATCCGACACGGCTGGACCGCCGGCGCGGAGGCGGCGAGCGCCATTGGCGCCTGCGCGGAATCACCGCCCGACGTCACCGAAACCTATCCGGGTCCCGCCTATGCCGTTGCAGCCTTGGCCCCTCCGGCCAGCGCTGACCCCAAGCGGGTGTTTGTGGACTTTCAGAACGATGTGACCCTGGCTGATGTGGATCTGGCATGGCGCGAAGGCTATCGCTCCGTCGAACACCTCAAGCGCTACACCACCCTCGGCATGGCCACCGACCAGGGCAAGACCAGCAACATGGTCGGTCTGGCGCGACTGGCCGCCCATGAAAGTAGACCGATCCCCGAGGTCGGCCTGACCACGTTTCGGCCACCCTATACGCCGGTGACGCTGGGCGCTCTGGCCGGCCACGCCAAGGGCTTCCACGTCGCACCCCTGCGTCGCCCGGCGCTCCACGAAGCGCACGTCGCCAGCCAACCGCTCTGGCAGCCCAGCGGCTACTGGATGCGGCCACGCGCCTATCCGCAGGCCGGGGAAAGCCTGCACGACGCCGCCCTTCGCGAAGCGCGGGCGGTGCGAACGGCGGTCGGGTGGGTGGACGTCTCAACCCTGGGCAAGTTCGAGATCGCCGGTCCTGACGCCGCCGCCCTTCTGGAATGCGCCTGCGCGACGACGGTGGCCAAGCTGGCGATCGGACGTGGACGCTACACCTTCATGCTGCGCGAAGACGGCATGGTCATGGACGATGGGACGGTCTGGCGGCTCGCCGAGGACCGCTATCTTCTGACCAGCTCAACGGGCGGCGCGGATCGCATGGCCCACCACCTGGACTACGTGCGCAAAGTGCTGGCTCCACAGTTGAAGGTCGCAGTCGCCAATGTGCAGGAGCATTGGGCCGGTATCGCTGTCGCCGGACCCCAGGCCAGATCGCTGATGGCGAGGCTTGCGCCCGACTTCGAAATTCCACGCCACATGTCTACCGGCCGAACCGCGATCAACGGTGTCGACGTCCTGATCCTCGCCGCCAGCTACTCCGGAGAGAGGGCCTTTGAGATCTATGTCGGCAACCTGGATGCTGAGGCTGTCTGGGCAGCTGTCACGGGCGTCGGCCAGAGCCTTGGCGGCTGCCCGTACGGCCTGGAGGCGCTGGAAATCCTGCGCATTGAAAAAGGCCATGTGGTGGTCGGTGGAGAGATCGACGGCCGAACCACCCCATTTGATCTGGGTCTGCACCGGATGATGAACCCGGCGCGCACGTTCGTTGGCGCCGCCGCGCTGCAAAGGCCGGCTTTGCTGGCCCAGAATGGCCGCCTGCAACTGGTCGGCCTGGAGTCCGCCAGCCCGATCCCTGAAGGCGCCATGCTGGTGCGCCAGGCGCCTGGCAAGCCGGAAGGCCATGTGACCGCCGGCGGCATTCGCGTGATGGGCGAAGGGGCCGTCGCCCTGGCGCTGCTGCGCGATGGTCGCGACCGGACGGGCGAGCACCTCACCGCCTGGTCGCCGACCCGGAGGCTCAGCGCCCGTGTGCGAGTGGTCGAGCCGATGTTCCATGACCCCGAGGGTGCGCGCTATCGTGACTGACCCGCCGCGATTTCAACCCGCGCCCGCTGAAGCGCTTCTGCGCCTCGAACTGTGGGCGAACGCACCGCCGGTGAACGCGCGCTTCGCCGCCGCGTTCGGCGCCCCTTTGCCGGGCGCGAGCCACGCCGTAACCGCAGGCACAATCCGGGCAATCTGGCGTGAACCCGGCGCCTGGATGATCCGCGCGCCGCGCGCCGCGCGCGACGACACTCTGGCGCGGCTTACCGTCGTCGTTGGAAGCGATGGCGCCGTCACAGACATTTCCGGTGCGGCGGTGCGCTGCAAGCTTCACGGCAACGACTGGCGTGTCCTGCTGACCCACGGCGGGGTGTTCGACGCCGAGGCGCCGGCGTTCGGACCCGGCTGTGTCGCTGGGACGGTGATCGAACACATGGCGGTGCGCTTCGACGTCATCGCCGAGGATCAGGTCGACGCCTATGTGGCGCCGAGTTTCGCAGTCGACCTCTTTGCCTACTGGACGTCGGTGGCGCGCGACCTCGATGTCAGGGGATAGGCGCTAGACCGGCGCGCTGACGGACGTCCAGCCACGCTCGGCTCGCCAATCCGGCGACAGACCCGCAAAGCGACCGATCCCAAGCTTGCTGATGTCGGCGAACGTGCAACGCCCTTCCAGCACCAGATCGGCGATGGCGTGGCCGCTGGCGGGCGACAAGCCGAATCCCACGCCTGACATGGTGGCGACCACGACATTGTTCGGCGTCGTCAGGCGGTCAATCACCGGACGGCCGTCCGGCGTGTTCTCCACCACCCCGGCCCAGCTGCGGATGACCCGCAGGTGCGCCGCCTTGGGCAGGAGCTCGGCGACACGTTTGGCCAGGTTGCGCATCAGGGGCGTAGCCGGCCGTACGCCGGGACCCCTGTCAGAGACGTCGATCCACTCGTGAGGGCCACCGCCATAGGCCAAGTTCCCGCGCAGGGTCTGGCGACCATAGAGTCCATTGCCGTCCACCCCCCCGATCGGCATCAAGGGCGCAGGTTCCGTGACAATCATCTCAGCGCGCGCCGTCGCGAGCGGCAGGTCTACGCCGATCGTCGCCAGCAGGCGCCCGCTCTGTGGTCCGGCGGCGACCACCAGCGCATCACAGCCAAACGCACCGCCATCGGTCGTCACGCTAGTGACCCGCCCGCCCGTCGTCTCGAACCCCGTCACGGCGGTGTGTTGAACAATCCTGCCGCCGTGATCCTGCAAGGCCCAGGCATAGGCCTGAACCGTGCGCTGGGGGTTGGCATGACCGCCGAACTTGAGGTGAATGCCGCCGAGGCAGGCGTCACTCACCAGCGGCGCCATGGTGATCGCTTGCTGAGCGTCAAGGTGGTCGGCGGCATAGCCCAGCTCGGTGAACCTGGCGGCCATGTAGTGGTAGTAGTTCAGGTGCGCCTCGGTCAGCGCCACGATCACCCGCTCGCGGCGGTACTCGGTCGGATAGCCGAGCAGCTCATCCATCTGCGGCCAAAGGCGCTGCTCCTCAGCGAACAGCGGGCTGTGATAGTGCGAGGCGCCGCCGCCATTGCGGCCGGAGGCCTCCCAGCCGACGATCCCCTTGTCGATGACCACGACATCGCAGCCGATCCGGGCAAGATGCCAGCCTGCGCTAAGGCCGGTGACGCCGCCCCCAACGATGACGACCGAGGCGCCCTTAGATGAGGTCATGGCCGGCTGCTCATGGAAGCGTCTCGCCGCTCAAGATCGTAAGGTGCGTGGCCTCCCGGTCGGTATCGATATCCCGATACGGCACCCACTGGCTGGGAATGCCGAACCAGACGTCCCAGCCTTCACCCATGCCGGCCGCCTCATCCCAATCGGCCAGCACCTTCAGCGGTAGCGGCCGGACCGGCGCGCGAAACCCGGCCAACGGGATCGATCCCGGCGGTGATTGGGTGGCCAGGGTCATGATCAGCGATACTTGCTCGCGGCACCGGCGCGCCTGGCAGGCGCCCATGCAGGCCCGGGTCAGGCGCTTGATCTGGTCCTGGTTGACCGGGCCATCCGCATTCAGGCTGTGGATGTCCCGCGCGCCCATGCGCTCGGATCGCTCCAGATATCGGGGTGGCTGGACGCCGATGAGATCGCCGCGCGTCACCTCTTCGCACTGGCAGACCACCACCTCGTCCGGCGCCACGGACATGAGGGCGCGCATCCAGTCCAACTGATAGCCCAGGCTGTCGTCACCAGGCCCGGCCGCAAGACACTCGAACGGGCGACCCAGCGCCGCCTGAGCTGCGGCGATCCCTTGGGCGAGCGCACATTCCCGACGCGTTCCCGCTAAGCCGGCGCAGTCGCCCGCAACATAGATGTCTCGAAGGGAGGTCGACACGCCGTCGCGCGTGACCGGCGCATGGCCGCCGCGAAGACTGTCGGCTTCGAGCGCGCCGCCCAGCACGTTCAACAGTTCAACGGCCGGCGCCAGCCCGACGGCGACGCAGATCGTGTCGCAGTCTATGGATCGGACCGGCCCCTGCACTGGCCCGACCTCGACGCGCGTGACGCCATCAAGACCGCCGTGCGCCTGATGCACCAAATGGCCCGTCAGGAGCTCCACCCCTCGGGCGCGCAGATCCTGCGCCACGGCTGCGTCGCCTTGCACTGCGTCTCGAACCTCAACAACGGCAGCGACCTCGAGACCCCGATCCAGAGCGCGCCGCGCGGTTTCCAGGCCAAGATCACCAGATCCGAGGACCACAATCCGGCGGCCGGAGAAGGCGTCGTAGCGATCCAGCAGCGCCGCCAGGCCGTTGGCGCCCATTACGCCCGGCTGATCCCAGCCCTTGAACGACATCGCGATGTCCCGCGCTCCGGTTGCCAGGATGAGCTTGCCGAACCCAACCAGCCAGGCGCGGTCCTCGTCGGCCAGCCCCACGACCGGTTGCGGCAAGGTTCCAAATCCTGGACCATTCAGATAGGCGCCCCAGGCATAGGTCCCGAGCATGACCTCCACGCCAAGCTCCATCGCCGCCTCGAGATCGGGACTGCTCGCCAGCAGCTGTTCGACCATTCGGGCCTGCCGCTGAACGGCGCTGGTCATCCGTCCGCCGAAATAGAGCGGCGTGTCCAGCCCCATCAGGTTCGCGGAGACCGGGTGCTCGTCCACCAGCAACACCTGGGCGCCGAGCTTGGCGGCCTCAGTCGCCGCCGCAATCCCAGCGGGGCCGGCGCCGATCACCAACACCTCGACCGTACGCTCCGGCGAGGGCAGCTTGCCGTTCAGGGCATAGCGATCAACGACCTGGCTCCCAGGCATCAGGCCGCCTCCAGCGCCTGTTCGAGATCGGCGATCAGGTCATCCGGATGCTCAAGGCCGACGGACAGCCGCATCGTCCCGTCGTCAATTCCGGACGCCTCGCGGCTCTCGCGCGGAACCGCATAATGCGTCGTGGTCGCGGGGTGGCAAATCAGGGTTTCGGTGCCTCCCAAAGACACTGCCAGACGCAAGACCTTGAGCCGGTCCAGCATCCGAAAACACTCCGCCTCGCCGCCTTTGAGCCGAACCGAAAACGTCGATCCCGTACCCCGGCACTGTCGCGCCAAGACCGCCAGCGCCGCTGGCTCATCGCGGAAGCCGACGTAGGTCACGCCCCGCACCTTGGCGTGGGCCCGCAGGTAGATCGCGACCTTTAAGGCGTTGTCGCAGGCCCGCAGCGTCCGCACCGGCAGGGTCTCAAACGAGCGCAACAGCAGCCACGCCGTTTGCGGATCCAGATGCGCGCCTTTCAGGGTTCGGACCGTCTTCAAGGTCGCGATCAGCGTTGCGCCGCCGGATACCCCGCCTGCAAGGAGATCGGAGTGGCCGGCGCAGTATTTGGTCAGCGAGGTCATGCAGAGATCTGCGCCCTCCGCCAACGGCGACTGCAGCAGCGGCCCCAGGAACGTATTGTCGACAACCACGATGGGCCGCCGTCCCTGCCGCTCACCAAGCGCCTTAGCCAATCGCACGACCAGGGCGATATCCACGATGGCAGCGGTGGGATTGGCCGGGCTCTCGAGCCAAATCACGGACACGGGACCCTTGGCCGCAGCTTGGTCGAGAGCGCCCTGGATCGACGCTTCATCGAGACCGTCGGCAAAGCCGAAGCCGCTCACCCCAAAGCCCGACAGGATGTTGTAAATCAGATTGTCCGCGCCGCCGTAGAAGGGGCGACTGTGAACGATGCTGTCACCCGGGCGGACCAGGGCGAACAGAGTCGTCGAGATGGCGGCCATCCCGCTGTTGAACGCTGCAGCATCCTCAGCGCCGTCGAGGGCCGCGAGCCTTTGCTCGACCATCGTCAGGTTCGGATGACCTAACCGTCCATAGATATAGGCCTGAGGCTCGCCGGCCAGCCGCCGGGCGCCTTCGGAGTTGGGGCCGTCAAAGAACGCTTCGTGGATGTCCTTGGCCTGTTGCGCTGAACGATAGACGAAGGTGGATGTGGCGTAGATCGGCGGCTTGGCCGCGCCCTGGCCGGACTGCGGATCATAGCCATGGCTGATCGCCAGGGTCTCAAGATGCAGACCTGTCTTGTCGCTCATGTCGGATCAACCAGATCGAGGTGGGCCTGCGCCGCCCCGCAGTACCAGTCAACGAACCGCAGACACAGGGATTCAGCGTCCGGCGAGTAGGGACCTGGCTGATATCCGAGACTATTCACCCCGCGCTGATTGTTCTCTACGAGATCCCGATCCTGGAAGTTTGTGGTGTTCCAGAGCGCGATCAGCCGCTCGACCTCGTAGTCCCGACCTTCGACGGCGTCCTTGTGAACCAGCCACTTCGCCGTCACCACGGTTTCCTTGGGGCCGGTCGGCATGGCCGAGAACATGAACAGGAAGTCGCCCGTCGCATGACAGAAGCTGTTGGGCTCCACCGCCCAGCGGAGCGAGCCGATGTCGCCAGCGCCGACCGGGCACATCAGCTTGGCGACAGACGTCTGCCCGTCCAGCGTCATCGACACGCAACCTTCGTTCAGCGGAAACCGGATCGCCTGCCACCACGCCCCCTCCACCGGTCCCACCGGCAGGCCCAGAGCCGCCATCCGCAAGTTGAACGCCTCGGTCCGCCCTTCTTCGTCGTGATCAAAATGCGCCGAGGCGCCCGTCGGAAATGTCACGGCGAGTTCTGGGTGGCCAGTCGGGCAGTGGTAACACTCCCGCGCGTTCTCCATCACCAACTTCCAATTCCCCTGTTCGACCAGGGTGCATTCAAAGGCGACCTTGGCGTTCAGCAGGTCGTGCGGCGCCAAGAGCGGCGTGAACGCCTCGCGAAATGGCGCAAAGTCTGGCGGACTATCGGCCAGGCAGATGTAGATCGCCCCGGCCAGCGTCTCGATCTGGATCGAACCCAGATGTCGTTCTGACGGATCAAAGTGATCCGGCATCCGCCCCGCATGAACCAGTTCGCCGGACAGTTCATAGGTCCAGCGATGATACGGACAGACCAGCCGGGCCGACGCGCCCTTCCCGTCTGGACAGATCTGGGCGCCCCGATGGCGGCAGGTGTTGTGGAAGGCGTGAAGCTTTCCGGCCCGGTCGCGGGTCAGCAGCACAGGCCAAGGTCCGACGGTCAGGGCCAAGTAGGTCCCTGGTTTCGCAAGCTCGATCTCGAACCCGGCCAACAGCCACGTCCGGGCGAAAATCGCCGTGAGATCGAAGTCGTAGCTCGCCGGATCGTTGTAGAGTCCCTGCGGCAGGCTGTGCCCAGGCCGGCGCGCTTTCAGCATCGCCGCAATCGCCCCTGCACCGCTCATGAACTCTCCAAGGCTCCTCTTGAAACATGGCATGGGGGCCACACCCCGGCACATCGCAATTCGTCATGCGCCTATTCGTTATTTCTTCCCTTTGTATCGGCGAGCTGGAGGGTCAAGGTTGGTCCGTCAAGGATCGGATGAGGGCTTCAGGCAGCGAACGCATGGCCGGCGACACCAGGACCCCCAGAATCAATCGTCGGTGGCTGCCCTTGAACGCGCTACGCGCCTTCGACGCGGTCGGCCAGAACCTGAGCTTCACGGCTGGCGCCCAGGCGCTGCATGTCTCACAGAGCGCGCTTAGCCGCCACGTTATCAGCCTGGAGGGCCTGCTCGGCTGCCAGCTGCTTGAGCGCAAACCCCACCGTCTGGTCCTCACCGAAGCCGGCGCCGCCCTGCTGCCTGTGGTCCGAAAATCCTTCGACCGGCTGGAACAAGCCCTCAACGCCGTGCGAAGCGGCGACACGGGTGGTCGGACTTTGCGCGTTCACATGCCACCCTCGCTCCTGCAGCAGATGGCTCTGCCGATGCTTCGTGACTTTCGCCGAGAGTTTCCCGATGTGCTGCTGGACGTGTCGTCCTCACATGTCACGGGCCTGCCCGACCAGGAACTGGACGTGGCGATCGTCTACGACCGGCCAGTGGTGGATGATCGCGTGACCGACCTCTTGTGGATGGTTCGCGTCTCACCGGTGTGCTCGCCGGCCTTGGCGAAGGCGGCGGAAGGCAAGACTTTGGCCGAATTCCTTGCCACCGCCGAACTGCTGCATGTTAAACTCGACAGCGAACCTCGCAGCCTCCTTTGGTCCATGTTCGCGCGCCATTTTGGCCTACCGGTCAGCACCGAGCGCGGTCTGGCGTTCGACACCGCGATCTCGGCGATGCAATACGCCATGTCCGACGGCGGCGTCGCCCTAGCCGACATCGACATGTTTGCGGGCGAAATCGCAGATGGTCGCCTCGTTCGCCCATACCCGTCCGTCATGGATGATGGCTTTGGCTACTACCTGAAGTTCCACGCCGAAGATCTGGGCGACCCCGCCATCGCGCTATTTCGCAGCTGGTTTCTGAGGCGGTTCGGAGCTGGCAGCGGTTCGCTATCTTTGGCTGAGGTTCCCGTCTCCGCTTGAACCTATGGCGCCGCCGCTGCGTGGTGCAATTCCAAGCCGAGCGCGTGGTTGCGGGGGAATCCCTTCCAGGTCGCGCCGATCCCACCCGGGCTGATTGCGGTGTAGCCAGGCGGGCCGCTCGAGGGCCATTTCGTGTCATTGGAGATCGGGTCGGTGGTCGCCAGATAGGCGGCGCGGCTTGCATCACCCTTCATCCACAGATCCAAGAACGCGGTGATCATGTGCTGCTGGATCGCCGCTGTGCGGTCCTTGCTCCAGACGGGATCTTCGAACCAGTCTTGATCCCAAAGCTGCTGTCTCATTTCAGGCGGCGCACCGTTCATGCCGATGTTGTGGCCGCCGTTCTGGAACACCAGCAGATAGCGGTCGGCATGGACCGCCTGTTCAAAGACCTTTCGCACGCCATCGGCATATCCGACCGTCCGGTCCCGATCCCCGCCGATCACCAACAGCGGCGTCGTGAGGTCGGCGAGACCTTCCGCGCCCCAGGCGTTGAAGCCAGAGCCGCCGCCGGCCGGCGCCATCACAACTACGGCCTTGAGCCCGGCGATTCGAAGGTCCGCGACCTTTGGTCCGCCCCGCAGATACGGCTTCAAGGCGCCGCCCGACACAGCAAGCGCGGCGCGGCCTGCGGGGTTCAGCGTCGCACCGGCCACGGTCAAGGCGCCGTAGCCGCCCATCGAATAGCCGATCACCGCCACCCGATCCGGATCGACATTCGCCAGCCCACCGGCGCGCGCCCGGGCCTGGAGCGCCTTGGCGACGAAGGCGATATCGAGTGGCCGACGCAGCATCGGCTGGCCCGCCTTAGAGGGGTCGCTGATATTCGGGTCGTTGTGGTGGATGGCGGCGACCACATAGCCCTTTGACGCCAGATTCTCGGTCAGCCACGTCATCGCAACTGGCGTCCCGCTGTAGCCATGAGACACGATGACCAGCGGATAGCGACCGCCATCTGGCGCGGCGGCGCGCACCGCCAATCCCTTGACTGTAAACCGTATCGGTCCCTGCGGCGGCTCGCCTGGCAAGGAGTCGGCATAGCTGACGGGCTTTGCGCCGGATCGCGTCTTGGCCGGATACCAGATGTCGACCGGCAGGGTTCGGTCGGCCACAGGCGGCGCGCCGGTGGTCGCGTCGCGCGCCACGACGTTGGGCTGCGCAGAATCGACGAGGATGATTGATCGCAAGCCAACCGCGTGAGATCCCAGACGAGCCAGTTCCGGCGCATCCACGCCGGGTCGACTGAGGGGCTGAGCAGCGACGCAGGTCGCGACGCAGGTCGCGACGCTGACGGCGGCGATGGCCGAAAGCCAGAACCTCAACATGACGGGATCTCCCAAAGCCTCGGTCAGCGGACGCTCGCCGCCGACCTGTGCATCAGCAATCAAACCAAAGTGCGCTGCACCGCCACCTCTGAACACCACCACGGCGGCGAAAAAAATTTGGGGGTCGGCGCGAATTTTTCAGTTGTGGCAGGTCGCACCGCTTTTCAAATGGCTTCAAGAGCATAGGGGCATCGTCCAACAGGGGCTTCTGCGACCTCTTGCTTTCACATCCACCCTGAAAATGGCGTCTGCACCCGCATGAAAATTGGCTTTATTGGGCTCGGCAACGTCGGCGGCAAGTTGGCCGGGAGCCTTGTTCGCAACGGGCATGACGTTGTTGTTCGCGACCTCAACGCCGATCTCGTCAGGGCGTTTGTGTCGCTTGGCGCGACAAGCGCCAGCACGCCGCGAAGCCTTGCTGAGCAGGTCGATATCATCATCACCTGCCTTCCCTCGCCGGCCGCCACCGCCGCTGTCGCCGAGGGTCCTGACGGGTTCCTGGACGTCCTCCGGACAGGTCAGATCTGGCTCGAGATGAGCACCACGGACCACAACGAAGTGCTGCGATTGGGCGAGCTTGTCGAGGCGCGCGGCGGCATGATCATGGACTGTCCGGTCTCCGGCGGCTGTCACCGGGCTGACACCGGCAACATCGCGATCTTCGCCGGTGGCAAGCGGGAAGCCTTTGACAAGGTGTTCCCTATCCTTGCGACTCTGGGCCGCCGCATCCTGCACACCGGCCCGTTGGGCAGCGCCTCTCGGCTGAAGGTGGTCACCAACTACCTCTGCACCGTACACCTTGCGGCGCTGGCCGAGGCGCTGACCGTCTGCAAGGTCGCTGACCTGGACATGAACACCGCCTACGAAGCGATCCGTATCTCGTCCGGAAACTCGTTCGTTCATGAGACCGAGTCCCAGGTGATCCTGAACGGCAGCCGGGACATCAATTTCACCATGGACCTGGTGATCAAGGACGTCGGCCTGTTCGACCAACTGGCCCAGGATCACGACGTGCCGCTGGAAATCTCGCCCCTGGTCCTCAACATCTTCAAAGATGGCCAGGCGCGCTACGGCCCGCGGGAGCACTCCCCGAATATCATTCGTCGGCTCGAAGAACCCTGCGGCGTCAAGGTGCTAGGCCAGGGATTCCCAGCCGAGATGGTCGACGATGAGCCTGAGGAACCCGGTTACGAGGTGATCCCGAAGCGCTGACGCTAGAGCCTGTTCCCTTCAGACGGAACTATCTGAAGGGATGAAACAGGCTCTAATTCAAAAGTGTCGAGCACGATTCAGCGATCAGACGATTCCGTCTGATCGCATCGTGCTCTAGCTCGCCTTGACCACAGGAGCGCCGATGAAAATCGACCACGCCGGCTGGATCGCCAGAGCGCAGGGACTGCGGATCTCGACGGGCCTGTTCATCGATGGCGCCAGCACGCCGAGCGCGGACGGCGCTACGGTGGCGGTCATCAACCCCGCCACAGGCAGCCTCGTCGCTGAGGCTGCGAGCGGGGGTCAGTTGGACATTGACCGCGCCGTCGCGAACGCTCGGACTGCCTGGGATGACGGGCGATGGCGGCACATGGCGCCTCGCGCGCGCATGGCGATCTTCAGCCGCTTCGCGGACTTGGTTGAGGCCAACGCCGCCGAGCTCGCCCTGCTGGACTGCCTCTCCATGGGCAAACCCATCACCGATGCCCTGACTGTCGACGTTCCCGAGACGGTGGTGACGATCCGCTACTTCGGCGAATGCATCGACAAGGTGGCCGGCATCGTCAGCAACTCCGCCCATGACGCCCTGCACCTGGTCTCACGCGAGCCGCTGGGCGTGGTCGGCGCGATCTCGGCTTGGAACTATCCCCTGCTGATGGCGACATGGAAGGTCGCCCCGGCGTTGGCGGCCGGCAATTGCGTGGTCCTGAAGCCCGCCGAACGCGCGCCGCTCAGTTGCCTCCGGCTGGCCGAGCTGTTCATGGAAGCCGGCGGCCCCGCTGGCGTCTTCAACGTCGTCAATGGCCTGGGACCGACCGCCGGACGCGCGCTGGCGCTGCACCCGGACGTGGCAAAGATCAGCTTCACGGGCTCGACTGCGGTCGGCAAGCAGCTGATGATCTACGCTGGAGAATCGAACCTCAAACGCGTCAGCCTCGAGACCGGCGGCAAGAGCCCGCAGATTTTCATGCCTGACTTGGCCGATCTGAATCTCGCCGTCGACGCCGCCGTGCGGGGCATCTTCGACAATGCCGGACAGGTCTGCAACGCCGGCTCCCGACTGCTCGTTCACCACGAAGTCCACGATGCCTTCATCGAGAAATTCGTCCGCCGCGCCGACGAACTCTATCGCGCCGGCGATCCTCTGGATCCCACCACGACGCTTGGGCCGCTGGTCACGCGTTCGCATCAGGCCAGCGTACTCCAGTGGATCGAGCGGGCTCAGGCCGATGGCGCCGACCTGGCGCTCGGGGGTCACGCCGTCGCCGACCTGCCGCGGGGCGCCTATGTGGCGCCAACCCTGTTCACCGGGGTGCGCCCGGAGATGCCGATCGCCCAGGAAGAGGTCTTTGGTCCCGTCGCTGTGGTGCTGACGGTGCAGGACGAGGCCGACGCTATCCGGGTCGCCAACAATTCCCGCTATGGCCTGGCGGCCAGCATCTGGACTCAGGATGTCGGGCGAACCCACCGCATGATCAAGGCTCTCGAAGCCGGGGTCGTCTGGGTCAACTGCTTTGGCGACGGTGACATGACCCAGCCGTTCGGGGGTTACAAACAGTCCGGGAACACCCGTGACAAGTCCATGGAATGCCTGGCAGGCTACCTGCAGTCCAAGTCCGCCTGGCTCAATATTTCCTAGGCCACCCGCGACAGGGGCTCTGACGCTGCGGCGCTTCTGGCCATCCAGTCGATGAAGGTCTTGATCGACGGGTTCTCCTGCAATTCCTTGCGGCAGATCAGGCCCCATTCACCTGGGCAGACAAGCTTGTGGTCCACCGGGCGGACCAGCCGACCTTCAGCCAGGTCGTCATCCACGAACGGGCCGTTGACCAGGGCGATAGCCTGACCGCTCAACGCCAGCTCCAGCGCCACGGCCAGAGTATCGACAACCAGGTAGCTGCTCGAGGGATCAAATGTCACGCCACAGGAAGCGAACCAGGTCTCCCAGTTTCGAACCTCGGTGTGGATGATCACGAGAGGCTGCCGCAACAGGTCCGCGACCTCGGCGCCGGGTCCCACCTTAGCCGCCAACGCTGGACTGCAAACCGGATAGAGGGCGTACTCGAACAGCGGGGTCCAATGGTACTTGGGGCCGGGATGGGCCTCATAGTAGACGAGACCGACGTCGGCGTTGATGTCGTCAAACTCCCATTCGACCGCACATGTGCTCAAGGCCAGTTTGATGCGCGGATTGTCCTTTAGGAATTGGGGCGCCCGTCTGGCCAGCCAGCGAATGGACGCCGTCACATAGGTCTGGACGCGAAGCTGCTTGTCCAGGCTCTGGCGGTGCGTGGCCTCAATGCCTTCGATCAGCAACTCAAACGCCGAACGCACATAGGGATAGAGCGCGCGGCCCTCCGGGGTCGAAACGATCCCTCTGCCCTGTTGAACAAACAGCGCGACACCCAGGGCCTCCTCGACCAATTGCACCTGATGGCTGACGGCGGGGTGGGTCAGACACAGCTCGTCAGCGGCCTCACGGATGCTCTGGTGGCGGGTCGCCGCCTCGAAGCCCTTCAGGGACTTGAGCGGCGGCAGCTTGCGAAGATCGAATTTGCCCATCTGACTGCTGTCCCGCTTGCCGCACTCACGGTGAAGGTTAGCAGCCCTGGCAAAGACCGGTAGAAAAAATTTACCGAATTTCGATGGGTCGGCTTCGACCAACCTGGGACCGAGCGAAGGGCTCTAAGGCCTAGTCGGCCCGCACGAGGCCGAACTGACGCAGGTACCACTGCTGGAAGGTGATCACCCGGCGTTCCTGGTCTGAATAGCGGCCCGGCCGGTAGCGGGAGGACAGGATCCCCGCCTGGTTATGTTCGGTGATCACCTTGTCCTGCTTAGTGGTGGCGTCCCAGGCCCAGATCATCCGCTCGACGTCGTAGTCTTGCGCCTTGCCGTCGACCAGCCAGATGAGATCGACGTCGGTCTGCATCGGACCGCGCGGGGTGAAGAAGAACAGGATGGCGAAGTCGTTGTCGGCGACAATGTGGCTGACCGGCGTGAACGACAGATGCATCCGCCCCTGATCCCAGCCGAGCCGTTTGCCCATCAGACTGGACGCCGCCGTCCCGTCCTCGGTCTCGGTCTCGAAGCCCTCGCGCAGGGTGCGCTGGATCAGCAGCCGCAGGTGAGACGACTCCGGGCCGTCGTCGATGGTGCCGATCGGCCGTCCCAGGGCGGCGGCGTGCTTCTCCCAGGCCTCCAGCACGGGCTGATACTGCGCCACCGCGTCGGCCGGCCCGGAGCTGGGGCCGGCGCCCAGGGCGACGATGGCCTCGGGCGGATGCAGCGAGCAGAACTCGGGATGCGCCGGCTGGCAGTGGTAGCACTCGACGAAATTCTCGACGACCAGCTTCCAGTTCGCCGTCGTCGGATAGGACGCCATGTGGGCGATCTTGGCGTCGGCGAACCCGTGAAAATCGAGGAACGGCGCCAGGTCGCCGAAGGTGGCGTCGAAGTCGTCGGGCTCGCCAACCGACAGGTTGATGAAGATCAGGCCGAAGAACACCCGGACGTGGCAGGCCAGCAGGCCATTGTCCTGCTTGGCGAAATCCTCCGGCATCTGCCGCGCCGCCACCAGGGCGCCGTCCAAGCCGTAGGTCCAGGCGTGATAGGGGCAGGTCAGCCGCGTCTTGTGGCCGCTGTCTTCGGTGCAAAGCAACGAGCCCCGGTGGCGGCAGACGTTGAAATAGGCGCGGATGCTGGTCTCGTTCTCGCGGATGACGATGATCTGCTCGTCACCGATCTTGAACAGAAAATAGTCGCCGCGCTGGCGCACGCGATCGACGTGGCCGGCCATGGTCCACTTGCGGCCGACGACCTGTTCCATGTCCGCGGCGAACACCTCGTCACTGCAGTAGAATTCGCGCTCGAAGCTGTAGCCAACCTTGGTGTTGGCGGCGAGCCGGGTCATGAGCGGGGCGGCGGCGTCGGCCATCGCGATACCTCTGTGGAGTTAAGAGCTACTGTTTGATGCGGAGATTGGCGGGATCGAACATCGGTCGCAGGGACGCCGTGGCCGGGTGGCGCACCCCGGCGATCTCGATCTCGAA
>JAYTFM010000034.1:0-50663 GCA_043734425.1 Alphaproteobacteria bacterium
GGCCCTTTGGTTCTGAGCAATCGCCCAGATGGCCCCGTTGTCCTTGGCGCTGTTGATACGCTTGCCTGTGTTGATCCGTCCTTGGGTGGTGGCGAGCTCCATGTTGGTTGAGTTCAGGTTTTGCAGGGCGACCATCGCGCCCACGTTGGTATTTACAGAATTCATGATGTTGTCCGTCCATTCTGGATGGGGATCCGGCTTTTGCCGGTGAGCGATTTTTCACTCCAGACGAACCACGCAATCGCCGGGCCAGCACCGGCCGAGCCTTAGAGCTCATAGTAGCTTGTTTTTATTATCGAAAATCCTAAGCCTTTACGGCGTCATGGCCTGAGATCTTGGCCACTTTTGCAGCGGGGCAGGTCCTGCCGACGCATTTCGGTGAGGCTAGGTGCGTATCGCCTGTAACCTCACGCGGCGGCCTGATCGGCGCCGGCAAGCCCCTGCATGATCATGCGGTTGATCTCAATCAACGGCTCGATCTCTTCCCTGTTCCGAATGACCAGCGTCGTGTGCTTGCCCACCCAGATGCTGAGTGAGATGAACGACGCGCGCAGCGGCGCCGACAACTGATTGGCAGGATCCGAACACGCCGTCGCCAGCGCCGACCACATCCGCCGGTTCCAGTCGAGCGCGTCAGCCCGCTTGCCGACCTCGCTCACGTCGAGTTGGGCGGCGGCCATCAGCGCGCGGGTCACCTGCGCAAACAGGCGATACTCCGTGTCGCGAGGACTTTCAGCTCGCGTCGCCGCCTGTTGATACGCGTGCAGGGACATTTCCCAGCCTTTCATCTTCGTATTCGATCAGTTTTCGGCACGCCATCAGCGCCCGATAGTACTCGCGCGCCATGCAGTGCTTGGAGATGTTCACGCAATCGGAGAGCACATCGGGGTTCGAGATCACGCTCATGAACTCAGTCAGCCGGCGAACGAACTCGTCATAGTAGCGTTCGGCTGCCGCCTCCTCGAGGTACATCATCATCACCGGGAAATAGATCCGGCGCGCCGGCGTGACAGCGTCATCCTCTTGCATGATGTCCTTCTCGCGAAGAACCGAGGCCTTGTTCTGCAGCACCATCACAGTGCGACGATCGCCATTCTGAACGACGGCGCCGTTGAGCACGAAGCGCTCTCCCGGTTTCAGCGACAATTTAAGCGGCAAAGCCCGCTCCTGATCTGCACCACCGACGAAGGGTCGGACGATTCGCGCGAGGCATTTTCACGCGGCCAGTCCCCCAATACACGCCAGGGTTAGCGGACACCTGTTAACGCGCCCTTGCCGAGCGCGATATTCGCCGCTCCTAACCAATGATTAAGCATGTTTCTGCGAGGTGGTCCGCAAGAGTCGGAGCTTTCCAATGCCCCTGAACCCCTGGGCCAAATTCGACGGCGCCGCCAAGTCTGACGTCGCTGCCGAGGCCTCGCCGGCGCGGCTGGTCGGCGGCGCTGTGGGACAGGCCGGGTCGCACGACGCGCTGGCGAGACTGACCAGCGCCATGACCGAGCTCAAGGCGCTGGCGATCCAGCCGCTCTTGCAGCGCGCCGTAGCGGCCCTTCAGGCGGACGATTGGCGGACGGGCCGCAAATTCGCTCAAAAGGCGCTGGAACGCGATGAGCGAAGCGGATTCGCCTGGTACCTCATGGGGATCGCCCGAGAACGCGCCGGCGACTTCGCAGCCTCGGTGGCCTCGTATGAAGCCGCCCTGGCCCTGATCCCGCAACACGCCGAGGTCGCCAACGATCTGGGTCGGCTCGCCTACCGGATGGACATGAAGCCCCAGGCGGAAAAGCTGTTCCGTCACTTCCTGGTCGCCCACCCAGATCATCCTGAGGCCGTCAACAACCTCGCCTGCACCCTGCGCGATCAGCGACGGTTCGAGGAGGCGATCGACACACTGCGTCCCGCCATCCTGCGCGAGCCAGCCAGCGCCCAGCTGTGGAATACGATGGGCACCGTCGTCGCCGAACAGGGCGACTATCCCAACGCCAGGATCTTCTTCGAAGAGGCGCTCGGCCACGATGCGGGCTTCTACAAGAGCCGTTACAATCTCGGAAACGCTCACCTCGCGCTCGGCGATCCGGAGGGCGCCCTGGCGGCGTGCGATGCCGCGATCCCGCAGGTCAAGGATGAGGGCGAGCGCCAGATGATGCGCCTGTCGCGCTCGACCATCCTGATGGCGCTGGGCCGCGTCGGCGACGGATGGGACGACTATGAGGCGCGCCTGCACCCCCAGTTCGCCGACACGACGCACTTCCTGTTTGACCGCCCCCGGTGGGAACCGGGTGCGGACCTGCCGGGCAAGTTTCTGCTGGTGGTCGGCGAGCAGGGCCTCGGCGACGAGGTGCTGTTCGCCAATGTGCTGCCCGATGTGGTCGAACGCCTCGGACCCAACGGACGCCTGGCGATCGCCGTCGAGCCGCGCCTGATCGCGCTGTTCCAGCGCACCTATCCCGACGCCCAGGTTGGCGCTCACGCGACCTATCTGATTTCCGGGCACACAGCACGCAACGCGCCATTTATGGGCGATGCGGTCAGCGAGATCGATTTCTGGACGCCCATGGGTTCCCTGCTCCGGGAATTTCGGCGTTCCGTGGAGGCGTTCCCCGAGCACAACGGTTTCCTCACGCCGGATCCCGAACGAGTCGCCCATTGGCGTCGGCTGCTGGCCGACGTGGGACCCGGACCCAAGGTGGGACTGCTCTGGAAGAGCGCCTCGACCAAGGACGCCCGTCACCGCTTCTTCTCGCCCTTCGAAGCCTGGGCGCCTGTGCTGAGGACCAAGGGCGTCGCTTTCGTCAACCTGCAATATGGCGACTGCGCAGACGAACTCGCCCTCGCCGCCCGTGACTTCGGCGCTGAAATCTGGACCCCGCCGGGCATCGACCTCAAGCAGGACCTCGACGACGTGGCCGCTCTGGGCGCCGCGCTCGATCTCGTCGCTGGCTTCTCCAATGCCAGCTTCAACCTGGCCGCGGCGTCCGGCACGCCGGTCTGGCTGATCTCGACGCCAGGCTCCTGGCCGCGCCTCGGCACGCATCGCTACCCCTGGTATCCGCAGGCGCGCGTCTTCATGACCCCCGAGTTCGGGGCCTGGGACGTGGCGATGGCGCAGATGGCCGAGGCGATGGCGGCGATCGCCAAGCCGGGCTGAACCCCGCCCACGCCGACAGCCACAGGCGCTATCCGGCGCCGCGACAATCGAACCCGCTTGATCATCGCGCGCGGCCCTATAGGTTGGCCCAGACAAACAACTGTTCGAAAGCGGGCCGCGTACCCGCAGGGGAGCCAGATGCGCCAGCGTTTCGAAGGTACTGAAAACTACGTCGCCACCGATGACCTGAAGGTTGCGGTGAATGCGGCGATCGCGTTGGAGCGTCCGCTCCTGATCAAGGGCGAGCCTGGAACCGGCAAGACGGTGCTGGCCTACGAGATCGCCAAGGCCCTGGGCTCAGACCTGATCACCTGGCACATCAAATCGACCACCAAGGCCACCATGGGCCTTTATGAATACGACGCCGTGACCCGCCTGCGTGACAGCCAATTGGGCGATGAGCGCGTCAAGGACGTCCGCAACTACATCAAGAAGGGCAAGCTTTGGGAGGCCTTTGAGCACAAGGGCCGCCCGGTGCTGCTGATCGACGAGATCGACAAGGCCGACATCGAATTCCCCAACGACCTGTTGCAGGAACTCGATCGGATGGAGTTCTACGTCTACGAGACCAACGAGACCATCAAGGCCGAGATTCGGCCGATCGTCATCATCACCTCGAACAACGAAAAAGAGCTTCCGGACGCCTTCCTGCGCCGCTGCTTCTTCCACTACATCCGCTTCCCCGACGCCGACACGATGCAGGAAATCGTCGACGTCCACTTCCCAGGGATCAAGAACAAGCTGGTCGCCGAGGCGCTGCGGATCTTCTACGACATGCGCAAGGTGCCGGGCCTGAAGAAGAAGCCTTCGACCTCCGAATTGCTGGACTGGCTCAAGCTGCTGATGGTCGAGGACATCGACGGCGACATGCTGGCGGAAAAGGATCCGACCAAGTTGATCCCGCCGCTGCACGGCGCCCTGCTCAAGAACGAACAGGACGTACACCTGTTCGAGCGCCTGGCCTTCCTGGCCCGACGTGAAGGCGCGGCGCGGCCCGGGCAGCAATAGTCCACGACAGTCTACGGCTTCGCGGCACGGCGGACGGTCCAACTCGGGCCGTCACGGTGTTACGTCGAATTCACTCGCCTTTTGCCGGCTCGAACGCCACCTTTTGGCCGGTCAAGACGGAGCCGCAGATGAAAACCTATGCCGTACTCACGGTTTCAGCCTTGGCGCTCAGCCTCGGCGCCTGCGGGCCGCAGAGCCCGGCCGCGCGAACGGCGCTGGACTGTCCTGCGACCCAGGGCGACCTCACCCGTACCGGCGTCGCGGCAGACGGCAAGATTTGCACCTACACGACGTCAGGCGGCGCCGAAGTCAGCCTGCAACTCGTTTCGACTGAAGGCGGCGACGCTGACCGCGCCCTGAAGGCGATCGAGACCCAGCTGCTCTCGGGTCGGATTGCGCCGCCGAAGTCAGCAGACGGCAAGCCAGCGTCACCGAGAGCGGGTGAGACGGCCGACGAGATCGCGGCGGATATTGAGGCCGGCATTGAGGCCGACGTCCAGGCCGCCGTCGCCGATGCGGCGCATGACGCCGCCGCCAGCAGGGTCGATGCCGTCGCCAGCGGCGCGCACAACGGCATTGTCATCGGCGAAGACGACAATGGGACGGCGCATATCAACCTTCCCGGCATTCATATCGTCGCCAACGAACGCGATGAGACTGCGAATGTGAAGATCGGTCCGCTCACCGTGAACGCTGGAGGCAATGGCGCCACCGTGCGCATGAGCCGTCCCGTGCGCCTGCACGGTGAGGCGCTGAGGCGTGAAAAACGCGGCATCCGCGCCACCTTTATCTACACCGGCAAGGACCTCGCGGACGGCTACCGCTTCGTCGGCTATGAAGCGGCCGGGCCAAGGGCCGGGCCGCTGGCGGTGGCGATCGTCAAGTCAAAGGCCGACGGCCCCGATGGCGATCAACTGTATCCAGACGTGCAGAAGCTGGTGCGCCGCAACGGCGGCGTTTGACGGCTATCCCGCCGCCTGGACCTCGACCACCTTATAGGTCAGCGGGCGGCCATCATCGTCCGTGACCGTGACATACTCGCCGACCGCGAAGCGATGCTGGCCCAGCCGATGGACGGGTTCATCATCGGCCGCACCGTCGGCGTCATAGTCAAAGAACCAGCGCTGACCCTTGCGCGCCAGCCGACCATCCATCGGATCCTCGTCCGGCGCAAACCGGCGCACGGTGCAAGCGTCCCGCGCCTTGGCGTAGGCCGCCGCATCCAGCATGCCATCGGCGGTCAGGGGCGCGGTCAGCGCATAGCCGCGATGATCGTCGCCGCCGGCGAACTCGGTTCCCGGATTGCGAGCAAGCCGCATCACGATGCGAAAGAGAGACATGAGCGGCGACTCCTGAGACGAGAACGAGATCAGTGCGACAGAAACAGCGACGGTTGGTCGGCGCCCAGCAAGGTGCGCGTCGTGCCGCCGAAGATGAATTCCTGCAGCCTCGGATGGCCAAACGCGCCGGCGACAAGGATATCGGCGCCGCACGCCGCAGCAGCGCGTAACAGAGCCGGCGCGGCGTCACCGGTGTCCGCAAGCACCTGTATCTCCGCCTTGACTCCCCGCACGGCGTAGTAGGCCTGAAGCTGGGCGGGGTCGAAGGATCGGGAACTGGCCTTCGGCGCGGCGATGATCACCACCCGCGAAGCTTTCTCCAGCAGCGGCGTCGCCAGCCGCGCCGCGCGGGAAGCTTCCTTGCCGCCGTCCCAGGCCACGGCGACAACCCCGCCGACCTTCAGACCCTCACGGGCGATCAGCACCGGACGCTGTTCATCGGCCACCATCTGCTGAAACGCCTCGGCCAGGGGTCCGCGCCCGCGCGCCGGATCGCTGGTAAACACCACAACGTCCGACAACCGGCTCTCTGCGGAGAGGTTGGCCCAGACGGGCGTCTGCAGGCTGATGAATCGCTTGTTGGCATAGCTGACGCCCTCAAACGCCTTGCGCGCATTGGCCTGACCGGCGGCTGCGGCCTCCTTCAGCGATTCCAGCGCCGTGGTCTGCACACCGCCCAGGAACCCCTCGCCCATCCAGGGCATGACGTCAGCCAAATCGGCGGGCGTGTGGATTGCTGCCAGTTCAGCCCCGAACGGTTCGGCCAGGACAGCAGCAGCCGCAACCGTTGCTGCGTCTCCCTGCCCGCCGGAAAGAGGCGCCATGATTCTTGCCCAGCTCATTTTCGGGTTCCTCTTGTTGATGCGCGCAAGACCGCCTTGGATGACCACATTGATCTTTGTCGTCGGCTAGGTCAGTTCAAGTCCTCGGCACTGAAAGGAACTTGGCCGTGAGGAAAGGGTTGCGTCGCGCGGACCAGACGCCCCGAGCTTGGCAGCGGATGCTGTCCGGCCGGCGCCTGGATCTGCTTGATCCCTCGCCGCTCGATATCGAGATCGAAGACATCGCCCATGGCCTGGCCCGAGTGGCGCGCTGGAATGGCCAGACGGTGGGCGAGCATGCGTTCTCGGTGGCGCAACATTCCGTGGTCGTTGAGGAAATCGTCGCCCATATCCAACCCGACGTCGAGCCCCGCTGGCGGCTGGCGGCCCTGCTGCATGATGCGTCCGAATATGTGATCGGCGACATGATCTCGCCTTTCAAGGCCGCCCTGGGCGTGGACTACCGGCAGTTCGAAGACCGTCTGGAGAACGCGATCCATGTGCGCTTCGGCCTGCCCGCCAAGGCCCCAGTAGCCATCAAGGCGTTGATCAAGACTGCCGATCGCGCCTGCGCCTTCTTCGAAGCGACCCAACTGGCCGGTTTCGACCCTGCCGAGGCCCTGACATTGTTTGGCGCGCCGCCGGCCGGCTATGTGCTGCGGATCAGCCCGCAGGCGCCGTCCGAGGCTCAGGCCAGCTACCTGCGACGCTTCGCGACCCTCTCCGAAGCCGCCGGCTATCAGGTCAGCGATCAGGCGTTCGTCAGCGAATGAGCGCGGCCGGACCCATCGTCATCGGACTGTCGGCTGTGGTGGTCGCCATTCGCGACAGCGAAGCCGTGGCCCTGACCGTTCGCCACGCGGAGGGCGCCGCCGCTGACCCCATCGGCCTGCCGTTCGGACCGTTCGATCCGGATGGCGATCGGACGTTCGAACTGGCGCTGCGAGCCTTCGTCACCGAACAGACCCGCTTTGACCTTGGGTATGTCGAACAGCTCTACACCTTCGGCGACAAGGGCCGCGATGCGCCGGTGGCCGACCTCGGCGGCGGTGATCCGGAGGCGCGGGTGATCTCGGTCGGCTATCTGGCGCTGGCGCCCGCCGCCGTCGACACCCACTTCGCCGGCAGCGAGTGGCGGCCGTGGTCGCACATCTTCCCGTGGGAGGACTGGCGCGCCGGGCGCCCACCGGCCCTGGCCGCCATCGAAGCGGCCCTGCGCGCCTGGGCCGGCGCCGACGCCCAGAAACTGGCCCGCGCCCGGCTGGTGTTCGCCCTCGACGGCGCGCCCTGGAACGAGGAACGGGTGCTGGAGCGCTATGAGCTGCTCTATGAGGCGGGTCTGGTCCAGGAAGCCGCCCGCGACCGTGGCGAAGCCGCGCCGACCCGCACCGACGCCCTGCTCGCCGCCATGGGCCAGGCGATGATCTCCGACCACCGCCGCATCCTGGCCACCGCCCTCGGCCGGCTGCGCGGCAAGCTGAAATACCGTCCGGTGATCTTCGAGCTGATGCCCGACGCCTTCACCCTCTCAGCGCTCCAGCGCACCGTCGAAGCCGTCGCCGGCGTGCCCCTGCACAAACAGAACTTCCGCCGAGCCCTCGAACGCGCCGAACTGGTGGAGGGCCTCGGCCGCCTCGACGCCGAAACCGGCGGCCGCCCCGCTGAGTTGTTCCGCTTCCGCCGCGAGATCCTCGGCGCAAGGCCGGTCAGCGGGCTTAGTCTACCGCTGCTGCGAGAGTGAGGCTGGGGACCATCAGGCCGCAGCCTTCAGCCGCGCGATCTCCTGGACGAACGCGAAGCGCAGCTGCTCGGCCTCATCGTCGGGCAACCAGTTGGTCATCTGCGGAAACACCGTCTGCCACATGCGGGCGTCGCGCTCCGGCCAGGGCATGACCTTCGCATCGCGCGCGAGGGTCAGCAGGCCATGCAGCCGCTTGCGGATCGCCTCTGGATCGGGTGTGAAGCGCTGGATCGGCGGTTGCAGGCGATCTTCGCCAACGCCGAACAGGCTAAGCTGGTCGACGGACGACGCATCCGGAAAAAGTTCGGTTGGATCAGGCGCCATGACGGCCAGCATCGGACAGGAACATGACCTTTACTTGCTGATTCGCGCCGCAACAGGGAAGAGTGTCGCCATGGCCCGTCCACAGATGAATTGCCGCGCCCCACAGTGACCGCCAACGCCGCCGATAGATTGGCCCAGGCGGTTTCCGCGTTCGGCGCCGCCGCCAAGGCCACGCTGAACAATGCCGCGATCAGCGGAGAGCCTGAGGATCAGCTCCGCACGCCCCTGATCGCATTGGTGAAGCAACTGGCGGCGCTAACCGGCCTCGCAGGTCATGACACCGAACTGGTCGGCGAGACACGGCTGTCCGACCTGATGATCCGCCCGGACTTCGCAGTCACCCGCAAGGCCGCATTGATCGGCTTCATCGAAGTGAAAGCGCCGCGCAAGGGCGCCGACCCTACCCGGTTCAAGGACAAACACGACAAGGCGCAGTGGGAGAAGCTCAAGGCGCTGCCCAACTTGATTTACACTGACGGCAACGCCTTCAGCCTGTGGCGGGACGGCAAGCTTGCGATGCCGATCGTGACCCTGGACGGTGATGTCGAGACCTCCGGCAAGGCGCTGGCGGCGCCGCCGGAACTGCTGGCGCTGTTCACGGCGTTCTACGGCTGGAACCCGCTGCCGCCGCGCACGCCCAGGCAACTCGCGGAGACCACCGCCCGCCTCTGCCGCCTGCTGCGCGATGAAGTCTCCGAACAGCTTGCGCGTGGGGCGCCGGGCCTCACCGGCCTCGCCGAGGACTGGCGAAAGCTGCTGTTTCCGGCGGCGACGGATGTGGAATTTGCTGACGGCTATGCCCAGGCGGTCACGTTCGGCCTGCTGATGGCGCGGGCCCGCAGAATTCCACTGGCGGGCGGCATCGAGGAGGCGGCCCGAACGCTGCGCAAGTCCAACTCGCTGATCGGATCGGCGCTGCGGCTGCTGACCGAAGAGGTGGATGAGGAACACACGCTCGACACGTCGCTGAAGACCCTGACGGCGGTGCTGGATGTGGTCGATTGGGATCAGCTCAGCAAGGGCGAGCCGGAAGCCTGGCTCTATTTCTACGAATTGTTCCTGCAACAGTACGACAACAGCGCCCGTAAACGAACGGGCTCGTACTACACGCCGCCGGAGATCGTCACCGCCATGGTGCGGCTGGTGGACGAGGCGTTGCGCGCGCCGGCTCGGTTCAACCTGGCGGAGGGGTTGGCGTCGTCGGAGGTCAGCCTCGTCGATCCGGCGGTCGGCACCGGCACCTTCCTGCTGGGCGTGTTGCAGAGCATCCGGCGCACCGTCGAGGCGCGCGAGGGCGCCGGCTCGGTGCCGGCCGCGATCACGGCGGCGCTCAATCGGCTGATCGGTTTCGAGTTGCAGTTCGGACCGTTCGCGGTGGCGCAGCTTCGGGTGCTGGCCGAACTGATCGAACTGGTCACCCTGGGCCAGGGCGACGGCGGCGCGTCGGACGAGCTTCAGAAGGCGTTGAGCGCTGATCTGCGCCTGTTCATCACCGACACTCTGGCCGACCCGGACGAAGAGACCGCCTGGATACCGTCCAACATGGCGGGCGTGGCGGAATCCCGTCGGCAGGCCAACCACATCAAGCGCCATGAACCGATCACCGTGGTGCTCGGCAATCCGCCCTACAAGGAAAAGGCCAAGGGGTTCGGCGGCTGGGTCGAGCGGCGTGGTCCGGGCCTGCGCGCGCCGCTGGACGACTGGCAACCGCCGGTGGACTGGGGCGTCGGCGCGCACGCCAAGCACCTGCGCAATCTCTACGTCTATTTCTGGCGCTGGGCGGCCTGGAAGGTGTTCGGCGGCGACGCCTACCGCGCCGGTACGGACAACGCGGAGGCGGCCGATTGGACCCGCCGCCAGGGGATCGTCTGTTTCATCACCGTGTCGGGTTTCCTCAATGGGCCGGGGTTCCAGAAGATGCGCGCCGACCTGCGCCGCGACGCCGATGAGATCTGGGTGATCGACTGCACGCCAGAGGGCCACCAGCCGCCGGTCGCCAGCCGGGTGTTCCAGGGGGTGCAGCAGCCGGTGGCCATCGTCATGGCTGTGCGCCGGGCCGGCGCGACCAAGACCACCCCGGCGCGGGTGCGGTTTCGAAGCCTTCCCGAAGGTGATCGGGCCGGCAAGTTCGCCGCTCTTGCCAGAGTGGGGCTGGACGACGCGAACTGGACCGACGCGCCCAGCGACTGGCGCGCGCCCTTCCTGCCGGCCGGGGCCGAGGAATGGACCGGCTATCCGGCGCTGGAGGACCTGTTCGTCTACAATGGCTCCGGCGTGATGACCGGCCGCACCTGGGTGATCGCCCCGGACGCTCAGTCTCTGAAGGATCGCTGGCGGCGGCTGGTTGATGAGAAGGACGTTGGAAGAAAGGAGCGACTGTTTCATCCTCAGTTGAGGGATGGAAAGGTGGCCAGCCGGCACGTTCGGAAGCTGGTGGAGCAATCAGTGGGTGTCCGGCCGCCCCGCCTCTTGCCTATCATTTCCGAAGCCGGCGGCGCCGAGCCACCAACGATGTTTGCGTTTCGGTCGTTCGACAGACAGTGGCTTCTGCCCGATGCCCGGCTGATCAACGATGTTCGTCCACAGCTTTGGAACCGACATTCGGACAAACAAGTCTACTTTACAGGATTGTTGGCCCACGCGCCGTCTTCCGGTCCCGCGTTAACGATCAGCGGTCTGGTTCCGGACCTGCATCATTACAAAGGTTCCTTTGGCGGACGTGCTTTCCCACTCTGGGCCGACGCCGCTGCAACGCGCCCCAACGTCTCACCCGCCCTGCTCTCCGAACTCTCGCTGGCCTTCGGGCGCGAGGTCGCGCCCGAAGAGGTGATGGCCTACATCGCCGCCATTGCGGCGCATCCGGGCTACATCGGGCGTTTTCGCCGGCACCTGCAGCAGCCGGGCCTGCGCATCCCGTTCACCGCCGACAATGCCCTGTTCGGCGAGGCTGCGGCGCTGGGCCGAGAGGTGGTCTGGCTGCACACCTTCGGCGAGCGGTTCGCCGAGGGCCGTCCGCCCGGCCCGCCGCGTGTCGAACCGGCCAGCGCCGAGCCCACCGTTCCTGCCGGCGGCGCCCTGCCCGCTTCCCTCGACGACATGCCGCATGAGCTTGACTACGACCCGGCCGCGCAGCGGCTGAAGATTGGAACCGGCTACATCGACCATGTCTCGCCGCAGGTCTGGGCCTATGAGGTCTCCGGCAAACGGGTGGTGACCCAATGGTGGAGCTATCGGCGCAAGGACCGCTCCAAGCCGCCGATGGGCGACAAGCGCCCGCCCTCGGAGCTGAGTAAGATTCAGCCCGACAAATGGCTGCCGGAATATACCACCGAGCTCTTGAACGTGCTGCGCGTGCTGACCCGGCTGGTGGCGCTGGAGCCGGCGCAGGACGATCTGCTTCGCCGCATCGTTGAAGGCCCGACGATCAGCTCTGACGCCCTGCGGTCGAGCGCCCCACTCCCGCCCGCGCCTTGATCATCGTGCTGGTTTCGCGGCTGCCGTCCGGGCTCCAGCCGGGCGGGCCGAACAGCCAGCCGAGGGCGTGGCGGGGCGCGCAGATCAGGTCCTGGGCAATGCCGATCCATTCGTGGAACGCGACGCGGACGATGTTGAAGGTCGCCAGGTTCTTGACCACGCCATAGCGGCAGGGCTCGGCGTCCAGTTCCGGCTGGAAGCTGCCGAACAGCCGGTCCCAGATGATCAGGATGCCCGCATAGTTGCGATCCAGATAGATCGGGTTGCGAGCGTGATGCACCCGGTGATGCGAGGGCGTGTTGAACACCGCCTCGAACCACTTCGGCATCCGGCCGATGGCTTCGGTGTGGATCCAGTACTGGTAGACGAGGCTGATCCCCTTCTGGAGCGCGATCATCGCCGGCGGAAAACCCAGCCACGCCAGCGGCAGCCACAGCGCCCAGGTGGCGGCCAGTCCGCCGGTCCAGGTCTGCCGCAGCGCCGTGGAAAGGTTGTAGTGCTGGGAGGTGTGGTGATTGACGTGCGCGGCCCACCAGAACCGCCGCTCATGGCTGATCCGGTGAAAGACGTAGTAGGTCAGATCCTCCAGCAGAAAGATCGCTACCCAGGCCCAGATGGCGCCCATCGGGATGGTGAACGCCCGATGCTGATACGCCCACAGCGTCGCCGCAACGGCCGCGCCGGCGGTGATCAGGCCGGCGACGCCGGACCCCAGGCCCATGGCCAGGGAGACGGCGGTGTCGCGGGTCTCATACTCGGCCTTGGCCTTGCCGAACCGCGCCAGGACGATTTCCAGGATGATGGTCAATATGAACAGCGGCGTCGCCAGGGTGACCGGATCGAAGGTCTTCATGCGGCGAGGTTCACTGGCGGCCAAGACGGCAGGGCGATGATGGCGCGGGGCGCGGTTACGTCGCCCAGGTTGAGACTGAGGCGTCCCTCGCGGAACGTCGCCGCCAGGGCCTGCGCCCAGGGGATCTGGCGGGCTGCAAAGCCATCGCCGGTCCGGCAGATCACCAGCGCCAGGGCGCCCGACCTGGCAAGGGCGCCGGCGCCGTCCGTGGCGACCCAGAGTGCGTCCACCGCCCGGCCCGGAAACTCCTCGGCAAGCAAGGCTCGCGCGCTGGCCTCATCCAGCGGACCCGATGGCCGCGCAATCCCCAGCCAGGCGGCCAGGGCCACTAGTATCGCCACCGCTGCGCCCGACGCCGCCAGCTGAATGAAATACGCCTGGTCCATCGCCGCGAACCTGGGCGGAGCCGCCGCAGGGGTCAAGCGCGCTGCTTTGGCGGCTGACGGATCGGCCCGGCGTGCTATCAGTCGCCGACCAAACTGGAGGGCGACGGATGACGGATGCGGTGATCGCAGCGACTGGGCTCTACACGCCGCCGCACAGCCTCTCGAACGCTGAGCTGGTGGTGACCTTCAACGCCTATGTCGAGCGGTTCAACGCGGCCAACGCCCCGGCGATTGCGGCCGGCGAGGTTCAGGCGTTGATCCCCTCCTCCGCCGAATTCATCGAGAAGGCGTCGGGTATCAAGTCGCGGTTCGTGGTCGACAAGACCGGCCTTGTCGATCCGGAGGTGATGCGGCCGAACATTCCCGAACGGCCCAACGATCAGATTTCCCTGCTGGCCGAGATCGCGGTCGAGGCGGCGAAGGACGCCCTGGCCCGCTGGGGCAAGCCGGCCAGTGAGATCGACGCGGTGATTTGCGCCGCCTCCAACATGCAGCGCGCCTATCCGGCCATGGCCATCGAGGTGCAGCAGGCGCTGGGGATCGAGGGCTTTGCCTTCGACATGAACGTCGCCTGTTCCTCGGCGACGTTTGGGATCAAGACCGCCGCTGACTTCATCGCCTCGGGCTCGGCCCGCGCCGTGCTGATGGTCAATCCGGAGATCTGTTCGGGGCACCTGAACTTCCGCGACCGCGACAGCCACTTCATCTTCGGCGATGTGGCGACGGCGGTGATCCTCGAGCGGGTCGATCAGGCCGATGGCGGCTGGGAGATCCTTGGCACGCGGCTGAAGACCCAGTTTTCCAACAACATCCGCAACAACTTCGGCTTCCTGAACCACGCCGCGCCGGAGGGTCAGGGCGCGGTCGACAAGCTGTTCGTCCAGGAGGGCCGCAAGGTGTTCCGCGAGGTGGTGCCGATGGTCTCCGAGATGATCATCGAACACGCTGGCGACCTGGGCCTGGATCCCCATACTCTGAAGCGGATGTGGCTGCACCAGGCCAACATCAACATGAACGTGATGATTGGCAAACGCGTGCTGGGCCGCGATCCGGCGCCGGGCGAGAACGTGATCATCCTGGACGAATATGCCAACACCTCGTCGGCCGGCTCGATCATCGCCTTCCACAAGGCCAGCGACGACTTCAGGGCCGGCGAGACCGGGCTGATCTGCTCGTTCGGTGCGGGCTATTCGGCCGGCACCGTGTTCGTCCGGAAGCGGTGAGTCGGCTCAGGTGCTCCCCGCAGGGGGAGCTCCGCCGAAGGCGGTGAGGGGGTTGAAGCCCACGGCGTCGGACGCCCTGCCTGTGAACCCCCTCCGGCCCTTCGGGCCACCTCCCCCTCAACGCGCGCGAGCGCGTTGGGGGAGGATCTGCTACTTCGGGTGCGCCATCTTCCAGTCCATGGCCTTGCGCACCCGATTGCCGACCGAGGGGTGGTCGTAGAACAGCGTCTCCTCCAGCTTCGAAGGCGTGGCGGCGCGGTACTCGATGGTCTTGACCAGCGCCTTGGCCAGACCATCCGGTTCGTTGAAGCGTTCCAGCGAGAAGCTGTCGGCGTCGCTCTCGGCCAGGCGGATGACCGACGACTGCAACGGTGTCGCCAAGAGGCCCAGCACGGTCAGGATGATGCTGAGGATCGGATAGCCGGCGGGGTCGCCCAGGCCGCGCACGCCACCCGACGGCAACCGCGCCTGGGTCCAGGAAAACAGCCGCCCAACCAGGAAGAAGCCGATCATGGCCAGGGTCGAATAGCCCAGAGCGATCCACAGCGAATGGGTGTGCACATAGTGGCCCATCTCGTGACCGACCACGCCACGCACCTCGGCGAGGTCGGCGTCCTTCTTGAACATCACATCGCTCATCGCCACGCGGGCGGTGCCGAACAGGCCGGAGACATTGGCGGTGTAGCGATTGGACTGTTTGGAGCCGTTGTAGATGTAGATCTTGTCGGACGGCACGCCATTGGCTCTGGCCATCGCCACCACCGTGTCGCGCACCTGTCCGGGCGGCGCCGGCGTGTATCTGTTGAACAGCGGCTCGATGAACACCGGCGACAGGACAATCAAGGTGAGGAACCCGAGGCCGGCCAACCCGGCGCCCCAGACCCACCAGGTGCGCGGCGCCCGGCGGATCACCGCATAGACGGCCGATAGCAGGAGGCTGATCAGCACCAGCGAGATCGCCGCGTCGAGCGCCCACTCCGAGAGCCAGCCGCCGATCGGCTGACTGGTCAGGCCATAGGACTTTTCGCGCCACCAGCCGGCGTAGAGGCTCCAGGGCAGACCGATGACGGCCTCGATCAGGCCGTAGACGAACACCACCGCCACCGACACCCGCCAGGGCTTGGGACCCCCGCGCTCCAACCGATCGCGCAGGCGCACCAGCACGCCGGAGCGCAAGACCGCCCAGGCGATGGCGACCGAGACGACTGCGCTCCACAACAGCAGCCAGTGGCCGCCCTGCGTATAGGCCGTCGCCTTGGCGTGCTGCGCCGGTGTCAGTACGGCGAGATAGGCGGCCGTGGCGGCAACGGGATCGAACAGTGCGGGCATCTAGGTCCTCTTTGGGGGCGATCCTGTTCCGAGCCCACAGGAGGCCATGTCTTGGGGCATTTGTCAGCGGCTGATTTTCCGCCGGTGATGCGGGTCCGAAGTCAAATTATACGCCGGCAGGTTAGACAACGAATTTGGACTGAAAACACGATGTTGAGGTCTATATTTTTCCGGCTATTACGTAATGTTCATAGCTACTTAGCGAGTCGATAGTTTCAGCTGCAGGACCGTTGGGTCCGGTGAGATATGGACTCCTCAAAGCTCCGGGAACGGACGCTAGTTCTTGTTTTGTTCAATTTCGCACGGATCGGACCGCGAAGCAAGTTTGACGGGCGCGGCGGGACCGGACGGCGTTCTAGGCCAAGCCCAGGAACCGGCCCAGCGCGACGCTCACCGCCCGCAGCGTGGCCTCGTCGGCATGTCCGATCACCGAGCCGACTTTGGATCTCGGCGCCGTGAGCGCCTTGTCGATCATCACCTGCGAGAGCGTCCGTAGCCCATTTTGCTGGCTGGGTTGCACCGTGATGCGGACCAGCCCCGCGTCATGAAGTTCGCTGGTCAGCGGCAGCACCGTGACCGACGGGATCGCCTCGAAGGCGTCGGCCTGGACAACCAGCGCCGGCCTTGGCTTGCCATAGGCGCCCGACGTTACGACGGTCACCACGTCGCCGCGCTTCATGCCTTCCACGTATCAGCAAAGCCGCCGCTCTCGAGATCGGCTTCGATCTCCGCCATGACCCGGGCCTCGTCGGAATTCGGGTCATTGGCGCGCTGGGCGATGGCCACGGATTGCTGACGCGCCTCAACCTCGAACGCTCGCCGCACCTTCCCGGCCAGATGGGCGCGGACCAAAGCGCGGACCAGTTCAGCGGGCGGCATGCGCGCTTCCGATGCGGCATCGGTCAACGCCGCCTTCAGCGCCGGGTCGAGGCGGAAGGTGAAAGTGTCAGCCTTGGGGCTGGTGGATGTGCGGGACATCGGGTGCTCACCATTGCAAGGCGTTATGTAAGGCATTTTGTCGTGCCCACCAAGTTGGTGTGGTCCTGCGGCGCGTGTGAGCAGGCAAGATAGCTTGGCGTTACGGTAGCCTCGCGATGAAGCTGGATACCATCAGCGCGAGTTCAGTTGGGTGCTCAACACTCGGCAAATGCGCGGCGGCGGGGTCCATATGGAGTGCTGCATTGGGTATCACCTGCGCCATGTGTTGGCAGCGATCCTGGATGTGCGGCATGTCAAACGCGCCGCAGACCAGGAGCGTCGGGACGGTAATCTCCCCAAGACGGTCGAAGGCAGCTTCAGAGTCAAGGTCGGAGCCCACGAGCGGTGATTGCATCGCCAAGCCGTTCATGTCGAGGAACAGCCGACGTGTCGCACCTCCAACGCGGCCCTCCCGTTGCAGAGGCCCGTCGAGCCAGATGTGGGCTTCAATGACGTTTGCTCGATCAAGGTCGCCGGCCGCTTCAGCGACTTCCAAGGCGTCCATCAAGCTGCGTGTCTCGACGTCGTAGGTTGCTGGCGGCGCCCCGCTTACCGCCGGACCGATGAGGACAAGCGCCTTAACCCGCGACGGGTGCCTGAGCGCCGCGTCGATAGCGACGCGCCCACCTTGCGAGCAGCCGATGAGGATGGCCGGTGCGCCGGTCGCAAAGTGATCCATCACAGCCATAAGATCAGCGACTGATGAGAAATCCTCAGGTTCGGCCCGCGTGCCGCCAAAACCCCTGCGGTCATAGGCGATCATCTGGTGCTTAGCGCCGATCCGTTGGAGCAGTGGACGCCACATTCGGCGGTCGGCGACGCCGGCATGCAGAAGGACAACAGGATTGCCTGCGCCGTGGATCTCCACAGCGAGTTGGGCGCGGCCGGAGGTGATAGTGATATCAGACTTCATGGCTCGGTTTAGCAGCCATCCCGGCCCCGTGTCAGACCTGCAATTGTCGCGAGGCGCCGACAGTTGATAGTTGGCGGCGGTGCGGGATGGCCGGGTGGGACTCGAGGACTTTGCGATGGGGACTTTGAACGCACGCATCGTTGGCGCGGTTCTGGCGCTCGCCGCCAGCGCCGGCGTTGCGATGGCCCAACCGGCGGATCCGGGCCGGCAAGTCTTCGAGGCCCGCTGCAAGACTTGCCACGAGCCGGCGGTGGAGCGCGCGCCCAGCCTGGCCGACCTGGCGCGGCGGCCGAAGGCCGATGTGCTCACCTCGCTGACGGCCGGGATCATGAAGCCGATGGCCGGCGGCCTGTCCGCCGCCGAGCTGGACGCGGTGAGCAGCTATGTGACGGGCGGCGGATCCACATCCACGGCCGGCCGGCCGGTCGAGCTGCCTCAGTTGGCGATCCGTGGCGGCGTGGTGGGAACCGATCCCCCGTGTGCGACCAACCCGCCGATCCGAAGCCGCGACGGCGACTGGAGCAGCATGGGTGTGGACGACACCTCGAGCCGCTTCCAGCGCAAGCCCGGCCTGACCGCCAGCGACATCCCGCGGCTGAAGCTCAAATGGGCGTTCTCGATGACCGGCGGCGGCCAACCGACAGTGGTCGGCGACTGGCTGTTCGTCACCAACCGGTCGGGCAAGTTCTACGCGCTCGACGCCCGCTCCGGCTGTGTCCACTGGGCGCGGGCGGACGTTGTAGCGCGCACCACGCCGATGATCCTCAAAAGCGCGATCTCGCCCAGCGGCTGGGCCACCTTCGTGGGCGTCGCAGATCACACCGTCCGCGCCTTTGACGCCCAGGACGGCAAGCCGATCTGGAAGAGCCCGGTGCTGGAGGACCATCCCGCCACGGTTATGACCGGAACCCCGGTCGTCGCCGGCGGGCGCCTGCTGGTGCCGATCTCCTCGATCGAGGAGGCTGCGGCGATGAACAAGGCCTACGCCTGCTGCAACTTTCGCGGTTCGTTGGCGGCGCTGGACCTGAAATCAGGCCGTCTGCTGTGGAGGACCTTCACGATCTCCGAGCCGCGCAAAGCGATCCGCGAGAAGGACACGGGTCAGCAGGTCGGCGGCCCTGCCGGCGCGGCGATCTGGGGCGCGCCGTCGTTGGATCTCAAACGTGGCCTCGTTTATGTGGTGACCGGCGACAGCTATACCGATGTGGACACCATCGGCGCCGATGCGGTGATGGCGCTGGAGATCGCCACCGGCAAGATCCGCTGGCAGCACCAGGTCACCAAGAACGACAACTTCGTCATGGGCTGTGGCCGCAAGGTCGATTCCGGCAACTGTCCGACACCCTTGGGACCTGACTTCGACTTCGGTGCGACGCCGGTGCTGGTCCCGATTGCGGGTGGGCGGCAGGTGCTGGTGGCCGGCCAGAAGTCTGGCTACGCGCACGGCTTCGATCCCGACACCGGCAAGCGCCTCTGGAGCACCCAGGTCGGCGTCGGCTCAGCCCTGGGCGGCATCGAATGGGGGATCGGTGCGGACGATAAACGCGTCTACATCCCGGTCTCGGACCTCGGCGCAATGTTCGCCGAAGGGCGAAGTCCAGCTCCCGGTACGGCGGGATCGCCATCGGCGCCGACCGCGCGTCCGGGCCTCAACGCGCTCGACCCGGCGACTGGCAAGATTCTGTGGAGCACGCCGGCCCCGGTCGCGCCCTGCACTTACATCAAAGCCAGATTCTTGCCCGGACGCTGTTTCCAGGCCCAGTCGGCGGCGCCGGCGATCATCCCCGGTTTCGTCTTCCAGGGCGCTCTGGACGGCTGGTTCCGCGCCTATGCCAGCGCCACCGGCAAGATCGTCTGGGAGGTGTCAACGACGGCCCAGACCTATGACACGGTCAACGGCGTCAAGGGCCAGCCGGGCGGCGGCATCGACGGCATGGGACCGACCGTGGCAGGCGGCATGGTGTTCGTCACCAGCGGCAACAACGGCGCGGCAGGGATCGGCAGCAATGGGGTGAATGTGCTGTTGGCCTATTCTGTGGACGGCAAGTAGGCGCTGGGGGGAGAAGCCGACCGGCAATCCTGAGCCCGCGTAGAGCCTACTTCGTCCCTCAGTTGAATCGGGTTGACTCCGCGTGGGGCCGCGCGTTTCGTACTGCGTTGGTTCAAAAGGAGGCATCATGCGTAAGGTGTTTATCGCGGCGGTTTCCGTCGCTGCGGCGCTGTTTTCGGCATCTGCGAGCGCAGGCGCGGTCATAGACTTCGAAACCGCTGCGATGTCAAATTCGCCCGGCTCTCCTGTGCCGGTGGCAAATCAGCTTTCGAATCAGTATCTGGCCTCGCTTGGAGTCTCGTTTACGTCCGGTGCAGGCTTTGCGGCGGTCGTGTGCCACTGCGGCTTCACGCAAAGCGGGCAGAACATCGTCGGCGGCACGAACGCCCTCGGAAATCTGGACTATTCCCAACCTGTCACAGCCTCGTTCTTCAACACGGCAAACGTAACGCAACGTGCAACCACAAATTTTGCCAAGATCTGGCTTGATTTCATCCCCTTGAACAGCGGGACGGTGACGCTGCAGGCGTTTGATGGATCGGGGACATTGCTTGGCAGCACCTCCACACCCGACAATGGCGCGGTGCAATTTCTCTCTTTGAATTTCGCAGCGATGCACTCCGTGAAGTTCTTTTCAGACAACCGTACGGTCGGGTTTGACGATCTGGAATTTGGCGCCCTAACCCCGATATCCAGCGGCGCCGTCCCTGAACCCGCGAGTTGGGCCCTGATGATCACCGGATTTGGCTTGGCGGGCGCTGCACTTCGCAATCGCCGTCGGGTCATCGTCTGACGACACTGGGGCGGCGTCGATAGGACGCCGTCGCCTCAACGTGAGCTGACGGATCGACGTCAGAGCGAGCTTTCGCCCTGGCGCATTGTATATGCCTTCCTCTTGTTGGCGGCCGGACGTCTGCCGCCAGCTCTGGCGCTTGTCGCATCGTTTTTGCGGAAAACCGGCGCCCGCTTTTCCGCACGATGCTCCTAGGGCGTCAGCAGCGCCGCCTCAGTCCCAGAACCGCCGGAGGTGATCACGGCGATCTGTCCCGCAGCGTTCACGCCCACTGCATGCGCGATATCCGGTGGTGGTCCGCCCTGTTGACTCGTGAGGTCGAGAGCGCCGGAGACGCTATCGAAGACGAACGCGGCCGGGGGTTGGCCGGTCGTGCCGACGATCACGCCGCTGCTGCTGACAGCAACCGCCTTGCCTTCGGCGGGAAACGGTCCACTGGGCGGCATCCCGGCCTGGAAGGTCGCCGGCGCCTGCACCGGGGCGGCTGGGTCGCCGGCGGCGGCGCTGCCCACGACCAACCCAGAGTCGTTGATTGCAAACGCTACGCTGTCGCCGATGAAGCCCCCCGGCCCCTGTGAATCAGGCAGGTGGGTGCCAAGGTCGACCATGCTGAAGGTCCCGGCGGCGAGTAGGAAGGCCCGCGCCACCGTGCCGCCCTGGCCGTCCAGCGCGGCCGCCTCGCCGACGATATCGCCCTGGCTGTTGATCCCAAGGGCCTGGCTGGGGTCCGGGACGGCTGGGACCATGCTCAGAGGCACAAGGGACCCCAGATCCTGCATGAAGTTGTTCGCGGGATCAAAGGCGAAGGCGTGTTCCACGCCAATCGACGTGTCCGACACGCCAACGACCACGCCAGCGTCGTTGATCGCCATGGCCTTGCTGTTTCCAAGGAAGGCTCCGGCGTTGAACGGGTCAGGCGTCAGCGTGCCCATCTCCTGGACCGTTCCGGCGCCGGCGAGCCAGATGACGGCGCGGGTCACCTGCGCGCCGCTCGCGTCGGTCATGTCGGCAAAGCCCACGACGTCGCCGCCGGCATTGGTCGCCGTGGCCGTGGCGTCGGCAGGTCCAGCCATTGAGAAGGTCGGCAGGCGCTGTGATGCGCCGCTGGCGGCGTTCGGAGTGGTCGGTGTCCAGAGGAACGGGAAGGTCGCGTCCTCCTGGCCGACAACGCGGCCGTCCTCACTCAGTCCGAACGCTTCGCTCGAGCCGGTGACCGGTGCGTTCCCAACCGTCGTCAGGATCATGGCGCGCTCCTCAACAGTCTTCAAATCCACCGCCCATAGCGACCCTATGCTGCCTGAGTTGGAAGACCCCGAACACGATCACGTTACAATTTTTGGGCGAGTTCCGGGTTCTCATTTGGGTGGAGCTCATTTGGGTAGAGAGAGTTTGACTTACCTTCAGTTGTGAATTCTGCTGAACCGGTTCGCCGCCGAGGAGCGCTGTGCATGCCGAACCGCGTCACCCAGGTCCGCCGCCTGAACTACAACGGCGAGGACATTGGCATGGGCTTCAACAGCGACACCGGCCTGGGCGTCGGCACGGCGTTGGATTTCGCGGCTCCGACGGGCGATCTAGCCCAGGAGGCCCAGGCGGAAATTAGCATCGTCACCTCACACGAACAGCTGATGAACTCCCTGCACATGTCGGCGCAGCTGGAGGGCCGCTACGCGTTTGCGTCCGGCGGCGCCAAGGCTGATTTCGCCACCAAGACTGACTACAACAGCAGTTCGACCTTCGTGGTCGCCAAGATGGTGATCACCAACACGGTCCAGCGTGGACGCGATTTCAAGCTGAAGCCGGACCTGCAGCACCTGCTCGACACACTGCAGATGGACGTCTTCGACACCGCGTTCGGCGACTCCTTCGTGCGCGCGCATTACAGGGGCGGCGAATTCTACGCGATCATGCGTATCACCTCGGTCGACTCCAAGACCGAGTCCGACCTCGCGGTCAGCCTGCATGGGGAGCTCCAGAGCGGCCTCGCCAGCGTCGACTTCAAGGGCGCGCTGAATACCGCCAACCAGAACGCCAAGACCCGGTCGGAATTCTCGGTGAAATTCTACCAGAAGGGCGGTCTGGGCCGCGAGGAGATCGGCGCGACGCTGGATATCGACGAGATCAAGGCTCGGCTCAAGGCCTTTCCGGACGCGATCAAGAACCACCCCTTTCCCTTCTTCATCGAGGTCGCCACCTACGACACCATCCCCCTGCCGCTGCCGACCAAGGAGCAACGGGAAGCCTTCATCCAGGCCATGGATGACGCCCACGAGAAAAAGTTGCGATACCTGCAGGCGCACAACGACTGCGCTTTCGCGGCCGAGCATCCCGAGTACTTTTTCGAGCCGCCGGCGCGTGCGGTGCTGCTGACGATGGCGGCGACATACCTGCAGCTGGTCAATGGGGTGATGAGCCACGCGGTGAGACTCTCAAAGGGCGAGATCAATCCACCGCAACTCTTCGATCCTTCGAAACTCGCGCCGCCCGTGGCCGAACCCGAAATCATTCTGCGTAAGCGCGACGTCGGCCTGGAGGCCGGGTTCGTGGACTTCTGGACCACCAAGGACAAGCCCGCGACGCGGCATACTGATCGCGACCTCGTGGTGGACATCGGCTTCCTGGCGATAGAGCAACTCAACGACTTCAATGCGATCGCCGACCCCGGTGGCGACCCCCAGAAGACACTCCGCCTTCAGGGCGAGGCGCTGTCGCGGATCGTCGCCTCGCTGCAGACCTACGACTGGGACCATGCCGGCATGCATTCGGCGTCACGCGGCAAGCTGACGTCGCTTTCAAAGCTGCCGATCATGCTGCCGAAGACCATCAAAACCCTGGCGTTCCAGAAGAACGAGATCGACGACATCGAGGGTATTGAGCAGTTCGCCGCGCTGGTCGACCTGGACCTTTCGCACAATCGCGTCGCAACGCTCGAGGAAGTGGGCAAGCTTTCGACGCTTCGGACACTGCGTCTGGTCGACAACAGAATTGCGACATTGGAGCCGCTGGGCCGGTGCGCCGCCCTCGAGACCCTGGATATTTCCGGGAATGACATCACCGACCTCACGCCCCTCAAGGGCTGTGCGGCGCTGAAGAACCTCACGCTCAGCGGCACGATGCTGTTCGATGGAACCAACTCCCACCGCTCGGGCAATCCGATCATCAATGCGAAGGGAATCTCCGAGGTCGTGGCTCTGGCGAACCCCTTCACGGTCGGTAACGTGCTGAGCGTGCGCAGCGGCGTCCTCCGCGACGGGCCGGCAGCTCAATTCACCGGTGTCGCGACGCGTATCGGCGCGTCAAACAGCTTCCGGGTCCGCCTGACGCGGGGGGCTGAGGTTGTCGATGTCAGCTGGGATCTGCGCGCGATCTCCGCCGTGACCCCTGCGGATTGGGACCCGGAAATCCTTCGCGGAATGATGGACGGCGCGACGCCAAGCGACCTGCCGATCTCCGGCGCGCAGGTGATGATCAGCAAGTCCGGCGAAGCTCAGGAGTTCGTCGGCATCTGCTACGCCGATCCGGCCAACCCGACAACGGCGGTCATCGACGTGCAGGCCTTCCCGCTGTTCGCGACGAAATTTCCGTTCCCGACCCTGGACGCGACCGTTGTTTCCTGAGCGCTACCGGTCTTTCTCCCGCTCGCCGATCGCCGCCTGGGCGGCGGCCAGTCTGGCGATGGGGACGCGGTAGGGGGAGCAGCTGACGTAATCCAGGCCGACGCTCTCGCAGAACTGGATGCTGGCCGGATCGCCGCCGTGTTCGCCGCAGATACCGAGTTTGACGTCGGGGCGCACCGCCCGGCCCCGCTCCGTGGCGATGCGGATCAGGTCACCGACACCTTCCTGGTCGAGGGTGACGAACGGGTCGCGCTCGAAGATGCCCTTTTCGATATAGGCGTTGAGGAACCGGCCACTGTCATCGCGGCTGATGCCGAAGGTGGTCTGGGTCAGGTCGTTGGTGCCGAAGGAGAAGAACTCGGCGTGCTCGGCGAGGTCGCCGGCCCGGATCGCGGCCCTCGGCAGTTCGACCATGGTGCCAACCTGATATCTGATCGTCTGGTTTCGTTCGGCAATCACGGCCTGGGCGGTGCGGTCGGTGAGTTCGCGCAGGAACTTCATCTCCTCGCCCTTGGCGACCAGAGGATGCATGATCTCCGGGATCGGCGCGGGGCGACCCATGGCGGCGATCTCGCAGGCCGCCTCGATGATAGCGCGGACCTGCATCGCATAGATCTCAGGATAGGAAATCCCCAGCCGACAGCCGCGATGGCCCAGCATCGGGTTGACCTCGTGCAGCTCCTGAGCCCGGCGCAGCAGCTTGGCGGGGTCGAGGCCGGTGGCCTCGGCGACGGCCTGCAGGTCCTCCTCGGTGTGCGGCAGGAACTCATGCAGCGGCGGGTCCAGCAGGCGGATGGTGACCGGCAGGCCCTCCATGATCTTGAACAGATCGACGAAGTCCTGGCGCTGCATCGGCAAGATCTTGTCGAGCGCGGCTTTGCGGCCGGCGGTGTCGTCGGCCAGGATCATCTCGCGAACGGCGGCGATGCGGGCCGGATCGAAGAACATGTGCTCGGTGCGGCAGAGGCCAATGCCCTCGGCGCCGAACTGGCGGGCGACGCCCGCGTCCAGGGCGGTCTCGGCGTTGGCGCGGACCTTGAGGCGGCGGACCTTGTCAGCCCAGACCATCAGCTTGTTGAAATCGCCGGACAATTCCGGCTCGATCATCTTGACGGCGCCTTGCAGAACTTCGCCGGTCGAGCCATCGATGGTGATGATGTCATGGGCGCGGATGGTCTTGCCGCGCGCGTGGAACTCACCCGAGCGGGCGTCGATGTGGATCTCGCCGGCCCCGGAGACGCAAGGGCGGCCCATGCCGCGCGCCACCACGGCGGCGTGGCTGGTCATCCCGCCTCGGGCGGTGACGATGCCGCGGGCGGCGTCCATGCCGCGGATATCCTCCGGGCTGGTTTCTTCGCGGACCAGGATCACCGCCTCACCGATGCTGCCGCGCTTTTCAGCCTCCTCGGAGCTGAACACCACCTTGCCGGTGGCCGCGCCGGGAGAAGCCGGAAGTCCGGTAGCGATGACGTCGCGCGGGCTGGCCGGGTCGATGGTCGGATGGAGAAGCTGGTCCAGGGAGTTGGGGTCCACCCGCATCACCGCTTCGCTCTCAGTGATCACACCCTCGCTGGCCAGATCAACGGCGATGCGCAGGGCCGCCTTGGCGGTGCGTTTGCCGTTGCGGGTCTGCAGCATGTAGAGCCGGCCTTGCTCGACCGTGAACTCGATGTCCTGCATGTCGCGGTAGTGGGTTTCCAGCTTGCCGACCACCTCGCGGAACTGGCGGAAGACCTCGGGCAGCGCCTCTTCCATGGAGGGGCTTTTGTCGCCCATCTCCTCGCGGGCGATTTTGGTCAGCGGCTGGGGCGTGCGGATGCCGGCGACCACGTCTTCGCCCTGGGCATTGATCAGGAACTCGCCGTAGAGCCGGTTCTCGCCGGTCGACGGATTGCGGGTGAAGGCGACGCCGGTGGCCGAGCCCTCGCCCATGTTGCCGAACACCATCGACTGGACACTGACGGCGGTGCCCCAGCTTTCGGGGATGTCATGCATGCGGCGGTAGAACTTGGCCCGGTCGTTCATCCAGCTGGTGAACACCGCGCCGATCGCGCCCCAAAGCTGGGCGGCGGGGTCCTGCGGGAACGGCTGGCCCAGGTCGCGCTGGACGGCAGCCTTGTAGCCGGCGACCACGGTTTCCCAGTCGGCGGCGGAAAGGTCGGTGTCGGAATAGGTGTCCAGGCTGTCCTTATGATCGTCGAGGATCTCTTCGAACATGTGGTGATCCAGGCCCAGCACCACGTTGGAGTACATCTGGATGAAGCGGCGATAGCTGTCGAAGGCGAACCGGCGGTCGCCGGACAGGCTGGCCAGCCCCTCGACGGTCTGATCATTGAGGCCGAGGTTGAGGACGGTGTCCATCATTCCGGGCATCGAGGCGCGGGCCCCAGAGCGCACCGACACCAGCAGCGGGTTGGCCGGATCGCCGAACCGCTTGCCGGTCAGCTTTTCCACCTGAGACAGGCCGGCGGCGACCTGGTCTTTGAGGTTGTCGGGGAAAGCCTTGTCGTGGGCGTAAAAGTGGTTGCAGGCCTCGGTGGTGATGGTGAACCCGGGTGGCACCGGCAGGCCCAACGACGACATCTCGGCCAGATTGGCGCCCTTGCCGCCCAACAGGTCCTTCATGGCGGCGCCGCCATCGGCCGCGCCGCCGCCGAAGGCATAGACCCAGCGCGTCTTCACCATCGTATCGGCCATCTGATCAGAACCTCCGTACATCCCGGGACCCAACGGCCGCCGGGATCAACCCGTGATCCGCGAGAAATCCGCCAGCCGCCCCATGGCGTCCTGCACCTTGGCCAGCAGCCGGAGCCGATTCTCACGCTCTTCGGATACATCCGAATTCACTAACACCTTGTCGAAGAACGCATCGACGGGCCCGCGCAGCGTCGACAACGCCTGCATGGCGCCGGCGAAGTTTTCAGCGTCGAGCGCCGGCTCCAGGCGGGCTTCCAGATCGGCGACAGCGGCGATCAGCGCCAGTTCGGCCGGCGGCGAGGCGGACATCCGCACCGGGGCGCCGGTCGGCAGCGCGCCCTTTTTCTCTTCGGCCCGGAGGATATTGGCCGCGCGCTTGTAGCCGGCCAGCAGGTTGGCGCCGTCCTCGGTCTTGAGGAACGCATCCAGAGCGGTGATCCTGGCGACGATGCGGACGAGGTCATCGTCCCCCAGCGCGAACACGGCGGCGACCAGATCGTGGCGCTGGCCGCGATCTCGCAGCCAGACTTGCAGGCGGTCGGCGAAGAAGGCCAGGATCTCGTCGGCCACTTCGGGATAGGGCCGGAACTCGAACAGTAGCGGGCCAGTCGGTGGCTCGCGCTCCATGCGGTCGAACACCAGATCGACCTCGCTCGACATGGCGATGACCTGCGGCTTGCCGGCCAGCAGGGCGTCATCGAACTCGCGCAGATAGGTGTCGAACGCCTGCGATTTGGCCCGGCCGCGTGCGCCCAGGTGCGCGACCACCTTGGGCGTGGAAACCCAGAGCGCGCGGCCTGGATCGACGTAGCAGCGCAGCGAGCGGTACCAATCGGCGACCACCTCGCGCAGCGGAGCGCGGATTTCCGAGCCCAGCACGATGCGGATCACGCCCAGGGCGGCGCGGCGCAGGGCGAACGGGTCGCGGCTGCCGGTCGGCTTCTCGCCAATGGCGAAGAAAGCGGTGAGGGTGTCCAGCTTCTCGGCCAGGGCCACGGCCATGGTCACCGGCCGGTCGGGAACCTCGTCGGCGGGACCGACCGGCCGGTAGTGATCACGGATCGCTTCGGCGACCAGCGGGCTCAGACCCTCGGCGGCGGCGTAATAGCCGCCCATGACGCCCTGCAGCTCCGGGAACTCGCCGACCACGCCGCTGGTCAGGTCGGCCTTGGCCAGCCGCGCGGCCTGCACCGCCTTGGCGATATCAGCGCCGACCCGAGGGGCCAGCGCGGCGGCCAGCATCTCCAGCCGCTCGACCCGCTCATACATGGCGCCGAGCTTGGCGTGGAAGGTGACGCCCTTCAGCTTTTCCAGGCGCGCTTCCAGGCTGGTCTTGCGATCCTCGGTCCAGAAGAACCGCGCGTCGGAGAGCCGCGCGGTCAGCACCTTGGCGTTGCCCAGCGCGATGGTCTTGCCACCATCCTTGGCCGCGATATTGGCGACGGTGACGAAGTGCGGCGCGAGCTTGCCGCTCTTGGGGTCGCGCACCGCGAAGAACCGCTGGTGCACGCGCATGGAGGTGCGGATCACCTCGGGCGGCAGGTCCAGGAAGGCGGGGTCCATGTCGCCCAGCACCGGAACCGGCCACTCGACCAGGCCGGCGACCTCGTCCAGCAGACCCTGATCCTCGACCAGCTCAAGGTTGCGCGCAAAACACAGCGTGCGGGCCGCGTCGAGGATGCGGTCCTTGCGGGCCTCAACGTCGAGCACCACGAAATGCTTCTCCAGCTTTTCGGCGTAGGCGTCGAAATCCTTGACCTTGAACGCCTGGCCCGAGCCCATGAACCGGTGGCCGAGCGTGGTGTCGCCGGTGGGGATATTTTCGATGGTCAGCGGCACGACCTGACCGTCGAACACACAGAGGATGCGGCGCAGCGGCCGAACCCACTTGAGGCGGCTCATTCCCGAGGTCATGGATTTGGGCCAGGGGAAGTCGCGAATGATGGCTTCGACCATCTCGGCGATGATCTCGCAGGTCGGCCGGCCGGCGCGGTGCAGGGTGGCGAACCAGGCACCGTCGCGTTCGGTCAGCTGGGCCTTGCTGAGGCTGTTCTTGCGCAGGAAGCCATCCAGCGCCTGATCCGGCGCGGTGGTGCGGGGACCCTTGATCTCCTCATGGCGGTCAGCCTGGGCAGCGGGCAGGCCTTCAGCGACCAGAGTGAGGCGGCGCGACCCGGCGAAGGTCTTCAGCGCCTCCGGCAGCAGGCCCTCGGCGGCGAGGCGCTCACGGACCATGCGAACCAGGTCCCGCGCCGCCTGAACCTGCATGCGGGCGGGGATCTCTTCGGAAAGCAGTTCGAGGAGGAGCTGGGGCATTATCGGTCTGAAGAGTCTAGCGGAGTTGGAGCGAGCACGCGCTCCAGTTCGGCACGCTCCGCCGGATCGGCCGCGCCCAAAAGCGCTCGCGTTGTGAAATGACCGTAAAGCTTTCCGTCTCGCGCATACGCCCAATCCGAAACGTCAGACTCCACGACCTTGACTACCGATCCCAACTTCAGCCCGGACAGATAGGCAGGATCGTTGGCCAACCGCACGACCAACTCACCCGCCTGGCGACTTACGGGGCGCGCCCAAATGTGCTCAATGCCGCCGTCTTTCACCTTGAACGCGACCTTCAAGGCGAAATCTCCGTAGCCTGGCGGCTGGGCGGACCACTTCGCCCAGAAGATGGGGAGTGTCCGGATCGCCTCAGCCTTCGCGGCGACGATCTTGGCGTCATCGGGGTCTGAAAGCAGGAGTCCGTCATTTGCCGCATTCGCGGCAGGTTCTTCCTTTTGGACAGCCGCCGCCTCCGGGCGTGCGCAACCCGCAGGCCCGGCCAACAGACTGACCATGGCCAAGGCCAACAGCGGCCTGATTTGAAGCCAAAACATCACGCGTTGCCCCCCTGCCCGGCCACCCAGGCTTCGGCGCACATCTTACAGAGGTCGCGGATGCGGCCGATGTAGCTTTGGCGTTCGGCGACGGCGATGGCGCCTCTGGCGTCCATGATGTTGAACAGGTGGCTGGCCTTCAGCACGTGGTCGTAGGCCGGCAGCGCCAGCGGTTGGCCCTGGCGGCCCTTCAGGGCCAGGATGCGGGGGACTTCGCGCTCCATGTCTTCGAACTGGCGCTTGCAGGTGGCGACGTCGGCGCCCTCCAACTCGAAGGCCGAGAACTGCTGCTCGTTGGCGAGATAGATGTCGCCATAGCTGAACTCGTCGTTGAACTTCAGGTCGTAGACGTTCTCGACGTTCTGCAGATAGAGGCTGAGCCGTTCCAGGCCGATGGTCAGCTCGCCGGTCACCGGGAACACGTCCAGGCCGCCCACCTGCTGGAAGTAGGTGTACTGAGTGATCTCCATCCCGTCGCACCAGACCTCCCAGCCCAGGCCCCAGGCGCCGACGGTGGGGTTTTCCCAGTCATCCTCGACGAAGCGGATGTCGTGCAGCATCGGGTCGATGCCGATCGCCTCCAGGCAGCCGAGATAGAGCTCTTGCAGGTTCTCCGGATTGGGCTTCAGGATCACCTGATACTGGTGGTGCTGGCGCAGCCGGTTGGGGTTTTCGCCATAGCGGCCGTCGGCCGGGCGGCGCGAGGGCTGGACGTAGGCGGCCTTCCACGGCTTGGGGCCCAGCGCCCGCAGCACCGTCATCGGCGAAAGGGTGCCGGCGCCGATCTCCACGTCATAGGGCTGCAGGATCACGCAGCCCTGCCGGCTCCAATAATCGTGGAGTTTCAGGATCAGGCCCTGAAACGTGAGGGGAGCTTGGGACATGGAATCGGGGGGCTGTTCGCAGGTGCAAAAAAGTCGGCGGACCATAGGGCCCGCCGACTTTGGCTTCAAGCGCTGCGACGGCCTGTGGCGCGGTCTAGTTGCCGCGCGCCGCAGTGCGTTTGCCGGCGTTTGACATCGGCGCGCCGTACTTGGCGCGGTTCTCCGGAGTGTCGGGGATTGGCGCACTAGCGACCACCGTGGTCGTGACGCTGACCGGCATGGCGGCGCTGGTCGCGCTCGGCGCGGTGTCCAGCGTCGATTCGATCGTGGTTGACGTAGAGGTGTTTGGCATCGGCATCGGCATTTGGTCGTGTTTCATCGGCATCGGCATTTTGTCGTGTGGCATCGGCATCGGCATTTTATGCGCCGCCGCCGGGTCGTCGACTTGTGGCCGGGCTGGCGAGCTTTCCACATCCGGTGCGGCCGGCTGCTGCGCGGCGGCGGCCGAGCTCATCAAGGCAAGTACGGTGGCTGCAGCGGCGAAAGAAAGAACATTCATGGCGATGGCTCCTGTGCCTCGTGATCGAGCGCCCACCCAAGCGCTGATCTTCTAAGGCTCAAGAGACCGACTTGGTTCCCACCAAGCGGCGGGAACCGTCGCTGTGACCTCAGTTTCCCGTGGTCGCCGCAGTTGGCGCCGCCGGCTCGACAGCGCCCTGGCCGGCGATCAGCACGTGATCGACCACCTGCAACAGTCCGCTGGCGGTCTGCACGTCGGCCTGGATGATCGTGGCGCCGTCCACCTTGAGCGCGCCAGACGCATCCGTGCCGTCGACCAGGATCGTATCGCCTGCGCCCGACGGGATCGGTCCCTTGACGCCCTTGATCTTGGCGGCCGGGAACGGCGCATTGATGATGTGGTGCACGATGAAGCGCTGCAGCGCGGTCTTGTCGGCCATCAGCTTGGCCAGATCGGCGGCCGGCATGGCGGCAAAGGCGGCGTCGGTGGGCGCGAACACCGTCAGGTTCTTGTTGGCCTTCAACAGACCGGCCAGATTTGTCGCGTCGATGCCCTTGGTGAACGTGATGAACTGACCCGAGAGTTTCAGCGTGTCCACCAGATCGCCGTTGACCTTGACCTCAGCGGCCGCAGCGACGGCCGGGCTCGGCGTTTGCGCCAGCGCCATGGCGGGTGCGCCGGTCACGGCGATGGCGAGAGCGGTCAGCAGAGCTTTTGACGACATTCTGTTCCTCATTCAGGCGATGCCGGCGCGCAGCCGACGCGTTGCGACCGATCCATGCCGGCAAACCGGGGCGGAAATACGATTACAGGCGACAACGTCAAGAGCGGCATTTTGTTCGCCACATTCAGCGTGTCTGTTTTTTGAGCAACCCTGAGACCGGCCGCCTCAAATCTCCGCATCTGCGTAATTCTTGATCATTTGTTGAGGTCTCCAAGCGCGCCGGGCCGCCACCCGACCTAGCGTTCCGTATCGCTGCCGGGGTGGGGACGTTCCGCGAGCGACAGTGAGACATCGAGACATTTGGACAGGCCCGTCCATCAGGGCCGGACGCGGGAGCGAACGAATGAAACTGATCATGGCGATCGTCAAACCTTTCAAGCTGGACGACGTGCGCGAAGCGCTGGTCGCCGCCGGCGTGGAGGGCCTGACGGTGTCGGAGGTCAAGGGCTATGGCCGACAAAAGGGCCAGACCGAGATCTATCGGGGGGCGGAGTACCAGGTGAACTTCCTGCCCAAGGTGAAACTGGAGGCCGTGGTCGATGACGCCCAGGCCGCCAAGGCGGTGGAGGCGATCATCGGCGCCGCCGCGACGGGCAAGATCGGCGACGGCAAGATTTTCGTCCTCGACGTCTCGGAAGCCGTGCGGATTCGCACCGGCGAGACCGGCGCTGCGGCGCTGTAGGCGATCAGGACAAGGGGAAAACACATGAGACGTCTCGCAACAAAACGACTGGCCGGCCTGATGCTGGCCGCGACCTTGGCTGGTGCGCCGTTTGCGGCGCCGGCCCTCGCCCAAGACACCGCCGCGCCGGTGGTTGCGACGGTGGAAGCCGCCGCGCCGGCTGCGGTCGCAGCACCAGAGGCGGCCGCACCAGCCGTCGCGGCGCCAGCCGCTGCGCCTGTGCAGCATGTGGACAAGGGCGACACCACCTGGATGCTGATCTCGTCGGTCCTGGTGCTCTTGATGATCATCCCGGGCCTGGCGCTGTTCTATGGCGGCCTGGTACGGCAGAAGAATATGCTGTCGATGCTGATGCAGACCTCAACGGTCTGCGTCATCGGCATGATGGCCTGGGTGCTCTGGGGATACAGTCTGGCCTTCACCTCCGGCGGCAGCCATGACCTTTATCTTGGCGGCCTCGACCGGCTGTTCCTGAAGGGCGTCACGCCGGCCTCCAACGTGGCCACGTTCTCGACCGGGGTCTATATCCCCGAGTTGGTGTTCATCTGTTTCCAGATGACCTTCGCCTGCATCACCGCCTGCCTGGTTCTGGGCGGGGTGGCGGAGCGGATGAAGTTCGCCGCCTGCGTGATCTTCGCGGTGCTGTGGCCGCTGCTGTCCTACTATCCCATCGCGCACATGGTGTGGTGGTGGCCTGGCCCCGACGCCATCGCCAACGCGCCGAAGGATGCGGTGCAGGCCGGCCTGCTCTGGGGCTGGGGCGCCTTGGACTTTGCCGGCGGCACCGTGGTGCACATCAACGCCGGCGTCGCCGCCCTGATGGGCTGCCTGATCCTCGGACCCCGCAAGGGCTTCCGTCAGGAGCCGATGCAACCCCACTCGCTGACCCTCAGCCTGGTTGGCGCGGGCCTGTTGTGGTTCGGCTGGTTCGGCTTCAACGCTGGGTCCAACCTGGAGGCCAACGGGTACGCAGCACTTGCGATGATGAACACCTTCATCGCCACGGCGGCTGCGGGCTTCTCCTGGGCGATGACCGAGTGGGTGACGCGCAAGAAGGCGTCACTGCTGGGCATGGCCTCGGGTCTGGTCGCCGGACTGGTCGCCGTCACACCGGCCGCCGGGTTCGCCGGCCCGGTCGGGGCGATGGTCCTCGGACTGGCAGTTTCGCCGATCTGCATCTTCTTCTGCTCGGTGGTGAAGAACGCCCTCAAGTATGACGACAGCCTGGACGCCTTCGGGATCCATGCGATCGGCGGGACGGTCGGCGCCCTGGCCACCGGCATCCTGGTGTCGGCCAGCCTGGGCGGCGCCGGGATCGTCGACTACACGACCTGCGCCTTGGACGGCGACATCTCGACCTGCGATGCGCTGGCCAGCTACACGATGATGGGCCAGTTCATCACCCAGCTGAAGGCCGTCGCAGTCTCGGCCGGCTGGTCGGCGGTGGCCAGCTCGATCGTCTTCTTCCTGATCAAGTACACGGTGGGCCTGAAGGCCTCGCCGGAAGCTGAAGAGGAAGGCCTGGACATCGTCGAGCACGGAGAACGCGCCTATCACTCCTAACGGAGTGAGGCGGACGTCCGGCCACTCCCCCTGATACGGTCGAATGTCCGCCGCGTTTCAACGGGAGCCCCACGGGGCTCCCGTTTTCTTTTGGTGGGTGCTTTGGGGCAGCGAGGTGGTTTGCCATACCTCCCGCCGCCACTAACAGTTCGTCATCATCCGGCTTGTCCGGATGACCCATAAACACCGATCACGCCACATCGAGCAGGGGCTTCGCCGGCAGCGGAACTTCTGTAACGCCTGCGTTTATGGGTCCCCGGCACGGCGTCGCTGCGCTCCTTGGCCGAGGATGACGGATCAAATTGGGGGCACGGCGTCGCTCCGCTCCTTGGCCGAGGATGACGGATTTAGTTGAGACCCCCGCCCAATCGGCAGCGCCGGACCCACCAGCTCGGGGCCATGGCTTCGAGGCGTTCGGCCAAGCCCTCGGCGCTGATGTCGTCGGCACAGAGGGCGAAGCAGGTTCCGCCGGAGCCTGACACGCGGGCCAGCAGGGTCTCCGGTTCGTCGCGCAGGGTGTCCAGCACGACGCCCACATCGGAAGAAACGGCGATTGACGCCGCTTCGAGATCATTGCGCTGGGTCGCCAGCCAGGCGGAGACCTCCTGCACAGATTCAAACGCCTCTGGCTCCGGTGGCGGCGCGACGTCGCCGAACCGGCCCAAGGCGTCGAACGTGCGGTAGACCTCGGCCGTCGAAACCGGGGATCCGCTGTTGACCAGCACCGCATTGAGGATCGGCAGGTCGGGGGCCGGCGTCAGACGCTCTCCCCGCCCCTCCGCAATCACCGGTCGCGACCAGAGACAGGCCGGGACGTCTGCGCCGAGCGTGGCGGCGATTCGCTCGAGGGTGTTGTCGTCAATCTGCGGCGCAAACACATCGCGCATCAGGCGCAGCGCCGCGCCAGCGTCGGCGGACCCGCCGCCCAGGCCGCTGGCGATCGGCAGCTGCTTGTCCAGCGCGAACGCCAGCTCGGCCATCGGCCGTCCCAGCACGGCCACCAGTCCCCGGACAGCTTGGAAGATCAGATTGTCGGTTTCGCGGCCCAGGCCCTTGGCGAACGGCCCGCTGACCGTCAGGCGCCCCTCGCCCAACTCCATCGACAGGTGATCGCCAAGGTCGGCGAACACCATCAGGCTGCACAGCGGGTGATAGCCATCCGGGCTGGGCGCGCCAACGTGCAGGAACAGATTGACCTTGGCGGGCGCCAGCCGCACGGCCACGGCCTTAAGGTCCCGCGACCGTGGAAGTCGGACCCAGCCCGGACGCCAGCTTGCGCTCCGCGTCGGCCTTGACCTTGCCATCCGGCTTGAGGGTCAGGACGCGGCGCCACTGGAAGACGGCTTCGTCCTTGCGCCCGACCATCCAATAGGCGTCGCCCAGATGGTTGTTGATCTCCGGATCGCCCGCCAACAGTTCGATCGCCTGTTCGAGGGTCTCCACCGCGCCCTTGAAGTCGCCCAGCCGGTAGCGCGCCCAGCCCAGGCTGTCGACCATGGCGCCAGATCGCGGATTGGCGGCGACCGCCCGCTCCACCATCGACATGGCTTCCTTCAGCCGCTCACCCCGGTCAATCCAGGCATAGCCGAGATAGTTGAGCAGCTCCGGCTCTTCTGGCCGCAGCCGCAGCGCCGCCAACAGGTCCGCCTCGGCTTCCGGCCACCGATCCAGCCGTTCGTAGGCGCTGCCACGTGCAAACAGCAGGGCCCAGTCCGGCGCCTTGGTCTCAGCCAACAGAGCGGTGTAGATGTTCGCCGCCTCTGCGAAGGCCTCATTTGCGCGCAGCAGATCGCCCAGCGTGCGCCGCGCATCCACATCACCGCTCGCCGCGCCGACCCGCGCGAGCTTCAGCGCCATCTCCTTGTCACCGGTGGCCTGGTAGCTCCACGCCAGCTTGGTCTGGGCGGCGACATGGTCCGGACTGCCGGGCTTGGCCTTTCCATAGGCTTCGCGGGCGTTATCAACGTCCCCAAGCTGCTGGAGTTGATCGCCCAGCATCAGCCAGGCGTCCTGGCGTTGTGGATCCAGGTGCAACGCCAAGCGCAGATAGGCCAGCGCGATCTGGTCCTGCTTGGCGCTCGACATGGTGGCTGCCGGCGCCAGGAGCGCGAACGCGGCGCCTTGGCGGATCGTGGGCGCAGCAGGCGCGCGCTTGTGCGCGGCGGCGCGGTCACGGGCGCGGTGGAGCGCCAGGTTGTCGCTGTGCCGCGTCAGCGCCGCGTCATAGAGCGCCAAAGCCTCGGCGCGCCGATCACGGCGCTCCAGAAAAGCACCGTACGCCATCACCGCCAGATCACTCGGCGCCTCGCCGGCCGTCACCGACTTGAAGTCCGTCTCCGCCTCATCGAAGCGGTGCACGCGCTCAAATAGGTGCGCCTGGCCAATCTGGCCGAAATAATCGACGCCAGCGTCGCCCCGCAGTTGGGGCCGGACCAGCGCGCCCTCAGCATCGCCTGCCGCTGCGGCGATCCAAGGCCCGAGCAGCGCCGCCGCGGCGCGATGGGGATAGCCGAGCGGCTCGACGCCCAGTGCGGTCTTGGCCAGCTTGCCCTTGTCGTCCGCCAGCGCGTTCACGGCATTCACCAGCCGACCCATGCGCTGGACCGCTTCGGAACCCGCCGCCGCCGACGTCAGCGCCGCCGCCCGAGGAATGTCGCCCGCCAGCAACGCCGCCGTGAACGCGCGTTCGGCGACGGCGGGGTCCGAAGCGCCCTGGGCCTGGGCCAGATCCAGGAACCGCGTCGCCTCGCCGCTACGGCCGTTGCTCAAGGCGGCCGAACCGGCCAGGAACATGCCGTAGGGACTGTCCGCCGCGCCGATCTCAGCCGAAGCTTTGGCGGGCTTGGCGGGGGTGGCGCAACCGCCCAGCAGGAGTGCGGGCGCAACAAGGGCACAAAGAACTAGACGCATGGCCCGACCTTGGGCGCGAGACGCCCACGCCGCAAGCGTTCACATGTTCGGGTAATTCGGCCCATCGCCACCCTGCGGCGTCGTCCAGTTGATGTTCTGCGACGGATCCTTGATGTCGCAGGTCTTGCAGTGGACGCAGTTCTGGAAGTTGATCTGGAACTTCGGGTTCTCACCCTTGTCGTCGTACAGCACCTCATAGACGCCGGCCGGGCAGTAGAGCCGTGCCGGCTCGCCATATTTCGGCAGATTGACCGAGATCGGGATCGAGGGATCCTGCAGCTTCAGGTGCGCGGGCTGGGACTCGTCGTGGTTAGTGCTGGACAGGAAGACGCTGGACAGCTTGTCAAAGCTCAGCACGCCGTCCGGCTTGGGGTAGGTGATCGGCTTGTAGTCCTTGGCCAGGCCCGTGGAGGCGGCGTCGGACTTGCTGTGATGTAGAGTTCCGAAGAACGAGAACCCGCCAAGCAGGTGGGTTGTCCACATTTCCAGCATGCTGACAAAGCCGCCGATGGCCGTGCCGAACTTCGAGAGGATCGGCTTGGCGTTGCGCACGGTGTGCAATTCTTTCCGCAGCCACGAATGCTTGAAAGCCTCGCCATATTCGTCGAGCGCGTCGCCGGACCGCCCGGCTGCAATTGCCGCTGCGGCCGCCTCAGCCGCCATCATGCCGCTCTTGATCGCCGCGTGGCTGCCCTTGATCCTCGGCACATTGACGAACCCGGCGCTGTCGCCCAGCAGAACCCCGCCCGGGAATTGCAGCGTCGGGATCGACTGCAGTCCGCCTTCGCTGATGGCTCGCGCGCCGTAGGCGATGCGCTTGCCGCCGGCCAGATGCTTGCTGACTTCAGGGTGATGTTTGAAGCGCTGGAACTCATCGAACGGCGAGATCCAGGGGTTCTTGTAGTTCAGGTGCACCACGAAGCCGATGGAGATGTAGTTGTCTCCAAAGTGGTACATGAAGCTGCCACCGCCGGTCTTGTCGTCCAGCGGCCAGGCGGTGGTGTGAACCACCAGGCCGGGCTGGAAAACGTCGTCCGGAACCTGCCAGAGCTCCTTGAGGCCGATGCCATACTTCTCAGGATCGGCGTTCTTGCCCAGGTCATATTTGGCCCGAACGATCTTTGACAGAGAGCCGCGAACACCTTCTCCGATGAAGACATATTTGCCGCGCAGCTCGATGCCGGGCTCATAGCTGGGGCCAGGTTGCCCATCCTTGCCGATCCCGAACTCGCCGGCCACGACACCAACCAGCGTATCTCCGTCAAACACCGGCGCCGAGGCGGCCATGCCGGGATAGATCTCAACGCCGAGCGCTTCGGCCTGCTGGCCCAGCCAGCGACAGAGATTGCCCAGGCTGGCGATGTAGTTGCCGTGGTTGTTCATGAACGGCGGCATCAGGAACATCGGGAGTTCCAGGCTGCCGGCTGGACCCAACAACATGAACTTATCGGTCTTGACGGGGGTCTCCAGCGGCGCGCCCTGGGCTTTCCAGTCGGGAATGAGTTCGTTCAGGCCCTTGGGGTCGATGACGGCGCCGGACAGGATGTGCGCGCCGATCTCCGCGCCCTTCTCCAGAACTGCCACCGTCAGGTCTGCGTTGATCTGTTTCAGCCGGATGGCGGCGGCCAGGCCTGAGGGGCCGGCGCCGACGATGACGACGTCGTACTCCATGGCTTCGCGTTCAACGGTGTCGCTCATGGCGCTCCCCACAGCTGGCCGCGAGTCGGAGCCTCGCGACCGATTGGTTCTTCAAGGTCTTATCGGAACACGCCGCAGGGGTGGTCAAGCGGCAAGACGGCCTACCTGCGTGGTTCCATCACCAGCTTGACCTTCCGGCCGCTCGTCAACGCCTCACCCGGCCGAACGTCGTTCAGCATCTGGAACAGCTCCAGCTTGCCGCTGTCGCCGGCCATTCGGGCCGAAAGGCTCTCGCTGGTGTCTCCGGACCGTACCGTGATGACCTCAATCCTGCGGGGAAGATACCGGGCCGCCTCGCCGTCCGAGAGGCGTCGGAAGGAGGCGTACATGGTGTCGAACACCGCCGCCTGGCCGCTCGGCGACAGGGTGACGAACTGATAGGCCGCGCCGCCGCCGAGATTGTAGGCGACCACGCTCACGTCCACCGACTGATTGTTGCTGGTGGCCCGCGCCGACACCATGGCCGCTTCGAGCCCGCCGATGGTGGTGCGCCGAGTCTGACCGACGTTGGCGGCGGCCTGGCCCAGGGTCGCTCGGAGCACAGCTGCGGCATAGTCTTCGATGGGACCGTTCAGGCGCCCGCCGGAAAACTGGCCGCGCAGCCCGTTCGGGCCGCTGATGCCGACCGCACTGGGGCCGTTGCTGATGGTGAAGCCGCGCGGCGCGTCGAATGCGATCCGGAGACCAGGATGGGCGAACGCCGACCCGCGCACGAAGCCTTGCGCGGGATCATCGCCGTAGACCAGCCCATCGACAGCGGCCAGGAACGCCGCCTCATTCGCCGGCTGGACGCCAATTGGAACCGCGCCGGCCGCAGCGGCACGTCCGGCCCGCGCGATCCGAGCTCCGGTCAGCGGGTGAGTCCGCGCCCACACCGGTATGGCTTTGCCGCCGACCGCGCCGGCGGCGCGCGTGGCGTATTCATCCTGGCGCTGCAGCGCCGCCAGCGCCCGAGAGATGCCGGTGCTTGGGTAGCCGGCGATCGGCAGGTACTTCACCGCCAGAGTATCCGCCTCATACTCCTGGCCACGCGAATAGCTGAGGACGCCCAGCTGCGCCGCCTGTCCGGCCAGCTGGCCCAGCTGGTCCGATTTGGTCACCGCGCCGACCAGCACCGCCGCCAAGCCGCCGAGCACCTGGGTGTTGCGCTGACGGGTCGCATGTTTGGCGGTGACATGACCGACCTCGTGACCCAGCACGCCGGCCAGCTCGGCTTCAGAATTGAGGATGCCCAGCAGGCCACGGGTCACATAGACATAGCACCCAGGCGGGGCGGCGAAGGCGTTGATGATCTCGCTGTTGACCAGGGTGAAGGTGCAGCGTCCGCCCATGCCGGCCGCGACCGCCATCTTGTCGCCGATGCGGGCCACATAGGCCTGTTGCGGCCCGGCGAAGGCGCCGCCGAAGCTGTCGAGGACCTGGGTCTGTTGCTGGCGCTCCTTGTCAGGCCGACTGGTCTGGGCCAACGCCGGCGCGCCCAGCATGGCTAGAAGCAATGTCGCCAGCGATCCCGCCAGAATTGACCTGCGCTTCATCCATCGACTCCGTTCCAAGTTGAGGCCTCGCGGCCCATCGCAAGACGCCGCAACCAACAGTGACTCAGCCGCGCGCCAGAGTGTACCGAGAAATTTCAGCCGGCGCGCGACGATCACCATCGATGACGATACCCTCGAACACCGGCGGCATTGTGATCGCCCAAGGAGCCTCCGATGCGCCTAGCTCTGATGATCTTCGCTGAACTGATGGCGGCGTGTCCTTCGTTCGCCGCCAGTTCGCATTGGGTGGGAACGTGGGGCGCCTCGCCGACCCCGCCGATGGCGGTGGCGCCGGGCATCGAGGCCCGGCGAGTCGCTCCCAGCTTCGAGAACCAGACCCTCGTCCAGGTGGTGCGCCTCAGCGCCGGCGGTCATCGCCTGCGGTTGCGTCTGACCAATGAGTATGGCGTCAAGCCGTTGGCGATCGGCGCGGTGCGGCTTGCCCTGGTCGATGCGGATGGCGCGGACGTGCCCGGCAGTACGAGGGAAGTGAGGTTCGCCAACGCCGTCGCCACCTTCATCCCGCCCGGAGCGCCCTTGCTCAGCGATTCCGTCGACCTTACTGCGCCGCGCCTAGCCCGGCTTCGCGTGAGCCTCTACCTGCCGGGCCAGAGTGGCCCGTGCACATGCCACATGAGCGGCCAGGAATTCGTCGCCGTCACCGGCCCCGGCGACCTCACGGAGCAGCCAACTGCGAAACCCACAGGGCCGGCCCAGTACCGCGCCTTTCTCTCCGGCGTGGAGGTGGAGCCAGGCACACCGGGCCGGGTGATCGTGACCTTGGGCGACTCCATCACCGACGGCTACCTATCGACGCCCGGGGCCGACCGACGCTGGCCTGACCGCTTGGCAGAGCGGCTGGCTGCGCGCTATCCCAAGCGGACCTTCGGTGTCGTGAACGCCGGCATCGGCGGAAACCGGATGCTTAGCGATCCGGTGATCGCCAGCATGGGCCAAAGCGCCCTGACCCGCTTTGATCGCGACGTGCTCTCGGTCGCGGGGGTCACCGACGTGGTGGTGCTGGAAGGTGTAAATGATCTCGGCGCGCGGGTCGGCCGGCCTTCGGCAGAAGACCTGATCGCCGGCTATCGACAATTGATCGCCCGGGCGCAAGCGCGCGGCCTTCGAATCATCGGCGCCACCATTCTGCCCTACGAAGGCGCGGGCTATTTCAGCGCCGAGGGCGAAGCCACGCGTCAGGACGTCAATGCCTGGATCCGCGGGCCAGGGCGCTTCGACGCCGTCATCGACTTCGACGCCGCGATCCGCGATCCCGCCAAGCCGTCCCGAATGCGCGCGGACTGGCATGCGGGCGACTGGCTGCACCCCAATGATGCAGGCTATCGCGCCATGGGCGATGCGATCGACCTGACGCTGTTTCGCTAAACATCGGCTGACAACTGGGTCCTGGCGATGCAAGGGTTTGGTCCCGTGTCTGACATCGAACCCAGCAACGCCCGGATCGCCGAAAGCCTGCTGGCCTTCTGGTCGGATGGCGGTGTCGACGCCATGCTGCTGGACGCGCCGCTGGACCGGATCGCTGCAGGCCGTATCGCACCGCCGCTGCGGGTGATGGCGGCGGCGCCGTCCGGAAGGACCAGCGCCCGATCCGAGGGCCCGGATGTCTCCGGCGCGCGCGCCAAGGCCCAGGCGCTCGCCGCGCAGGCGAAGGACCTGGAGGCGCTCTGCGCCGCGATCGCAGACTTTGACGGCTGCCCGCTGAGGTACGCAGGCGCCGCCTCCCAGGCTGTGGTCTGGCGCGGCGATCCGGCCGCACCGCTGATGGTGATCGGCGAAGGTCCTGGAGCGGACGAGGATGCACAGGGTCAGCCCTTTGTCGGCCGCGCCGGAAAACTGTTGGACAAGATGCTGGGCGCGGCAGGCCTCGCGGATCACGTGCTGATCACCAACACCGTCTTCTGGCGCCCGCCGGGCAACCGCACGCCGACCCCGGCCGAGCAGGCGGTCTGCGCGCCGTTCCTGGAGCGCATGATCACCCTCGTCAGGCCAAGGCTGCTGCTGCTGGTCGGCGGCGCCTCGGCCAAGTCCCTGCTCCAGCAGGATCAGGGCATCCTGGCGATGCGCGGGCGATGGTCGGTGTGGCGTTCCTCGGATGGCGAACTGGAGCTGCCGGCCCTGCCAACGCTGCATCCGGCGTTCCTGCTCCGCCAGCCCGCCGCCAAGAAGCACGCCTGGAGCGACCTTCTGACCCTGACAGAGAAGCTTGCTCGACCGGACGCCCCCCTCTAAGCCTTCGCGCGTGGGGTGAGAAATCAGCACCGTCTTCAGACCCTGTTAGGACCTGACGCGGATAGGAACGGCATGACGCTAGAACAGCGCCTACGCTCAGGGCTTGTGTCCCTGTTCGCCGCGACCGTCCTTTGCGGGGCTGCGGCGGCGGAATCGCCGAGGGCGCTCTCCGATACGGACGCACGCGCCTATGCCGCCGCGTTCGACGCGGTCGAGCAGGGCGATTTCGTAGGGGCGGAGCTTGCCGCCTCCGACACTCAGGACAAGTCCCTGGCAGGCTATCTCTATTTCGGCGCCCTGATGCACCCGACCGCGCACAAGGCGAGCTTCGAGGAGCTGGTCGGATGGCTGGGGCGCTTCCGCGACCTGCCGCTGGCGGAGCGGGTGTTTTCGCTGGCCTCCAAGCGCAAGCCGGCCGAGGCCCAGGCTCCGCCGATGCCGGAAATCACCGTCGCCGATGGCGCTCGCAGCGAGGTGACCCTGCCGGCCCGCGAGGCGTTCTATTCGGGCGACTCGCGCCGCGCCTTCGAACTGGCGGTCGGCGTGGGCGAACGCTGGATCGCGGGGCTGGCGGCTTGGCGGCTGGCCGACTACGCTCAGGCGCGGGACTATTTCGCTCAAGTTGCCGGCGATGAGGCCGAAGATCCCTGGCTGCGCGCCGCCGGCGCCTACTGGGCCGCCCGCGCCTCCGCCGTGCTCAGTGACAAGGCCGCTGCAGGCGGGTTCCTGCGGCTGGCGGCAGAAGCGCCTCAGACGTTTTACGGGATGATCGCCGAGCGGCAGTTGCACCTTAGCGGATTGCCCGAGGCGCCCGGCCGCGTGATCCTGGCCGGTTACCAGGGGCCGGCCCAGGATCTCCCGCGTTTCATCCGGGAGAACGGCCGCGCCCATCGCGCCGCGGCCCTGGCCCAGATTGGCCGTGTGGAGGAGGCGCGCCAGGAACTGCGCGCCGGTCTGGCCCTGGCCCGCAGCGCCAGCGAGCGCAACAGCTGGAGCGCCCTCCTGGCCACCCTGGGACCACCAGCCGGCCCTGGATTTCAGAAACCGCAATACCTGACCCTCGGCGACTATCAGGTTCCGCTGTTGGAACCGAAGGACGGCTTCACCATTGATCGGGCCCTGGTCTACGCCATCGTCCGCCAGGAGAGCGCGTTCAACCCGTCTGCGGTCTCGCACGCCGGAGCGATCGGCCTGATGCAGGTGCTGCCGACCTCGGCGGCGCTGGCGATGGGGGACGCCAAGGCCAAGATCAGCCGCCAGGCGCTGGCGGACCCTGCCTTCAACCTGCGCGCTGGTCAGGACTATCTCGCCTGGCTGATGGATCGCGGCGTCGGCCTGGATCTGCTGCGGGTCGTCGCCGCCTACAACGCCGGGCCAGGCGCTGTGCTCAAGACTACCGCCAGGGTCGGCGAGGACGATCCCTTCCTGATGATCGAGTCCCTGCCCGCGCTTGAGACCCGCAACTATGTCGAAAAGGTGGTCGCCGCCTATTGGACCTACAAGCGGATGTTCGGCGAGACGCCGCGCACGCTTGACGCCCTGGCCGCAGGGGCCCGCCGCGCGGACCTGACCCTCGATCTAGCCGATCCGAACAGCGCCCAGCCCCAACTCTCGGCGCAACCGATTCAGGTCGGCCTCGCGTCCGTTCGCCAGACGGCTGCGCTCGACTAACACCCCCAACAAGCTGCGGCCGAACAGCCCCGGCGCCTTTAGGCCGACCACCAGCGCCGGCCCGCCACTGCGCCCGACATGGGCGTTGAGCGATCCCAGCCAGCCATCGCGCAGCCTCAGGCCCGCCGGCAGCACCAATAGTTGATCGGCCCGCGCCGCCATCGCCGCCGCCTGCAGGCTCTCGCAAGGCTGTGCGCCGGTCTCCTCGCAAAGCGCCAAGATAGCCGCCTCGCCGGCCCTCGCGACGATCAAGACCTGACGCACCAGTCCGTCCACCGCCCCCGCCGTCAATTGCGCCAGCAGCGTGGGCAGGCCTTCCGGGTGGGCGCGAGCATCGATGATCACCGAGAGCATCGGCCGACTGACCTTGGAATGGGGTATGACGTCAAGTGTTCTTGTTTTGTTTCTGCCACAGAGCTAGAGTCCTGGTGTGACCACCTTGAGCCAACAGATCCGGGGGCGCGGCGCGCGCTCCAACGCCAGCGGCCGCTTTGAGACCCAGGCGCGCGAGGCGTTCGACGACGGCTGGACGCTCGACGACCCTGAACCTAGCCAGATCCGGACGACGGTGACGCCCGAAAAGGCCAAGGTGATCATCAGCCGCAATGACAGCCCGGACATCGGCTTCTCGGCGTCGATCAATCCGTACCGGGGTTGCGAGCACGGCTGCGTCTATTGCTACGCCCGCCCCGCCCACGCCTATATGGGGCTGTCACCCGGCCTGGATTTCGAGAGCAAGCTGTTCTTCAAGCCCGACGCGGCGCGGCTGCTGGAAGCCGAACTCTCCAGCCCGCGCTATCGGCCGGAGGTGATCCACATCGGCGGCAATACCGACCCCTATCAGCCCCAGGAGCGACAGCTGCGGGTGACGCGAAGCGTGATCGAGGTGCTGACCCGCTTCGGCCACCCATTCACGGTGATCACCAAGTCGGCGTTGATCCTTCGCGACCTCGACCTGCTGGCCCCCGCAGCGGCCCTGGGTTTAGCGCGGGTGGCGATCTCGATCACCTCGCTGGATCGCCGGCTGGCCCGATCCATGGAGCCGCGCGCCGCCACGCCGGAGAGACGCCTGGGCGCCGTGCGGGCGCTGAGCGATGCCGGCGTGCCGGTGGTGGTGATGTTCGCCCCCTGCATCCCCGGCCTCAACGATCATGAGATGGACGCGGTGCTGGAGCGCGCCGCCGCGGCCGGTGCGACCGGCGCGGGCTATGTGGCGCTGCGGCTCCCCCTGGAGATCAAGGACCTGTTCCGCGAGTGGCTCGACACCGACCATCCGGACCGCGCCCGCCGGGTGATGTCGCTGGTCCGCCAGATGCGCGGCGGCAAGGACTACGACGCCCAGTGGGGGACCCGGATGAAGGGCGTTGGACCGATCGCCGAGCTGATGGCGCAGCGGTTTCGCGCCGCGAAGAAGCGCTACGGCCTGGACGGGTCGTTGGCGGCGCTGGACCTGACGCAGTTCCGCGTTCCTCCGAAGGCCGGGGATCAGCTGGGCCTATTTGGCTAGGCGGCTCGGGCGCTCAGCGGGTGCTGCGCCGATCATTGAGCCGGGGCTTGGGGGCTTGCGACGCCGGGGCGCCGCCGGTCGAGCGGGTGTCGGTCATGCCGTTCCGGGCCGGGGACTGCCAGGCGGTTCCAAAAGTTTTCATCGGTGAGCGGCCCTTCCGGCCATGGCTCTAGATCGTTCAGGCGCCCTTGGGCGGCGTCTTGGAGAACAACTGCGGCGCAGCGACCGTCTTGGTCCCAGCCTTCTTGGGTTTGCGAACTTCCTTGTTCGACTTCTTTTGGCCCTTGGCCATGGTCCTGCATCCTTTGGCTTGTCAGCGCGCGAAGTCTACCACGCCCGGTCGCCGCTCGCCTAACGCGTAAACACCCCGACCAGTTCGATGTGCGGCGACCACAGGAACTGATCAACCGGCAGCACGTGCTCCAGGCGGAAACCCCCGTCGATCAGCACCCGCGCGTCGCGGGCGAAGGTCGCCGGGTTGCAGGAGACGCCGATCACCCGGCTCACGCCCGACCGCGCCAGCTCGGACACCTGCTCAGCGGCGCCGGCCCGGGGCGGGTCGAAGACGACAACGTCCGTGTGGCGCAGGTCGTGAACCAGCAGGGGCCGCTTGGCCAGGTCCCGAACCTCAAGGGTGATCCCCTTAAGACCCGGTGCGCCGGCCAGCGCTGACCCCAGCGCCGCGACGGCGCCGGCCGCCGAGTCTGCGCCATGCACCTGGGCGATTTCACCCAGCCGGAAGGTGAAGGTGCCGACGCCGCAGTAGAGGTCTGCGATGCGGTGCGCGCCGGCCGCCGCCTCGGCGACAAAGTCGGCCATCGCGGTTTCGGCGGCCTTGGTCGCCTGCAGAAACGCGCCGGGCGGCAGGCTGACACGTGCAAGGCCCAGCCGCACCTGCGGCGCGCGGGCCAGATAGGCGATCTCGCCGCCCAGCGTGACCCGCGCGAAGTCGCCTTCCGCCGCGCGTGCGGCCAGCTGGACCCGAGCATCCGCCGACAGACCGCCGCTCTTGGCCTCCACGCCGGTGATGTCGATGTCCAGCCCGGTGTCGGTCAGTGTCACATGCAGCGAGGGCGCGGACTTGGGGTGTTCGAACAGCCGCGCCGCCAGCCGCTTCAGGGCCGGGATCGCCGCCTGGATCGCCGGGTCGGCGATCGTGCAGACATCCAGGTCGACCAGGTCCCACGATTTGCGCGCCTTGAACCCCAGGCGGGCGACATCGCGGTCGCCGCGCCGGGCGTGCAGGGTGACCCGCCGACGGGTCCCGGGCGCAGTCGCGAAGGCCGGCAGGATATCCGTGTCGATCCGCTCGCGCGCCAGCGTCGCCGCCAGCCGCTCAACCTTCCAGGCCAGATAGGGCGCGTGGGCCCAATGCTGCAGCGCGCAGCCGCCGCAGGCGCCGAAGTGCGGACAGGGCGGCGCAACCCGATCGGCGCTGGCCTCCAGCACCTCCACGAGGCGATGTCGCTCACCCTGCCGTTCGGCCAGCACCCGCTCGCCGGGCAGGGTGAACGGCACAAACGCGCCGCCCTGGACCAGGCCGTCGCCCTCCCCGCCCATCGCCTCGATCCGCAGTTCCACGGGCGGTCCGCCTGCGGTCTTGACTGAGGTCTTGGCCACAGGGCGCCGGAATGGCCGCCTCACCGCGCAGCTCGATGAACGAAGATGAACGACATTCTCAACCACTGTTCAGCTTGGTCGCTACATCCTGGCCGCAAGCTTTGCCGTCGTTCGGCGGCAGGGCCTTTAATGAGGGACGTTGGAATGATCACGCGTGTCACTTTCGCCAAGGCCGGCGCCGTTGCGCTCGCGAGCGTTCTTGCGCTGAGCTCCGCAGCCCAGGCCCAGCCGTCCGGCTCCTACACCAGCCCTGGTAGCGCCGGCTATGGCTATGATCCCTGTCGGCGCGAGGCCAACGGGCGCGGAACGGCCGGAACCCTGATCGGCGGCGGCATCGGGGCGGTGATCGGCTCCAACGCTGCGGCCCGCAACGCGCGCACCGAAGGCGCCATCCTGGGCGGGTTGCTGGGCGCCATCGCCGGCGGGGTGATGGGTCACAGGACCGCCGCCTGCAACAGCTCCACCTATCCCCGATCTTCGTCGACCTCCGATGAAGGTTCTGACCGGCGCGACGATTATTATCGCGGCAGCGACGGCTGGACGCACAGCCGCGACGATACCCGCGATGACGACGGGCGCCGCGCACCGGCCGCCTCAGAGGATCGCCGCGATGACGACTGCCAGCTGGCGGAAAGCCCGGTGCACATGCCCGATGGCACGATCCAGAACCGCTTCGTGCGGGTCTGCCGCGACGCCAGCGGCCGCTACGCCGTGGTCAACTGAGCCCACAGCAGGGCCTCGCGGTTGCCGTCGCCGCCAGTGATCGGGCTGTCGGCTGAACCGCGAATGGCCCAGCCGGATCGGGTCAGGAACGAGGTCACGCCGTCCAGCGCGGCGACGTGGGCGGCCGGGTCGGTGACGATGCCGCCCTTCCCGACCCGCTCCGGCCCGACCTCGAACTGCGGCTTCACCAGGGCGATGAGATCGCAGCCCGGAGCGGCCAGCGCCAACGCCGCCGGCAGGACCTTGGCCAGGCCGATGAAGCTGACGTCGGCGACGATCAGCGTCGGGGCCCCGGCGATCAGGTCGCGGGTCAGGGTCCGGGCGTCGGTGGCCTCCAGGCTGACGACGCGGGGATCGGCGGCGAGACGCGGGTGCAGCTGGCCTCGCCCCACATCGACGGCATAGACCCGAGCCGCGCCGCGCGAGAGGCAGACCTCGGTGAAGCCGCCGGTCGAGGCGCCGACATCCAGCACCACCCTTCCCGCAACGGGGATGGACCAGAGATCCAGGGCGTGGACCAGCTTCAGCGCGCCCCGACCCACCCAGGGGTGCGCCGGGGGGGCGACCAGAGCAGCCTCATCAGAGATCGCCTCGGAGGCCTTGCGCACAGGCCGGCCGTCCGCTGTGACGCCGCCGGCGGCGATGGCCGCCTGCGCCTTGGTGCGGCTCTCGAACAGGCCGCGCGTCACCAGCAGGAGGTCAGCGCGCGTCGTCAGGTGGCTTGCTCGGCGAACAGGGTCTTCAGCTCGCTCTTCAGGATCTTGCCGTTGGCGTTGCGCGGCAGGGTCTCATGCCAGAACTTGACTGACACCGGGACCTTGAAGGCCGCCAGCCGTTCGGCGACGTGGGCGCGCAGGTCGGCCTCGGTGGCCTCGGCGCCGGGCTTCAGGGTGACCACCGCGCCGGGTTCCTCGCCGAGGATGCGGTGCGGGATGCCGACCACGGCGGCGTCCATCACCGCCGGATGGTCGTAGAGGACGTTTTCGATCTCGACGCAGTAGATGTTCTCGCCGCCCCGGATCAGCATGTCCTTGGCGCGGTCGAGAATATAGCAGAAGCCGTCGGCGTCGATCTTGGCCAGGTCGCCGGTGCGCACCCAGCCGTCGACAAAGGTCTGGGCGGTCGGCTCAGGCTTGTTCCAGTAAAGCTTGGCGTTCATCGGGCCCTTGGACCACAGCTCGCCCAGTTCGCCGGAGGCCAGCACGGTGACGGCATCTTCCGGGTCGCGGATCTGCAGCTCGGCGACGGCGGCGGGCGGCCCGCAGCTGTCGGGGCGATGCTGGTAGTCCTCGGCGCCGTTGGAGGTGACGGTGGCGCAGGTCTCGGTCATGCCCCAGCCCTGGCCGGACTGCGACTTGGGGAAGGTCTCCTTCAACCGCCGCACCAGCTCCGGCGCCGAGGGCGCGCCGCCGTAGCTGACCGATTCCAGCGACGACAGGTCGTAGTTTTCCCGCGCCGGGTGCTCGATCAGCTGCCAGGCGATGGTCGGCACGCCGCCGGCCGAATTGATCTGCTCGCGCTGGATCAGCTCAAAGGCGCGGATCGCGTCCCATTTGAACATCAGCACCACCTTGCCGCCGGCGAACACCGAGGGGTTCAGCACCGCGAAACAGCCGGTGGCATGGAAGAACGGCACCGACAGCAGGGTGGCGCGTTGCGGCGCGTCCGGGTCGGCGGCGGGCGGCGCCTCGCCCCGGCGCAGGAAGTGCCGCGCGGCGGCGGCGCCGGCGGTGATGATGTTGGTGTTGATCGCCCGGTGGGTGGCCAGCGCGCCCTTGGGCCGGCCGGTGGTGCCGGAGGTGTAGAAGATGGTGGCGTCGTCGTCGGTGTCGATCTGGGCCGGCGGGATCGGCTGGTCCGGCAGGCTGGCCCACGCGTTCGGCGCGCCGATCACGCTCTCCAGCTTGGTCACCGCCGGGTGGGCGATCTCATCCGGCTCGCGGCTGACATAGATGTGGCTGAGGGCGGGGCAATTGGCCAGGTGCCCGGTCATCCGCTGATAGCGCTCGGCGTCCATCACCGCGACCTTGCTGCCCGAGTCCGTCAGGCCGTATTCCAGCTCCGGCCCGGTCCACCAGGCGTTGAGCGGCGTGACGATGGCCCCAATGCTGGCCGCCGCGTAGAAGGCCACCGCCCACTCCGGCACATTGCGCATGATGACGGCGACCCGGTCGCCCTTGACCACGCCCTGGGCCTGAAGCTCGACGGCGAACGCGGCGACGGCCCGGTGGAAGGCGTCATAGCTGACCCGCTCGTCCTCATAGACCATGAACACCTTCTCGCCGTGCCCCTTGGCCATCTCGCAGACGGCGCGCAGAGTGGGCGGCTGGTGCTTCCAGACCTTGAGGCGAACGCCCCGGATGGTTTCTTCCACCACCTCGGTGACCGCGCCGGGCGCGGCGAGCAGCGCGTGGGCGTCAGCAATCGACATCGCGGGCCAACCCGGCGGCATCACGGCCTCAGACATTCGGTTCACTCCCTGGGGTCGGCCCGGGAATCCTGGGCCGGCGTCAAGCTGGGTGAACAAGCATAACCCAGCGCCGGAGGCAAACCGGTGGGGGTTGGTGGGCTGGGCCGATAGCGCCCATCTCCTCTCCCCCGCCGCGCGAAGCGCGACGATAGGGAGAGGCCGGGAGAGGGCCGACTGGGCTGACTCTGGTGGCGGGGCGAGGGCCCACGCGCTTCGCCGTCGCAGGGTCCTTGCAGAACCCACGGCGGATCACTTCTGCACGAGTCGGCCCTCTCCCTGCCCTCTCCCTCTCGGCTTCGCCGGGGGTGAGGCAAGCGGCGCGAGTAGTCAGCGGCGCGGGGGGCCGGTGGCTCTGTGGAGCGCCAGGATGGGGCTGGTCCGCGTGGGTTGCGGAACGG
>JAYTFM010000035.1:0-53895 GCA_043734425.1 Alphaproteobacteria bacterium
GAATACTCCATCGGACCATTGTCTTCGGGAGTGCGCTCAGGTGTCTGACGGCGAAGTTTTTCCGGTTCCCCAGGCCTGGGCGGACGGGGCCCTGATGAATGCGGCGGGCTATGAGGCCGCCCTGGCCCGGGTAGAGGCCGACCCCGACGGCTATTGGACCGACGTCGCCCAGCGGCTCGACTGGATGACCCCGTTCACCCAGGTGAAGGACGTCTCGTTCGACGCCAAGGACTTCCGGGTGAAGTGGTTCACCGACGGGATCCTGAACGTCTCGGTCAACTGCATCGACCGTCACCTGCCCCAGCGCGAACACCAGACAGCGATCATCTGGGAGAGCGATGACGGCTCCATCAGTGACGAGATCACCTACGGCCAGCTGCTCGACGAAGTCTGCCGGATGGCCAATGTACTGAAGGCCAGGGGCGTCAAGAAGGGCGACCGGGTCACCATCTACCTGCCGATGATCCCCCAGGCGGCCTACGCCATGCTGGCCTGCGCCCGGATCGGGGCGATCCATTCGGTTATCTTCGGCGGCTTTTCGCCGGACTCCATCGCCGGTCGCATCCAGGACTGCGATTCGAAGATCGTCATCACCGCCGACGAGGGCCTGCGCGGCGGCAAGCCGGTGCCGCTGAAGCGCAATGTCGATGAGGCCCTGACCGCCTGCCCGGGCGTTACCGACGTGATCGTGGTCCGCCGCACCCGGGCCGACGTGCCGATGACCGAGGGCCGCGACGTCTTTTATTCCGACATCAAGGCCACCGTCTCCGACCGCTGTGATCCGGAGCCGATGAACGCCGAGGACCCGCTGTTCATTCTCTACACCTCCGGCTCGACCGGCAAACCGAAGGGGGTTCTGCACACCACCGGCGGCTATCTGACCTGGGCCGCCCACACCCATGAGCTGGTGTTCGACTATCGGCCGGGGGAGGTCTTCTGGTGCACCGCCGACGTCGGCTGGGTCACCGGCCACAGCTATGTGGTCTATGGCCCGCTGGCCAATGCGGCGACCACTCTGATTTTTGAAGGAGTGCCCAACTATCCGACCACCTCGCGCTTCTGGGAGGTCTGCGACAAGCACAAGGTTCAAATCTTTTACACGGCGCCGACCGCCATCCGCGCGCTGATGCGCGAAGGCGAAGACCCGGTGAAGCGGACCTCGCGCAAATCCATCCGGCTGCTCGGCACGGTCGGAGAGCCGATCAATCCCGAGGCCTGGCTCTGGTATCACCGCGTGGTCGGCGAAAGCCGCTGCCCGATCGTCGACACCTGGTGGCAGACTGAGACCGGCGCCTGTCTGATGAGCCCGCTGCCCGGCGCCATGGCGTTGAAGCCGGGATCCTGCGCCAAGCCCTTGCCGGGGGTGAAGCCCCAGCTGGTCGATGCCGAGGGCCGGGTGCTGGAGGGCGACGTCAGCGGCAATCTGTGCCTGACGGACAGCTGGCCCGGCATGATGCGCACGGTCTATGGCGACCACGAGCGGTTCATCACCACCTATTTCACCACCTATCCCGGCAAATATTTCACCGGCGACGGCGCCCGGCGCGACGAGGACGGCTACTACTGGATCACCGGGCGCGTGGACGACGTGATCAATGTCTCCGGCCACCGGCTGGGCACCGCCGAGATCGAAAGCGCGCTGGTCGGCCACAACACCGTGGCCGAGGCCGCCGTGGTCGGCTACCCGCACGAGCTGAAGGGCCAGGGCATCTACTGTTTCGTCACCCTGAACGCCGACATCGAGCCGTCCGCGGCCCTGGAGCCGGAGCTGCGCAACTGGGTGCGGCGCGAGATCGGGCCGTTCGCCTCGCCCGACGTGATCCAGTTCGCGCCGGGCCTGCCGAAGACCCGCTCCGGCAAGATCATGCGCCGCATCCTGCGCAAAATCGCGGAAGATGACCTGGCCAACCTGGGTGATATTTCGACCCTGGCCGACCCCGCCGTGGTCGAGGATCTGGTGGCGAACCGCGCGGCGCGGGCCGAGGACCCGGTCGTGGTGATCGCCGGCGAGCGCGTCTCGCTGCGCGAGCTGGAGGCGGTGCTGCAACAGCACATCGGCGTGGCCGAGGTGGCCATCGTGGCGCTCGCCGACGGCGCAACGCTCTGGGCGTTCGTGACGCCTGCGGCGGACGTCATGGCGGTTGATATGCTGGGCGCCGACCTCAAGGGCTGGGCGCGGCGTGAGATCGGCGCGCATGCGGTTCCTAAAGAGGTGCAGTTCGGGGACTTGCCGAGGACGGCCTCCGGTCAAGTGGCGCGCAGCGTGCTTCAAAAGCGCGCCGACGAGGCGGCGGGGTAGAGCAGGTTGGAGCTTCCGGGCGCGCTCACCGCCGCCCTGGCCCGTGCCCTGGAGGGCGTCTCCCGGGCCAACCTCGCGCGCCATGCCCAGGCGACCAGCTTGGCCTATCGCGCCGGCGGAACCTCGGCGCCCGTGATCCGCGACGCCGCCAGCGCCCTGGCCTATGCGGTGGCGCGGATGCCGGCCACCTATGCCGCCTGCGCGCGGGTGATGGACGAGCTGGTCCGGGTCGCGCCGGACTTTGCCCCGGCCAGTTTGCTGGACGCCGGCGCGGGCCCCGGTACGGCCAGCTGGGCGGCGACGGAAGCCTTCCCATCGCTCAACCAGGTGACCTGGCTTGATGCGAATAGTCCGCTCCTCAACCTAGCGGGGCTTTTGGCCGCCAGCGGCCCAAAGGCGTTGGCAGCGGCGAAGGTGCTGCGCGGCGATCTCGTTCGCACGGCTTTGCCCATCGCCGACCTTGTCGTCGCCAGCTATGCGCTGGCGGAAATAGCCCCCACCGCACAGGCAGCTCTGGTCAAGTCGCTGTGGGCCGCCAGCAGGGGCGTCCTGGCCCTGGTCGAGCCCGGCACGACGGCAGGCTATCAGCGCCTGATGCAGGGGCGGACAACCTTGATCGCCGAGGGCGCCGTCCTGCTAGCCCCCTGTCCCCACGCCGAGGCCTGTCCGCTGTCACCGCCCGACTGGTGCCACTTCAGCGTCCGCCTGCCCCGCAGCCGCGATCACCGCATCGCCAAGGGCGCGGAGGCGCCCTTCGAGGACGAGAAGTTCGCCTATCTGCTGGTCGCGCGTCCGCACGTCGTTGCCCGCCCACCCGGCGCCCGCATCCTGGCGCGTCCGCGCGTCGGCAAGGCCGGGATTGAGCTCAAACTTTGCGGCCCGACGGGCCTGGAGCATCGGGTGGTCAGTCGCCGCGAGAAGGGGGTGTTCGCGAAGGTTCGGCGGTTGGACTGGGGCGATGGGTATTCCTAGTTGATCGCAGCTGACCCGACCGTCGATGCCTCCACGGTCCCTGGGGGAACGCCGCGTAGACCCGCCCGCAAGCCGACCTTCGAAACTCAGCTATGGGAGGAAAGCGGACGCTGACCCGCGCTGGTCGAAGATGACGCTACCGTTGCGGCTGTATGGTCCGTTGGATGAGCCAAAGGTGAAATGCGTGCACTCCGAGGAAAGCGAGCGCGGTAGCGATGTTTGCGGGTATCGCAAGGTGTTCCTGACCGGCCCTCGGTTCTCGGAATGTCGTCAAAGCGGCGATTGCTGCCAGGCAGACCGCAGCGAGCACAGGCGTGAACGCGAGCGCAATCGGGCGTGGCGCAGTCCAAGTTACCGAGCCATCCAGCCACCACTGCATTGGCAGGCGACGTTCCATTTTGAAGCGAAGGTTTGCACGCAGCGACATCGCTGTCAGAAGCGCTACGGCAAGCAGAGCTACTACCGCTTGCGTCATGAGACTGCCTCCAATCGACAAGAGAATAGGCTCGCCAAGGGAATGTCTGCAACGGGTCGATCCTCACCGTTGGCCTCCAACCCAAAAACGGACCCTCGACTGGGACGCGCGACCTCCAATACGTCCGCCATGGCTGCAATCCAGTCCTAGCCCGTTGCGGGCCACGGTCTAGAGTTCTCCCGAGCGAATGGATGAGAGCTCTGAGCGAGGCTGTCGGCCCTGGCGATCTGGTTCTCTGCGTCAACGCCGCCCCAAACCATGCGACCGGGAGGCCGGTTGCCGGGGAGACCTATCGTGTGGTCGCGGTCATGGAATTTGGCTGCCCCTGCGGACGTTCCGATGCTTTGCTGGATGTCAGCGTTGATTTCGCGAGGCGCCAGACGCGCTTCCGACTGCTGCCAAAGCCCAAGGCCCCGTCCCGGATGCGCCGCGTTTCCGCGCCCAAGGAGACGGAAATGGTGCGCTGAGCGGTGTGGGTTCCGCGAGCCTCTGCGGAGCCCTCCAGCATGCTTCTCCCCTTGCGGGAGAAGGTGTCAGCGCAGCTGACGGATGAGGGGTCGCTCCGACCTATCAGTCATAGTTACAAAGACTTACTCGAAGCGCCTGTCGACCCCTCATCCGACCCTGCTCCGCAGGGCCACCTTCTCCCGCAAGGGGAGAAGGAATCTGCGGGGGATTGCCGCGGCCAACCTTGATCAATGCAACAGTCCCGATCAGGGGAGAGGCGATGGTCAAGCAAACGCCGCCGTCAGGAACTGGACCAGTCGAGCCTGAGCCGCCGTCGTCGCGGTCGGGCTGAACTCGAACAAGACCGGGCCACCCTTGCCCTTGTGAGCGTAAGGGTCGTGGATGGTCTTGGCCGGCAGGTCGCGGTCAAAAGCATGGGTCGCGCCCTGATGGACCACCAGGGTCACATGCTCTCGGTCGGCAGGCGCCAGAGAGGCCAGAAACGTCTCACAGACTCCGGGATCGTCATAGGCGTCGGCGCCGCCGGCCTGGATCAGCACCGGCGCCCCGGTCAAATCCGCAAACTCATGGCCCGGCGCGCGGTTGTAGCTCCATAGGGCGGGATAGAAGGCGGCGTGGGCGGCAAAGGCTGTCCCCGGTGCGGCCAGGGCGTCGGCATAGCGGCGGGTGGCGCTGAGCAGGCTGACCACCCCGCCCCAGGAAAACCCCATCACTGCGATTCGCGCCGGATCGACTTCGGGCTGGCGGGTGAGGAACGACAGGGCCGCAAAGGCGTCGGGCAGGGTCTGGGGCACAGACGAGGGTCGGCCGATCGCGCCCCGCACCGTGCCGCGCGCCGCCCACATGTCCAGCTCCAGGGTGGCGATCCCCGCGCGGTTGAGGGCCTGGGCATGCAGGGCGCCCCGCCCATCCACCCCATCCGAGCCATGGCAAATCACCACGGCAGGCCCAGGCTGCGGGGTTTGATCTGGCTCCAGCAGCGGGACCTGCAGCCGGCCAGCCACCGTCAGCGGCGGATCGGCGCGCGTCGGGAAGGCCACATAGGACGTGCGGAAGGGCATGGGGTCATCGGGCATTGACGCGGCCTGCAGGCTGTTGGAGCCCACATCCTAGCCGCAATGCGGTGCCGCCGTCGCCACCCTTGCTCCGCCGCCGCCCGGCGGGCACGGTGCGCCGGGCAGATCGTGACGCCGCCGACTTAGGAGACCAAGAGACATGACCACCTTGAAGCGCTGGGTGCTGCGCCGCCGGCCTGCGGGCGAGATCCAGCCGGGCGACCTGGAGCTGGTCGAAGAACCGATCCGCGATCTGGCCGATGGCGAGGTGCAGGTGCGCACGCTCTATCTGTCGCTCGACCCCACCAACCGTATCTGGATGAGCGATCAGGACCAGTACATGCCGCCGGTGCAAATCGGCGACACCATGCGCGGCGGCTCGCTGGGCGTGGTGGAGCGTTCGCGCTCAGACCGGTTCAAACAGGGCGACGTGGTCAATACCGGGCTCGGCGGCTGGGCGAGCCATGTGATCGTGAACGGCGCGATGCTGTCGCCGGCGCCGCAGCTGCCGGGCGTGCCGCTGACCGCCTTCATGAGCGTGCTGGGCGGCACGGGGCTGACCGCCTGGTTCGGCATGTCCGAGATCGGCAAGCCGCAACCGGGCGAAACAGTGGTGGTCTCAGCCGCCGCCGGCGCGGTGGGCTCCATCGCTGGCCAGATCGCCAAGCTGCGCGGCGCGCGGGTGATCGGCATCGCCGGCGGCAAGGCCAAGTGCGACTGGCTGACCGGCGAGCTGGGGTTCGACGGGGCCATCGACTACAAGAACGAGGATGTCGGCGCAGCGCTGGATCGCCTGTGTCCAAACGGCATCGACGTGAATTTCGAGAACGTCGGCGGCGAGATCATGGACGCCGTGGTCTCACGGATGAACAACTTCGGCCGCATGGCCCTGTGCGGGATGATCTCGACCTACAACGACGATGACCGGCCATCCGGGCCGACCGATTTCGTCCGGGTGCTGATGCACCGTCTGACGATCCGGGGGTTTATCATCACCGACTTCCTGCCGAGGGCCGGTGAAGCCATGGCCGAGCTGATCCCCTGGGTGATGGAGGGCAATCTGAAATGGAAGGTCCATGTGGACCAGGGGCTGGAAGGGGCGATGGACTCGCTGCAACGGCTGTTCACCGGCGCCCACGACGGCAAACTGCTAATTCAGGTTTCGCCCGAACTCTGAGCGGCTAGCTCGCGCCGCCGGTCACGCCATCCCAGAACGTCTTGGCCTTGCCGAGGAAGCTCGCGGACTTGGGGTGTTGCTGTTCATCACAGAGGCTGGAGAACTCGCGCAGCAGCTCCTTCTGGCGAACGGTCAGGCGGGTCGGGGTTTCGACGAACAACTCGACAACCAGATCGCCGCGCTCACGGGATCGCAGCGAGGGCATGCCGCGGCCCTTGACCCGCACCGTCCGGCCGGTCTGGGCGCCCTCGGGCACCTTGACGGTGATCTTGCACTGGCCGTCGCAATTCTCGCCGCCCATCAGGCACGGCGCTTCGATGTCGCCGCCCAGCGCGGCCGCGCCCATCGGCACCGGCACCGTGCAAAGCAGATCCAGGCCATCGCGCTCGAACAACTCGTGCGGGCTGACCGAGATGAAGATGTAGAGATCGCCGCGCGGCCCGCCGCGCTGGCCCGCGTCGCCCTCACCCGACAGGCGGATGCGTGCGCCATCATCGACCCCGGCGGGGATGCGGACCGACAGGGTGCGCTCGCGACGGATCTGGCCGGCCCCTCGGCAGGTGGTGCAGGGGTCCATAATCATCTGCCCGGTGCCGCCGCAGCGCGGGCAGGCCCGCTCGATGGCGAAGAAGCCCTGGCTGGCCCGCACCCGGCCGGCGCCCTGGCAGGTCGAACAGGTGGTCGGGCTGGTCCCCGGCTTGGCGCCGGACCCTGAGCAGGGCTCGCAGGTCAGGGTGGCGGGAACGACGATCTCGACCTCGGCGCTGGCGAAGGCCTGCTCCAGGCTGATCTCCAGATCATAGCGCAGGTCTGCGCCTCGGGCCGGCCCGCCGCGTTGCTGGCGGCCGCGACCGCCGAACATGTCGCCGAAGACGTCGCCAAACACTTCGTTGAAGATATCGCCAACATCATGGAACTGCGCACCGCCGCCGCCCTGGCCGTTGACCCCGGCGTGGCCGAAGCGGTCATAGGCCGCGCGCTTCTGCGGATCGGAGAGGATCGAATAGGCCTCGTTGATCTCTTTGAAGCGGCCCTCGGCCTCTTCACAGCCGCCGTTGCGGTCGGGGTGATGCTCCATGGCCTGTTTGCGGAAGGCGGCTTTCAGCACGCCATCGTCACAACCTCGCGCAACCCCGAGGATTTCGTAATAGTCCCGCATGAGATGTCAGACGCCCGGATGACAGGGTTCAGGTGGGATGGCCGCCGCCCGACCGCAAGTCTGGGTCGGGCGGCGCACCGGGATTAGGCCGACTTCTTCTCGTCGCTGTCGCCGTCGACTTCCTCGAACTCGGCGTCGACCACGTCGTCAGAACTGGCTTCGGCGTCGTCGCCGCCGCTAGGCTCTTGCTGAGACTTGTACATCGCCTCGCCCAGCTTCATCGAGGCCTGGATCAGGGTCTGAGTCTTGGTGGAGATCAGCTCGGCGTCACCGCTCTCCAGCGAACCCTTCAGGTCATCGATCGCCGCCTGGATGGCGCTGCGCTCGGCTTCGCCCACCTTGTCGCCGTGTTCGGCGAGGGCCTTTTCTGAGGAGTGCAGGATGGCGTCGGCCTGGTTCTTGGCCTCCACCGCCGCCTTGCGCTTCTCGTCGTCGGCCTTGTTGGACTCCGCCTCCTTGACCATCGCGTCGATGTCCGCGTCCGAGAGCCCGCCGTTGGCCTGGATGCGGATCGACTGTTCCTTGCTGGTCGCCTTGTCGCGGGCCTGGACATTGACGATGCCGTTGGCGTCGATGTCGAAGGTGACCTCAACCTGCGGAATGCCGCGCGGGGCCGGCGGAATGCCGACCAGATCGAACTGACCCAGCATCTTGTTGTCGCCAGCCATCGGCCGCTCACCCTGGAACACCCGGATGGTCACCGCCGACTGGTTGTCGTCAGCCGTCGAGAAGGTCTGCGAACGCTTGGTCGGGATCGTGGTGTTGCGCTCGATCAGCGGCGTGAACACCCCGCCCAGGGTCTCGATGCCGAGGGTCAGCGGGGTAACGTCCAGCAACAGGACATCCTTGACCTCGCCGCCCAGCACGCCGGCCTGAACCGCCGCGCCAAGAGCCACCACTTCGTCCGGATTGACCCCGGTGTGCGGCTCACGGCCGAAGAAGGCCTTCACGGTCTCCACGACCTTGGGCATCCGGGTCATGCCGCCGACCAGGATCACCTCGTCGATTTCGGACTTCTTCAGGCCCGCGTCCTTCAGCGCCTGCTCGCAGGGGCCGACCGTCTTGGCGATCAGGTCCTCGACCAGGGCTTCCAGCTTGGCGCGCGACAGCTTGATGTTGAGGTGCAGCGGACCCGACGCGTTCATCGAGATGAAGGGCAGGTTCACTTCGTACTGGGTGGTGAAGGAGAGCTCCTTCTTGGCCTTTTCGCCCTCTTCCTTGAGGCGCTGCAGGGCCAGCTTGTCCTTGCGCAGGTCGACGCTGTTCTCTTTCTTGAACTCGTCGGCCAGGAAGTCGACGATCCGCATGTCGAAGTCCTCGCCGCCCAGGAACGTGTCCCCGTTCGTCGACTTCACCTCGAAGACGCCGTCGCCGATCTCCAGGATCGACACGTCGAACGTGCCGCCGCCCAGGTCGTAGACCGCGATCTTCTTGCCGTCGTTCTTATCCAGGCCATAGGCCAGCGCTGCGGCGGTCGGCTCATTGATGATCCGCAGGACCTCCAGGCCGGCGATCTTGCCGGCGTCCTTGGTCGCCTGGCGCTGGGCGTCGTTGAAATAGGCCGGAACGGTGATCACCGCTTTCTCGACCTTTTCGCCCAGGTGCTGCTCGGCGGCTTCCTTCATTTTCTGCAGAGTGAAGGCCGAGATCTGCTGCGGCGAATAATCCTTGCCGTGGGCGCGCACCCACGCATCGCCGTTCGGACCCTTGACGATCTCATAGGGCACCATGCCCTTGTCTTTCGCCACCACGGGGTCGTCGAATTGGCGGCCGATCAGTCGCTTGATCGCGAAGAAGGTGTTGGTCGGATTGGTGACCGCCTGGCGCTTGGCCGGCTGGCCGACGACGCGCTCGCCGTCTTCCATGAAGCCGACCACCGAGGGGGTCGTGCGCGCGCCCTCAGCGTTTTCAATCACCTTCGGCAGCTTGCCGTCCATGATGGCCACGCACGAATTGGTCGTGCCAAGGTCGATACCGATGATCTTGCTCATGAGAGAGTCTGACATGCTCCTGATTGGCGGACGGCGCGGGTGGGCCTTCTGACGAAGCGCCCGAAGTCTGCGACGTCCCCGGTTGTCTTTGCCGGGTTTCCGTGGGCGGAAGCCAGCGTGGAGAGCCGGATATGGGGAAATCCGCGCCGCCTGCAAGGGCGAATGTCAGTGGGGGGCAGCTTCGCCTGTCGGGAACGCGCCGACCGCGCCCTCAATCAGTGACCTTTCACCGTCATCCCAGCCAGCTGGGCGGTGCGCAATGCTGTGTCAGCTTTGGCCTTGCAGGTCGCCAACGCCACCTCAGCGCCACAGAAGTCCGGCCACATGCCCCGCCTCGACCAGTAGTCGACCAAGCCCGCGCGGACGACGACGTCCCAGAACCTGGGATCGCGCCGAACAGCCGCCATGCAGGGCTCCATGAGGAAGCCCCAGCCGTCGTCAGTCTTGGCGCTGTGCCGCGCCATCAGTTCGAATGCGCTATCCGTGAGTCCCAGTGCGGCGAGCGCCCTGATTGCAAGATCGGGCCGGAGGGCGCCAGAGGTGAAGGCTTCGCGCAACAGCGTGACTGCGGCCATGACATCGGCAGGCGCGCGAGTCTCGCGCGCCTTCAAATAGGCTTCAAGCGCTGGGTCGGCCGCCGAGTCGATAAACTGCGGCCTCGTCTGCGGATCATGCAGCAGGTTCCGCGCCTCCCCAGGCAAGCCCCCGAACGCCGCGATCTCAAAGCGCGTGAATCGGGTTCTGGAGTGGTCAGGACTGCGGCGCGCCGCATGGCTGATCGCCTGATGCGCCAGTTCCTGGTTTCCAGATACATAGATCGCCCGCGCATAGCTGTAGTTGATCGGCCCGGCGAGCGGGCGCAGGGCCAATGCGCGCTGACAGTACGGAATCGCGTCGCGCGCTCGGCCCACCTCGGTCAGCAGCCGACACTCGCGCATATGCAAGAAGGGAAACTCGGGTGCGCTCCGCAGACCGTCCAGAATCAGGGTTTCGACCCCGATCAAATCACGCGGCGTGCGAAGGCGTTGCAGAGATTGGCGGGCGTCATAGGCTGCACCGGCGCTAGCCGGGTCGATGCGAATTGCGGTCCTGGCTTCAGTCTCCGCCCTGGCGATCAGGGCTAGACTGACAGCGCTGGACGGGTCGGCGCTTGCCCTCACTTCATTTGCCAGGGTCAACGCCAGGATTCCGTGGCCCAAGGCGAAATTGGGTGCGCGGGCGACCACCTGTTCGGCGGCCCGTCGCGGGTCACCACCCCGAAGCTGCTCGGGGCTCTTGATCATCTCGCTGGCTCGCAAATGGATGGCGAGGGTTTCAGGATCGAGGCGCAACCCCTTCTGCAACCGGGGCTCCTGGACCGTGTACATGGTTTCAGCGGCGGCGGCGCTGACCTGGGCGCGGAGTTGTTCGATCTCGCCGTCAGGCCGGTCGAACTCGTTGCTCCACAGCACGATGTTGGCCCGAGGATCGTTCAGGAATACCCGCACCTTGAGGCGAGCGCCGTCAGCTCGAACCACGCCACCGATTTGCAGATCGGCCTTTCGGTGATCGAGTCCGCCCTGGCCTGCGGGTCGGCTGGCGACCGTCTGAATACCGGATTGAGCCAGTACGCCCGCGATGTCGGAGACGAGGTAGTTGGCCAGCTCAGCCGTGTGTTCGCCGCCGCCCGCGTGGCGGAAATTCAGCACCTCAACACGCGGCGTCCGTTCGTAGGTTGGCGACCAGAGCCGCCAAGCCCCCAGGCCGATGAGCGCCAGGCCAAGCACGGCGACGACGGCGTAGCTGGCTTGGCGTCGCCACGCCACGGCCGGTCGGCCATCTATCAATCGATAGCCGACGCGCGGAATGGTCTCCACCTGGAAGGCGCTCGTTTGCTGTGCCAGTTTTCGCAGTTGGCTGATGCAGCGGTTGATCGCGTCATCGCCGACGATCCGGCCGCCCCAGCAGGTCTCTACCAGCACATCGCGCGAGATCACCTTGTCCGGATGGGTCCCCAGCACGACCAGCACCTGCATCACCCTGGGCTGGACCGCGACCCTGCCGCCCTCCCAGATCACCTCGCTCAGCGCGGGGTGAACCTCGGCCGCGCCAAGCCGGAAGGGTTCGGCCTGGGCGAGGTCGATGGTCGAGGCGAAATCAGCGGTCATCGGCAATAGATCGGCACGCGATCAGCCCGCGATCATGGCGATTGGGCGGGGTCCGGGCTCGAATGGAGCTCTGGGACGACGGCGGCCGGGGCCTGATGAGCGAAGCTCGACAGTGATCCATCTCGAACGCCCCGCCTCAGCGACGCCAGCAGGTTCGGCTGGCGCGGAACTGACCAAAGCGCGTCAACCACCGGCAACAGGTTCGGACGCATCATTGACCTTGGAGGCTATAACAAATGTCTAGAGTTGTGTTGAACAGATTGCTGACGTCGGCCTGTGCGGCGGCGGCGATCATGATCGGGTCATCCGCCTCCGCGACGGTTGCGGTCACCGACGATCCCGTCCTCTACTGGAATCAGGTCCTTTCCACCGGTCTGGCCGGATCGCCGACCGTGACGTCGCGCGGCTTCGCCCTGGTCGGGATCGCCATGCACGATGCGGTCAACGCCACACTCGGCAAGCCGGACATCGACTATCTTAAGGGGGTCGTCACGCCAGGCGGCGACACCCGCGCTGCGGCGTCCGTTGCGGCCCACGCTCTCCTCGTCCAGCTCAATCCTGCCAAGACAGCGCAGTTCGACGCCGCGCTTGCCGCCAGCCTGGCCCTGGTGCCCGACGGCGCGGACAAGACCAACGGCATCGCGACCGGCGCAAAGATCGCCCAGGTCACGCTGGCGTCCCGCGCCATGGACGGCTCGACAGCGGTCGTCAGCTACACGCCAAGCGGTCTGCCCGGCCGCTGGGCGCCAACACCCCCTGGGCTCGTTCCGGCGGCCTTGCCTCAGTGGGGCGGCGTGGATCCTTGGCTGCTACAATCCGGCGACCAGTTCCGGCCTGGACCGCCGCCAGGGTTGACCAGTGAGGCCTATACTGCGGCGTTCAAGGAGGTCTTTACCCTCGGGGCGGCCAACAGCGCCACGCGCACGGTCGACCAGACGGCTTCAGCCATCTTCTGGGCCGGCGCTGCCGGAACGGGTCCCTGGATCCAGGCTGGAATCGATGGTGCGCAGGCGAAGGGACTATCGACAATTGAAAATGCCCGACTGTTCGGTCTGCTCAGTGTCGCTCTCGCTGATGCCGGCATTGCGACCTGGGACGCCAAATACACCTATGACTACTGGCGGCCGGTCACTGCGATCCGCCTGGCCGATCTCGACGGCAACGCCGCCACGATCGCAGACCCCAACTGGACATCTTTGATTGTCGCACCGCCGCATCCTTCGTTCCTTTCGGCACACGCCTCCGCCGTCGGCGCGGCGAGCACCATACTTGGAGCGTTCCTGGGCGATGGGAATTCATTCTGCCTGACGGCAGGCGCCAACAACCGCTGCTGGACCGGTTACGAGGCGGCGGCGCTTGATGCGGCCAACAGCCGCCTTTGGGGTGGAATCCATTGGAGCTTCGACAATGCCGCAGGTCTCGATCTCGGCCGGTCGGTCGGGCAATACGCTCTGGCGTCCGGGGCGTTCCGCGCGGTGCCGGAACCCCTGTCGTGGACGCTGATGATCACCGGGTTCGGTCTCGCTGGAGTCATGCTGCGCCGCCGCCCCCGCGCCGCAGCGAGCTTGAGCGAGGCCTGACAGAGCACGGTCGGCGTGAACAAATCACACCGACCGTCCTCACCCCAGCCAGGCCGATCTGACCGCCGCATAGCGCTCCGGCGGGTGCGGAACCTCTGCCCCGCGCGAGGCCAGGAAGGCGTGCTCGACCACCATCGCCTGCTGTTCGATATTGAGCTGCGCAAAGCTTGAACGGCCGTCCAGGTCGTAGGCATAGGAGGTCTCGCGATCTCCCGCCCGCAGCTTGGCCCACAGCAACTTCACCCCGTGTTGGGCCTGCCAGACATGGGTCAACTCGTGGACGAAGACACCCTGAGCCGCCAGCGGCGTGTCCGGGTCTGCGAAGTCAGCTCGAAGGCTCACAATCGGCCAGATCATCAGGCCCGGCCCCGCCACAAAGGCGCGCCGCCAGAGCGGGATCGCCAGGATATGGATGCGGCCGGCGTCGATGCCGCCGCCAAACGTCTCCTCAGCGAGGCGGCGTTCGCCCGCCGTCAGCCCGCGCCAGCCGAACAGCTTCGTCCGACGGCGGCCTTTGCCCACGCACGCCTCCCCCTAGAACAGCGGCTCTTCCGGCTTCGGCGGCGGGGGTGCATCGGGCGCCAGCGCCTTTTCGGCGACCACGGGCGGCGCAGCGGCGACAATCGCTTCCGGACCGGCTGGCGCACCCTTTTCGGCCTCGGCGCGGGCCAGTTGGGCGGCTTCCGCCTTGGCCTTTTTCTCCGCCTCCAGCGCAGCCTTTTCCGCTTCGCTCAGGATCACCGGCTCGGGCGCGCCTTCGATCCGTTCCTCGCTCAGCGGCGTGGCGTCCTGCGCCTGCAAGGGTTGGCCCGACGCGCCGACCGGCGCCTGGCCAGGCAGGCGGCCCCGCGACGGCGCGGTGACGACGCCCCAGATCAGCGAGGCCGCCCAGGCTGTAGCGAGCAGGACGGCGACCCCTTGTCGGACCGGGCGCGGCATGGACCAATTCATGATCGCAGACCCTAGCCATCCCGCCGAAAAGGACAAGACGCGGGTCACCGGATGCATCACTGGATTCACGTCTGTCTCGCCGAGGGCGATAGGTTCGTCGGTCGGGTAGGCGGCATCCAAAGCCGTCTATTGTCCACGGATGAACACGGAGACACACCGATAAGAGTGGCTCTCTTGGCCTGCGGCGGCGCGCGTCACTCCCGGTCGACGATCGTGTCCGCACCTTCAGATCATATCTGCTCGTATCCGTGTGTCTCCGTGTGCATCCGTGGATTCACATCCTTTGGGACCGGCCGGCTTCCCCGGCCCATCGCGCGATCTGCGGATCAGGGTAAACGGCCGATTAACGCTTCCTGGGCCACACAGGAGCGGGCGCAAATCGGGAGACGGAGGCGGCATGGCGCGGGCGGCGCGAAAGACCGGCGTGGAGCTCGTCCTGCACATCGTCCGGCTGGCCTGGCGCCATCCGGGCGCGGCGCGGCTCAGGGGCGGCGTGACCGCAGCGTTCGGCGCGGCCTTGGCCACGGCGATCTTCGCCTACGATCCGCTGGATCCCAGCCTGAACGCTGTCGGCGCGGGCGGCGTCAGCAACGTGCTGGGCGGCGGCGGCGCGGTGCTGGCCGATGTCGCCATGCAGTCCCTGGGCCTCACGGCCTGGCTTGCAGCCCTGCTGTTTGTGGTCGCCGGCGTCGCCCGAGTAACCGACCCGGATCCCGGCGCAAGCCGGCTGCGCCTGAGGCTGCGGACCGCTTGCGGTGCGGCGGGCGTCCTGATGCTCTCAGGCGCCCTGGCCTGGCCCGCACCCCCGGCCGCCTGGCCGCTGGCCAAGGGCCTGGGCGGCTTCTGGGGCGATGGCCTGGTGCATGGGTTCTCTGACCTGATCAGCTATGCGCGTATTCCATTTGGCGAGGTCATCGCCGCGATTGCTCTGCTGGCCTTCGGGCTGGTCGCGTTCGGCTATGGCCTGGGACTTTCGCACCTGGACGCCCGGGCCGTGGGCGGCGGGCTGGCCCGCCTGCTGACGCCAAGGCCCAGGCTGAGGACGGCTCGACCCGCGCGGGCCGCCAAGGTCGGCCTGCGCCGCGCTGTGGGTCCAGGCCCCACCGAAGTTGCGACGGCGGAGCTGCCCGATGAGCCGACGTCTGACGCCGCGAGGGTCAAGCCGCCCAAGGTCGCGGCCAAAGAGAGCCTGCGCGAACAGCGCGAGGCCCAGTCCACCTTTGAATTTCTGAATCCCGGCGGCTTCAAGCTGCCCGAGCTGTCGATGCTCACCAAATCCAAGCCCCGCGCCGCCCAGTTCGACGAAGGCGCGCTGCGCCAGAACGCCCAGCTGCTGGAAAGCGTGCTGGCCGAGTTCGGGGTGCGCGGTCAGGTCGACCAGATCCGCCCTGGCCCGGTGGTCACCCTCTATGAACTGGCCCCCGCCGCCGGTGTCAAATCGGCGCGGGTGGTGGCGCTGGCCGATGATATCGCCCGGTCCATGAGCGTCGCCTCGGCGCGGGTCTCAGTGGTGCCCGGCCGCAACGCCATCGGCATCGAACTGCCGAACCAGCGCCGCGAAACCGTCTATCTGCGCGACCTGCTGGCCACCCCGGAGTACGAGCGCGGCGGCCAAGTGGTGCCCGTCGCCCTGGGTGAGACCATCGGCGGTGAGCCCTATATCGCCGACCTCGCCAAGATGCCGCACCTCTTGATCGCCGGAACCACCGGATCGGGCAAGTCGGTGGGTGTCAACGCCATGATCCTGTCGATCCTCTACCGCCTGCCGCCCGAGCAGTGCCGGATGATCATGATCGACCCCAAGATGCTGGAGCTCAGCGTCTACGACGGCATCCCGCACCTGCTGGCGCCCGTGGTCACCGACCCGAAGAAGGCCATAGTTGCGCTCAAGTGGACCGTCCGTGAGATGGAGGACCGCTATCGCCGGATGTCGAAGATCGGCGTTCGCAATGTCGCCTCCTATAATGAGCGTGCGCGGGAGGCGATGGCCAAGGGCGAGCACTTCGAACGCACCGTGCAGACCGGCTTCGACGAGACCGGCCGGCCGATCTTCGAGAGCGAGAAGATCCGGCCTGAGCCCATGCCGATGCTGGTGGTGATCATCGACGAGGTCGCCGACCTGATGATGGTGGCCGGCAAGGACATCGAAGGCGCCGTTCAGCGGCTGGCCCAGATGGCCCGCGCCGCCGGCATCCACCTGATCATGGCGACGCAACGCCCGTCGGTTGACGTCATCACCGGCACCATCAAGGCCAATTTCCCGACCCGGATCAGCTTCCAGGTGACCTCCAAGATCGACAGCCGCACGATCCTGGGCGAACAGGGCGCCGAGCAGCTGCTGGGCCAGGGCGACATGCTGTACATGGCCGGCGGCGGGCGGATCACCCGCTTGCACGGCCCGTTCGTTTCCGACGGCGAAGTTGAGGCGGTGGCCAAGTTCCTGCGCGACCAGGGCCAGCCGTCCTATCTCGACGAGGTCACCGCCAGCTCCGAGGAAGAAGGCGAAGAAGGCGAGCTGGGCTTTGGCGGCGAGAGCGAAGGCGGCAACGACCTCTACGACCGCGCCGTCGCCGTGGTCACCCGCGATGGCAAGGCCTCGACCAGCTACATCCAGCGCCGCCTGCAGATCGGCTACAACCGCGCCGCCTCACTGATGGAGCGCATGGAACAGGAAGGCGTCGTCGGCGCCGCCAACCACGCCGGCAAACGCGAAATCCTGGTCAGCGCCGCGCCGTAGGGAAGGCGCGAGGTCTCATGGCGTTGGAGTTCCACGCCCCGGTCGGCCATAGTTGATGGGCGATGGACCAACTGAAGCGCGCGATTGCAGCCAAGCTGGCCGAGCTGAACAGGCTCCGGCCCCTGCGACCTGACGCCCTCCGGAACCTCACCCGCTACTACGACATCGAGCTCACCTACACTTCGAACGCGATCGAGGGGAATACGCTCACCTACCGGGAAACCGCCGAGCTTATCGAGCACGGCATCACGGTGGGCGGCAAGCCACTGCGCGACCACCTGGAGGCCGAGGACCACCATCAGGCCGTGCTCTGGATGCGCGAACTCGCCGCCGCTGCGGCGCCGCCTGGCGAGGCCGTCGTGACCGAGCTTCATCGGCGGATCGTGGCGCGTAGCCGGCCAGAGATCGCAGGTGTCTACAGCAACCACCCGCGCCGGGTCGCCGGGTCGGCCGTCGTGTTTCCAAATCCTGCAAAGATTCCCACACTGATGGAGGCGTTTGGCCGCGACCTAGAAGCTGCGCCAGCGACCGCCGAAGCGGCATTTGACGCGCATTTTCGCCTGACCGCGATCCATCCCTTCAGCGACGGCAACGGCCGAACGGCGCGGCTCCTGATGAACTTGATGCTGCTTCGCGGCGGATATGCGCCGGTCGCTGTGCGTCCTGAGGACCGAGCTGCTTACCTGGACGCCTTGGAGCACGCCTCACTGACGGGTGACAGGGCTCCATTCCAGGCCTTGATGCACGCACGGCTGGACGCGACCTTGGAGGCCTATCTGAGCGCCTATCGCGAGGCGCTGCCGGAACGGTAGAGGCGGGCGGGCGCCTTGCGCCAGGCCGCCGGCGGTGAAAGCCTGCCGCTCATGGCCTCGACGCACATCTACGGCTCCCGACTCGGCGCCATCCGCGACGAGCAGTTCGCCGCCGCAGTAGGCAAGGCCGGCCTGGGGACGTTCCTGTCCGCCGCGCCGACCACCAGCGGCCTGTTCGGCCAGAACGTTTTCCTGACCACGACCCAGGGCGACTATGTCTTTCGCGGCGCGCCGCACTGGCACAATGGCGGGCCCAATGACGCCTGGCAGTTTCCCAAGGAGCGGTTCTACGCCGACCTGCTGCACGCACAGACCCCCGTGCCGGTCGCCTGGCCGCAGATGCTCGATGACAGCTGTGAGGACTTCCCCTGGCCCTATCTGATCACGCCGCGCCTGCCCGGCCTTTGTCTTCAAGACCCGGCTGCCCGCAAAGGTCTGACCCGCCAGGACTTCGTCCAAGTCGCCCGCGCCATGGGCGCTGCGCTCGCGGGCCTTCAAGTTCTGACCTGGAATTTTGCCGGCGACTTCGATCCCGACCTCCAGGCTCTGGGCCCCTACCCGAGCGGCTACGCCGGGCATCTCGCCCAGGAGATCATCAACCATTCCGAGGCGACGCGCCCGAATGGAACGCTTTCACCTGAGGACGATCAATGGTTGGCGATGCTGCTGCGCGCCGACGCCGAGGCGGCCCAGGATCCGGCTGCGAGCTTCGTGCACAACGATTACACCTTGGGCAATGTGCTGTTCGAACGGTCCGCCGAGGGCTGGCGGGTCAGCGGCGTCATCGACCTGATGACCTCATGCTTCGGCGATCCGGCGGCCGACCTGGTGCGCCAGGCCTGCGCCTGGATCGATATCGCGCCGGCGTGTGCGGCCGCCTTCCTCACCGCCTACCGCCAGGCCGGAGGCCGCGCCACCCCGACCCGCGCGCGCCTTGCGGCCGTTGCGGCCTATGAGCGCCTGATGATCTGGGGCTATTTCACCCGACCGGATGTCGCCGACCCGCGTTTCACCGGCTTGACCTATCGCGCCTGGGCCGAACCCTACGTCCAGCGGCTGGCGGCGCTGTGGTTCGCCGGTTGACGCGCCGCACCCGCCCATGCGCTTGGTGACGCAGCAGCAACTGCATGACGGACGAACGCCATGACCCTGGTCGTCGACTGTGATTCCCACATCATGGAGCCGGCGGACCTGTGGCAGACCTATCTGGAGCCGCAGTTCCGCGACCGCGCCATCCGCATCGAACGGCGCGAGGGGGTCGAGCATCTGATCATCGGCGAAGAGAGCGTGCTGGCCGGCATGCTGGCGGGCCTGGGCGGGGCGCACCGCGACCGGGGCGATCTGTTCACGCCGGGTCGGAGCTACGCCGATGGCTGCGAGCCAGCGAGTTATGATCCTGTGGCCCGGACCAAGATGCTGGATGCCTGGAAGGTCGATGTCGGCGTGCTGTTCCCGACCATCGGCATCCTGCCGTTTCCGACCGAGGACGTGGCCTTGGCCTCGGCCTATTGCCGCGCCTATAACCGCTGGCAGATGGACTTCCACGCGGGCGCCAGGGGCCGCGTCGCCCCGATCGCCACCGTCAACTGGCGGGACGTTGAGGGCGCGGCCAAGGAACTGGAAACCTGCATCAAGGCCGGCTTCAAGGGCCTGTTCGTGCCGCCCGAGGTGATCGACGGCCGCCGGCCTGGCGAGGCGCATTTCGACCCCATCTGGCGGCTGTGCGAGGAGGCCGGCATTCCGGGCTGCCTGCACGTGATCGTCCGGTTTTCGGGCGCCATTGGGGCGTTCGGGTCCTGGCACGAGACGCGGCCCGGCACGGTGTTCTCGTTCGGCATGGGCGCGACCGGCCAGCTGATCCCGGCCATGGCGGCGATGGTCACCGACTTGGTCTTCGAGCGTTTCCCTCGCCTGAAGATGGTCAGCGTCGAGGCCGGCTGCGGCTATGCGGCCTATCTGATGGACCGGCTGGATGAGAAGCACGACATCCTGCGCGCGCTCTTGCCCCAGCCCATGCGGCTGAAACCCAGCGACTACATCCGCCGCAACTGCTGGTTCGTCGCCGAACCGGAGGAGCGCACCATCGGCGCGATGCTGGACCTGGTCGGCGAAGACAAGATCCTCTGGGGCAGCGACTATCCGCACATCGACTCGACGCTGGAGGCGCCGAACCTGATCCGCCAGTCCCTGGCGGACCTCAGTCCCGCGCGTCAGGCGGCGGTGCTGGGGGAAAACGCGCGGGTGCTGTTCGGGTTGTAGGGGGCGACCCCGAGCGACCTACGGGTTCGGCCCGACTTTACATTCGCCTTACGCATCGGACCGGCATTCCCAATCGATCCCTGATGCGGCGCCAGCCTAAGCCCCTCGTCTGGTAAGCGATGAGTAGGGCATGATGACGGACGTTCCGAACAAGCGGTTTTGGGCGTTGACGCTCGCCTCTGTAGGCGTGGTGTTCGGCGACATCGGCACCAGCCCGCTCTATGCCATGCGCGAGGCGCTGGCCCATGTGAAGGGCGTGGCCGGCGAGGCGGCGGTCCTGGGCGTAGTCTCGCTAGTGCTCTGGGCGCTGATCTTGGTGGTCACCATCAAATACCTCGTGCTGGTGATGCGCGCCGACAATGGCGGCGAGGGCGGCACGCTGTCGCTAATGGCGCTGGCGCAGCAGGCGCTAGGCCGACGCTCGACCTTCATCTTCGTGCTCGGGGTGGCCGGCGCGGCGCTGTTCTATGCGGACGGCCTGATCACCCCGGCGATCTCGGTGCTTTCGGCGGCCGAGGGCCTGGTCTCGGCGCCGGGCGGCAAGGTGTTTGCCCCCTATGTCCTGCCGGTGGCGGCGGCCATCCTTGCGGCGCTGTTCGCGGTCCAGTCACGCGGAACGACGGCCGTCGGGCGCTTCTTTGGACCGATCACCCTGGTCTGGTTCCTGACCCTGGCTGGCCTGGGGCTGATGCAGATCGTCAAGGAGCCGTCGATCTTCCGGGCGATCAATCCGATGTGGGGCCTTGGCCTGCTGTTCGGCAACGGTCTGCTGGGCCTGGTGATCCTGGGCAGCGTCTTCCTGGTGGTGACCGGCGCAGAGGCGCTCTACGCCGACATGGGACACTTCGGCAAAGGCCCGATCCGCGCCGGCTGGCTGCTGGTCGCCTTCCCGGCGCTGACCTTGAACTATCTCGGTCAGGGGGCTCTGGTCCTGAGCGACCCCGCCGCCCGGGCGGACCCGTTCTTCCGGATGATCCCTCAGGCCGTCTTCTGGCCCGTCCTGGCGCTGACTACGGCGGCGACGATCATCGCCAGCCAGGCGGTGATCACCGGCGCCTTCTCGGTCACTCAGCAAGCCGTCCAGCTGGGACTGCTGCCGCGCATCAACATCAAGCGGACCAGTGAGACCATTGCCGGACAGATCTATGTTCCGGTGGTCAACGGCCTTCTGCTCGCCGGCGTGATCTTCCTGCTGTTCGCCTTCCGCACCTCGTCGGCGATGGCGTCGGCCTATGGCATCGCGGTGACCGCGACCATGGTCGTGACGGTGCTGTTGATGATCGTCATCCAGCGTCGGCTGTGGCGCTGGCCGCTTGGCGTCGCCCTGCTGGTCTCTCTGCCGTTCCTGGTCATCGACCTGGTCTTCCTGGGCGCCAATCTCTTGAAGGTGGTCGAGGGCGGCTGGATGCCGCTGGTGCTGGGTGCAACGCTGATGATGGTGATGTGGACCTGGACCTCCGGCGCACGCGTGTTGTTCGACAAGACCCGCCGCGACGCGATCCCGCTCAGCGACCTGATCGCCAGCCTCCGTCAGCGTCCGCCCCACCGGGTTTCCGGTACGGCGGTGTTCCTGACCTCAGACCCCTCGATCGCCCCGATCGCGCTGATGCACAACCTCAAGCACAATCGCGTGCTGCACGAAGAGAACCTGATCCTCAGCGTCGTCACCGCCGACACGCCTCGGGTGGCGGATGACGCGCGCATCCAGGCCCAGGATCTGTCGCCGGACTTCAAGCAACTGACAATCACCTACGGCTTCATGGAAACGCCCGACATCCCCAAGGCGCTGGCGCTGGCCCGGCTGAACGGCCTGAAATTCAACATCATGGCGACCTCGTTCTTCCTCGGTCGCCGTACCGTGGTCGCCGCCGCGCGGCACGGCCTGTCGCTCTGGCAGGACCGGCTGTTCATCTACCTGATGCGCAACGCCGAAAACCCCACCGACTACTTCCGCATACCCCCCACCCGGGTGGTTGAGATGGGCGCGCAGGTCAGTGTTTAGTCCCCCAAAAACCGGTAGCCGATACCCGCCTCGGTGACGATGTGGACGGGAACTGCCGGCTCCGGTTCCAGCTTTTGCCGAAGCTGGCCGACCGCCACCCGCAGATAGTGGGTGTCGTCCACGTGGGCTGGACCCCACACGGCGGTCAGCAGCTGGCGGTGGGTCACCACCTTGCCCCCGCCTTCGACCAGGACACTGAGCAGCTTGAACTCCTTGGGCGTCAGCCGCACCCGCTCGCCGCCTCGCCGGACCATACCGAATTCGAAATCGACCTCCAGGTCGCCGGCCCGAACAACGGGCGCGGGGCTGTCGGGCTCGGGGCCGCGCCGCAGCAAGACCCGAAGCCGCGCCAGCAGTTCGCCGACCCCGAACGGCTTCTCCAGATAATCATCAGCGCCGCCGTCCAGCGCCGCGATTTTCTCGGCTTCGCGGCTGCGCGCCGACAAGATGAGGATGGGACCGCCATAGAACGCCCGCGCCTTCTTCAGCGCGTCCTTGCCGTCCATGTCGGGCAGGCCGAGATCCAGCACCACCGCGTCGGGCGGATGCAGGGCCAGCTCGCGCAGTCCCTCAGTCGCCGTCATCACCTGTACAGGCTCATAGCCCGCAGCGGTGAGCGCGGGCGTCAGAAACCGGTGGATCTGCACCTCGTCGTCGATCACCAGGATACGCGGACGAAAGCTCATGGCGCCGCCTGCGGTGCATCGGCGACCTTGGGCAAGCGGATCACGAACCGGGTCCCGCCCTGCGTCGAGAGCGGGCTGACAGCTGAGACCGTTCCCCCCATCGCCTCAACAAAGCCCTTGGTGATCGACAGTCCAAGACCCAGGCCACCCGCGCCGTCACGGGTGGACTCAAGGCGCCGAAACCTGCCGAACACCGCGTCGAGCTCGGCCGCTGGAATGCCCGGCCCCTCATCCTCGATCGCAACCAGCACGTCCTGCGCATCCGCCTCGACCACGATGCGAATGGCCGTTCCCGCCGGGGCATAGATCGCCGCATTGTCCAGCACGTTGAGGATCGCCTGCTCCAGCAGCAGGGCATCCGCCCGCACCAGGGGCGCCTCTGCCGCAAAGTGGCGCTCGACGCGGTGACCGGCCAGCTTGGGCTGCAACCGCCGCAACGCCGATCCGACCAGCTCGCGCACGTCGGTCCAATCCTGTCTCGGACGCAGCGCTCCACCTTCCAGGCTGCTCATGTCCAGCAGCGCGCCGATGTGCTGATTGAGCCGCTGCGCGTCCTGCTGGATGCTTTCTAGCAAGTCCCGCCGAACGCTGGGCGCCAGGTCGCTTTCATAGTCCGCCAGAGTGGTGGCCGAGCCCAGGATCGAGGCCAGCGGCGTGCGGAAATCATGGCTGATGGAGTTGAGCAGCCCTGAGCGCAGCTGGTCGGCTTGCCGAAGCGCCTCGTTCTCACTGGCCGCCGAGGCCAGCATTGCCCGCTCGATCACCACACCGCCCTGTTCCAACAAGGCGTTTGTCAGATCCGGAACCTCAGGGTCGTCGGACGTCCGAAGGCCTCTCAGGCCCGCCACACCGACCCGCGCCTGTACGCCATCCAGTGACGCAAACGTCCACTCCCGCGTCGCCTCCGGAGTGGCGATCAGATCACCGCCGCGCCAGACGAACTCGGCAGCCGCCAGGCTCTCCGCGCTGAGCGCGGCCAGGCCCGGCGGCGCTCCGGCCAGACGCAAGCCCTCGCCATCCCGGATGAGGATAACGGCGCGCCCACCCGTCGCCGAGGCGATCTGCTCGGCCAACGCCTGGGCCGCCTCGTCCGGCGTCGCGGCACGCGCCAGGGCGCGGCTGGCGTCCAGCAACGCCTCGGTCGCCCGCGCGTGCGCCGCCGTGCGGCGTTGGCTGTCGCGCGCCCGTCCGGCCAGCCATCCCGTCGCCAGGGCCACAGCGAAAAACACTGAAAAGGTCAGCAGGTCGGCGGGATGGGTGATCTGGAAGGTGTAGTGAGGCTCCAGGAAGAAGAAGTTGTAGGTCACCGCAGCCAACAGAGCCGCCATCAGCGCCGGGCCGAGGCCATAGGCCACAGCGCTGACCAGAACCGACAGCAGGAACAGCATGGCCAGGTTCGCGCCGGCGACCGTAGGCCCAGCCGCGAATGCGACCCCGTTCGCCAGGCCGACAAACCCGGCCGCCGCCACGAGCCGGGTCAGGCGCTGGGGGTGTTTGGCCGGCATGGCGGCTTAGCCCTTCTGCGTGCGACTTTCACTCGGACTGCGCCCTGCCCTACGCGCTGACGCCCCCCAGCGTCGCCAGGGCCACGCCGCCGTCGACGGCGATGGTTTCGCCGACCACATAGTCGCCGGCCCGACTGGCCAGATAGATCGCCACGCCTTGCATGTCCTCATCACGGCCGATCCGGCGGGAGGGGATGCCCTTGGCGATCCGGTCGCCCTCATCGCGGGCCACCCGGTTCATGTCGGAGGCGAAGGCGCCGGGGGCGATGGCGCTCATCACGATGCGGTCCTTGATCAGTCGCGCGGCCATCCGCCGGGTCAGGTAGATCAGGCCGGCTTTGGAGGCGTGGTAGGAATAGGTATCCTGCGGGTTCAGCCGGATGCCGTCGATCGAGGCGATGTTGATCACCTTGGCCGGTTTGGCCTCGGTCGCCGTCTTGGCCAGGGTGGCGTGCAGGGCCTGGGTCAGGAAGAACGGCGACTTCAGGTTCAGGTCCACCACCTTGTCCCAGCCGCTCTCCGGGAAGGTCTCGAAGTCCGCGCCCCAGGCCGCGCCGGCATTGTTGAGCAGGATGTCGAGGCGATCTTCGTGGGCCAGATAGTCGGCGGTCAGCGCCTTGATGCCCTCCAGCGTCGAAATGTCATGCGGCAGGGCGATGCATTGCGGCCCCAGTTCCTCGGCCGTCTCGATGCAGGCCGGCGCCTTGCGGGCCGAGATATAGACCTTGGCGCAGCCGGCCTCGAGATAGCCCTTGGCGATCATCTTGCCGATGCCGCGCGAGCCGCCGGTGACCAGGGCGATGCGCCCGTCCAGTGAAAACAGATCCGAGGCCATGCGCCATCTCCCTAAGCTGTCGTTGGGGCAGAGACCCGGCGCTTGGCGCCGGGCGGCGATTGACTTGGCCGCGCCCGATGGAGCCTATAACACGCGTTTGAATTCCGGGACCGGCCGAGATCGGTCCGCCAACATATTTGAGGAAGCCCCATGACCGAGATCAATTCGGTGACCACGCTCACCCGGGACGGCGACGTCGCCGTGATCACCCTGAATTCGCCGCCGGTGAACGCGCTCTCGGGCAATGTCCGCCAGGGCCTCTACGACGGCTTCAAGGCGGCGGGCGCTTCGGACGCCAAGGCCATCGTGCTGATCTGCGAAGGGCGCACCTTCATCGCCGGCGCCGACATCAGTGAGTTCGGCGCGGCGGCGGGCGTGCCTACCGCCTCGCTGTTCGACGTCCAGGCCATGATGGAGAACTCGCCCGTTCCGGTGATCGCCGCGATCCACGGCACGGCCCTGGGCGGCGGCCTGGAAGTGGCGCTGTGCGCGCACTACCGCGTCGCAGTTCCCTCCGCCCGCCTCGGCCTGCCGGAAGTGGCCCTGGGCCTGTTGCCCGGCGCCGGCGGCACTCAGCGCCTGCCCCGCGTTGTCGGGGTCGAAACCGCACTCGAGATGATGACCTCCGGCCGTCACGTACCGGCCCCGGAAGCCGCCAGGCTCGGCTTGGTCGATGAACTGGCGCCGGAAGGCCAACTGAAGGCGGCCGCCATCGCCTTTGCGAACAAGTGCGTCGCCGAGAGCAAGCCGCTGGTGAAGATCAGCGCCAACAACACCAAGCTGGAAGCCGCGCGCGGCAAGCCGGAAATCTTCGCTGCGTTCCGCAAGGCCAACGCCCGCAAGTTCCGCGGCTTCGCGGCCCCGGAAGCCAATATCCAATGTATCGAGGCGGCGGTGAACTCGGCCACCTTCGAAGAGGGCCTAGCCGCCGAGCGCAAATTGTTCGGCGGCCTGATGTCCGGCGCCCAGTCGGCGGCTCAGCGGTTCTATTTCTTCGCTGAGCGTCAGGCCAACAAGATCCCCGACGTGCCGGACGACACCCCGATCCGTCCGATCAAGAGCGTCGGAATCATCGGCGCCGGCACCATGGGCGGCGGCATCGCCATGAACTTCGCCAATGTCGGCATCCCGGTGGTGATCGTGGAACGCGAGCAGGGGCCGCTGGATCACGGCCTCGCCACCATCCGCAGCAACTACGAGCGCTCGCGCACCGCCAAGCCCGAGGACACCGCCAAGCGGATCAGCCTGATCACCGGCTCGCTCTCGATGGAAGAGGCGTTCAAGGACGTCGACCTCGTCATCGAGGCGGTGTTCGAGCGCATGGACATCAAGAAGGACATCTTTGCCAAGCTGGACGCCATCTGCAAGCCGGGCGCAATCCTGGCGACCAACACCTCGGGCCTCAACATTGATGAGATCGCGTCCGTAACCAAACGGCCGCAGGACGTCATCGGCCTGCACTTCTTCTCGCCGGCCAATGTGATGAAGCTGCTGGAGATCGTCCGCGCCGACCACACCGCCAAGGACGTGATCGCCACCTCCATGAAGCTGGCCAAGCAGATCGGGAAGGTTGCGGCGCTGGTCGGCGTCTGCCCAGGCTTCGTCGGCAACCGCATGCTGGGCCAGCGCCAGCGCGAGGCCAACAAGATGGTGCTGGAGGGCGCCATGCCCTGGGACATCGACCGGGTGCTCTACGACTTCGGCTTCCCGATGGGGCCGTTCGCCATGAGCGACCTGGCCGGCCTCGACATCGGCTGGGTCAAGGAGAACTCCAAGGGCGAGACGTTGCGCGACGCGCTTTGCGAGATGGACCGGCGGGGCCAGAAGAACGGCGCCGGCTTCTATGACTATGACGAGGCGCGCAATGCCAAGCCCAGCCCGATCACCGAGAAGATCATCCACGACTTCATCGTCAAATCCGGCCGCAACCCCCGCAAGATCTCCGACGAGGAGATCCTGGAGCGCTGCATCTATCCGATGATCAATGAGGGCGCGAAGCTCTTGGAAGAGGGCATGGCGATCCGTTCGTCCGACATCGACGTGGTTTGGGTCAACGGCTATGGCTGGCCGGTCTATCGCGGCGGGCCGATGTACTTCGGCGATCAGGTCGGCCCGGAAAACGTGCTGGCCAAGATGAAGGAATTCCAGGCGACCATGGGCGATGACTTCAAGCCCGCGCCGCTGCTGGAAAAGCTGGTCGCCGAGGGCAAGAAGTTCGCCGACTTCAAGCGGTAGGGTCTGGGGCCGCCTCGCAAGAGGCGGCTGCCGTCTGGCTTCAGGCGAAGTCCCGCGCCAGTTCCGCCCGCGTCGCCAGCGACAGCGCCGCCAGGTGGCCATAGAACCCCCGCAAGGGGGAAAGGGCCTTCAGTGTCTAGTCCAGGGTATCGAGGGCGCGTTGGAAGCGGCCAGCGTGGGATTTTTCGGCCTTGGCCAAGGTCTCGAACCAGTCGGCAATTTCGTCGAAGTTTTCTTCCCGCGCCGTACGCGCCATGCCTGGGTGCATGTCGGTGTATTCGTGCGTCTCGCCAGCGAAGGCGACCTTGGGGTTGTCGAGGGGCTTGCTTGAGCCGAGCGACATGTTGGTCTCCAGTGAAATCTGCAGCGCCGACTATGAACCGGCGGCGCGAGCGATCAACATGATATCCTCTATGCTCGCCATCGACCGCGTCTATGCGGCTGGAACCAGGCCTTTCGGCAGGGGTTCTTCCTCAAGACATTCGAAGGAGACACCCTATGGGCGATTCGAAGATTCAGGGCGAAGGCGACTACGAAGCCGCGCGCCGCTTCCAGGACCAGCAGCACGAATTCGCCAAGTCCGGACCCGTCGAAGAAAAGGCCCGCGAGGCCGAGGAGGCGCTGGACGGGCCTGAGGGCGAAGACCTGGAACGCGCCCGAAAAGCGACCGGTGAGGCGTGAGCGGGATCGGAAACCGGCATTGCGCGGGAGTCTTCTGCGCTATCTAGGGCCAAAGTCCCAATAGAGCCCGTCGCCGTTGCCAGAAACGCCCACCGCCAACACCCGTCCCCTGCGCCTTGCCCTGGCGCTCGTCGCCCTCGTGCTGGTGGTGGCTGGGGCCACGTCATGGTTGAACCGCAAGGCCTTGGCGCGGGAAGCGCTGACCGGTTGGCTGCGCGCCCGTGGCGTGGCGTCGGAGGCGCAGGTCGAGGCGATCGGACCCACCACCTTCGTGGCGCGTCTGAGGATCGGCGATCCCGCCCGGCCCGACTTCACAGCCGAGCGGATGGAGGTTCACTATCGCCCACGGCTGTTCGGCCTTGAGGTGATCTCCGTCACCCTGCGCAAACCCGCGCTGAGGGCGAACCTCCATGCGGGAAAGTTGACGCTGGGCGCCCTGGATCCGCTGATCGCCGACTTCCTGCGTCACCCGCCGCCGCCCGGCACGCCGACGCCGCGGGTGTTGATCGAAGGTGGCGTCGCCTCGCTCACCACGGACTTCGGTCCGGTGACGATTGTCGGCGATATCCTCTCGGAACAGGGAAAACTGACACGGCTCAGCGCCCTGGCGCGGCCAATGGTGCTGAAGGGTCCCGACTTTGAGGTTGGCCTCGGTCCGGCGAGCCTTCGGGCGGATCGTGTCGGGAAGCGGCTCAGCCTTAGTCTCTCGGCTCCGGTCGAACAGTTCCGCTCGGGCCGGTTCGCGAGCGTCGGCGGCCTGTTGCAGGCCTCAGTGCTTGCGCCCTATCCAAATTTCACGGCCCGGCGGGCCGATGGCCCCCTCGCGCTCCGGGCGACTTACGTCGCCAAGCAACTGACCTCCGCCGACGCCGATGTGGTTTCGGATGTCCATTTGACGGCGACGTTCGATGGGCAGGCCAAGGGGTGGATTTCAACCCTGGATGTCCTGGGCAAGGCCAGTCTCACGGCCACCGCCGCCTCCGCCAAACAGGCATCCTTGAAGACCGGGGCTTTGAACGGACGCGTGACGAGCGCCGCGCTTCACTGGACCCGGGCCGGCGGCGACCGCGTCACGGGTCTCCTGGCGCTCGAAGCCGACGCCCGCGACCTGATCGCGTCTGATCTCAAGGTCACCAACGTCCAGGCCCGGTTCACCGGCGCGCTGAATGCGACGCGCCAGCGTATCGAACTGTCGCTGGCCGGCGCGTCGAGTGGCCGAGCCGCTTGGCGGGGGTTGGGGCCTGCGACGGCCGCAGACGCGGGCCAGATAGCGGCGATCAAGCGGGCGGCGCAGGGGTTCAGGTTCGCCGCGCCGGACATCAGAATGGACGCCGCTGGCCACCTTCGCCTCGCCCAGCCCGTTGTCCTGCGTCCAGACGCTGGCGGCGAAGTGCGATTGGCCTGGAACGGGTCCTCCGCTCGACTGACGGTCGGCGGGGGCGGCCTTCCCGATGTCGACGCGCGGCTGGGCGGCGTGGTCCTGGGCAAGGCGCCATCTGCGGATCTCACGCTCCACGCGGGCGCGTCGCTGGGGCCGCTGCAGGGCGGCGAGATCGACGCGGCAGGCCGGCTTCGGATGGCGGCCGGTGTCATCACCTTCGCCGCCACGCGCTGCGCCGCTGTGCGCGCGACGCGTCTGGATTTTGACGCCAATGACATCGAGGGACTGTCCGGGCGATTCTGCGCGGATGCAGGTCCGATCTTGACGCTCGGCCCGGCGGGTTGGCGCCTTCAAGGCCGGCTGGAAGGCGCGGCGGCGGGCATCCCCTTCCTGCAGGCGCGGGTGGAGAGCGGTAGCGGGCGCGTGTCAGCCGGCGGCAAGGCCGAGGACATTCGCGTCGCGGCGACGGTGACCTCCGCGCGGCTCGTCGACGCGGCGCCGGACCAGCGCTTCAACCCGCTCCTCGTGAGCGGACCGGCCACTCTGGACCGGGGCATCTGGCGCGCCGACCTGGCCCTGCGTCCGCCGGGCGGCGCGGCGGTCGCCGACGTCAAGCTCACCCACGACGGACGTCTAGGCATCGGCGGCGCAGTGATCGAGACGCCCGCCTTGCGCTTCGCAGTGGGTGGACTGCAACCCGACCAGCTCTCACCGCTGGCCGGCGCGGTGGGCTCGCCGGTCGTCGGCGAGGCCCAGTTTTCCGGGCGCTTGGACTGGAGCCCGGCGGGCGCGACCAGCGGTGGAACGCTCACCGTCCCGGGCCTTGACTTCACCAGCGCCGCTGGCCCGGTGCGGGGCCTGAAGGGTCAGATCGCCTTCACCAGCCTGGCGCCGCTGGCCGCCGCGCCGGGCCAGACGCTGGAGATCGACGAGGTTCAGGCGTTTGTGCCGCTGACCCACCTGCGGGCGAAGTTCAGCCTCTCGGACACCCTGCTCAAGATCGAAGGCGGTGACGCTGAGGTCGGCGGCGGCCGCGTCCTTATCGAACAGCTGGAACTGTCGATGGTCGCGGGAGCCGGCCCCAAGGGGACGCTGATCTTCGAGGGCGTGCAACTCCATGATCTGGTGGAAGCCTCGCCGTTCGGGGATCGGGTCGACCTGGACGCCAAGGTCAGCGGGCGCGTGCCCTTCGCCGTCGTGGACGGGCGCGTGCGCCTGCTGGGCGGCGAGCTCAAGGCTATCGAACCGGGGCGCCTGTCGATCCAGCGGGCGGCCCTGACCGGCGTGCAGGCCGATGGCGCACTCAAAGCCGACGGCAAGGTCCCCGACCCGGCGGCAAGCACCGACACCTTCACCGATTTTGCCTATCAGGCGATGGAACACCTGGCGTTTGAGACGTTGGACGCCACGCTGAAGAGCCGCGACAACGGCCGCCTCGGCGTACTGTTCCATATCGTGGGCCGCCATGATCCGCCCACCAGGCAGCAGATCCGGCTCAGCCTCACCGACCTGATCCGCAAGCGCTATATGGAGCGCAAGCTGCCCTTGCCATCCGGCACCGGCGTCAACCTGACCCTCGACACCACCCTGAACCTGGACGACCTGTTGGCCGACTATGCTGAATTCCACAAAACGCGCGGTTCAGCTCCGGTTCAGCCCTGAAGCCTGATAGGAGAGACCAAGATGACGGAGAGTTCCGGATGATCCATCGAAGACTGGCGCTCGCCGCATTGGCGGGACTGTCGTTCACCGGCCTGGCCGCCTGCACACCGACCGTGCGGGTCGAGGTCGCGCCAATCACCATTTACGCCAAGCTGGACGCCGACGTCCGGCTTCGCCTGGACGAGGATGTCAAAGCCTTGATCCAGAAAAACCCCAACCTCTTCTAAGGAGGAGGAGACACCATGCAGAACCGTGATTTCTTCAATGTCGGCGCCGCCGTTCTGGCCGCGCTGGTCGCCACACCGCTCGTCGCCCAGGCGATGGACACCCGCACAGCCGTGCTCGACGCCAAGACCGCCGGCGTCGTGGGTGAACAGGCCGACGGCTTCCTGGGTTATGTCAAACCCACCACCGACCCCGCGCTGAAAGAGGCCGTGGCCGAGATCAACGCCGGCCGGGCGCAACTCTATCGCGAGGCCGCCGCCAAGAACGGCGTGGCGGTGGAAGCCGCCGGCGCGTCAGCCTTCACCAGCGTGGTGCAGGGCCGGCTCCGGCCGGGCGACTACTACAAGCCGGCGGGTGGGAGCTGGGTTAGGAAGTGAGTGGATGAAGTCCGACTCACCCCGGCGAAGGCCGGGGTCCAGTCTGACGATATGCCGCCTCTACCCCCGCGCCTTCCGCTCCCGGCGGCGGCGGGTCAGGATGTGTTCGGTGTAGCCGTTGGGCTGGGCGCGGCCGTCGAACACCAGTTCCAGAGCGGCCTGGAAGGCGATATTTCCGATCAGATCGGCGCCCATCGGAACATAAGCCGCATCGCTGGCGTTCTGGGCATCCACCACGCCGGCCATTCGCTGGAAGGTCGCGCGGATTTGGTTCTCGGTGCACACATCGTGGTGCAGCCAGTTGGCGATGTGCTGGCTGGAGATTCGCAAGGTGGCGCGGTCTTCCATCAGGCCGACATTGTGAATGTCCGGCACCTTGGAGCAGCCGACCCCCTGGTCGATCCAGCGGACCACGTAACCCAGGATGCCCTGGACGTTGTTGTCCAGCTCCTGCTGCACGTCGGTCGGGCTCCAGTTTGAGCGGGCCAGCGGCGGGGTCAGCAGGTCGTCGGTTCCGGTGACGCTCGCCGCCGCGCGCATCCGGGCCTGCAGCGCCGGGACATCGACCTGATGATAGTGCAACGCGTGCAGCACCGCCGCCGTCGGTGACGGCACCCAGGCGGTGTTGGCGCCGGCCCGGGGATGGCCGACCTTTGTGGCCAGCATGTCCTGCATCATGTCGGGCGCCGCCCACATGCCCTTGCCGATCTGGGCGTGGCCGGGGAAGCCGGTCGCCAGGCCAATCTCGACATTGCGCTTCTCATAGGCGACCAGCCACAGCTGGGCCTTCATCGTATCCTTGCGGACCATGGGGCCTGCTTCCATGGCGGTGTGAATCTCATCGCCGGTGCGATCCAGGAACCCGGTGTTGATGAACACCACCCGCTCGCGCGCCGCGTGGATGCAGGCCGCCAGGTTGGCGCTGGTGCGCCGCTCCTCGTCCATGATGCCCAGCTTAACGGTGTTGCGGGCCAGACCCAGGGCGTCTTCGATCCGGTCGAACAGACGGACCGCCAGAGCGACCTCATCGGGGCCATGCATCTTCGGCTTGACCACATAGACCGACCCGGCCGGGCTGTTGCGTCGCGCGCCGTTGATGTCATGCAGGGCTGCGGTGACGGTGATCAGGGCGTCGATGACGGTCTCAAAGGCCGGCTGGCCGTTCCAGGCGACCATGTCGGTCGCCATGTGATGGCCGACGTTGCGCACCAGCATCAGGCTGCGGCCGCGCAGGGTGACGTCACCACCGCCCGGCGCGGAATAGACCCGGTCCGGGTCGAGCCGGCGGGTCTCGGTTCCGCCGCCCTTGGCGAAGGTGGCGGCAAGGTCGCCGCGCATCAGGCCCAGCCAATTGCGATAGACGCCGGTCTTGTCCTCGGCATCGACGGCGGCGACCGAGTCCTCGCAGTCCTGGATGGCGGTCAGCGCCGCCTCGACCAGCACGTCGGCGACGCCGGCGGCATCGTCCTTGCCGACGTTGTGGGTACGGTCGATCTGAATTTCGAGATGCAGCCCGTTGTGCGCAAGAAGCACAGCCGACGGGGCTGCGGCCGCGCCGCGCCAGCCAGCGAACTGGTCCGGGTTGGCAAGGCCGGCGGACGCGCCGCTCGTCAGCTCCACCGTCAGGGCGCCAGCCTGCACTGCATAGCCCGCCGCATCAGCGTGGGACGCGCCTTCCAGCGGTGCGACACGATCCAGCAGGTCGCGGGCATAGGCGATCACCTTGCCGCCACGCACCGGGTCATAGCCCTTCGCCCTGGTCGGCGGCTCCAGCGCGTCGGTGCCGTAGAGCGCGTCATAGAGGCTGCCCCAACGGGCGTTGGCGGCGTTTAGCGCATAGCGGCCGTTGGAGACCGGCACCACCAGTTGAGGTCCCGCGATCTGGGCGATCTCAGGGTCGACGTTTTCGGTGGTGATCTGGAAGGGTTCCGGCTCGGCCAGCAGATAGCCGATGTCGCGCAGGAAGGCCGTAGCCTCGGCGATTGGAACATCCTTGCCGCGCCGGGCGCGCCACCAGGCGTCAATGCGCGCCTGCAGATCATCGCGCCGCGCCAGCAGGGCGACGTTCTTGGGGCTGAAGTCGGCCAGGATCGACTCGAGCGACGCCCAGAAGTTTGAGGGCGCGATGCCGGTCCCCGGCAGCAGCTCCGTCTCGACAAACGCGTGGAGCAGGTCATCGGCGGTCAGGGCAGGTGAGATTTGCATGGGGTTCCTGACAGACGAGCCCTCCTCCTCGATGGGAGGGTTGGGTGGTGGTGAACGCGCAATGTCAGGGGAAGGTCAAGGTCGTCGCCGACCGGCGCTTGCTGCGTCACCTTTGAGGACGCACCACCACCCCTGCCCCTCCCCCGTCGAGGGGGAGGGGTGGGAGGCTTACGCGAACTGGTTCATCGTGTTGTGGGCGCCGCCGGCCTTGAGGGCCGCTTCACCGGCGAAGTATTCCTTGTGGTCGTCACCGACGTCCGAGCCGGACATGTTCTGGTGGCGCACGCAGGCGATGCCCTGGCGAATCTCCTCGCGCTGGACGCCCTTGACGTAGCCCAGCATGCCCTGGCTGCCGAAGTATTCCTTGGCCAGGTTGTCGGTGCTGAGCGCCGCCGTGTGATAGGTCGGCAGGGTGATCAGATGGTGGAAGATGCCGGCCCGCTTGGCGCTGTCGCGCTGGAAGGTGCGGATCCGCTCATCGGCCTCGGCGGCCAGTTCGGTCGCGTCATAGTCGATGCTCATCAGCCCGGCGCGATCATAGGCCGAGACGTCCTTGCCCGCCGCTTTCCAGGCGTCATAGACCTGCTGGCGGAAGTTCAGCGTCCAGTTGAACGAGGGGCTGTTGTTGTAGGCCAGCTTGGCGTTGGGGATCACCTCGCGGATGCGGTCGACCATGCCGGCGATCTGTTCGATGTGCGGCTTTTCAGTCTCGATCCACAAGAGGTCTGCGCCGTTCTGCAAGCTGGCGATGCAGTCCAGCACACAGCGGTCCTCGCCCGAGCCGGCGCGGAACTGGAAGAGGTTGGACGCCAGGCGCTTGGGCCGCAGCAGCTTGCCGCCGCGATTGATCACCACATCGCCGTTCTTCATGTCGGCCGGCGAGATCTCCTCGCAGTCCAGGAAGCTGTTGTACTGATCGCCGATGTCGCCGGGCGTGTGGCTGACGGCGATCTGCTTGGTCAGGCCGGCGCCCAGGCTGTCGGTGCGGGTGACGATGATACCGTTGTCGACGCCCATCTCCAGGAAGGCGTAACGGCAGGCGCGCACCTTGGCCAGGAAGTCCTCATGCGGCACCGTGACCTTGCCGTCCTGGTGGCCGCACTGCTTTTCATCGGAGACCTGGTTTTCGATCTGCAGGGCGCAGGCGCCGGCCTCGATCATCTTCTTGGCCAACAGATAAGTGGCCTCGGCATTGCCGAACCCGGCGTCGATATCGGCGATGATCGGCACCACGTGGGTTTCATAGGCGTCGATCGCATCGACCAGCTTCTGGGCCGTGGCCTTGTCGCCAGCCTCGCGGGCGGCGTCGAGGTCGCGGTACAGCATGCCCAGTTCGCGGGCGTCGGCCTGCTTCAGGAAGGTGTAGATCTCTTCGATCAGCGCCGGCACCGAGGTCTTCTCGTGCATCGACTGGTCGGGCAGCGGGCCGAAGTCGGAGCGCAACGCCGCGACCATCCAGCCGGACAGATAGATGTAGCGGCCCTTGGTGGTGCCGAAGTGCTTCTTGATCGAAATCAGCTTCTGCTGGGCGACGAAGCCGTGCCAGCAGCCCAGCGACTGGGTGTAGTTCGCCGGATCAGCGTCATAGGCCGCCATGTCCTTGCGCATGATGTCAGCGGTGAACTTGGCGATCTCCAGGCCGGTCTTGAAGCGGTTCTGCAACCGCATCCGGGCCACGGACTCGCCGTTGATGCCATCCCATGTGCCATTCTTGCTCTTGATGAGCTGGCTCATCTCGATGATGTGGTCCTGATAGGCCATCGGCAGCGTCCTTCGAGTCCGGAACTGAAACAGGCGGTGGTGCTAGCTGCCTCGCGCTTGCAAGGGGAGGGCCGACGCGGTCGAGCTGTCGAACTTTACAGACACAACGTGTAATGCTGTAAGGATGTGACTGGTAATTGGACCTCAGCGCATGCCGAATGAACGCCGGCTTTATGTGGGCCCCAGCTTGCGGCGGCTACGCCGCGACCTGGGTCTGACCCAGAGCGACATGGCCGCAGACCTGGAGGTCTCAGCGTCCTACATCGCCCTGCTGGAACGCAATCACCGCCCGCTCAGCGCCGAGATGCTGCTGCGGCTGGCCCAGACCTACAAGATGGACATCGGAGCGCTGGCTGGCGATGGAGGGGCCGACGATGCGGCCCGGCTACAGGCGGTGCTGAAGGACCCGATGTTCGCGGACATCGACCTGCCGCCGCTCGAAAGCGCCGATATCGCCGTTAATTTCCCAGGCGTGGCCGAGGCGCTGCTGCGGCTCTACACAGCCTACCGCGAGGAACAGCTGGCGCTGGCCGATCGTGGCGCGGAGGCCAGCTCAGACGGCGCTGTCCAGGGTCTCGACGCCGCCGACCCGGTCGCCGAGGCCCGGCGCTTCCTGGCCGCGCGGCGCAACAGTTTCCCAGGCCTGGACGATGCGGCCGAACGTCTGGCGCTGGCCATCTCAGAGCACGACAGTCTGGCTGGATACCTGAAGGCGCGCCATGACTTCCGGGTCCGCCGCCTGCCCTCCAGCGTGATGGTCGGTTCGGTCCGGCGGCTGGATCGCCACCGGCGCGAGGTGCTGCTGGACGATGGCCTCGACACCGCCAGTCAGATGTTCCAGCTGGCCCTGCAGATCGCCTACCTCGAACTGCACGAGGCGGTGGACGCCGAACTGGCCGACGGCAGCTTCTCCAGCGAGGGCGGCGAGCGCCTGACCCGCCGGGCGCTGGCCAGCTATGCCGCCGCCGCGATCCTGATGCCCTACTCCGCCTTTGCCCGCGCGGCGGAGACCCGCCGCTATGACGTCGAGGCGCTGGGTCGCCAGTTCGGCGCAAGTTTCGAGCAGACCGCGCACCGGCTGACCACCCTGCAGAAGCCCGGACAGGAGCGGGTGCCGTTCTTCTTCATCCGCGTCGATGAGGCGGGCAATGTCTCCAAGCGGCTGGACGGGGCCGGGTTCCCGTTCGCGCGGCATGGCGGCGGCTGTCCGCTGTGGAACCTGCACCAGGCGTTCCGCACCCCGCGCCGGATCGTCACCCAGTGGCTGGAGCTGCCGGACGGCCAGAAGTTCTTCTCCATCGCCCGTACCGTCACCGCCGGCGGCGGCGGGTTCGGCGCACCCCGGGTCGAGCGGGCCATCGCCCTGGGCTGCGCGGCCGAGCACGCCGACCGGCTGATCTACGCCCAGGGCCAGCCCGGCCCAGAGAGCGCCACGCCCATCGGCGTCACCTGCCGCATCTGCCACCGGACTGAGTGCACCGCGCGCTCGGCCCCGCCCATCGGCCGGCAGATCCTCTCCGACGACATCCGCCGCACCAGCGCCCCGTTTGGCTTCTCCGATACGTGAGCCCTTGGCGACCTATCCGTCCCGAGGCACAACATCGTCTCGAGTAGGGAACACCCAGCCATGTCGGAACGCGGCGCTACGGCGCGGTCGACGGATCGGTTCGAGCGCAAGCGCGAGGCGATCCTGGACGCCGCGACGCGCATCCTCAATCGCAAGGGCATCAAGGGCCTGACCCTCGGCGACACGGCCGCCGCCGTGGACCTGTCGACCACCAGCGTCACCTACTACTTCCGCAAGAAGGACGATCTGGCCGCCGCCGCCATCGCGCGGGGGATCGAAACCCTGCACGACATGGCCGAGGCGGCGGTGGGCGCCCCGACTCCCGGCGAGCGGCTGACCCGGTTCGTGACCAGCTATCTGACGCGGGTGCGCCAGGCGGCGGTCGGTGCGGCGCCGCCTCTGCCGATCATCACCGAGCTGCTGGCCCTAGGCTCTCCCCGCCGCGAGGAGGTCGCCCAGACCTACGGGCGGCTGTTTCGCAAGGTGCGGCAGATCTTCGACCACCCGGATCACGCCTGGATGTCGCGCGGCCGCCGCACCGCGCGGACGCGGATGTTGCTGGAGCAGGTGTTCTGGGGCGCCTCGTGGCTGGCCAAATACGATCCGGAGGATTTCGAGCGGATCGGCGAGCGGATGGTCGACATCCTGCTGCGCGGCGTCGCCGGCGCCGGCGCGGCTTGGGACCCGCCGGTCATCGCCCAGGCGGAACTGGCCCCGCCCGACGGCCCCGACTCCGCGCGCGAGACCTTCCTGCTGGCCGCCACACGCCTCATCAATCGGCGCGGCTATCGCGGCGCCTCGGTGGACAAGATCTCGGCCGAACTGAACGTCACCAAGGGCAGCTTCTACCACCACAACGAGGCCAAGGACGAACTTGTGGTCGGCTGCTTCGAGCGCACCTTTGAGGTGATGCGGCGGGCCCAGCGTCTGGGGATGGAACAGCCCGGCAGCCAGTGGGATCGGCTCAGCGCCTGCGCCGCCGCTCTGGCGGAGTTCCAGCTTTCGGACCACGGCCCACTGCTGCGCACCTCAGCCCTCACCGCCCTGCCCGAGCAGATGCGCCAGATCATGGTGGAGCATTCCAACCGCATCTCCGACCGCTTCGCCTCGATGATCTCCGACGGGATCGCCGAAGGCTCGATGCGGCCGGTCGATCCGTCCATCGCCGCACAGATGCTGAACGCCACGCTCAACGCCTGCGCGGACCTGGGCTATCTGGTGCCGGACGTCCGGCCCAAGGCGGCGGCCTCGGTGTTCGTCAGGCCGCTGCTGATGGGCATCTTCAGCCGGTAGTCAGGATCAGCTTGCCGACATAGGCGCCGCCTTCCAGGTGCGCGTGGGCGGCGGCGGCGTCTTCCAGCGGAAAAGTCCGGTCGACCGGTGGCGCGACCTTGCCGGCGATCACCCAAGGCCAGACCATCCGCTCGATCTCGTCGGCCAGGCGGGCTTTCTCGTCGGCCTCCCGCGCGCGGAGCGTCGAGCCGGTGATCACGGCGCGCTTCAGCATGACCCGAAAGATCGGCACGGTAATCTCGCCGCCGCCCTGCGCAGCGATGTAGACGATCCGCCCGCCGGTCTTCAGGGCGTCGAGGTTCTTGGCGAAATAGTCGCCGCCGACCATGTCCAGCACCACGTCGACGCCGCCGGCCGCCTTGGCGACGTCAGCGAAGTCCTCGGTGGTCGTATCCACCGCGATATCGGCGCCCAGCGCCAACGCGGTCTTGGCCTTGTCCGCGCCGCGTCCTGTGGCGATCACCCGCGCGCCGTGAGCCTTGGCCATCTGAATAGCGGTGACGCCGATCCCGGAGGTTGCGCCATGCACCATCAGCGTCTCGCCAGCCTTGAGCCCGCCGCCTTCGAACACATTTGCGAACACCGTGAACACGGTCTCGGGCAACCCCGCCGCGGCTTCGAAACCCATGCCCGCCGGAATCGGCAACGCGTGACGCGGGTCACAGGCGACATATTCCGCATAGCCGCCGCCAGCCAGCAACGCGCAGACCCGATCGCCCAGCTTCCACCGTCCTGCGGCCACGACAACCTCGCCGGAGACCTCAAGACCCAGGGTGTCCGACGCGCCTGGCGGCGGCGGATACATGCCCATCCGCTGGGCCAGGTCCGCGCGGTTGATCCCGGCGGCGCGCACCCGGATCAGAATCTGGCCTGGGCTCGGCTTGGGCAGCGGCAAACGGGCCGGCTTCAGCGCGCTGGCCGGGCCGCGCCCGCCCTCCACCGCGATGGCGGTCATGGTTTCAGCTTCAACGGGGCTGGTCATTGGTCGATCCCAAACTTGCGCGGTCGGCGCGGACGCGTTCAGATAGCGCCCTGGCGAGAGGTCGCAAAGGAGCGTTCCACATGGAAGAGCCGGCTGAGGTGCGCATCGGGCGCGGGCAGCGCCTTTTGGACGCCGTGCGTGAGGACCTGGAGTTGTTCGGGGTGTCCGAGTTAGAGGAGCGGATCGAGGTGCTGGAGGCCGAAATCGCCCGGGCAAAAGCCCAGATCACCCGCAAACAGGCGGGACGGGCGGCAGCTGACGCTCTGTTTGGCGCCAAATCCGACTAAGGCACGCCAACGATGGCACGCAGGTTGCAGGACGGCGGGCTGACCCCGGGGCCTGTTCGCGCCCTGGTTACGAGTATAGAATGGTGACAATGCAAAACGCTCCGGATTGGCGCGCCGCCGTAATCCAGGATTTCGCACGCTCGGAACTCTTCGAGCGGACGTTCCAGGAAGGTATGGAGCTGGTGGAAGAGACCGCCGGCTATCTTGATGGCGAGGGCCGTCAGGAATCCAAACTGTTGTCCCGCGACGCCGCCCTGGCCTATGCGGCCGAGAGCATGCGTCTGACCACACGCCTGATGCAGGTCGCCTCGTGGCTGCTGGTTCAACGCGCGGTGCGCGAGGGCGACATGGCGGCGAACGCAGCCTGCGAAGATCGCTATCGGCTGAATTCAGACGCGGCGGAGGGCGTTGAGGACACGGCCCGCCGCGCGCTTCCCCGGACGCTGAAGGGCCTGGCCGATCGCGCCGAGCGGCTGTACGAGCGTGCGCGCCATCTCGACAAGCGCATGTACGTCGAGCCCGCCGCCGATGAGGCCGCCAACACGGTGCTGTCCCAGCTTGACCGGCTGAAGTCCGCCTTCGGGACCTGAGGTCCCACGACGGCACAGCGAATGGCGCAAACAAAAGCGCCGCGAAGCAGCCCTTCGCGGCGTTTGATCGTTCTGGCCTGAAGGCCCGCCTATTTGCGGGTGAAGGCGCCGAACTTGGCGTTGAAGCGCGACACGCGCCCGCCGCGGTCCAGCATCTGGTGGCCGCCGCCGGTCCAGGCCGGGTGGGTCTTCGGATCGATATCCAGGTTCAGCGTGTCGCCGGGCTTCCCGTAGGTCGAGCGGGTCTGGTAGCTCGTGCCATCCGTCATCACCACGGTGATGAAGTGATAGTTCGGGTGCGTGTCTTGTTTCATCGAACGGGCGCCTGACGTAAAGGAGCGGCCAAATCGGAAGGTCGCCCGCAAAGGCGACCCCCAAGGAAGCCGCGCGTATAGAGAACCGCGCCGCCGAAGGCAAGGTGCGACCTATGAGCGATGCTGGCCCCGACGTTTCCGCGCCGGGACGCCCAAGCGCCGGGCAGGCCCTTGCCCAGAACCTCTCAGAGGCGGGTGCCCGGCGCGAGAAGAGCCGCAACGTCGGCGCCCTCAGCCGTCTGGCGCCCTTCGCCGCCGCCCACTGGGGCGATGCGTTGCTGGCCGGGGTGTTCCTGATCCTGTCGACCGGCGCGACGCTGGGACTGTCAGCGGCGATCCGCAGCGTGGTGGATCATCTGACCAAAGGCCAGACCACCGCCGCCTCGGTCGACCAGACCTTCCTCATGGTCTGGGCGGTGGCCGGCACTCTCGCCGTGTCCACGGGGTTGCGGTATTTCTTCGTCACCAAGCTGGGCGAGCGGGTGGTCGCGGACCTCCGCAAAGCCGCCTACACCCATATACTCACCCTGGATCCGGCCTTCTTCCTGAAGACCCGGACCGGCGAAGTGCTGTCGCGGATCACCACCGATATCGCCATCGTCGAGAGCCTGCTGGCCACCTCGGTCTCGGTGGCGCTGCGCAACATTCTGACCCTGATCGGCGCCATCATCCTGTTGGTGATCGTCAACCCTCGGCTGACCGGCCTGGTCCTGCTGTCCTTCCCCCTGGTGCTGGCCCCGCTGTTTCTGTTCGGCCGCCGGGTGCGTAAGCTGACCGCCAGCGCCCAGGACCGGTTCGCCGACGCGGTGGGCTCAGCCGGCGAGAGTCTGGACGCCCTGGAGACGGTGCAGGCGTTCGGCCGCGAACAGGCCGCTGCGGATCGGTTCGGCTCTGCGGTCGAGCAGGCGTTTCGGACCTCGCTGCGACGCATCACCGCCCGCGCCATCATGACCGCAGCGGTGATCGTGCTGGTGTTTGGCGGGATCGTCGGGGTCTTCTCGCTGGGCGTTCATGCCGGCCTGCGCGGCGACATCAGCTGGGGCTCGCTGTTCCAGTTCGCCTTTCTCTCGGTGATGGCGGCCGGGGCGGTCGGGGCGCTGGGCGAGACCTGGGGCGATGTCCAGAAGGCGGCCGGGGCCATGGAGCGGGTGGGCGAGCTGATGGATGCTCGACCCGGCGTCGCAGCCCCGCCGCATCCGACGCCGCTGCCCCAGCCGGCGCGCGGCGAGGTGGACTTCGAAGCCGTCACCTTTGCCTATCCGGGTCGTCCCGACCTGCCGGCGCTCAGGGACTTCAGCCTGACCGTGCGCGCTGGTGAGCGCGTGGCCCTGGTCGGGCCCTCCGGCGCCGGCAAGAGCACGGTCTTTCGCCTGCTGCTGCGCTTCTATGATCCGCAGGCCGGATCGATCCGTCTGGACGGCGTGGAGCTTCAGCAAGCCGATCCGGCCGAAGTGCGCGCCCGCATGGCGCTGGTGGCCCAGGAGAGCCCGTTGTTCTCCGGCTCGGCGCTGGAGAACATCCGCTACGGCCGCGAGGCGGCCAGCGAGGCGCAGGTGCGCGAAGTGGTCCGCGCCGCCCAGGCGGAAGCCTTCGTCGACGCCTTGCCCGAGGGCTGGAACACCCCGGTCGGCGACCGGGCCAGAACCCTCTCCGGCGGCCAGCGCCAACGGCTGGCCATCGCCCGCGCCCTGGTCCGCGAGGCCCCGCTGCTGCTGCTGGACGAGGCCACCAGCGCGCTCGACGCTGAGAACGAGCAGCTGGTGCAGCGGGCCCTGGACGCGGCCATGAAGGGTCGCACGACCCTGGTCATCGCCCACCGGCTGGCGACGGTTCTGAAGGCCGACCGCATCGTGGTGATGGACGAAGGCCGGGTGGTTGAGCAGGGAACGCACGCCGAGCTGACCGCCAGAGGCGGCCTCTACGCCCGGTTGGCGGCCCTGCAGTTTGGAAACGCCGCCTGAAGCGCGTTGACTTGGCCGGCGCCGAGGCCGCAAACCGTTGGCATGACGGACACCTATCAAACCGCGCCGCTGGCCGACCGCATGACCCACCACGTACCCCATGCCGCCTCGCTGGGTATGGAGATGATCTCCTCGGGGGATGGGCGCGGCGTGATGCGAACCCCCTGGCGCGAAGAACTGGTGGGCGATCCGGACACCGACGTCATCGCCAGTGGCGTGGTCACGGCGCTGATCGACCACGTCTGCGGCCTGGCGATCAATTCAGCCTTTGATCAGCCCATGCCGATCGCCACCCTGGATCTGCGCATCGACTATCTGCGGGCTGCCGCGCCCCGCAGCGGCATCACCGCCGAGGCCCACGGCTACAAGGTCACGCGGTCCATCGGCTTCGTGCGCGCCCACGCCTGGGACACCGATCCGGACGACCCCGTCGCCACCGCCCAGGCGACCTTCATGTTCAATCCGAGAGGCTGACGTGGACGCCGCCGCCATCGCGAGCCTCGATCTGTTCCTGCAGCGCGTACCCTATGTCCGCTATCTGGGCATGCGAGTGGAACTGGCGGGCGATGAAATGACCGCCGTCCTGCCGTTCGCCGAGCATCTGGTCGGCAATCCGACGATCCCTGCCCTGCACGGCGGCGTGGTCGGGGCCTTCCTGGAGATGACCGCCCTGGCCCAGCTGGCTCTGGCCCAACCGGGTCTGAAAGTCCCCAAGACTATCGACATCAATATCGACTACCTGCGCCCCGCTGGGCCGGGAGACACCTTCGCCCGCGCGATCCTGCGCAAGGTCGGCCGGCGGGTCGCTAACGTGCAGGTCGAGGCCTGGCAGGAAAGCCGCGCCAAGCCGGTCGCGGGCCTGACGGGCCACTTCCTGCTGAGAACCGCTACGGAATAGCTGCGCGTTCCTTGGCGATCTCCGCCAATGCCGCCTCAGCGGCCTTGACCGCCGCCGGATCACCCTTGCTGCGGGCCTGGATCAGTTGGCCGGTGGCTTCCATTTCACGCACCGGCAACAGGTGGCTGTCGTTGGCCGCCTTGAACGGCAGGGTCTGGATGCGTTCCAGGATCGCCCGCTCGCGGGCCGCCGCAGGCGTGTCGCCCACACCGTAGCCGAACATGAAGCTGCTGATCTTGGCCTTCAACGCCGGATCCAGATCCTTGCGCCAGACCAGCGGATCCTCCGGGATGCGCGGCGAGCGCCAGACGATGTCGATGCTGCCCAGCGTGCGCTTGGCGATCGGGGTGTCCAGCAACTTCAACCGATCCATAGAGGCGGTGTTGTTGGTCGCAGCGTCCAACACCCCGGAGGCCACCGAGAACAGATTGGACTCATGGTTGGCCGACCGCACCGTCTTGAAGCAGGTCGAGGGGTCGATCTTGCGCGGCGCGAACAGATAGGTCATCGGCGCCAGGGTGCCGGAGGTCGACTTCGGGTCGCCCATGCCAAAGTCGATGGTCCTGTCGCAGGCCAGCAGCCGCTCCAGCGTCAGGCCCGAGCCGCGCCCCACGATGATCACCGCCTCATAACCATCGACGCCGCTGGGGTTGACCGAACGGGCGAAGACCTCGCCGTCGGCCCGACGCACCGCCTCCAGTCCCGACTGGTTGGTGAACCAGCCGACCTGGACCTGCTTGAAGCGCATGGCTTCGATCAGGGCAGTGTAATTTGAGCCGTAGAAGGCCTTCACCGGCATGCCGAGCGCCTTGGACATGTCGGCGAGGAATGGCTTCCAGTCCTTCTCAGCGCTGGACTGGCTTTCAGCCGATAGGATCGAGAACACCAGCTCCGGCGATGCCGCCGGCTTGGGCGTGCAGGCGCCCAGCGCCATTAAGACGCCCAGCACCAGGGCGTTTCGGCGGATCACGTTGGGCCTCATACCCCGAGCTCGCGGCGTACGAACCGATAGGTCTCACGCTTTTCGCAGGCACAGCTGCGCATCTCGCCCTTGTCATTCCACCAGACCAGCAGCGGATAGGCGAAGTGGACGCCATTCGTCTTGAGCAGCGGCGTGAGGTCGTCGACCGCCTTGCGGCCCGCCTCGACCACAGCCGTGCGGGCCATATCGCCGTCGGCAGGCGGCAAGCCGGGCGCCTTCCAGGCTTCAGGCGGAACCGCTTCCCAAGCTTGCAACAGTCGCCAGTCGCGGGCGAGCCAGAGCTGAGCGACGGTGGCGCGTTCGGCTGGCGTGGACTTGGCGATACCGTTCTTGTCGCGGCGAGCGATCTCGATGACCCGAGTGTCGATCCCGGCGGCATGCAGCTTGGGGAATTCCTCGCTCATGAAGCGGATGCAATCGGGGCAGGAGCGGAATGAGACCATGTAGAGCGTCTTGCCCTTCAGGCCTGGCGAGACCCAGCCGGAGGTCTGGAGGATCCGCGCAATCTCGGCCTGGTCATGGCGGATGGTCTTCGGGCGCCAACGGAGGTCGTAGTTCCAGACCGCCCAGCCGCCGCCGCCGCCGCCGATCAGGGCGACGAAAAGCGTCAGCAAGGCCCAGGTGCGGAAGCGTTTCATGCGCAATGCCTTCGCGAAAACTTGGAACCCCTGCATAGGCCGTGGCGCTGCCCCGTCCACGAAAAAGCCCGCCGTGATCGCTCGCGGCGGGCTTTTCGAATTCAAACCGAAGGGCTCAGAGTTCTTCGTTGATCAGGGCCACCTGATAAAAGCCGTTGCCTTGCAGGTCGTTCATGACCGCCATGAACTCCCCGTACAGCACGTCCCGGTCGGCGCGGATATAGACGCGCTGTTGGGTCGGCGGCAGGGTTGGATCGTCCTTGGACAGCACTGTCGACAGATCGCCAGCGAGGCTGTCCAGTTTGGTCGGGGCTTCGCCGATGAACAGGATGCCACCGCGCTGGATGTTGATGAGGATCGGCTCCTTCACCTTCGTTCCGGGCGGCGGTGGGATGGCCGGAGGCAGGTCCAGCCTGATCGACACCGTCGCGGCCGGGATCGACACCATGAAAATGATCAGGAGCACGAGCATCACGTCCACGAAGGGCGTGACGTTCATGTCCGCGTTCTGGCCGAGGTCGAACTTGCCCCCGCCTTTGCCGCCGACTTTCGCCGCCATACTTTGCAGTTCCTTCCCTGGGAGCCCGCACCGCGCGCCCTTCGTGGCGACCATTGGCAAGCCGAAACGGGGTTGTAAAGCCGAAAGCGCGCTGACGCGGATGGATGACCCGCCCTTGCCCGCCCATGCCCCCACGCACTAGGGGAGGGTCATGCATTTTGACTTCCAGGCCTATGTCACCTCCGCCGCCTTTGATCGCGCCGGCCGCGCCGTCTTCGCCCTGGGCGATGGGACCGTGCGTTTCGAGAGCGGCGAGGTGGTCCAGGCGCACGATGGCGCGGTGCTGGCCGCCTGCCTGCCGCCCAAGGGCGAGGGCCTCATCACTGGCGGCGATGACGGCCGGGTGATGCTCAGCCAGCCCGACGGCGTGACTGAACTGGCCAGCCTCCCCGGCCGCTGGATCGACACCGTGGCCGCCAGCGCCGAGTCCGGCCTGATCGCCTTCGGGGCCGGCCGCGAGCTTCATGTGCGCGATGCCGTTGACCCCAATTTCGTGCGGCTCTTCACCCACGAGAAGTCAGTGGCGGACGTCGCCTTCGATCCCAAGGGCCGGCGGCTGGCTGCGGCGAGCTATGGCGGCGCTTGGCTGTGGTACGCCCGCATCGCCGACCAGAAGCCGACCATCCTGAAGTGGGCCGGCAGCCATGTGACCCTGGCCTGGAGCCCTGACGGCAAATTTCTGATCAGCGCCATGCAGGAAAACCAGCTGCACGGCTGGCGGGTGGCCGACGAGAAAAACATGCGCATGGGTGGTTATCCGGCCAAGGTGAAGAGCCTGGCGTTCCTGTCCAAGGGCGCGCTGATGGGCACCGCCGGGGCTAATGGGGCGGTGGTCTGGCCGTTCGGAGGGGCGACGGGACCCATGGGCAAACAGGCGGCCGAGATCGGCTATGACGAGGCCGCGCTCTCCACACGTATCGCTGCGGCGCCAGACCGCACCTGGCTGGCGGCGGGTCTGGACGATGGCCGGGTCTGGGCCGCCGATGTCACCGGCGAGCGACTGGTTCACCTCAAATCCGAAAAGGGCGCTCCGATCTCGGCCTTGGCCATCAGTCCTGACGCCCGCCGTGTCGCCTGGGGTGATGAGGCCGGCGCCGCCGGGGTGGCCGAGATCGGATGACGCCGCGATTGCGGCCCTGCCGGCCCTTAGCCCGGTGGCGTCCCGGGCGGTTGCTTCCCCTGCGGCCCCCTGCCGGCCAGGCTCCACTTGCCGTCTTCTGCCGCCATTTCGGGCTGTAGGATCGCGCCAAGGAGCGCTACAGTAGGTCGACGGCCAGGGCGGGCGGCAGTGCGATGGCGGACAGTGACGCTATGACGGACAGGCCGGCCGGCGCGCTTGACGCAACCACCTATGAAGCGCGGTTGGAGGCGGTGCTTGAGAGCATCACTGACGGCTTCTACGCCCTGGATACGGACTGGCGGTTCGTGATCTTCAATCGGGCTGCGGAACTCTATTTCAACGCCCGGCGCGCGCAGGTTCTCGGCCGAGCCCTGCTCGACGTGTTCCCGGAAGGCCGCAGCACCAACTTCATGCGACTTTGCGAAGCCGCGATGAACGCGGGCGAGTCCGCAACCTTTCAGGCGCCGTCGCGGTTGCGGCCAGATCGCATCGTTGAACTGCGCATCTCGCCGATGCGGGGCGGCGGCATCGCCGTGGTCCTCACCGACGTCACCGACCGCGAAGCCGCCGAGGATCGGCGCCGCCTGATGGTCAATGAGCTGAACCACCGTGTGAAGAACACCTTGGCCACCGTCCAGGCGATCGCCAGCCAGAGTCTACGAGGACCGGAGGTTTCGGACGAGGCGCGGGACCGTTTCAAGGCGCGCCTGATGGCCCTGGCCCGCGCCAATGACGTGCTGGTCGATGACACCTGGCGCGGGGCGACGCTTGGCGACGTGGCCGCGCAAGTCGCCGCGCCTTATGGCGGCGTCGATCCGAAACGGTTCGCCCTCCAGGGACCCGAGGTCAGGCTGCGGCCAGAGCTGGCGGTGGCGGTGACCTTGGCGCTGCATGAACTGGCCACCAATGCCGCGAAGTACGGCGCGCTCAGTATTGCGACCGGACGGATCGATCTCGCCTGGGCCGTGGACGGCGAAGCCTTCGGGCTTGTCTGGCGCGAGATCGGGGGTCCGCCAGTGACGCCGCCAGAGCGCGTGGGGTTCGGCGACCGATTGATCCGCGAAGGCCTGGGTCGGGCGCTGCGCGGAAGCGTCGACCTCAGCTACCTGCGGGAGGGTCTGGTCTGCACGGTCAAGGCGCCGTGCGGCGGCCTGGGGCCGCAGGCCTGACCTCGCAAGACCCGGTGTGGGCCGCTCAATCGAAGCCCTGCAGCTCGCACCAGACGTCCAGCGGATCGCGCGCTGAGCGCCAGCCGTTGATCGGATGACCCTCATCGCGATAGCCCAGCGCCATCCCTGAAAACAGCATGTGGTCGTCCGGCAGGCCCACCGCCTTGGCCACGGTCTGGGGATAGCGCGCCCAGTATTCCTGGGCGCAGGTGTCCAGACCGCGCTCGGCGGCCAGCAGCATCACGTTCTGCATATACATGCCTACATCCGACCACTGCGGCGGACCCACCTTGCGATCCAGGCAGAAGAACAGGCCGACCGGCGCACCGAACAGCTCGCCGTTCTTGGCCAGCTGGCGCAGGCGTGCGGGCTTTTCCTCGCGCGGGATGCCGATCGAGGCGTAGAGGTCCTCTGCGTTCTGGTAGCGGCGGGAGCGCAGCGGCTCCCACAGGTCCGGCGGATAGACCGCGTATTCCGGGGTCTCGCCGAACGGGTTGGCCATCACCGCCGCCGATAGCCCAGATAGGGCAGCTCCGGTCAGGGCATAGACCCGCCAGGGCTGCAAGTTGCCGCCGGACGGCGCGCGGGCGGCCTTCTCCAGGATCTCGGCGACCAGCACCTTCGGCACCGGGTCCGGCTTGAAGGCGCGAACCGAGATCCGCCGTTCGATAGCCTCGCTGACGTTCATCGTCGGCCCCCAACTCCGAGCATCGCATTGACGTCGCCCACCAGAATCGCGCCTACCATCCGTTCCTTAGGTCAAGGCAAGGGATCGGGCATGGCCAGGAACAGGGGCGGCGGCTTCATCGGGCGTTTGATCCGGGCGACCGTCATCGCCGGCCTGGTCGTGTTCGTGATCGGCCCGATCATGATGGTGGCCCTCTACCGGTTCATCCCCCCGCCAGTCACCTTTCTGATGATTCAGCGGACCCTCGAGGGCCGCGGCTTCCAGCGCGACTGGGTTCCGATCCGCCAGATCTCGCCGCATCTGGTGCGCGCGGTGATCGCCGCCGAGGACGCGCGGTTCTGCGAACACCACGGCTTCGACATCGAGGCGATCCAGAAGGCCATGGCCGCCAATGAGGCCGGCCGGAAGCTGCGCGGCGGCTCGACCATCAGCCAGCAGACTGCCAAGAACATCTTTCTATGGCCCCAGCGAGACTGGGTGCGAAAGGGTCTGGAGACCTGGTTCACCGTGCTGATCGAGGTCGGCTGGGGCAAGCCGCGGATCATGGAGGTCTATCTGAATTCCATCGAATGGGGGCCGGGCGTCTATGGCGCCGAGGCCGCCGCGCAGAAGAACTTCCGCGTTCCGGCCAGCCGCCTGACCCAGGCCCAGGCCGCGCGCCTGGCCGCCATCGTGCCCAAGCCGCTGGCCTGGAAGGCCGCCCGGCCTGGGCCCTACATGCAGCGCCGGGCCGGCAGCATCACCCGCAACGCCCGCGCGGTCCGCCGCGAGGGCCTGACGGGCTGCGTGCTGTGAGGGACGCTACCCCATCGGGTAGAGGATTTCCCGCGTCACCGCATCGACGGCCTTCATCGCCTCGGGGCTGAGGGTCAGATCGGCGGCGGCGAAGATGTCGGCCAGCTGGTCCTCGCGGGTCGCGCCGACAATGGTCGAGGCGACGAAGTCGTGCTGCTTGCTCCAGGCGGTGGCCAGCGTGACCGGCGCGATCCCGGCCTCGGCGGCGATGGCGGCGAACCGCGTGGTCGAGGCCAAAGACTTGTCGTTGACGAACCGCGTCGCCATCGCCGCCTGCCGACCGCCGATCTTCAGGTAGTTCGAGAACCGCGCGCCGTCCGGACGGGCGCCGTCATTGTACTTGCCGGACAGCACCCCGCCGGCCAGCGGCGAATAGGGGATCAGGCTGACGCCTTCCTGCAGGCAGACCTGCGACAGGGCGTCCTCGAACCGGCGGTTGTTGAGGCTGAAATTGTTCTGGATGGTCTCATAGCGGGCCAGGCCCTCATTCTCGGACGCCGCCAGGCTCTTCATCAGCCCCCAGGCGGTCTCGTTGCTGCAGCCTAGCACCCGCACCTTGCCGTCCTGCACCAGATCGTCCAGCGCCCGCATCGCCTCCTCATATCGCGCGCCATGGTCGGGCCAGTGGGTCTGATAGAGATCCACATAGTCGGTCTGCAGCCGCGTCAGGCTGGCCTCGACGGCGCGGACGATGTTGTGGCGATCCAGGGCCGTCATACCGGCCCGCTGCGAGGACTTCAGCCAGCCGTGGCTCGGACCACTGACCTTGGTGGCCATGATGATCGCGTCACGCCGCTTGGTCTTCATCCAGCGCCCGACGATCTCCTCGGTCAGCCCCGCCCAGCTCTCCTGCGGCGGCACCGGATAGTTCTCGGCGGTGTCGAAGAAGTTGATCCCGGCGTCCAGCGACGCGTCCAGGATCCGGTGCGCGGTCTTCTCATCGGCCTGGTTGCCAAACGTCATGGTCCCCATGCAGATCGTCGAAACATGGACGGCGCTTCGGCCCAGGCGTTTGGTTTGCATGGCGATGGTTCCCCGACGGTTGGCTGTCCTCCGTGGGTCCCACGCGGCGCGGGCCGGGGTTTAGCGGATCGGCGGCGGATTGCCAGGGGGCGGCGATGTGAGGCCCCCCCCTTGACCCCGCACACCCTTCCCCGCAAACCCGCTGATACCCGCAACAACTCCCCCCAAAGGAGCCTTCCATGCGTATCGGCGTGCCTCGTGAGATCAAGCCGGACGAATATCGTGTCGGGCTGCCGCCGACTGCGGTGCGCGAGTATGTCGCCCATGGCCATGAGGTGGTGGTCGAGAAGGGGGCCGGGGTCGGCGCGGGCTATGCTGACAAGCTCTATATGCGGGCCGGCGCGACGATCCTGCCCAATGCTGAGGCGGTGTTCGAGGCCGCCAAGCTGATCGTCAAGGTCAAGGAGCCGCAGGCGGTCGAGTGGGCGCGGCTGACCAAGGACCACATCCTCTTCACCTATCTGCACCTTGCGCCTGACCCCGACCAGGCCGAGGGCCTCTTGGCCTCCGGTTGCGCGGCCATCGCCTATGAGACCGTGACGGATGCGCAGGGCGGCCTGCCGCTGCTGGCCCCGATGTCGGAGGTGGCCGGGCGGATCGCGGTGTTCTCGGCCGGCGAGACGCTGCTGAAGCACAACGGCGGCATGGGGCTGCTGATCTCCGGCGTCCCCGGCGTGCCGCCCGCCCGGGTGCTGGTGCTAGGCGGCGGGGTGGTCGGCATGAACGCCGCGCGGATGGCGGCGGGCCTGGGCGCGGAGGTGGTGATCGTCGAGCGCTCGATCCCGCGCATGCGTGAGCTGGACAACATGTTCCAGGGCCGCATCCTGACCCGCTACTCCACCCAGGACGCCGTGGAGGAAGAGGTGCTGAAGGCCGATGTGGTGATCGGCGCAGTGCTGACCGCCGGCGCTTCGGCCCCCAAGCTGGTGCGGGCTGAGCACCTGCCCAAGATGAAGCCGGGCTCGGTGCTGGTGGATGTCTCCATCGACCAGGGCGGCTGTTTCGAGACCAGCCGGCCGACCACCCATCACGACCCGACCTATGTGGTCGACGGCGTGGTCCACTATTGCGTCGCCAACATGCCGGGCGCCGCGCCCCGCACCTCGTCCGAAGCCCTGGTCCACGCCACCTTGCCGTTCGGCCTGCAGTTGGCCGACCACGGGCTGGACGCGCTGAAGGCCAATAAGCACCTGGCCAAGGGCCTCAACGTCCTGGCCGGCGACGTCACCCACCCGGCTGTGGCCGAGGCGCTGGGCAAGCCATTCGTGGATCCCTATGGGGCTTGGGCGTAGCTGTGAGCCCCCGCAGCCGGCTTGAAAGTTTGATTTTCCTTACTTAGATGTAAGGAGTTCAACCGACAGGTTCGCCCATGACCACCGCCACACTCACCAGCAAGGGCCAGATCACGGTTCCGGCGGCCGTGCGCGCGGCCATGGGCGTGAGCGTCGGCGACCGGGTCGAGTTCGTGGAGGTGGCGCCGGGCCGGTATGAGTTCATCGCCGCCACTCGCTCGGTGACCGCGCTGAAGGGGATGTTCGGCAAACCCGCCAAGCCGGTGTCGGTCGAGGCGATGAACGCCGCCATAGCCCAGCGGGGCGCCGCGGCGGGCCGCATCGCCAAGTGATCGGTCTGGATACCAATGTGCTGGTCCGTTACATCATGCAGGACGATACCCGGCAGTCGGCGCTGGCTGACCGGCTGATCGAAAGCCTGTCCGTCGAGGCTCCGGGCTTCGTTTCCCTGGTGACGGTTATCGAGTTGGTCTGGGTCCTATCCTCTGCCTACCGCTTGACCGACGCCAAGGTCGCTGAGGGGCTGGAAGCCCTGCTGCGGACCCGCGAAATCCTCGTTGATCAGGCTGAAACGGTCTGGAAGGCCGTGCGCGATTTCCAGGGTACGCGCGCCGACTTCGCCGATTGCCTGATCGCCCAGGCCGGCCGCATGGCGGGCTGCGAGACCACCATGACCTTTGATCGCGAGGCCGCGAAACTGGACGGCATGACACGGCTCGGCTGAGGGCCGCCCCCAGGGCAACGAATCCGGGTTAACGGCGGATGGGGCCGAGTAGTTCTGCGAGGTAGTTGGTGTCCCATCCGGCGATCTTGCGGCGGGACTTGATGGAGCGTTTGTCCGTGGCGGCGCGGACGATGTTGATGGCGAAGTGTCTGACGACGGCCATGTTGTTGGCGCCGTGGCCCTTTCGCAGGCGAGACTGGTCCTCCTTGAAGACGACATCGAGCGTCCAGTGGAGGCTGTTCTCGATGGCCCAGTGAGCGCGGACGACGGCGCCGGCGCGCTGGGCGTCGAGGCTGGCGGAGGTAATGAAGTAGCGGGTGTCATAGCGGCATCGATCCTTGAGCTCGGTGCGCGATTGGACGCGGACGATGGCGGCCACGCCCGGCAATCGCAGTTCGCCGGGAAATCGGCGCGCGCCGCCGAGCCAGTCGACCTCGCGGACCACGGTGACGGTGCGCTGCTCGATGCGGCCATGGCCCTTGTCGATATCGGCGAAGGTGTCGAGCGCGGCCGCAGGCGCCTCGGCGAAACAGGCTTCCACCTCGGCGCGCAGGGTCGGCTGGTTGGCCTTGACCGCCAGCAGATAGTCGGCGCCCTGCGCGCCAATGGCCTTGGCGATGACGCCATTGGTGGCGATCGCATCAATGCTGACCATGGCGCCCTTCAGTCCATCGTTCTGTCCTAGGCGCTCCAGCAGGACGGGGATGGCCGTCGTCTCGTTGGATTTATCGGCCACCGCCTCCTGGCCCAGCACCAGGCGCTGGGTGGTGGCGAAGGCCGACACCAGATGCAGCGGGGCGGCCCCAAAGGGCCTGTCGTGGCTACGTCGAGATGTCTTGCCGTCAATCGCCACCAGATCCAGCCGCTCAGGCCAGGTCTCCCGAACCCAGGCGGTGAAGGCGGCGCTGAACAGCCCAGGATCGATGCGGTTCATCAGGATGGTCAGCCAGCGGCCACCCGGAACCCCATGGTCGTAAGGCAGATACTTTCGCAGAAAATCCAGGTGGCGCGCGTCCCACGCCGCGATCAGGTCGTAGTCGTCGCAGTCGCAGATCGTCCCGCAGACCACCATCAGCAGGACCTCCGTCAGCGGATGCGCCACCCGCCACGGCTCTCGCGGATCGTCGATCTCCCCCAGGTGGTCCAGCAGCGCACTCAGCCGCGATTTCTCAAAACCCTCCAGCACCTCGACGTTCATCCCATCGGCTCCGAATCAGCAAAGCCCTCAGGGAATCAGCACCCGCGCAATCCCGAAAGCGCGTTAACCCGAGTTCGGACAGGGTGATTCAATTCACCGCATGGCGTGAGGGCGCGAATAGGATTCTGAAGGCTCCACGAACAGGTGGAGATAATCATGGCAACGGGGACGTTGTACG
>JAYTFM010000036.1:0-22197 GCA_043734425.1 Alphaproteobacteria bacterium
GCCGCCGGCATGAACCCGATGGACCTGAAGCGCGGCGTCGACAAGGCGGTCGCCAAGGTCGTCGAAGAGATCAAGCGTTCGGCCAAGAAGGTCACCACCAACGCCGAAATCGCCCAGGTCGGCACCATCTCGGCCAACGGCGACCTCGAAGTCGGCGAGATGATCGCCCGGGCCATGGAAAAGGTCGGCAACGAAGGCGTCATCACGGTTGAAGAAGCCAAGACCGCCGAAACCGAACTTGATGTCGTCGAAGGCATGCAGTTCGACCGCGGCTACCTTTCCCCCTACTTCATCACCAATGCCGAGAAGATGGAGGCCGACCTCGAAGAGCCGCTGATCCTGCTGTTCGAAAAGAAGCTCTCCTCGCTGCAACCGCTGCTGCCGGTGCTGGAAGCGGTGGTCCAGTCGGGCAAGCCGCTGCTGATCATCGCCGAAGACGTCGAAGGCGAAGCCCTGGCCACCCTGGTGGTCAACAAACTGCGCGGTGGTTTGCGCGTGGCTGCGGTCAAGGCGCCGGGCTTCGGGGATCGCCGCAAGGCGATGCTGGAAGACATCGCCACCCTGACCGGCGGTCAGCTGATCTCTGAAGACCTGGGCATCAAGCTGGAGAGCGTCACGCTCGAAATGCTGGGCAAGGCCAAGAAGGTCACCATCACCAAGGACGACACCACCATCGTCGATGGTTCGGGCGTCAAGGCCGACATCGAAGGCCGCATCTCGCAGATCAAGAAGCAGATCGAGGACACCACCTCGGACTACGACAAGGAAAAGCTGCAAGAGCGTCTGGCCAAGCTGGCCGGCGGCGTTGCGGTGGTCCGCGTTGGCGGTTCCACGGAAGTCGAAGTGAAGGAAAAGAAGGACCGCGTCGACGACGCCCTCAACGCCACCCGCGCGGCGGTGGAAGAAGGCATTGTCCCCGGCGGCGGCGTGGCCCTCCTGAAGGCGTCCAAGGTTCTGGACGGCTTCAAGGGCGACAATGACGACCAGGAGGCCGGCGTCGCCATCGTGCGTCGCGCTCTGCAAGCCCCGATCCGCCAGATCGCCGAAAACGCCGGCGTCGAAGGCTCGATCGTGGTCAGCAAGGTGATGGAGAATGCCTCCCCCACCTTCGGCTTCAACGCCCAGACCGAAGAGTACGTCGACCTGGTCAAGGCTGGCGTCATCGATCCGGCCAAGGTTGTTCGCACCGCCCTGCAGGACGCGGCCTCGGTCGCCGGCCTGATGATCACCACCGAAGCGGCTATCGTCGAGGCACCCAAGAAGGGCGGCGGCGGCGGCATGCCCGGCGGCGGCATGGGCGGCGGCATGGGCGACATGGACTTCTAGGTCCAGTCATCCAGGCTTGAGAAACGAGGGCGGGATCGCAAGGTCCCGCCCTTTTCTTTGGCGTCAGTTGCAGCCGCTCGGTGGCGGAGGCGTGCAGTTGCATTCGTGCTGCGCGTCGGTGCGGTCACCGGATTTGCCGCCTGCGGCTGGATCAGCTAGAAGGCGCGACCTCGCGCGCAGACCCCGCCCCCAGGCGCCTCGCCGCCCCACATTCTCGAAGGTTTCTCCATGGCCACGACTCAGACGCCGCCGGGCCAGCTGTCCGGCAATGTCCTGTTCTATTCCCAGCCCGAGCCGCTGGCGAAGGAACTGCACGGCAAGATGGGCGTCAAGCGGATGGACGGTCCGTTCGGCTTCGCCAAGACCGGTCATGCGGTGCCGCTGACCGTCGGCGAGTTCCCGCTGGCGGCCCTGACCGGCCCGATCATCTTTGTTGGCGATGAGCGCATGCCGATCGCCGTCATGGGCCTGAACGCCGGCGAGAACATGTTCGTCAAGGACAACGGCATGTTCGAGGACGGGGTCTATATCCCGGCCTATGTGCGCCGCTATCCGTTCGTGTTCGCCAACGACGAGGCCAACAAGCAGATGGTGCTGTGCATCGACCGCGGCGCCGAGTTCATCGTCGAGAGCGGCTATGACATGGGCTTCTTCGACGACAAGGGCGAGCCCACCGAGTACACCAAGAACTGCATCGAGTTCTGCAACAACTTCGAGGGTGAGCGCCAGCGGACCACCGGCTTCGTGCAGCTGCTCAAGGACTTGGACCTGTTCGAGACCAAGACGGCCAACTTCACGCCGACCAATCTCGATGGCACCACCGGCGAGGTCCAGCAGATCGCCGAGTACTTCGGCATCTCCGAGGAAAAGCTGAACGCCTTGCCGAGCGCCAAGCTGGTCGAGCTGCGCGACAATGGCGCCCTCAGCCAGATCTACGCCCACCTGCTCTCGCTGGTCGGCTGGGACCGCCTGATCGCCCTGGCGATGGCCCGCCAGGCCGCCCTGCAACCCCAGGCCGCGAACGCCTGAGAAACTCTAGGCTTCGTCGTCGCCGCGTCCGCGACGCGCTGTCTGGCGTTTGGTCTCGCGGGCCTTCTGTTGCTCCCAATAGGCCATGCCGTCGTCGGGCTTGAACATGGTGCGCGGCGCGCCGGCCTTGCTGCGGACGGCGAAGATATTGGCCTTGGGATCGTAGATCAGGGTGTCGCCATTGGCCCGCGCCAGGGTCAGGGCGGTCTTCGGCGGGTGTGAGACGAAGGCGTGCGCCTTGTCCACGAACTGATCGATGTTGTCGGCCCCAAACGCTTCGCCGTTGCGGGCGAAGGCGCGTTGGGCGTTCTCCTCGGCGGAGTATTTGCGGCTGGCCGACCACATCGGTTGGCCATCGACCAGCTTGACCGGATCCTGCCGGTGATCGACCCGTGGCGCGTCGGTGTCGGTGAACGCCTGCGGTGTTGCGGCCGCGCCGGCCGTCGCCATCTGGGTTCCCGCAGCCTGTTTCTGGGCGACCGCCGATGGGCCATTGTCGCAGGCGCTGAGCGCCAAGGCGGCCACGGCCGCCAACAACCCGAATCTCGTTCCAACCATCCTGAAGCTCCTCATTCCCGATGTGATGGAACAAAGAATGAACACAGATCCACGGGTTTGTCGAGTCCCCCCGCATAGCCTAAAGCGAAGTCCGAAATCGGGGGGCCAGCGGCCTTGAACGACAAGCGAGTGCTACTGATCGTCGGCGGCGGCATCGCGGCCTATAAGGCCCTGGAGCTGGTCCGCCTGCTGCGCAAGGCCGGCCTCGCCGTGCGCCCGATCCTGACCGCCGCTGGGGGCCAGTTCGTGACGCCGCTGTCGCTGTCAGCCCTGGCCGAGGACAAGGTCTACACCGAGCTGTTCTCGCTGACCGATGAGGCCGAGATGGGCCACATCCAGCTCTCCCGCTCAGCCGATCTGGTGGTGGTGGCGCCGGCCACCGCCGACCTGATGGCCAAGGCGGCGAACGGCCTGGCGGGCGACCTCGCCGCCACGGTGTTGCTGGCCACCGACAAGCCGGTGCTGATGGCGCCGGCCATGAACGTGCGGATGTGGACCCATGCCGCCACCCGCCGCAACCTGGCTCAGCTCAAGGCCGACGGCGTTCGGTTTGTGGGACCGGACGACGGCGCCATGGCCTGCGGCGAGTTCGGTCCCGGCCGGATGGCCGAGCCGCAGGCGATCTTCGAGGCGATCCTGGCCGCCCTGTCGGACGGACCGCTCAAAGGGCGCCGCGCCATCGTCACCGCCGGCCCCACCGCCGAGCCGCTGGATCCAGTGCGGCTGATCACCAACCGTTCGTCCGGCAAGCAGGGCTATGCGATCGCCGCAGCCCTGGCCGCCCTCGGCGCGGAGGTGACCCTGGTCAGCGGCCCGACCGCCCTGCCCGCCCCGGCCGGTGTCCGCCGCGTCGAGGTGGAGACCGCCCGCCAGATGCTGGCCGCCTGCGAGGCCGCCCTGCCCGCCGACATCGCCGTCTGCGTCGCCGCCGTCGCTGACTGGCGCCCCGAGCAGTGCGGCGAGGTCAAGCTGAAGAAGGGCGCCGGCGGTCCGCCGGCCATCGCCCTGGTCGAGAACCCCGACATCCTGGCGACGCTGGCCAAGGCCAAGGCCAAGGCCCGGCCCCGGCTGGTGGTCGGGTTCGCCGCTGAAACCCACGACGTCGAGGCCCACGCCGCCGCCAAACTGGCCCGCAAGGGCTGCGACTGGATTGTCGCCAACGACGTCAGCCTCGAGGGCGCCATGGGCGGCGACGACAACACCGTGGCCATCGTCAGCGCCGCCGGTGTCGAGCGCTGGGCGCGCCTGCCCAAGGCCGAAGTCGCCAAGCGCCTGGCCCAGCGCATGGCTGAGGCGCTGGGGTGAGCGGCCCCGTCGTCCCCATCCGCCGCCTGCCGCATGGCCAGGGCCTGCCGCTGCCGGCCTATGAGACCGCGCAGGCGGCTGGCATGGACCTGCGCGCTGCGGTTCCCGAGGACGAGCCTCTGACCCTGCGCCCCGGCGCCCGCCACGCTGTGCCCACGGGCCTGGCCTTCGCCCTGCCGCCGGGCTTCGAGGGTCAGGTGCGGCCACGGTCGGGCCTTGCCGCCAAGTCCGGGGTCACCTGCCTCAACACGCCCGGCACCATCGACGCCGACTATCGCGGCGAGGTGAAGGTGATCCTGATCAACCTCGGCGAAGAAGACGTCGCCATCCGCCGCGGCGACCGCATCGCCCAGCTGATCATCGCCCCCGTGGTCCAGGCGGTCTGGTCCGAGGTGGAAAGCCTGGACGACACCCTGCGCGGCGCGGGCGGTTTCGGCTCGACCGGCGGGCGGTAGCCGATGGGCGGAGCCTGAAGGTCGCAGGCCGATCTAGACCCGAATATAAACTGTCTAAGGAAGGCATATTTAGTCAGATTTCGCGATGTTGAGTCTATATCGGCGGTGGGACGCTGAGGGGTGAGCGCCCCGGCTCCCTGCCGGGCTGGGACTTCGTGTCAAAGACCAATGCGCCAGATGTTCGGGTTTTGTTCAGTTTCTCACAGATGCGGCGGAATGGCAAATCTGACGTGACGCTCAAGCTTGGGCTCGGCGAGCCGGCGAGGGCAGGCGTGTGTCGGATACCCCGCCCTACGCGTCCGTCATTCGCGGGCTTGGAAGCCTGCCCCGGGCGGGCCGCGCCTGCGGCTCGACCCAGGGCGAACCCATACGCGCCGGAGACGGGAGATGTGCGCTGAGCGTCGTGCGGGGCGAGACCGTGATCCTCGCTTCGCTGGGCAAGCCCGCGAATGAAGCGGCCGGCGCGGAAGTCCGCAGCTGAGCCGCGCGGCGCGCGGAACCACAGAATACGCAGACCACACAGAACGGATCGGCGCTGACCACAGGGACGCGGGGCCAAGAATGGGCAGGGCGAACCCGCGCCTGCGGCGCCTTCTGTGTGGTCTGTGTATTCCGTGGTCTCGCGAAGCGCGCCTTGGACCAAGGGGGAACCAGCTGTCCCTACTTTCCCTGTCTCAACGTTGGGGGTCACTCAAAGCGCGATCCGAGAGTGGGGATGGGTATCATGTCCCCAGAACCCAGAACCCGCCTCGGAGGCGAGTCAGGGGCAGGGAATCCCCTCGGAGCGAATGCAACTGGCATTGGCAATGGCCCCGTTTCATGCATTCTGGATTTGAGAGGGGCCCCACTTAATGAAACTCCCGAATGTTGTCGCGGCGACGCTTTGTTACTGTCTTGCGCTCGCATCGAATGCGAATGGGACCACCCTCTATTCGAATGACTTCGACGCTGAAAACGCGGGCGTCTCTGCCTTCAACTACACAGGATTTAGAGGTCTCTCGCTCGAGCGTGGAACGGTCGACCTCGTCCGCGATGGCGACTTCGGCGTCCGCTGCAGCGGCGGTCATGGAATGTGCGTTGATCTGGTCGGTGCCTGTGCTGTGGAGTCAGCGCTTCTAACCGAATTCTATCAAGTTCATTCGGGAGAGAGAATATCGTGGTCGTTTGACGCTTCCGGAAATCAAGTAGTCGACAAGTGGGAGGGATTTTTTGCAGGATTTCATATGGCGGACAATATTCTGATGGAGGATATTATCCTTGGAGGTGAATGGGGAAATCAAAATCTGGGAGATCTCTATACGAGTGATTTTGCGTGGTCTTCCGGTGCGACCCGCCAAGCGGGTTTTGGCCGCTACTCGATCGACTTTACTGCCGGTCATTCCACTTTGGTCCGTGCGTACGTTGGTGCCGATCCCGTGGGACACCCCGGGCCAGTCGCCGATAATTTGAGGTTAACCAGTTCGAACTCGATACCCGAGCCGGCAACGTGGGTGTCGCTCATTCTAGGGCAATTTCTAGCAGGTGCCGCCTTAAGGCGTCGTCGAACGAGCGTGCGGAGCATGGTGACAGCGAAGACGCCCGCCCTACGCCCGCTTGTTCAGCGTGAATACGGTGACAGGAGCAACGCTCCCCACCCCAGCCCATCGCGTTGACCCGCGCTGATTTTATGTTGCCACTCTGTTCTTTTCGACCTAGCCTCCCCTCATGGCCCGCCTCGCCCGCATTGTTGCTCCCGGCTGCCCGCTTCAAGTGCCCGCATGACCCGACTGTCCTATACCAAGGCGCTTGATCGTGCGCTGGAGCCGCTGGGGTTCGCTCGCGACGGGAAGAAGGACTGGAAACGACGGCGTGGAGACATCGAGGACTGGGTGAATCTCCAGAAGAGCTGGATCGACGGAGGCGTCACCGTCAACCTGTTTGCCAAGAACCTCGAAACCGAGCGGATCCTGCGGTCGATCCCATGCGACGAAGAGCTGGGTATCATTTCATCCGGCCAGCGGATCGGCTACCTGATCAATGGCCGCGATCGGTGGTGGAAGAACGATCCCAATGGCCCGGTCGAGGTTGCCGAGGCCGTGCGAGTCTATGGCATCCCGTGGTTCGAGCGGGTTCAGTCGCTCGAGGACGAAGCTTCAATGTGGTATGGAAGGGCCGGCATAAGGACTTGGAAGACGCCGGAGGCGACAGTGTTGGCCGTGACGTTGTTTCGACTCGGGGCTCTGGAGGAAGCTTTGGGCCTCTTTGAGGCGCCCGTGCCGAAGACGGCTATTCCCATGTCCGTCGTCAAGGGCCGGTGCGTCCAGCGGTGGCTTCAGGCGCAGGTGCGGACGGATTGAGCGGGCGCCACCTCCCACTTTTCCGCACGATGCTCTAGGTCTTGTAGCTGATCACCTCGTACTCGATCCCGTCGGGGTCGAAGAAGTAGAAGCGGCGGCCGGGGTCATAGTCGGCGTGATTGAACGGCGTGAGGCCAGCGGCGCGGACGCCGGCTTCGACCGTGTCCAGATCATCCACCTCAACGCCGATGTGGTTGAGCGGCCGGCCCTTGATGAAGTCATCGGCGGGGTGATCCGCGCCCCGTGCGGTGTAGAGGGCGATGTAGTGGTCGTCAGAGCCCACGTGGATCGTGCGCCCGCCGTTCAGCGCCGGCCCCTGCCAGCGGACCTTCCATCCGAACAGCGCCGCCATCAGCCGCGCGGCGCGCTCCGGATCGGTGACGGTGACGTTGACGTGTTCAATTCGCCCGGCGGACATTGGCTTTTGGCTCTTGCTGAAGGGCGTCGGAAGCGCGCCCATTGCCGGTCGTACAACCTCAAGCTCACTTGAGGTCAAGCTATTATCGGAGGCCCTGTGACACCCACATCCCTGCTGTCGATCGGCGACCTGGCGCGGCGCACGGGCCTTTCGGTGTCATCGATCCGTTTCTACGAGGCGCGGGGCCTGGTGAGTGCGATCCGCACCGGCGGCAATCAACGGCGCTTTCTGCGCTCCGACATCCGCCGGCTGTCCTTCGCCCTGATCGCCCAGCGGCTGGGCCTGACGCTCAGCCAGATCGAGGCCGAACTCGCCACCCTGCCGCACGGCCGCCCGCCGACCCGCGACGACTGGCACGCCATCAGCCTGCGCCTGCGCAGCGCGCTGGAGGGCAAGATCGCCATGCTGGAGCAGACCCGCGACAAGCTGGACGGCTGCATCGGCTGCGGTTGCCTGTCGCTGGACACGTGCGCGCTCTACAACCCCGGCGACCGAGCCGCGCGCGCGGGGGCGGGGCCGCGGTTCCTGGTCGGCGACCGCTATCAGGATTTCGAAGCCTGAGGTGACGGGCGGGGGGATATGAGCTGGCGTTGCCGGCGAAGTCAGAACGGCGGCGTGACGAACCCGCGCACGGTGTCCTCGATGGCCTGGGCGATGGCCAGGGTGCGGGTGTCGCCGCCGTGGGGGCCGATCAGCTGGGCGCCGACGGGCAGCCCTCCGGTGGTCAGGCCGGCCGGGATCGCGGTCGCCGGCAGGTGCAGGGCGGTGGCCAGGCTGATCCAGGTCAGCAGGGAATCGTAGCGCAGGGTTTGTCCGTCCGAGGTGGTCAGCGTGCGGCGCTGGAACGGGCGGGGGTCATGCGGAAAGGCCGCCACCGGGGCGATCGGGGCCAGGATCACCTGCCAGCGGTCGAACACGCCGTCGATCTCGTGGCGCAGCCGCGCGCGGACCGCATCGGCGGCCAGCCACTCGCGATGGCGGGCGGTGTAGGCCAGGGTGGCGGCGGCCGACGACAGCGGCCCTGCGCCTCGGTTCATCGCCCACCGGGCGGCCGGCCGCATCCACTCCATGCGCCGCACGGTCTTGTCTGGCATGTCCTCGCTTAGCACCGCGCCCAGCAGGGTCTGGTAGCTGGCCAGCAGGGCGGTCATGTCGGTGGGACTGGGGATCAGCTCGACCTGGGCGCCGGCGGCCCGCAGATCCTCGGCAAACCGCTCGATCACCGTGCGAACTTCGGGATCCAGCGGGCAGTTGGGGTCGTCCAGCCAAAGGCCGATGCTGATGTCTTCCAGCTTGGCGGACGGCGCCCTGGGCGCCAACGTTCCGTTCTCGAGGATCGAGAGCAGCAGGCGCAGGTCGCGGGCCGAGCGGGCCATCGGTCCGACCACGTTCAGGTCGCGCTCGGCATGGCTGCCGGGATGCGGCGGCACATGGCCATGCTGGCGGACCAGGCCCCAGGTCGGCTTGTGCGAATAGACCCCGCAGAAGCTGGCCGGCACCCTGAGTGAGCCGCCGATGTCGGAGCCGATCTCCAGCGCCGTGACCCGCGCGGCCAGCGCCGCCGCCGCGCCGCCCGACGATCCGCCCGGCGTGCGGGTCAGGTCCCACGGGTTGCTGGTTTTTCCATAGAGGGCGTTGGCGCTCTGCCAGTCGCCGGCCATCACCGGCACATTGGTCTTGCCCCAGATCACCGCCCCGGCATGGCGGGCATGGGCCACCACGGTGGCGTCTTCGGCTTGCCGCCGGCGCAGATGCGCCAGCCCGGAGGAGGCGGGCATGCCGACCACGTCGAGGGTGTCCTTGATGGTCATCGGCAACCCGGCCAGCGGCCCCACCGGCTCGCCGCGCATCCGAAGGTCGTCGATCGCCCGCGCCGCCGACAGCGCCCGCTCCGGCTCGGCGGCGACCACGGCGTTCAGGGCGTCATGGGTCTCAGCGTGGCGCAGCAGCGCGATCTTCAGGAGTTCGACGGCCGAGAGGCGCCCCGAGTTGAGCGCGAAGATCTGGGCGGTGGCGTCGCTATCGAGGATGTCAGCCATCGGAACGGTCTCGGAAGCCCAGCACATCCTGCATGTCATAGAGCCCGGCCGTCCGACCGGCCGCCCATTTGGCCGCCGCCAGCGCCCCGCCGGCGAACAGGTCGCGGTTGATCGCCGAATGGGTCAGGGTCAGCACCTCACCTTCGGCCGCAAACATCACGCTGTGCTCGCCGACGATGCCGCCGCCGCGCAGCGCCGCAAAGCCGATCTCGCCGGCCGGACGCGGGCCGTTGATCCCGTCGCGGCCGCGTTTTGAGACCTCGCTCAAGGCCACGCCCCGACCCCGCGCCGCCGCCTCGCCCAGCATCAGGGCGGTGCCGGAGGGCGCATCGACCTTGCGGCGGTGATGGCTCTCGACGATCTCGATGTCGTAGGCCTCGGCCGGCAGCGCCCGCGCGGCCTGGGCGACCAGGCCCATCAGCATGTTGACGCCCAGCGAGAAGTTACCGGAGCGGACCACCGCCACGCGCTTTGCGGCCTCGTCAATCCGCCGGGTCTCCTGGGCAGAAAGCCCGGTCGTGCCGACCACCAGCGCGACGCCGCGTCCCGCCGCCATGACCGCCAGCGCCGCCGAGGCGCCCGGTGAGGTGAAGTCGATGACCACATCGCAGGCGGCCAGCGCCTGTTCGACACTGACCAGGCCCTCGGCCTCCAACCCCGGCCTGTCGAAGCGCCCGACGACGACCACGCCAGGGTCGGCGGCGGCCGCGGCCGCCACGGCCTGACCCATGCGACCGAGCGCGCCGGCGATGGCGATCTTGACGGGACTGGCCAGGGCAGACTCTCCGGGGTTGCTCGGCGCTACTCTCGCGACCCGGGCGGCGCGGTCAACCTTGCTGATGCAACCCTTCCCCGGAGGACGTTGTCCCCTCGCGCGCGTCTCTATAGGTTGCCGGCTGTTCGGGGGACGGCCTCACGGACGGGGGACACGGCGCGCGTATGGAACATGTCGAGAAACGCACCTTCACCGATGAAGAGGCGCTGCACTTCCACCGCTATCCGACGCCCGGCAAGATCGGCATCCAGGCCACCAAGCCGATGGCGACCCAGCGCGACCTGAGCCTCGCCTATTCACCTGGCGTCGCCGTGCCGGTGCTGGCCATCGCGGCGGATCCCGAGCTGGCCTATGAGTACACCTCCAAGGGCAATCTGGTGGCGGTGATCTCCAACGGCACGGCGATCCTCGGGCTCGGCAACCTGGGCCCGCTGGCCTCCAAGCCGGTGATGGAAGGCAAGGGCGTGTTGTTCAAGCGCTTCGCCGACGTTGACGCCATCGACATCGAGATGAGCTGCACCGACCCGGACGAGGTGATCACCGTCGTCAAGAACATCGGCGTCACGTTCGGCGGCATCAATCTGGAGGATATCAAGAGCCCGGACTGCTTTCGCATCGAGACCGAGCTGCAGGAGCTGTTGGACATTCCGGTGTTCCACGACGACCAGCACGGCACCGCGATCATCACCGCCGCCGGCCTGATCAACGCCTGCGAGATCACCGGCCGCAATCTGGCGGATATCCGGGTGGTGCTGAACGGCCCTGGCGCGGCGGGGATCGCCACCATGGAGCTGATCAAGGCGATGGGCGTGCGCCACGACAACGTCATCGCCGTCGACCGCAAGGGCGTGCTCTGGCGCGGCCGGCCCGAGGATATGAGCCAGTGGAAGAGCGCCCATGCCGTCGACACCGACGCGCGCGACCTGACCGACGCCATCAAGGGCGCGGACGTGTTCATCGGCCTGTCGGCCAAGGGCACCCTGACCCAGGACCACGTGAAGACCATGGCGGCGCGGCCGATCATCTTCGCGATGGCCAATCCGGACCCGGAGATCACGCCTGAGGAAGTCCACGCCGTGCGGCCCGACGCCATCGTCGCCACCGGCCGCAGCGACTATCCGAACCAGGTCAACAACGTGCTGGGCTTTCCCTACATCTTCCGCGGCGCCCTGGATGTGCGCGCCCGGCGGGTGAACATGGAAATGAAGATCGCCTGCGCCAACGCCCTTGCGATGCTGGCGCGCGAGGATGTGCCCGACGAGGTGGCCGCCGCCTATCACGGCGCACAGCTGAAGTTCGGGCCGGAGTACATTATCCCGACGCCGTTCGATCCGCGTTTGATCTCCTATATCCCGCCGTTCATCGCCCAGGCGGCGATGGACACCGGCGTGGCCCGCAAGCCGATTGAGGACATGGACGCCTATCGCGCCTCGCTGGCCCAGCGGCTGGATCCCACGGCGGCCTTCCTGCAGAAGCTGCAGGGCGCGGTGATGTCGGCCCCGCCGCGCAAGATCGTCTTCGCCGAGGGCGAGGAACTGAGCGTGATCCGCGCGGCCTATGCGTTCCAGTCGGCGGGCCTTGGCCAGGCGGTGCTGGTCGGCCGTGAGAACCTGGTCCACGAGAATATGCGCCTCGCCGGGCTGGACCCGCTGGAAACCGGGATCGAGGTGATCAACGCCCGACTCTCGCCGTGGAACGACGCCGCCGTCGACTATCTCTATGGCCGTCTGCAGCGCGAAGGCTTCCTGAGACGCGACGTGCAGCGGCTGATCAATCAGGACCGCAACGTGTTCGCGGCCTCGATGGTCGCGCTGGGCCACGCCGACGGCATGGTCACCGGCGTCACCCGCAACTTCGACCAGGCGCTGGAAGAGGTGCTCAACGTCATCGATCCCGCCCCGGACGGCCGCGTGATCGGCATGAGCGCGGTGATGGCCAAGGGCCGCACCCTGTTCATCGCCGACACCAATGTCACCGAAATGCCCGAGGCCGCCGACCTGGTGGAGATCGCCATCGAGGCGGCGCGCGCGGTCCGCACTCTGGGCTATGAGCCGCGCGTGGCGTTCATGAGCTATTCGACCTTCGGTAATCCCATGGGCGAGCGGTCGGAGCGGGTGCGCCAGGCGGTGGCGATGATGGACGACATGCAAGGCATCAACTTCGAGTACGAGGGCGAGATGCCGCCCGAGCTGGCCCTCGATCCCGATAAGCGCAGCGCCTATCCGTTCATGCGCCTGACCGGCCCGGCCAATGTGCTGATCATGCCGGCCATCCACTCGGCGGCGATCTCGACCCAGCTGATCACCTCGCTGGGCGGGGCCGAGGTGGTCGGCCCGATCCTGGTGGGCCTCGATAAGCCGGTGCAGATCTGCCCGCTGGGCGCCTCGGTCTCGCGCATCCTGCAGATGGCGACGGTGTGCGCCTATGATCGGCCGCTGGTGGAGATCGCGGAGTAGCAATCCTCCCCCAGCGCGAAGCGCGGCAGGGGGAGGTGGCCCTCCGGAGTCTTGGCGAAGGGGGGTCGGTGGGGGTTGCATCCACGGTGTTCGGGATCAGCGAACCGCCGACCCAGCCGATAGGCGCGTGGGCTTGAACCCCCTCACCCGCTTCGCGGGAGCTCCCCCTCCGGGCCGCGACGCGGCCCGGCCCCCCAAGCTATGCTCGCCACCCCCAAAGGGGCTGGAAATGGGGGAGCATCTTGGAGCGCTTCCCCTTCTCACGCGCCCGCCGCGCTGCTATCTGCCGCGACCCTCCCGTCCGCGAGCCCTGTGATGAGCGCCGGCTACAGCCTCGGCATCGACTTCGGCACGACCAACACCGTGCTGGCGCTGGCCGATGCGGACGGTCCCGCGCGGCTGGTGCGGTTCCCGGCCCCAAATCTTCTGCAAGATGGACCCACCGTCGGCGGGTCCGGGGGTGAACTGTTCGCCTTCAGAAGTTGCGTGTCGTTCTATGCGCCGCCGGACCAGCCGCAGGCGCGCACCATCGCCGCCGGGCCGTGGGCCATCGAGGCCTATGTCGAGGACCCGGCCGAGACCCGCTTCATCCAGTCGTTCAAGAGCTTCGCCGCCCAGGAGAGCTTCACCGAGACCCAGATCCTCGGCCGCCGCTATGCCTATGAGGACCTGCTGTCGACCTTCCTGCTGAAGGTGCGCGACTATGCGGGCGCGGACCTGGCGGAAATTCCCGACCGCGTGGTGCTGGGCCGGCCGGTGACCTTCGCCGGTCATTCGCCCAACGAGACCCTGGCGATGGCCCGCTACGCCACCGCCTTCCGCCGGATGGGCGTGCGCGAGGTGCTCTATGCCTATGAGCCGGTCGGGGCGGCGTTCTTCTTCGCCCGGGAACTGACCGAGGACGCGACGGTGCTGGTCGGCGACTTTGGCGGCGGCACTTCGGACTTCTCGATCATCCGTTTTGAGCGCGAAAGGGGTGGGGCGATGCGGGCGAGCCCACTCGGCCGGGCGGGCGTGGGCGTGGCGGGCGATGCGTTCGACTATCGGATCATCGACCAGCTGGTCTCGCCGGCGCTGGGCAAGGGGTCGAGCTATCAGACCTTCGGCAAGACCCTGCCGGTGCCCAATCGCTACTATGCGACCTTCGCACGGTGGGACCAGCTGGCGCTGATGCGGGCCGGCCGCGACATGCGCGAGATCCGTCGGCTGGTGCGCGAGGCGGTCGAGCCGCAGAAGATCCAGCGCCTGGTCGAGATGCTGGACGAGAACCACGGCTATCGGATGTACCGCGCCGTCTCGCGCCTGAAGGAGGCGCTGTCGGTAGACGCGGCGGCCGAGTTCCGCTTTGAGGCTGGGTCAATCGCCATCGTCCGAGACGTGGCGCGCGCCGAGTTCGAGGGCTGGATCGCACCGGAGTTGGCGCAGATCGAGCGCGCGGTCGACGCCGCCCTGGCCGACGCGGACCTTGCCGCCCATCAGATCGACCGCATCTTCCTGACCGGCGGCTCGTCGCTGGTGCCGGCGGTCCGCGCGATCTTCCAGCGCCGTTTCGAGCCGTCGCGGATCGAGACCGGGGCCGAGCTGGAATCCATCGCATCAGGGTTGGCGCTGATGGCGCGGGAGAAGGACCTCAGCAGGTGGACGACCCGGGCGGCCTAGACCCTTACCGGATCAGGTGGAATCACCTGATCCGGTAAGGGTCTAGCCCCCGCCGTCAGCGGCCTTTGAAGTCCGCCGGCCGCTTTTCCATGAACGCCTTCATGCCTTCCAGGGCGTCATCGGTGCGCAGCAGCGGCAGCAGTTGCAGGAAGACGTGGTGGACGTGCTCGTCGAAGCCTTCCGACAGGCCCATGCGCATCATCCGCTTGGAGGCCTGGACGGCCAGCGGCGCGTTGCCGGCGATCTCCAGGGCCAGGGCGCGGGCGACAGCCGCCAACTCGGAGGCGGGCACGACACGGGAGGCCAGGCCCATGTCGACGCACTCCTGGGCGCTGAGCGTGCGGCCGGTGAAGATCAGCTCGGCGGCCTTGGACCAGCCCAACAGGCGCGGCAGCAGCCAGGTGCCGCCCGACTCCGGCAGGATGCCGCGCTTGGTGAAGGCCGCAGCCATCTTGGCGCCCTCGGCCATGAGGCGGATGTCGCAGCCCAGCGCGGTGTCCATGCCATAGCCGGCCGCCGAGCCGTTGAGGGCGCAGATGGTCGGGGTGTCGAGGTTGAACAAGACGGTCGGCGGCGTGGACCGCAGGTCCAGGTTGGTCGAGGACGAGGCGCCGGAGAGCCCGGTGCTGCCCGACGTCGCGCCACGCAGGTCGAGACCGGCGCAGAACGCCCTGCCGACACCTGTCAGGATGATGCAGCGGACGTCGCGGTCCCGGTCGGCCTTGAGCAACAGCTCGGTCAAGAGGTTCAGCATCGGGCCGGAGATGGTGTTCATCCGGTCCGGGCAGTTGAGGGTGAGGGTGGCGACGTGTTCGCTCACCTCATAGAGCACTTCGTCGGTCATGGTGGCGGTGACGGCGGCGCTGTCGGCGGCGGCCATGGGAGTCTCCTGGGTTTTGATCGTTGCGCAGAGACTAGCGCATCTTTGGGGCGGCGCCACCGGACCCGTCGCCTCGAATGTCGGGTACGCCGCAATTGACGCCGCCGCCGCCTTCGGGCTTGCTCCGTGGAGGACTGCCGCTCAGAGCGTCCAGGGAGGCTCCGCAGCATGGCCCAAGAGACCGCGCCGATAGCGCCCCTGCCGCTGCACACCAAGCTGGCGTTCGGGATCGGTAGCGCCGCCGAGACCATCGCGCTCTATGCGGTGTCGAGCTATGCGCTGCTCTATTACAATCAGGTTCTGGGCGTGAAAGCCGCCTGGGTGGGCTTGGCGATCTCGGCCAGTCTGGTGCTGGACGCGGTGATCGAACCGATCGTCGGGGCCTGGTCGGATCGCACCCGCTCGTCGCTGGGCCGGCGGCATCCGTGGATGTTTGCGGCGCCCATCCCCATCGCGCTGTGCTTTGCGGCGATCTTCCGGCCGCCAGCGGGATTGAGTGAACTCTGGCTCGCCATCTGGTGCGGCGCATCCGTCTCAATGATGCGTTGGGCGATGAGCGTCTTCCACACGCCGCATCTGGCGCTGGGGGCCGAGCTGTCGCCGCACTACACCGAGCGCTCGAAGGTGATGGCCTACAACAGCTTCTTCACCTGGGCTGGCGGTTCCAGCATGTCGTACATCGCCCTGACGTTCTTCTTTCCCAAGACCCCGGAATTCCACAACGGCCTGCTAAACCCTCAGCCCTGGGCGAACTTTGGGGTGACCATGGCCAGCATGGTCGTTTTGATCCTGTTCGCCTCGGCCTGGTTCACACGCGACCGGATCCCGTTCCTGCCGAAGCCCGCGCTGGACACGCCGAAGTTCAGTCCGGCGGAGTTCTTCAAGGACGTCGCCAAGGCGCTGACCAATGTGAACTATGTCTGGCTGCTGGTCGGCTATTTCTTCCTGTCGATGATGATCGGGCTCCGCGAAGGGCTGCGCCTCTACGTTTATAGTTACTATTGGGAGATTTCGAGCAGCGACCTGCGCTATTTCATCATCGGCAGCTTCGCCGGCTATGCCACAGCCTTCCTGTTCGCGGCCCGCCTGCATGGCCGGTTCGACAAGAAGCGCTCGATGATCATCGCCTGTATTGCCTATGCGATCCTGCCGGCGATCCCCATCGTTTTGGGGCAGATGGGTATATTGCGCGCTGGTATGCCTGGGTTGTTGCCGATCCTGATCGGCTTTGCCACGCTGTCCTACGGCGCGATCAGCATCCTGCAGATCAGCGTCAGCTCCGCGCTGGCGGACGTGGCCGACGAGAACGAGCTGAAACACAGCCTTCGGCAGGAGGGCGTGCTCTACGCCACCCGGGCCTTCGCCGCGAAACTGGATCAGGCGATCGGGCTGGCGCTGGCCGGGTTTGTAATCACCCTGATCGCCTTCCCGCACAAGGCCAGGCCGGGGCGCGTGGACGCCGATGTGCTGTTCAACCTGGCGCTTTGGGATGGCGTCCTGGCGATCCTTCCCGGGCTGATCGCGGCGGCCTGCTATGGGCGCTACCGGATTAACCGCGCCAGCTATGAGGCGACCCGCGCAGCGCTGGCGGCGCGCGGGGCGGAGGCTGCGGTCCCGGGGGCGTAGTCACCCCGGACGCATGGCTTGCATCAGGCTACCCGTATAAACCGCATGGCCGACGTGGTTCATGCGGGTCTCGACATCAGCCCAGATCTCGCCGCCCAGGTCGCGCCAGCGGCGGCAGAAGGCGTAGTCCTCTGACAGGTAGTGGCCGGTTTCGGGCTCGATCATAGTTTCGAAGACCATGATGGCTTCGGGGACGATGGACCCGGCCATGTCACGCATGTCGGCGCGAAGCTCCGGATGGGCGGCGCAGAGGCGCGCCAGGGCGTCCCGGCGGATCATCATGAAACCGGTCCCGACATAGGCGACCCGGGCCAGGCCGGCGTTCACATCAACGCTGTTGTCGGGGGTCGGCAGGAAGCGCACCACATAGCCCAGCGAGGCCGCCATCAGGTCTGGCGCATCGGCCTTGGCGGCGGTTCGCACCTTGTCCCAGTCGATGCGCTTGACCGGATAGACCCCGCCGATCAGGTCCTTGCCCGCGTCCAGCAGTCGGAAGACATGCTCGGCCGCAAATCCGATATCGGCGTCGATGAACAGCAGGTGGGTGGCCTTGGTGTGAGCCAGGAACGCCGCCGCCAGACAGGACCGCGCGCGCGGGATCAGCGCATCGCCGCCCGTGAGTTCGACGTGCAGGCCGATGCCGCGCACGTGGCAGGCGTCCTTCAGGGCCAGCAGCGACTGGACATAGTTGAGGTTCAGATTTCCGCCGTAGCAGGGCGTGGCCACATAGAGGAAGGTTGGAGGCGGAGTCGCATCGGACATGGTCGTAAAGATAGAGGGCCGGTCAGGCGCCGTCGATCACCCGGGCCACCAGATCGTCATAGAGCTTCAGATGCTTATAGGCGCGAAACTCAGGCGCGGCCGTGCGCCAGGCTTCAGCGAACCGCGCCAGCCGATGCGGGTCGGCGGCGATAGCGGCCAGCGGGTCCAGCCAGACCCGGATGGTGAACAGCGCGGCGCCGGTGGCGGGCAGCCGCCTTAGGGTCTGGCGCTCGACGCGGACGTGCAGAACCTCAGCGGCGCGGGCCGGGTCGATGCCGGGGATAGCGGCGCGCATCGGCGAAGGGTCCGGCGCAAACAGCTCCGGCGAACTCACCACGCTCCAGTTGCGCCGCTCCAGCACCAGGCCCTCGCGCAGGCCGTGGAAGACGCGGGTGACGCGGGCCAGCAGGCGGTCCTCGAAGCCGGTCACGGGGTCGTGTAACTCCGAAAGGCTGCGGCCGATCACCTGCGAGGCGGTGAAGAAACTGCCCGCACACAGCGACAGAGCGGTCAGTCGCCAGGCGCCGTCCCGGTGCTCCATCAGGCAAAGATCATCGGCGACCTGGCGGGCGGCGGCCAGCAGCGGTGGGCGACCCCCGGCCTCGACGGGCGCGCCCAGCGCCTGTCCGACCATCGCCAGGGCCTCAGCCTGAGCCGGACGAGAGCCGGGCTGTTCGGCCCAGACGGCGTCAGGGTGGCGGGCGAAGAGCGGGTCCTTGCGCGCCGCCGGATCGGCCTCACCGCCCTCGAACCAGGCGTCCGGGGCGATGGGCGTCAGGCCGATGCGGAACTCGGCGGCCTCTTCCCAGGGCGCGTGGCGCAAGGTCATCGCCGCAGGCGCCGCCAGAACCGGAACGCGATCATCGCGAGGCCGACCCCCAGCGCATCGACGGCGAAGTCGCGCCAGTCGCCATGCCGGCCGTAGGGCATGCTGGCCTGCAGGACCTCGATGAGCAGCCCGAACCCCAGCGCATATGCCGGGATCGCCCAGACCCGGCGCGGCGACAAGAGATAGCCGGTCAGCGTCAGGATGAACCAGGCGATGGCATGCTCCGGCTTGTCGCCGGTCCCCGGATCCGGCAGCCGATCCTGCGGCACGACGCACAGGGCGAGCAGGATCGCCGAGGCGAGAACATAGAGGCCAAGCCGGACCGGCCGGGAGAAGCGCGAGGGAAACATTGGCCCTTACTTGCACGACTTGCCGAGCGTCTCTAGCGCAAGGCGCGCGATAAGAATCACGCGACTTGCGCTAGAATTTTTGGTTTCGCATCGTGTTTGCGGAAAACCGGTTCCCACTTTTCCGCACGATGCTTTAGCGTCCGCGCCGCATTGGATAGCGAGGACAAGGCGTGGCGATTGAAGCGGTGATCTGGGATTTCGGCGGGGTGTTCACCACCTCGCCGTTCGAGGCCTTCAACCGGCTGGAAGCTGAAATGGGCGCGCCGAAGGACCTGATCCGCCGGATCAACGCCACCAACCCCGACACCAACGCCTGGGCGCTGTTTGAGCGCAATGAGGTGGACGCCGCGCAGTTCGATCAGCTGTTCCTGGCGGAATCGACCGCTGTCGGCCATCCGATGCGCGGCCGCGACGTGCTGCCCCGGCTGAACGGTGAACTGCGACCCCGGATGGTGGCGGCGCTGAAGACCTGCAAGACGCACTTCAAGGTCGGCTGCATCACCAACAATGTGGTCTCGATGCACAGTCCCGGGGCCGACGCCGGCCAACGCCAGGCCGGCGCGATGGCTCAGGTGATGCCGCTGTTCGACGCGATCATCGAGAGCTCAAAGGCCGGGGTTCGCAAGCCGGATCCCAGGATCTATCAGATGATGTGCGAGCAGCTGGTGGTTCGCCCGGACGCCTGCATCTACCTCGACGACCTGGGCATCAACTGCAAGCCGGCGGCCGGGCTGGGCATGAAGGCGATCAAGGTCATCGACGTCGACCAGACCCTGGCTGAGCTGGCCGCTCTGACCGGCCTCAGCTTCGACGCCGAGCGGACGGCATGACCCGGCCGGCGAAGATCGGGGCGGCGGCGGCGCTGGCGCAATTGCCGGGATGGGCCTCGCTGGGCGGCGCGCGCGATGCGATCCATCGCACCTACAAGTTCCAGGATTTCAACGCCGCCTTCGGGTTCATGACCCGCGTGGCGCTGCTGGCCGACAAGCTGGACCACCATCCGGAATGGTCAAACGTCTACAACCGCGTCGAGGTCACGCTGACGACCCACGATGCGGGCGGGGTGACCGAGCTCGACGTTGCGATGGCGCGATTTATGGACTCGGCGGCGGGCGGCTGAATCCCGCCGTTCAGTTGACGATGATGGCGCCCAGCAGAATCCGAGCGCCGGGGCCGCCCAGGATGGCGTTGGTCTGGCGCTGCAGGGCGGTTGCGAGGTAATCGACATTGGGCAGCGCGCCGGCCGGCAGGCCGGCCGCATAGGCTTGCACCGTCTGCACATAGGCATCGCGTAGCCTGGGCAGCAGCAGATCGGCGCGATGGCGCAGGGCGGCGTCGGGGACATCCAGCCCAAAGTCGACCGACAGCACGCCGTGAGCATTGGCGCCCCGCAGGGTCATGCCCAACACCGTTCGAACCGGCAGGTAGGATTCTCCCCCAGCTTTCTTCTTCTCGCCGCTGGAGGCCCATGCGGCGACGGGCAAGGCAAGGGTCAGAGCGGTGAGCGCGAAGGCCCGGCGGCGGTTCATCCAACCAGCATCCGCCCATCATGGTTAGCGGTCTCTTTACGCAGCGGGCTCAGGCTACGGCTGGATCTTCGATTCGCCGCCATTGGGAGTCTTGCTTGGGCCGATTTGCGCCGACCACTCTGGACCTCGACGGCAAGGTCATCCTGGTGACCGGCGGCACCGGCTCGTTCGGCCGGCGGTTCATCGAAACTGTGCTGGAGCGCGCCAAGCCGCGAAAGCTCATCGTCTATTCGCGTGACGAGCTCAAGCAGAGCGACATGCAGATCGACCTGATGGAGCGGTTCGGGCCTGAACGGATGACCGCTATGCGCTTTTTCCTGGGCGACGTGCGGGATCGCGAGCGGCTGTCGCTGGCGTTTCGCGGCGTCGATATCGTGATCCACGCTGCGGCGCTGAAGCAGGTCCCGGCGGCGGAATACAATCCGTCTGAGTGCATCCACACCAATGTGCTGGGCGCGGAGAATGTGGTGCGCGCCTGTCTGGCCAACCGGGTGCAGCAGGTGATCGCCTTGTCGACTGACAAGGCCTGCAATCCGATCAATCTCTATGGCGCCACCAAGCTGGCGTCGGACAAGACCTTTGTCGCCGCGAACAACCTGTCCGGCGACATCGGAACCCGCTTCAGCGTCGTTCGCTATGGCAATGTGGTGGGCTCGCGAGGGTCTGTGGCGCCTCTGTTCCAACGGCTGATGGCCCGCGGGGCGACGGAGTTGCCGATCACCGATCCCCGCATGACACGGTTCCTGATCACCCTGGGCGAGGGTGTCGATTTTGTCCTGTCGTCGTTGGACGTGATGAGTGGCGGGGAGATCTTCGTGCCCAAGATTCCCTCGATGCGGATCACCGAAATGGCCGCTGCGATGGCGCCCGATCTGGCCACCAAGGTGGTCGGCATCCGGCCGGGCGAGAAGCTGCACGAGATGATGATCTCCGCCGATGATGCGCGCACCACGGTCGACCTCGGTGATCGCTACGCCATTGAGCCGGCGTTCGTGGAATACACCCGCGAAGCGCTGGTCGGCGAACGCCTGGAAGAAGCGTTCAGCTACGTCAGCGACACCAATCAGCATTGGCTGGACGCGGCGGGCTTCCTGGCCATGCTGGACGAGGGGCCCGCGCGGGAGCGGCGGCGCGTCACCGACTAGATGTCCCAGCCTTTCCTCCCCTACGGCCGCCAGACCATCGACGAGGACGACATCGCTGCGGTGTCCGAGGCCCTGCGCGCGGACTTCCTGACCGCCGGGCCGCGCGTCGAGGCGTTCGAGGCGGCCTTCGCCGAGGTGGTCGGCGCCCGTCATGCGGTGGCCTGCGCCAACGGGACGGCGGCGCTGCATCTGGCGATGATGGCGCTGGATGTGCGTCCCGGCGAGGCGGTGATCGTCCCGACGATCACCTTCCTGGCGACCGCCAACTGCGCCCGCTATGTCGGCGCTGAGGTGGTGTTCGCCGACGTCGATCCTGAGAGCGGTCTGATGACCCCGCAGACCCTGGCGGAGGCGTTGACGCGGCTGGGGGGGCGCAGGCTCCGGGCGGTGTTACCGGTGCACCTGCGGGGCGATGCCTGTGACCTGCCTGGGCTTCAGGCTGTGGCGCACAGTGCCGGCGCTGTTCTCGTCGAAGATGCACCACACGCACTCGGAACGACGACAAATTACGGCAATACGACGAATACTATTGGCGATGTGCAATTTTCGGCGATGGCGACCTTCTCGTTCCATCCGGTCAAGACCATCGCCACCGGCGAGGGCGGCATGGTCACCACCAACGACCCGGGACTGGCTGAGCGCCTGCGTGTGATGCGCAGCCACGGGATGGTCAGGCCGCAGACCTCGTCAGGGCCGGGCGCGGACCCCTGGTGGTACGAG
>JAYTFM010000037.1:0-49133 GCA_043734425.1 Alphaproteobacteria bacterium
AAGCGCCTGGCGCTTCCTCATCAACGATCCAGACCGCATCCGCTCCATCGGAACCCGCCAATGGGCGTGTGTCAGTATTTAGAAGGACTGGTATAAGACACGTTGAAGTGACCCCGCGGAATGAGACAGGGAAAATAGGGACCGCAGGATACCTGCGGTCCAAGTCGCGCTTCGCGGAACCACAGAATACACAGACCACACAGAAGGCGCCGCCGGCGCGGGTCCGCCTGCCCAGCCTTGGGCCCGCGCCGGTCACTCCACCGATCCTTTCTGTGTGGTCTGTGTATTCTGTGGTTCCGCGCGCCGCGCGATCCTGTTTCGGCATCGCGGGCCGTTTGGGCCAGCTCAGGGTCACGTGACGCCCGCCGTCGAACCGCGCTCAGGGCACATCCCCCGTCTCCCGCGTGTAGGTTCGCGGGACAAGCCCGCGAATGACGGACGTGTAGGGCGGGGTTGGAGATACCCTCCGCGACGCCGAGCGCAAGCCTCTGAGCGGAACATCAGATTTGCCAGTTCGGCACATTTGTGAGAAACTGAACGAACCACGAACCACGAACATCGGGTAACGGTGACACTGTATTAAATAGAGTTCCGCTGAACTTCTTCGACTGACACCCTCAGGTGAGGTGCCTTAAAGTCGAGACGCACACACATTCCGCCCCAGTCTCAACCGGCTCACCCACCCACCAACGTCGCCCCCCAATTCTGACCGCCGGAGAACACCCTGTGGATCACGACGGCGTCTTCGTTGACCGTGAACGCCACCGTCAACCGGCGCTCGAAACCAATGATGCGGAGCCCCGGGCGGACGTCGTCGCGCCGCGTTCCGCGTTCCGACGCCGTCGAGAAACCCTCCAGCCACACCTTTACCCGCCCGAGATAGCCGGCCGCGATGCTCGGCGAGGCAGCGTCCGCGATGTGATCGAACAGGCCCAGAAGATCCTGCTCCGCTTCCGGCGCATAGACCACTGTCCGCCGCTTCATCGAGCCGTCTTCATCCGCTCCGCGTGGCGGGCGTCCACAGCGTTCCAGACCTCATCGGAGGTCCGCGCGCGCCCGGGATCCGCCGCCATGGCGTCGTAGGTCGGCGCCACCTCGTCGCGGAGCCAGCGCTCGACGGCCTCGTCACGTTCGCGCAGCGCGCGCAGCCCGGCCCGGACCACCTCGCTGGCCGAGGCATAGTCCCCGGCCGCCACCTTGGCGTCGATGAAGGCGGACTGCTCTTCGGGCAGGCTGACGGTGCGTTTGGCGATGGTGGGCATGAAACCTCCGGGCTTCAGGCGGGAACGTGGTATGAATATATCATACCGGCCGCGTCTTCGCCACTCTGCGTCCCCGACCCCTTCAAGGTCTCGTAGACCCTTGTCTGTGTCGACGCTCCCTACGTCCTGACCGGCCCCCGCCACCGCTTCGCGGGAGGGTTCGTGGTGTTCGTGTGGTTCGTGGACAAACCCCTCACCGCGTCGCCGGGAACGCCAGCGCCGAGCGGCACATCAGATTTGCCATCCTGCGGCATCTGTGAGATACTGAACAAAACACGAACACTTCGGTCTTTGGCGGGTAAATCCCAACCCACCGGGAACCCTCGGCGCCCATCGTCGATATAGACTCAACTTCGCGAAATCAGGCTAAATATGCCCCAATTAGACAGTCCATATCCGGGTCTAAATTCACCCTGGCGTCGGGGCCGCTACCGCCCCTTGAAGTTCCCCACCCGGCGCTCCGACACCGACTTCACCCCCTCGGCATAGTCCTCGGTGACGCGCAGCAGGCCCTGCTCGATGGCCTCCTTGTCGGTCTGGGCGCGGACGGCGGCGGCCAGATCGCTGCGCAAGGTCTTGCGGGTGGCGACCAGGGCCAGCGGCGCGTTCTCGGCGATCTCCTTGGCCAGCCGCAGGGCGGCGGCGCGCAGGTCCTCCAGGGGAACCACCTCGTCGACCAGACCCCAGGCCAGGCCGTCCTCGGCCTTCACCCGCCGCCCGGTCAGGCACATCAGCTCGGCCCGCGTCTCGCCGACCAGCCTGGGCAGGGTGTGGGTCAGGCCAAAACCCGGATGGAAGCCCAGCTTGACGAAGTTGGCCGCAAACCGCGCGTCGGGCGAGGCAATCCGGAAGTCGGCCATCACCGCCAGGCCCAGGCCCGCGCCCACCGCCGCGCCCTGCACAGCCGCCACGATGGGCTTTTGGGCCGAAAACAGGCGCACAGCCTCATCGTAGAGCGGGTTTACAGCCCCTAGGCCGCCCGAGCTCTCGTTGCTGACCAGGTCGGCGCCGGCGCAGAAGTTCTTGCCATCGGCCTGCAGCACCGAGCAGCGAAGCTCGACCTCGGCGTCGATGGCCTCGAAGGCGTCGGCCAGGTCGCGCATGAAGGTCACGGTGACGTGGTTGTACGGCGGCCGGTCAATCGTCACGACCGCCACATGCCCGCTGGTCGCCACGCGGACATAGTCGCCAAATTCGCTGTTCATCGTCTCGTCCCCAGAAGGTTCCTGGCCACCACCCATTTGTGCACCTCGGTGGGGCCGTCATAGATCCGCATGGTGCGCAACTTACCTTGCATAAGTTGCAGCGGCAGTTCCTTGGTCATGCCCATGGCGCCGAACGCCTGCATAGCGCGGTCGACCGTCTCATAGGCCATCTCGGTGGCGAACCATTTGATCATGCTGATCTCGTTGCGCACGTCGCGGCCCTGGTCCTGTTTCCAGGCGCAGTCATAGGTCATCAGCCGTGTGGCGTGGATCTTGGTCGCCGCCTCAGCCACCCAGAACTGGATCGCCTGGCGCTCGGAGAGCGGCAGGCCGAAGGTCTTCCGCTGCGGGGCGTACTCGATCACCATGTCCAGCGCCCGCTGGGCCATGCCGACCGACCAGGCGGCCATCTGGACGCGGCGGGTGCCCAGGCGCGTCTGCATCGGCGCAAACCCGGCGCCCTCCTGGCCCAGCAGCTTCCAGCTCGGGACCCGGCAATCCTCCAGCGCCACCTCATAGGTGAAGGCGCCGCCGACCATCGGGATGCGCCGCAGCACGTTGAAGCCCGGCGTGCCCTTGTCGACCAGGAAGGCCGACATGCCGCCCCGGGCGCGCTTCTCCTGATCGGTCACCGCCATCAGGATGGTGAAGTCGGCGTCGGCCGCGCGGCTGATCCAGATCTTCCGGCCGTTGATCACCCAGTCGTCGCCGTCGCGGACAGCCTTGGTGGTCATGCCGGCCGGATCGGAGCCAGCGCCGGGCTCAGAGATCCCGATCGCCGAGACGGTCTTGCCCGCCACATAGGGGGCCAGATAGGCCTCGCGTTGGCGCTCGTTCACCGTCTGCATCAGCATGCGCAGGTTCGGGCTGTCCGGCGGCAGGGTATAGGGGGTGACGGTCTTGCCGATCTCCTCCTCGACGCCGACCATGGCCAGCATCGGCAGGTTGGAGCCGCCGACATCCTCGGGCGCATCCAGGCCGAACAGGCCGAGGTTGTGGGCGACCTTGTCGAGGCGGGCGAGGTCTTCAGGTAGCAGGCCCAGGCCCTTGCCATCGGCCTCGCGGGCCATCACGGCGGCTTCCAATGGCATCAGTTCGTCGCGGACGAACTTGATCACCAGGTCCTTGAGCATGCGATGCTCTTCGGAGAGTTCGAAGTCCACTGGCTTCCCCCGGCGTCAGTTGCTGTTGTAGGCCATCATAGCGAGGCATACGGCCAGCGGGAGGCATCACGTGGCGGAAGCGCGACAATTGGCGGAAGCTCGAGAATTGGCAGACGGGGCGACGGGGCCGCTGGCGGGAATCCGCATCCTGGACATGACCAGCGTGGTCAATGGCGCCTATGGCGTGCAGATCCTGGCTGACCAGGGCGCCGACGTGATCAAGATCGAGGACCCGGGTTCCGGGCGCGGCGACGGCGGCGACATCATGCGCTGGGCCGGGCACCTGCCCGAGGGCGCGCCGCGCGGCATGGGGCCGATCTTCCTGACCATCAACCGCAACAAGCGCTCCGTGGTGCTCGACCTGAAGCAGGACAGCGCCAAACGCGCCCTCCGCCGCCTGATCAAGACCTGCGACGTGCTGGCCACCTCGGTGCGCTACGAGGGCATGACCCGGCTGGGCCTCAGCTATGAAGAGGTGGCGGCGATCCGGCCTGACATCGTCTACGTCCATGCCGCCGGCTATGGCTCGGAGGGCGTCTACGCGGGTGAGCCGGCCTACGACGACCTGATCCAGTCGGCTTCGGGCCTGGCCGACGTGCTGCCGCGCACCGACGGCAACCCGACCCCGCGCATCCTGCCGACCCTGGTGGCCGACAAGGTCTCAGGGCTGTTCTTCTCGCAGGCGGTCACCGCAGCGCTGTTCCACCGCGAGCGCACCGGCGAGGGTCAGTTCGTCGAAGTGCCGATGTTCGAATGCGTCACCAGCTTCCTGCTGGTCGAGCACCTTTATGACAACACCTTCCAGCCGCCGACCGGCCAGTGGGGCTATCAGCGGGTGATCAATCCCAACCGCAAGCCGTTCCGCACCAAGGACGGCTATATCGGCCTCTTGCCCTACACCGACAAGCAGTGGGACCAGTTCTTCGACGCCGCCGGCTTTGGCGAGCAGATCAAATCCGACCCGCGCTTCGCCGACTACTCCAGCCGCGCCAAGCACACCCATGAGCTCTATGGCCTGATCGATCAGGCCGCCGCGACCAAGACCACCCAAGAGTGGCTGGATATCCTCAAGCCGCTATCGATTCCGGTGGTCAAGACCAACGGCCTGGCCGACCTGCCGGACGATCCGCACCTGAAGTCTGTCGAGTTCTTCCAGACTTACGACCTGCCGGGCGTTGGCCACTACCGCCAGATCAAGCCGCCGGTAAAGTTCTCCAAGAGCCCCTCCAACATCCGCCGCCACCCGCCAAAGCTGGGCGAACACACCGAAGAGGTGTTGGCGGAGCTGGGCGAGGGCGCTGAGAGCTGAAGTGCGGGTTCTGGTCACAGGAACGTCCGGAGCCGGCAAGACGACCCTGGCGCGCCAGTTGGCCAGGGCGCTCGGCCTGCCGCACATCGAGCTCGATGCTGTGAACTGGCAGAAGGGGTGGATCGGTCTGAACGATATCGACCCGGCTGAATTCCTGCACCGCGTCCAAGCTGCCATCGCCGCCGAGGCCTGGGTCGTCGATGGCAACTATGGCGGCGTACGCGACGTCGTTTGGGACAGGGCGACCGATATCGTCTGGCTTGACTATAGTCGGCAGGTGATCATGCCGCGCGTGATCCTGCGGTCCGTCCACCGCGCGATAGATCGCCGCGAGCTGTGGCCAGGCACTGAAAATCGCGAGAGCTGGCGGCGGTGGCTCGACCCGGAGCATCCGATCCGCTGGGCCTGGGATACCTGGGCGCGTCGTCGCGCCGAGTACGTCGCGCGTTGCGCCGAACCGAGGTACGCGGGCTTGCGCATTCACCGCCTGCGCCATCCCCGCGAGGCCGCCGCGCTGATCCTTCAGTTGGCCTCAGCCTAGAGCCAGCCGCGCCTGTTGCGGCGCCAGCGCAGCGTCCGGCAGATGGCAGGTGAAGGTCGCGCCGGCGCCGGGTTCACTCTCCAGGTCCACCCAGCCGCCGTGCAGTTCGGTCAGCGCCTTGACCAGGGCCAGGCCCAAGCCCGGTCCGCCGCGTTCCCGACCGATGAAGCGGTCGAAGATGTGCGCCTGGACATGGAACGGGATACCGCGCCCCGTGTCCCTGACTTGAAGTCGCACTTCGCCGACAACCTTGCGCGCCGTCAGGGTGACCGACCCCCCGGCCGGCGTCTGGACCAGGGCGTTCTCCATCAGGTGGTCAACAACCTGCGTCAGGCGCCGGCGATCACCACGGACCGTGCCCACATCGTTAGGCCCCTCGACCTGGATCGAGACCTGGGTTGGTCTGGCGGTCTCGCGCCACCGCGCCGCGACGTCGGCCAACAGGTCCGCCACACTGACATCGGTGATGTCCAGGGCCATCTCGTCCGCATCGATCTCGGCCATGTCCAGCACGTCGTCGATGGACCGCGCCAGCTGGATCGCCGCTGACTTCACCGCCGCCGCATGCCCGCGAGAACGCTCCGGCAAGGCCTCGCCCGCGTGCTCCAGCAGTTCCGAATAGCCGATGATCGTGGTGAGCGGGGTGCGCAGCTCATACGAGACATTGCCGACGAAATCGCGCTTCAGCCGCTCGGCGTCCGACAGCGCCTGTTCTCGATCCGCCAGCGCCGATTCCAGGCGCCGCGCGTCGGTGACATCGGTGAAGGCAATCAGCGTCGCGCCATCGGGAAGGGGGCGGGAGCGGTACTCTACGACGCGATCGTCTGAGGTCTGCGCCTCGCCGGTGATCGGCATGCGCGCGCCGGGATCCGGGTCAGCCACACGGCCCTTCAGCTCACGCCAGAAGCCCATGTCGTGCAGCTTGGGAACACACAATTCGACCACGCCCTCGAAGTCGCCGGCCGCCTCCAGCTGCAGCGGCGTGATGTTCCAGAATCGTTCGAAGGACTCGTTGTGGAGCCGCAGGCGCCCGTCCGAGCCGAACACCGCCACGGCGTCTGACAGCTTGTCCAGGGTCGCTTGCTGCACCTGGATCAGGGCGTTGAACTGCGACTTCATCTTCAGCTCGCCGGTGATGTCGGCGAACAGCAGCAGGAGGCCGCCCATCGGGTGCGGCTGACGCACCACGCGCAGGGTGCGACCGTCGGGTGTGCTCCACAGGTCGTCGGGCGCAGCTTCGAGCTGCTCGTATCGATCGAGCTCCGCCGCCTTCCAGCGGGCGTAGTCGGCGGTCTCGGGCAGGCGGCGGCGCTGGCGCAACCGGTCCAGCACCTCGCCGTGAGTGGGACGCTCGGCCAGCCATGCGGGCTCAAGGCCCCACAGCTCGGCAAACGCGGTATTGTGGAAGGAGAGCCGTTTGCCCTCGCCGAAAATCACCACGGCATCGTCCAGGCGGTTCAGCGTATCGTCGTGCGCGGCGACGTTTCGCTTCAGGGTCTCACGCAACTCCTCCAGTTCGGTGACGTCTTCGGACCAGACGCCAACCCCGCCGCCTTCCAGCGGCAAGGCGGAAAATTGCAACGCGCGCCGGCGCCCAGCCAGGCTCAGCCAGCGCACAGCCTCTCGGACCTGACCCAGGTTCGCCGCCTCGGCCGCCAGCGCATCGGCGCCCTTGTCGAACGTCGCGCTCCGAAGGGCGGCCTCTTCGAGGCTCTGCGCGTCGACGGCCCGAAGCCACGCCCCGTTGACCCATACCGGTGCGCCGTCGGCCGCAGCGACCCAGGCCGGCAAGGCGCGGGCGTTCAGGAAGGCGGCAAACCGCGGGGCGCTCGGCAGGCCGCGATCTTCACCTTGGGTGGCGGAAACCCGGAGCCAGGCCAAGGCCCCGGCCGCGCGGCCCTCCACCGTCACCGCGCCGCCAGGTCCGCGGGCTTCGAAGGCGCAGGGCTCGCCCCGTTCGAACAGCGCGCGCAGCCGGCGGGCGTGATCCGGGTCGGCGCGCATCAGGGCGTTCAGCACCGCCTGCGGCTCGGCCTGCGCCAAGCCCAGCGCCTGAGCGCAGAGGCCAAGGCTGTCCTCGCCAGAGGCGAGCAGAGCCTGGCCATTGTCCACGGCCAGCAGGGCGGAGTCGAACGCCTCGGCCGAGGCTTGAGCTGTCTCAGCGCCAGACTGCAGCGTCTGAATCCGGGCCTGGAGAATCGCCACGCGCCCTTCGTGGACCCGGCGTTGCGCCAGCGCCCACAGCAGCACGGATAGCGCCAGGCTCACCGCGCCCGCCGCCGCCGCCAGCATCAGTTCGTGCGCGCTCATTCACGCCCCGGCGAATCACCCGGCGCGAGCTTAGGCCGCCCAGCGTGCGCCTGCACGGCGTTCTGGCGTTCATTCCCGTCGCGTTTTCGGCGATGATGGCGTCATGAGTGCGATCCTCTATCCCGTGGCGGCCAATGCCGAGCAGGCGCTGTCGCGTCCACTGGGCCGCGCCGCGCGGTTGAGCGAGGCGCGACGGCAGGCCGGTGAGGACGTGGTTTTCGCAACCGATCCTGCCGGGCCGGCCTTTCCGACCCGCGCCGCCGCGCTGGACGCCTATGCCGGGCGGCTGGATGATGAGCGGACCGGAGCGCAGCCGACGCCCGAGGATCGCTACTGCAATATGGTCGAGCAGACCCAGGAGGGCAGCGCCCGCCTGGCGCCGGTTGCGGCGACCTATGCCGACGGCCGCCGCTGGCCTGACCCGCCAGCCGCCCCGCGTACGGTCTGGCGCCTCACGGTCTCGTATTGGCGGATCGCCTCGGCCGAGCGTCCGTTGGAAGCGCCCCAAGCGCGGCAGGCGCGACGTTCCGCCCAGCCCCTGGACGCCCAAACCCTTCGCGCTATCGCCGGCGTGCCCCTACGGCCCGTCAAGCCGCAACAACCGCTCGACATCGGCCTGTTCGAGATCCGCCCGCCAGATGCGCCCCACATCGTGATGCCGGATGAGTGACGATCACGCGGGCTATGCGCCTTCGCTGGACGACCTGGCCGAGATCGCGGAACGCGCCTTCGCTGCCCTGCCGTCGGCCTTTCGCGACTTGGCGGGGGAGGTGGTGATCCGGGTCGATGACTTCCCCAGCGACGACATCCTCAAAGAGATGGAGATCGACAGTCCCTTCGACCTCACGGGCCTCTACGCTGGCGTAAGCCTGGCCGAGCGCTCCGGCTTCGGCGCGGAGCCAGAACCCAGCCGCATCTTCCTCTACCGCCGGCCGATCCTCGACGAATGGGCGGAACGCGGCGATGTCACGCTCGAGGCGCTGGTCGCCCATGTCCTTGTTCACGAAATCGGCCATCACTTCGGGCTCAGCGACGCGGGGATCGAGGCGATTGAAGGCGGCGCTTAGCGTTTCTGTTAAAGATGACGCTGCCGTCATTTTATTTGACTTAACGTCGGTCAGATAGGAGTGTGACTGCAACCGCAGTTGAGGATCCCGCCATGGCCGACGGCAATATCACCAAGGACATCATCTACGACGCCGTGGCGCCGGACGACTTCGAGTCGATGCTGGAGTTGGACCGCTATGGCAATCGCTCGACCGCCTTCGACAAGATCATCTCGGCTACGCACGATCACTTCTGGGATCCGCTGGACAAAAGATACATCGACTTCGACACGCCCTTCGACATGGAAAACGAGATGCTCCTGCCGGAGGACATGATCATCTCGCTGTCGACCGACTATGTCTCCAATCACCTCTCTGACTGGAAGACCCGCGTGCGGTTCGTCAACCAGTCGACCCTGCGTTCGCTGTCTTCGATCCTGCACGGCGAGCAGGGCGCGCTGAACCTGTCAGCCAGCCTCTGCCATGTGCTGAAGGACCAGGGCGCGCAGGAGTACGCCGCCAACCAGACCCGCGAAGAGGCCCGCCACGTCACCGCCTTCGCCAAATACATCAAGGCCCGCTGGGGCCGGCCGGTGGAATGCGGCCCGACGCTGAAGGCGCTGCTGGTCGACATCATCGCCAGCCCCGAGGTCTACAAGAAGATTATCGGCATGCAGATGCTGGTGGAAGGCCTGGCCATGGGCGCCTTCGCGACCTTCTATTCCAAGACCAACGACCCGCTGGCCAAGAAGCTGTTCCAGCTGGTGATGACCGACGAGGCGTTCCACCACAAGTTCGGCAAGATCTGGGCTGACCGCACCATTCCGCACCTGTCGGAGAAGGAGCACGAGACCATCGAGCTGTGGGCCGCGCACTGCTTCCAGACGCTGCTGTTCAACCTGGTGGCGCCGACCCAGCAGCGCGACCTCTATGAGGAGTTTGGTCTGGATCCCGAGCGGGTGATCGCCGAGATGGCCGAGATCATGACCGACGATCAGCGCCGCGAGAACATGCAGGAGCAGACCAACATCTTCCGCGTGCTGGTCAAGACCCTGCTCAACGCCGGCATCATCACCGACCGGACCAAGGCCTTCTACGCGACCTACGTCAATATGGACGAACTCAAGGCCGAGGGCGATCACATGGTCGGCGACGATATCGCTGAGGAGGGCATCAAGTACCTCCAGGAGATCAACTTTGCCGATCGGGCCCGCCAGGTCCTGATCGCGGCGGAATAGGTCCGAGCGACCTGCAAGGTCGCCGCAAGCCCGCGCCTGAGCGGATCGAGATCAGTTGACTTCGCTCTGGCTGCCGTAGGGACTATGATCTGCCGATGCAGATCATGCCGAACAAGACTGTCCTCACGGGCACCGTGAACAAGGTCGTCGCGGCAGCCGATGGTTGGGGCGCCGAGCTGGACGTGACGGTACACAAGAGTTCACCCGTCAAGGGCTACGCAGACTTCCTCGCCACGGAGCCCGGCGCCAGCCTGAAGCTGTTCGCCGCAGATTCAGAACAATTGCGCCCGGGCCAGGACTATCGGTTGACGGCCACGGTGCTGGGCGGGCCGAGGGGCGAGCGGATCGTCGTCGAAGCCGCTCGCCCGCTGAAGGCTAGACCTGAACGCTGAGCTTGACGACGCCAGCGGCGTTGCTGATGCCGCTGAGCCGCACGCCCGTCGCCGTTCCACTGTTGGAACGGGTGTGAGGATGTACTGGGTTTGCGTCCGTCAGACCGGTTACGCCTTTTGAACCTGGGAACAGGTCACCCTTGTCGCCGCCGTTGCGGTTGAACTCCAAATCGCGCCGACCGTCCGCCTGCACAAGGGCGACCTTGAAGGCAAGTGGATTGGTGTTGTCGGACTGTGTCTCGTCGATGTGCCAGACCGCCAGGCCCGTCCCGGGAAGCTGGTCATCGCGGCCCGCCTTCTGGCGGTTCTCGATGAGGAAGTACTCCGGCGAGGCTCGACCCCCTGTCCAGAGTCGATAGCAAGCGGTCCGGTCCGCCTCCAGTGTCTTGAGGGTCAAGGCCTGCGGCGTCCTGATGATCGTTGGCTTTATCCAGCGTAGCGTTGAGAGGCACCAGGCGGACATCCGGGCGGGCCTGTCTCCGCCGCCGCCCCACGACCCGCCGGCCATCAGGCACCAGTCGCCGATACCGCGGCTGCGGTAACTGGTGTCGTAAAGGTCCGGCAGACCCAGAAAATGCCCAAACTCATGGGCGAATACACCCAGCCGACCGTCTTCCGGCGCGGTGAAATAGGCATAGGCCGTGACGCCATTGTTCAGGAATGGCGTTGGAAGCGTCCACTTGTGCGACCAGATCTTGTTCGGTCGCAACGCAACGTTCGGCTCAGCCTCCGCGCCCCCGCCCGCATGGATCAGAAACAGGCCATCTACAAAATGGTCGCCGTTCAGATCGAAGGGCGCAAGGCTTGCGTTCGCGCAATAGGCGGTGAGCACCTCCTGCAACAGACCGGGTGTGTTCTGCGGGAAGTTCGGACCCGTGCCACTCTGGCCGGCCGTGTAGTAGCTGTAGGGATGTTGGGCGCGGATCCAGTTGGTGACCGTGCCCTGCACCGCAAGTTTGCCGTACGACAAGTCCTTGTAGAAGCTGGCCATCGAGTCTGGGTTGGCGGTGTTGAACAGCAGATTCTCGAAATGGGCCTGGGTCGCAGCACCGGGGTTGTCGGGGAAGTCGACCATCAACACGAGGCAGTTCAGTGTGGTCTTGCCCGACGACGGGGCCAGCGAGAATCGCGCACTTGGGCGTAGGCTAGTGGCAAGTTGAGGACCGCCCGCCGCCGTCGGCGGGTAGACTGTGCCGTCGTTGAAGCCCGTGCGTCCGACGGCCGGAATGCCCAGCATGCCAGCCAGGGAAGCGAGCCGCGCGTCAGCCACCGACAAGATGTTGCCGCTGGCGATTTCGCTCTTGATCGAGGCCATGACATTCGGACTGGCGACGCAGGCGGTCGGACCGTCCCGATAGGATGCGCCTGGAAGGCCATGGGGGATTGCGTGACAGTGGGCCATTGCTTGTCTCCGCTCAATTGCCGGATCACCCGGATCGCGACCCAATCACACCGATCTGAGGCTGTAAAATCGAATTGACTCGCCTCTCACATCTGTGATCGCGGCGCAACGCGCTCACCGCCGGCTTGCATTTCGCCTGTCAGGTGATATTGCACTGCAACATGATCAACCGCTTCATCCTGGCGTTCGTCGCGGCGTGCTTGCTCGCGTCAGCCTCCGCCAGCGCTGGCGTCGAGCCCAGCCGCCCGGTGGAACTCCGCCAGATGATGGGCCGCTGGTACGAGGTCGCCCGGGTTCCCAACAAGCTGCAGAACGGCTGCGTGGCTGGAGAGTCGCAGTGGTCCGCGCTGGCCCGGGGCTTCTCCGTCGTCCAATCCTGCCATCGTGGGGGTCCTGATGGGCCGATGGCGCTTTGGAAAGCCAAGGCGACGGTGGCGGACCCCAGCACCAACGCCAAGTTCCGCATGGCCTTTTTCGGCGGGGTGGTGACGCAGGACTATGTGATCCTCGACCACCGGCCTGACCAGGGTTGGCTGGTGCTGGCCACGGCCAATGGCCGCTACCTCTGGCTGATGTCGCAGAAGCCCAGCCTGCCGGCCGCGATCAAGGCCCAGGCGCTGGCCCGGATCCGCCAGATGGGCTTCGATATCGGCCGGCTGGAGTTTCCACTGCCCGCGCGCAGCTGAAATTCTTGCTTGAAGCCGGAACGGAGGCGGAACAAGGTGCGTCAATGGACGTCACCGTCGCCATCCGCCTCGCCCCCCGGCCCGAAACCACCGCCACCGTCACCCGCGGCGCCGCTCGCCTGTTGACCGCGCTTGGCTATGCGCCGCTGGCCGAAGTGACCCTGCCCAATGGTCGCCGTGCCGACCTGATGGCCCTTGGCCCCAGGGGCGAGATTTTCATCGTTGAGGTCAAGTCGGGGATCGAAGATTTCCGCGTCGATCTGAAGTGGCCGGAGTACAGGCCCTACTGCGACGCCTTCGCCTTCGCCGTAGCGCCGGAATTCCCGCGCGAGATTCTGCCGGACGAGCCTGGTCTTATCGTCGCCGACGGTTTCGGCGGGGCGATCCTCCGTGAGGCTCCGGTGGAGTTGCTGGCTGGCGCCCGCCGCAAGGCGCTCACGCTGGCGTTTGCGCGGCTGGCGGCGCTGCGCGCGGGGGGCGCGACGGCGGATCAACTGTAGGCTGGCCGAGCGAGCCTACCTCTCGCGATGCAGGCGGAGCGGCTTTGTCGCCTCGCGCCGGATGACCCCTTTGGCCTCCAGATCAAGCTGTGCGGCCTTGAGCCACCATCCAGCCTTCTCACCGCCTGGGAACAGATCAGCGGGCAGCCGCAACAGCACCCCGGCCTTGGCCTCAGCGACCGTCAATCCTGGAGCTTCGGCGGGCAACACGTCGAGCAGCGCCGCTGCCATGACTTCGTACTTGGCGCGATCAACACGATAGGTGTGCCCAGGCGAGGTGAAGTTCTCGATCTCTATTTTGTCGCCCCGGCCCGCCATTTTTGTCACCGCGGCGCGCGCTTGGCCAAAATCCGCTGCAGCGTCCGTCGATGCATACTCAGCCGCCGCGCCGTCTCCGAGACGTTGTGCTGGCAGAGTTCATAAACCCGCTGGATATGCTCCCATCGCACACGGTCGGCGCTCATCGGGTTGTCCGGCGGCGAAGCAGGGGCATCGCCGGTCGCCAGCAACGCGCGCACAACGTCATCGGCGTCGGCGGGTTTGGACAGATAGTCGACGGCTCCGGCCTTCACCGCCTGAACCGCCGTCGCGATATTCCCATAACCGGTCAGCATGATGATCCTGGCGTCGGGCCGCGCTTCGCGAACCGCCTCCACCACCTTCAGGCCCGATCCGTCTTCCAGACGCATATCCAGGACCGCGAACGCAGGGGCTTGCACCCGAATCGCGGCCAAGGCCTCGGCGACGCTGCCGACCAGAACGGGCTCAAAGCCGCGTTGCTCCAGGGCCCGGCCGAGCCGCGTCCGAAGTGGTGCGTCGTCGTCCAGCACCATCAGGCTGCGATCCGGCAGTGCGGCAATGTCCATGGTGAGATCGGCCATATTCAGTGTCCCGGCGACAAACCAATCGTAGGCTGCGTCGCAGTGTCGCACGACAATCTTCCCGTGTAACCCACGCGGCGGCCTTAGGCGACCTCCAGAATCTCGCGGGTCCAGCGTGTGGCGACCAGCGCGCCGTGCGGGCGGCAGTTCTGGAACGTCACGTCTGCGCCGGTCCGCTCCAGCAGGGTCTTGGCGATGAAGAAGCCGAGACCCATGCCGACGTGGCCAGTCCGCGAGCCCTCAGCGCCCGGTCGCGTTGTAACGTAGGGTTCTCCGAGACGGCCCAGGATCTCTGGCGAGAACCCCGGGCCATCGTCGCGCACCTCGATGGTGATCGACAACGCGTCAAAGCGGGCGGACACCAGGATCTCGGATGCAGCGAAGTCCACCGCGTTTTCCACGAACGAGGTCAAAGCATGGATGATCTCAGGCAAGCGTCGGATGTCGGGGGCTCGAATCCCCTTGGCTCCCGAGACAATCGCTTCGACGCGTACCTCCGGCGCGACACCGCTGTGAGGCTTGATTACCTCCTGCAGGAGTTGCCGAAGGGACAGTCGCTCATGGATCTCGTCCGTCGCTTTGTCCGGCGTGGCGGCAAGCCGGCGCAGGATGTCCCGACATCGTTCCGCCTGGGCGATCAGCAGCTCGGCGTCATCCTTGACCGCACGGGTCGGCGCATCGCGGGCCAACTCCTTGGCGACGATGGAAATCGTGGCGAGGGGCGTGCCCAGTTCATGCGCCGCCGCCGCCGCCAGTCCGCCCAGCGCGGATAGGCGCTGCTCCCGCGCGAGCACCGTCTGGGTGACATCCAGCGCCAAGGCCATTCGCGCCGCCTCGACAACCGACTGACGCACAAAGCTGGCGATCAGCGCGATGCCGCAGACGTTGGCGACGCCGGACGCGATCCGGTAGTTGTCGGTCAGGCGCGGCTCTGGCAGGACCGAGGGATAATCCAGCGCGAAAAACGCCAGGATTAACGAAGCCGCCGATGCCAGGCCGCCCAGGAACCAGAGCGCTCGCGACGGCAACGTCGCCGCCGCCAACGTGACCGGTGCGATCAGAACCAGGGCGAAGGGATTGGCGGCGCCACCCACCAGGACCAGCAACGCCGAAATCTGCAGGATGTCGAATGACAGCTGCGCCACCGCCTGGCCGTCGCCGAGCACCTTCTGTTTGGGCCAGATCCAGGCCGTCGCGGCGTTCGCCAACACGCCCGCAGCGATCACCATCACGCAGGCCGCATAGGGCGCCGGATCACCCAGTCCTAGGCGCATTGCGATGAGGACGAGACCCTCGCCCAACACGATCATCCATCGCGCTGCGACCAGGGTGCGCGCCCGCAGATGTCCCCTCCGGATCGCGGCGTCTCCCCAGACGCCTTGCGCAGGAAGCCCTGCAGACGTATCGAAACCGTCGCCGCTTGGCTTGGCCGTTCGTTCGCGGGTCATGTCGTCGGCGGCCCTTGGAGACGGGTACGGAGATTTTTCATGTCCCGGCGGGTCCTGGCCTTGATCTTCATCTTGGGGCTGGCGTTCGCCACGCTGACAGGTCTCGCCCTTAACAGAAGTCTGTTCGGCGCCTCCAGGCAGACCGCCGCCATCGGCGGGCCGTTCCAGCTCGTCGACACCACGGGGCGTACGCTCGACCAGTCGCTGCTGAAGGGCAAGTGGAGCGTGGTGTTTTTCGGCTTCACCCACTGCCCCGACATTTGCCCGACCACGCTGTTCGAGATGGCTCAGGTCGAACCACTCCTAGGCGTCAGGGCCGATAAGCTGCAGACCGTCTTCATCTCCGTTGACCCGGAACGCGACACCGTGGCGCAGATGCGGGCCTACGCCGCCAACGACGCCTTTCCGAAACGCCTGATTGCGCTCACGGGGTCGCCGGCTCAGACGGCCGCCGCCGCGAGGGCCTATCGTGTCTACTATCAAAAGGTCGGAACCGGCCTCGACTATGCCGTCAACCATGCCGCCTACAGCTATCTGATGAATCCCCGCGGCGGCTTTGCCTGCGTGCTGCCATTTGAGCTTACCCCCGAACAGACCGCAGCCAAGATTGTCACCGCGATGAAGGCGGGCGCCGGCGCCCATTCCTGCTGAATCTCAAGGCTGCGGCGATGGCACGGCTTGTGCAGCGCACCAAGGTCCATCATGTTATGTTGCGGCGCACCTGGGAAGGGGTCCCATGCTCTATTCGATTTACGAGACCGGCTTCTACGCGGCCACGCCGATGCGCTATGCTGCGTTGGCGACGCGCGCGTTCTGGGGGTCCCCGCTCAACCCGGCCGCCAACACCGAGTTGGGGCGGCGACTTTTCGCCAGCGCCGACCTGTTCAGCAACCTGACCCGCCGCTACGGCAAGCCGGACTGGAACCTGGATTCAGTGTGCATCAATGGCCAGCCGGTGCGCATCCGACGCACGGTCGTCTGGTCCAGCGCTTGGTGCAAATTGGTCCACTTTTCACGGGACATGTCCGATCTGCGCCGAGCCGGCAAGCGCGAGATTGAGCCCTCCGTCCTGATCGCGGCGCCCTTGTCGGGCCACTACGCAACTCTCTTGCGCGGCACGGCTGAAGCCTTCCTGCAGGACCATGAGGTGTTCATCACCGAATGGACCAACGCCCGGGACGTGCCGCTCGTCGAGGGTCGTTTCGACTTCTACGACTATATTGACCACATCCGCGACATGCTGCGCGCCCTTGGCCCGCGTCCGCATGTGGTGGCGGTCTGCCAGCCGGGCCCCGCCGTTCTTGCCGCAGCGGCGTTGATGTCCGAGGACAACGAGGAAAGCCGCCCCGCATCCATGACCTTCATGGGCTCGCCCATCGATGCGCGCTTTTCGCCAACCGTGACCAACAAGCTGGCCGAAGAACGGCCCTTCGCATGGTTCAAGTCCAACATGATCTATGCGGTCCCACCGCCTTATCTGGGCACGGGTCGGCGGGTCTATCCAGGCTTCGTCCAGCTCGCCAGCTTCATGTCGATGAACCTGGAGAAGCACCAGGAAGCGCACATGCGCTACCTGCAGCAGCTGATGGATGGCGACGGCGACAGCGCTGACAAGCACCTGGAATTCTACGACGAGTACCTGTCGGTTTTGGATCTGACCGAAGAGTTCTACCTGCAGACCGTCGACGTGGTGTTCCAACGTCATCTCCTGCCCAAGGGCGAATTGCAGCACGACGGGCGCCAGGTTCGTCCGGACCAGATCTGCGACATCGGTTTGCTGACCGTCGAGGGTGAGAACGACGATATCTCCGGCATCGGCCAGACTCAGGCGGCCCACACGCTCTGCAGCGGCCTGCCGGCGGAGCTCAAGTTCGACTATGTCCAGCCCGAGGTCGGCCACTACGGCGTCTTCAACGGCAAGCGGTTTCGCGAGGAAATCTACCCCCGGGCGCGGGCCTTCATCCGCCAGATGGATCCGGTCCTGGGCAAGGTCGCTGTCGCCGCCTAGTCTCGTCGTATGAGTCTCTTCGGCCGCGCCCTCGCCGACGGCGACCGGCTGGAGGTGGCCGGGGCGACCGTGCGGCTTAAGGTCAACCGCCGCGCGCGCCGCGTTTCGCTGCGGCTGGACCGAGCCCGCCATGAGATCATCGCCACCGCGCCCAGCCCTCGGCATCTGGCCGAGGCTGCGGCGTTCGCGCAAACCAAGTCCGCATGGATCGCGATCCAGATGGCGCAGCAGCCGCATGTCGCCGCGCTCGCGCCCGGCATGCTGATCGAAGTGTTTGGCCGGCCCGTACGCCTGGAGGCTGGGACCGGCCGCGCCCGCTGGATCGAACCCGACGACGGTTCCACGCCGTCCATCCGGGCCATGGGCGAGGGCGAAGGCTTTGCCCGCGCCGTCACCCTTATCCTGAAGCGCCGAGCTCTCGAGGTGCTGACGGCGCGCACGGCGGACTACGCCACAAGGTTGGGGGCGGGCATGCCTCAGGTCCGCGTCGCCGACGCCCGGACGCGCTGGGGCTCTTGCCGGCCAGGCGTTCGCGGCGGCCCTGCTGCGATCCGCTACTCATGGCGCCTGGTGCTGGCGCCGTTCGAGGTCGCTGACTATGTGGCCGCCCACGAATGCGCGCACCTCCTTGAGATGAATCACGGGCCGAAGTTCTGGGCGTTGGTGCGCGATCTGGTCGGCGATGAGCGCCGTCATCGCGCCTGGCTGCGGGCCGAAGGCGCGCGGTTGCATGCGTTCGGGGCTCAATAGGTCGGTTCGTCTCGCTTCCGTGATGGCGGTGGCGCGTCGCCAGGATCCGGTGGTGGTGGCTGCGCATCTTGATCGCCACGCAATAGCTCAGTCACACCGTCTAAGATCGTACCGATCGGATCCATACCCGGCGCCTGCGCAAGCTCGCCGCCCGGAATCGGCTGGACCTTCAGACGCGGCAGGGCGCCGGTCATATAGTCACGCCAAATGGCCGCCGGCGGCCCACCGCCGGTGACCCGGCGCATGGGCTTGTTGTCGTCCTTGCCGACCCAGACAGCGGTCACAAAGCCGCCGGTGAAGCCCACGAACCAGGCGTCGCGATAGTCGCTGGTGGTGCCGGTCTTGCCGGCCAGGTCATAGCCGGACACCGCCGCCCGCGCGCCCGTACCGCCGGCCACCACCTGGCGCAGCATCCGGATCATATAGGCCAGAGCCGGCTGACCGATCACCGCCTGGCGTGGCCCTTGATCGACGCTGTGGTCATAGAGGACGCGGCCGGACGATGTGCGGATCCGCTCGACGCCATAGCCCTTGGCCAGAGCCCCGCCATTGGCGAACGGCGCATAGGCTTGCGCCATCTCCAGCGGACTGACTTCCACCGCGCCCAGCGCCATCGAAGGGTCCAGCTGGATGTTCGAGGTGATGCCCAGGCGCCGGGCCGTCGCCGCCACATTCGCCGTCCCGACCTCCTCGGCTAGCCGCGCGGCGACGGTATTCACCGATTGCGCCAGCGCGGTTTGCAGCGTGATCGGTCCCAGGAACTGGCCGGTGTAGTTGCGCGGAGCCCACGTGCCGATTTTCAACGGCTCATCGATCACCGGCGTATCCGGAGTTCGACCCGCTTCCATCGCGGTCAGGTAGACGAAGGGCTTGAAGGCTGACCCCGCCTGGCGGCGCGCCAAAGTCGCCCGATCGAACTGGCTTTGCAGGTAGCTGACGCCGCCGACATAGGCGCGTATGCGGCCTTCACCGTCCAGGGAGATCAGGGCGGCCTGCTCAACGCCCACGCTTGCCGCAGCGGCCACGCCGCGCCGTACGGCCTGCTCTGCGCCGGACTGCAACGGCAGATCCAATGTCGTTTCCACCACGAGGTCTTCCGTCGGCTGCCCCGTCAGGCGGCGCGTCTGCTCGTCGATCCAGTCGACGAAGTACTGGGCCCGTTGGTTGGAGAGCACCGAATTGACCCGAACCGGCGTGCGAATGGCGGCAGCGCGGTCCTCGGCCGTGATGAACCGGGCTCGAACCATTTCCGTCAACACTAGGTTGGCCCGCAGGGCGGCGCGCTCGGTCGATGCAATTGGCGAATAGTGCGATGGCCCCTTCATCAGACCGGCAAGTGTCGCGCTCTCGCCGAGTGTGAGCTGAGTGGCCGGCTTACCGAAATAGCGTTGCGCTGCGGCCTCGATGCCATAGGCGCCGGCCCCGAAATAGACCCGGTTCAGGTACAGCTCGAGAATCTGTTTCTTGGTGAACTTGGCCTCCAGCCAAACCGCCAGGACCAGCTCCTGCGCCTTGCGCCGATAGTTCTGGTTGGGCGTCAGGAACAGGTTGCGCGCCAGCTGCTGAGTGATCGTTGAGCCGCCACGCAAAGGCCCGCCGCCTCTGTGCGTCATGTTGTAGATCTGGCTGCGGGCGATGCCCCAGGGGTTGAACCCGACGTGCCAGTAGTACCAGCGATCCTCGATGGCGATGAACGCCTGCGGCACATAGTCGGGCAGCGTGTCGAGGTTCACGGGCGGCGCATACTGGCTGCCGCGCGTCGCCATCAGGGCGCCCGACCGGTCGAGGTAAGAGATCGAGGGCTGCCGCTTGACCTCGTATAACCCCGACGTATCCGGAAGATTGGCGGCGAACACCGCGAAGAAGGCCACCAGGAAGATCGCGCCCCAAACCGCCAGCATCAGGGCGCCCTGCAGCACGATGCCGCCAAGCGTCCGCTTTCGGCGTGGAGACTGCCTGCGCGGCGACTGCGCCTTGGCCATTGTGAGTTCCGTCCCGTGGGCCGCCCTGTCCGCAGCCGCCATAGCCCAGCGTTAACGGAACGACCAAGAAGGTTGATGAGACATGAACGAAGGCGTTCGCAGGTCTCGGCTCTGCATCCGCGCATAGCCGCCTTGCAAGAATGGCGGTTGCGGCATCGATCCTAACATCGCTAACTTAGCGATGCTTAGTTCGCAGTACGCCAACGGTGGGGATACCCGAGGCGATTCCATGCGGCGAACACGGCCGGCGATCGGGACCCCGGGCGCTGAACCTCCCCGAACTGCTGGAGGGCTCATATGAAGCTCCAACTGCTTGCGGCCTGCGCCGCCCTCATCACCCTGTCCGCCGGCTCGGCCTTCGCGGGCGATTCCGTCACCGCGAAGCTTGCGGCCCCGCTCGCCGGCAACGTCAAGTTTATCGCTGGCGGTGCGATGTTCATGTGCGAAGCCGACACCTGTATTGCGGCCGTGCCGACGTCGGAGACCTACTCTGTCCCGACCTGCAAGGCTGTTTCGAACAAGGTCGGCGTCCTGACGGCCTTTGAGGGCCGGCGCACCCTTGAGGCCGCCAAGCTCAACGCTTGCAACGCCAAGGCCGTGGCCAAGGCCGGCGGAGCCCAGCTCGCGCGTCAGTAAGTCTCCCAGCAGCTCGGACCCCGAGCTCTGTCACACCTGGACCGTCGGGCGACCGGCGGTCCTTCTTTTTTTTGGGCGACGACAGCTGGGGTGGCTCAGTTGCGGCGCACAACATCGCATGCTAGTAGGCGCGCGGCTTTGGGGCGGGGGTTCTGCAGGAACTTCGACCCGATGTGCTTTTTTCAAGCGCTTTCAAGCCTTTAGTTGCGGATGGCGACCCTATCCGGAACGTGTGAAACGACACCCGGGCGGATATCAGTGGCGGAAGACTCCAATCTATCGAATGTGGGCGCCCGGTACGCTCAAGCCCTGTTCGATCTGGCGAACGATCAGAAGGCCGTCGCCGTCGTTGAGGCGGACCTCAAGTCGCTGAAGGTGGCTCTGATCGAGAGCCGCGATCTTCGCATTCTGCTGGCCTCGCCGACCTTCAGCGCCGAGGATAAGGCCAAGGGCCTGGCCGGCATCGCCGCCAGGGCTAAGTTCACCGCCACCACCCAGAAATTCCTCGGCCTGCTGGCCGCCAACGGCCGCGCCGCAGCGCTGTCCGAAGTGATCACCGCCTTCGCCAAGCTCAGCGTCGACGCGCGCGGCGCGGTCTCGGCCGAGGTCACAACCGCCCTTCCGCTGAGCGCCGCCCAGGCCAAGGGCGTCCAGGTCGCCCTGCGCCAGGCGCTCGGCAAAGATCCTGAAATCACCACCCGCGTTGACCCGGCCATTCTTGGCGGCATCAAGGTCAAGGTGGGATCCCGTCTGTTCGATGCCTCGCTTCGCTCGAAGCTCGATTCCCTCAAGTTCGCCCTCAAGAGAGCGTAAGATCCATGGATATCCGCGCCGCCGAGATTTCGGCCATCCTGAAGTCCCAGATCGCCAACTTCGGCGAAGAGGCCGACGTTTCCGACGTCGGCTCCGTGCTGTCGGTCGGCGACGGCATCGCGCGGGTCTTCGGTCTCGACAATGTCCAAGCCGGCGAGATGGTGGCGTTCCCGAAGGCCGGCGTGAAGGGCATGGCCCTTAACCTGGAGCGCGACAATGTCGGTATCGTGATCTTCGGCCAGGACCAGGCGATCAGCGAAGGCGACGAAGTCCGGCGTCTGGGCGAGATCGTTGACGTGCCGGTCGGCAAGGGCCTTCTGGGCCGCGTGGTCAACCCGTTGGGCGAGCCGATCGACGGCAAGGGTCCGCTGAAGGACGTCGCTGAGCGGCGCCGCGTGGACGTCAAGGCGCCTGGGATCATTCCGCGCAAATCGGTGCATGAGCCGGTGCAGACCGGCCTCAAGGCCATCGACACCCTGATCCCGATCGGCCGCGGCCAGCGCGAACTTATCATCGGTGACCGCCAGACCGGCAAGACCGCCGTGGCGATCGACACCATCCTGAACCAAAAAGGGATCAACGCTGGCACGGATGAGAGCGCCAAGCTCTATTGCATCTACGTCGCCATCGGCCAGAAACGCTCGACTGTCGCCCGGATCGTCAAGACGCTCGAGGAGCGCGGCGCGCTGGACTACACCATCGTGGTGTCGGCCACGGCCTCCGAGCCGGCCCCCCTGCAGTTTCTGGCGCCCTTCGCCGGCTGCGCCATGGGCGAGTGGTTCCGCGACAACGGCATGCACGCCGTGATCATCTATGACGACCTGTCCAAGCAGGCCGTGGCCTACCGCCAGATGAGCCTGCTGCTGCGCCGTCCGCCGGGCCGCGAAGCCTATCCGGGCGACGTCTTCTACCTGCATTCCCGTCTGCTGGAACGTGCGGCTAAGCTGAACGAACTGAACGGCGCGGGGTCACTGACCGCCCTGCCGCTGATCGAGACCCAGGCCAATGACGTCTCGGCTTATATCCCGACCAATGTGATCTCGATCACCGACGGCCAGATCTTCCTGGAGACGGACCTGTTCTTCCAGGGCATCCGGCCGGCCGTTAACGTCGGCATCAGCGTCAGCCGTGTGGGTTCGTCCGCGCAGATCAAGGCGATGAAAACCGCCTCGGGCCCGATTAAGGGCGAGTTGGCCCAGTACCGCGAAATGGCTGCCTTCGCGAAATTCGGCTCCGACCTGGATGTCGCCACCCAGCGGATGTTGGCGCGCGGCGAGCGGCTGACCGAACTCTTGAAGCAGCCGCAGTATGCCCCGCTGTCGGTCGAGGAGCAGGTAGCGGTGATCTACGCCGGCACCCGTGGCTATCTCGACAAGATCGCCACCGCCCAGGTCGGCCGGTTCGAACGTGACCTGCTGACCCACCTGCATGCCAAGCATCAGGGGTTGCTGGACAAGATCCGGATCGAAAAGGACCTCAAGAATGTCGAAGACGATCTGAAGTCGGTTCTCGCCGCCTTCGCCGACACCTTCGCCTAAGCGCCGGACCAGGAGCGAGTAGTCGGCGATGGCCACGGTCAAGGAAATGCGGACGCGGATCTCTGCGGTGAAATCCACCCAGAAGATCACCAAGGCCATGCAGATGGTCGCCGCAGCGAAGCTGCGCCGTGCGCAGACTGCTGCCCAGAGCGCCCGGCCTTACGCGGCGCGCATGGCCGCCGTGATCGCCAATCTGGCGGCCGGCGTGACCGGCGACGGCGCGCCTAAGCTGCTGGTGGGTACGGGATCGGCGCAGCGCCATCTGCTGGTCGTCGCCACCTCCGACCGAGGACTGGCCGGGGGCTTCAACACCACGATCGTGCGCGCCGCCCGCCAGCGCATCGACGCACTCCTGGCCGAGGGCAAGGACGTCAAGCTCATGACGGTTGGCCGCAAGGCCCGCGACCAGCTCAAGCGCCTGCACGCGCATCGTATCATCGAGACCTTTGAAGTGGGCGGCAGCCCGTCGCTGGCCGTCGCCGACGCGGTCTCAGGCCGCATCCAGGAGATGTTTGAGGCCGGTGACACCGACGTCGTCACCCTGTTCTTCAGCCAATTCAAATCGGTTGTCACCCAGATCCCGACCGCCCGCCAGCTGATCCCGGCCGAGGTTCAGGCTGGCGCGCCGGTGATCGACCTGAAGGGCGCGTCCTACGAATACGAGCCGGACGAGGCTGCGATCCTTGCCGACTTGCTGCCACGCAACATCACCACCCAGTTGTTCTCAGGCATGCTGGAAAATCAGGCTGGCTTCTTCGCCGCTCAGATGACCGCCATGGACAACGCCACCCGCAACGCTGGCGACATGATCGCCAGCCTGACCCTGCAGATGAACCGAGCCCGCCAGGCGCAAATCACCAAGGAGCTGATCGAAATCATCTCCGGCGCCGAAGCGATCTAGACCGAAGACGAGAGAGTCCCCATGGCCACCACCACCGCCAAAAAGCCCGCCGCCAAGGCGCCTGCCAAGAAGGCGCCCGCGAAGGCCGCTGCCGTTCCGAAGGCCGCCGTCGCCCAGGGCGTCGCCACCGGCAAACTGGTGCAGATCATCGGCGCCGTTGTCGACGTCGAGTTCACCGGCCACCTGCCGGCGATCCTCAGCGCCCTGGAAACCACCAACACCGATCAGCGGACCGGCCAGCCCTTCCGTCTGGTGCTGGAAGTCGCCCAGCACCTGGGTGAGAACACCGTCCGCGCCATCGCCATGGACACCACCGAGGGCCTGACGCGCGGCCAGCCCGTCTTCGATACGGGCCGCTCGATCACCGTGCCCGTCGGCCCCGCGACGCTCGGCCGGATCATGAACGTCATCGGTGAGCCGATCGATGAGGCGGGCCCGATCAACTCGCCCTTCTCGGCCTCGATCCACCGTGAGGCGCCGTCGTTTGCTGAACAGACCACCACCGCTGAAATCCTGGTCACCGGGATCAAGGTCATCGACCTGCTCTGCCCCTACACCAAGGGCGGCAAGATCGGCCTGTTCGGCGGCGCCGGGGTCGGCAAGACCGTGACCATGCAGGAGCTGATCAATAATATCGCCAAAGCCTATGGCGGCTATTCGGTGCTGGCCGGCGTCGGCGAGCGCACCCGCGAGGGCAACGATCTCTACTACGAAATGATCGAGTCCAACGTGAACAAGGACCCTCGTGAGAACAACGGTTCGACCGAAGGCTCCAAGTGCGCCCTGGTCTATGGCCAGATGAATGAACCCCCCGGCGCCCGCGCCCGCGTCGCCCTCACCGGCCTAGCCCAAGCGGAGTATTTCCGCGACGAAGAGGGCAAGGACGTGCTGCTGTTCATCGACAACATCTTCCGCTTCACGCAAGCCGGCTCGGAAGTGTCGGCGCTGCTCGGCCGCATTCCCTCGGCGGTGGGCTACCAGCCGACCCTGGCCACCGAGATGGGCAATTTGCAGGAGCGGATCACCTCGACCTCCAAGGGCTCGATCACCTCGGTCCAAGCGATCTATGTGCCCGCCGACGACCTGACCGACCCGGCGCCAGCCGCTTCGTTCGCCCACCTGGACGCGACGACGGTGCTGAGCCGCGATATCGCCGCCCAGGCGATCTTCCCGGCCGTGGACCCGCTGGATAGCACCTCGCGGATCATGGACCCGCTAGTGATAGGCGAGGAGCATTATAACGTCGCCCGCCGCGTTCAGGAGACGTTGCAGACCTACAAGCAGCTCAAGGACATCATCGCCATCCTGGGCATGGATGAGCTCAGCGAGGAGGACAAGCTGGTGGTCGCCCGGGCGCGGAAGATCAGCAAGTTCCTCTCCCAGCCGTTCCACGTGGCCGAACAGTTCACCAACACGCCCGGCGTGTTGGTCAGCCTGGAAGACACCATTCGCTCGTTCAAGGCTGTCGTCGACGGTGAATACGACCACCTGCCCGAGCCGGCCTTCTACAACGTCGGCAATATCGAGGACGCGGTTCGCAAGGCCGAACAGCTGGCTGAGGAAGCCTAGGGTCGATGGCCGACAAGCTGCACTTCTCGCTGGTCTCGCCGGAGCGCGAACTGTTCTCCGGCGCGGTGGACCAAGTGGACGCGGAGGGGACCGAGGGCGGTTTCGGCGTCCTGGCCGGTCATGCGCCATTCATGACCGCTTTGAAAGAAGGCGCTGTTCGCGTGCGCAACGACGGCGTTGTTACGGTCTATGAGGTCCGCGGCGGTTTCGCTGATGTGACCCCGGATGGCCTGACGATCCTGGCGGAGCACGCGAGCGAAGCCGCGTAGGCGGCCATTGGCGGATCGGTGATTGCTTCGGCGACATCTGGTCAACCCGTGGACGACTGCGTAATGTTCTGATGCACACTCGTAAGTCAGGGAATCTGTCATGCGTCTCGCCTTCTCGAGCCTGATCCTTGCCGCCGGATTGGCGGGCTCTGCGTACGCCCAGGATCCGGCCGCTCCAGCCGCACCAGCCGCTGCGCCGGTCGCCGAGTCCGCCGCGCCTACGCCCGTCGTTGAACCGCCGCCGGTTCCAGTGGCCGAACCCGCGCCGCCCCCGCCCACCCTGCCGACCGCCGGTGACGCCGCAGAGGCGATCGCCGCCCTGGAGAAGGTCTGTGTTCCGGCCGTACGCGGCCAGAAGATGGACATCATCGCCAAGGCGGCCGGGTTCAAGCTCAACAAGCGTGAAGAGACCTGGTCGAAGCAACTCGGGGCGACCAGCAAGGACTACAAGCTGATCATCTATCCCCAGTATTCCAACAGGACCGTCTGCACCTTCGAACTGCGTTATGCGGCCGGCCAGGATGTGGAGATGGCGAAGGCGTTCAATATCTGGGCGTTCCTTCACGAGCCCCCGCTGGACCCCACCGCCAACTACACCCAGCCGCAGGACCCGGACGGCAAGAAGCGCGTCCGCCGGTCCTGGGAATATCTGGCTCAAAACCAGTCCATCGGTCTGAACTTCTCCACCGTTCGCAACACCGACGACAGTCAGATCAACCCCAAATATGACATGGCCACCATGTCGTATCAGGAGCGGGTGCTGCCGTGACCGCGCTCGACGCGGCGGGACTCGCCGGCGTCGTTGTCATCCTCATCGCCTATGCGGGCGCGGCGCTTGGCTGGCTTGACCCCAAGCGCCCGCTGTCGCTGGCCTGCAATTTCGTGGGGGCTGCGGCAATTCTTTGGACGCTGCTCACCAAGGACTTCAATCTCTCCGCCGCAGTGATGGAGGGGGCCTGGGCCGTCGTCTCGCTGGCGGGCCTGGTTCGCTTGGCCTGGCGCGGGCGCGCAAGGGTTCAGGCCGGGCCGCGGGCCGGTGCGAAGGCAGCGAAGGCGGCGACCACGGCTTCGTAGGCGGCGCGCTTGAACGGGACGATCAGACCTGGCGCCTCAGCGAGGTCGCCCCAGCGCCAAGCTTCAAATTCCGGTTCGTGGTGGGCGTGAAGGTCAAATTCGGCCTCTGCGCCATCAAACCGAAAGGCGAACCAGACCTGTTTCTGGCCACGATAGCCGCGTGAGGCCTTCGGTCCCGCAAAGTCGGCCGGGTAGTCATAGACGATCCAGTCATGCGTCCGACTGAGCAAGCTCACGCTGACCGCGCCGGTCTCTTCGGCCAGTTCGCGCCGCGCCGCGGCCTCAAGGTCCTCGTCGGCGTCGACACCGCCTTGCGGAAACTGCCATTGATACGGCGGCGGCGCCTGAGCGCGGCGGCCCAGCCAGACACGTCCGTCAGGATGAAACAGCACCACGCCGACATTTGGCCGATACTGCGAAAGCTGACTCATCGCCGCGTCAGGAAGGCCGACGCCGGAGCCAGCTGATAGCCCCGCTGTTCCACGTCAGCGCTCCAGCGCGCCACCCGTTCGAGGGTCACCGGATAGGCGAAGCCCGATCCCAGCGCCTGTCCGCGTTGCAGCGCGCTCGATTCGAGGGCTTGAAGCTGCTCTTCGATCGCTGGGCCAGTGAGCTGGCCGTCGATCACCCGTTCGGCGCTGGCGCGTGAAACCCCGCCGCCGCGCCGGGTGGCGGCGCCATCATCTACGAACGCAAGGCCCCGGGCGCGAACCGAACTGATGAACGCGCCATAGGCTGCCTCGTTGCCCAGGAACCGTGAGCCCAGATAGTTGGTCAGCCCAAAGTAGCCGCTGGCCCGCGACATCACCCACTCCAGCCGCTTGATGGTCTCCTGCGCCGGGCTATCCGCCATCAGGGTGTAGGGGCCAGGGTCATTATCCGGATAGTCGACGGGCTCCATCGGTGTTTCGAGCAACACCTCGTGGCCGCGCGCCCGCGCCAGATCGATCCAGCCCTGCAGATCCTGGGCATAGACGACAAACGACAAGGTGACCTCAGGCCGCAGCGTCTCGATAGCCAGGCGGGTGGTTCGCGCGTTGAGGCCAAGGCCCCCGATCACCAGCGCGATCTTCGGGCGGCCATTGGGCTGGAACGGCCGCGCATAGACCTGAGCCGGCGTGCGGCCATCGGCGGCGATAATGGGGAGTGGCCCGCCGGGGCCGGGCGCGTAGAGGCCGCTCGCTGGCGCTGGCGTCAGGCCGTCGCCGCTCATGACGGGGCCGACTGGCGCTGCCGCTCTGGGAGCGGGCGCATGGCTGCTCAGCGGGCGCTCCGAAAGCCGAACCACATCTGGGTAGAGGTGGGCCGGTCCCTTCGCGGGCCGCAGCGCTTTGCGCCAACCCGCCGGCGCATCGCGCATCGCCGCTTCGAAAGCGAGCTTTGTGGCGTCGCCGCCAGAAACCATCGGAGCCAGGACGACCGTCATGGCAATGATCATGCCCAGGAACACAACGCCCGCCGCCGCCAGCCCGACGCGCGGGGTCCTCAGCGCTGCGAGGTCGAGTTTCGGCGCCTTCAGGCGGGGCAACGCGATAGTAGCCAAGGCGAATGACTCCTCCGGCCGGGAGCCTCGCCGAACACGGTTAACGAACTGCTGCCGGGCGGGTCCGCGTGAGCCCTACTTCGGAGAGGCCTGGGGTGTCACGACCTCTGCGACGCGTGCTCTGTTGACGATGGCGGCAAGCTTGGGCTGCAGTTGCGGCAGCTTGGGCGTCGCGGCCACGGAGCCAAATTTCAGCACATCGCTGGCGCGCGCGATCTGGAAGTCCTTCTTCTCATCGAAGCCCTCCGGCGGCGCTTCGGCCGGCTGGTGCGCGCCCTTGCGAACCTTGCCCTCGTCGGCGTTCAGCGCATTGCGGAACGAGGCCTCGGAGAACTGGTATGATCGGTTGGCGATCGCCTGGGCCTCATCACGGGTCTGCGCGACCTCCAGATTGGGCTCAATGCCGGTCTTCTGGATCGAGCGCCCAGACGGGGTGTAGTAGCGCGCGGTGGTCAGCTTCAATGCGCCGTCAATTCCGCCTCTGAGCGGGATCACCGTCTGGACCGAACCCTTGCCGAAGCTGGTTGTGCCGACCAGTTCGGCCCGCTTGCGATCCTGCAGGGCGCCGGCGACAATCTCCGCAGCCGAGGCCGAGCCGGAGTTGATCAGCACCACCATCGGCAGGCCGCCGGTCAGATCGCCCGGCCGGGCGTTGTAGCGTTCCACGTCCCTGGGATCGCGGCCGCGCTGAGAGACGATCTCGCCGCCTTCCAAGAACAGGTCCGAGACGCTGACCGCCTGGTCCAGCAAGCCGCCCGGATTGTTGCGCAGATCGAGGATCAGCCCCTTCATTTTCGGATTCTTGGCACGGAGCTGGTTGAAGGCCTCCTGAGCCTCGTCCGTCGTCTTCTCGTTGAAGCCGGAGAGCCGCAGCAGGCCATAGTCGCCCTCCATCCGCGCCGTGGCGGACTTGGGCTTGATCACCTCGCGGACCAGCTTGACGTCGAAGGAGTCGGCCTTTTCCCGCGCGATGGTCAGGCTGACCGCCTCGCCGGGCCTTCCCCGCATCTGCTTGACCGCGTCGGTCACCGACAGGCCAAGCACGCTCTCGCCGTTTACCGAGGTGATGTAGTCGCCGGCCTTGATGCCTGCCCGAGCTGCGGGCGTGCCGTCCATCGGCGAGATCACCTTCACCACGCCGTCCTCGCTGGTGACTTCCAGGCCCAGACCGCCGTACTCGCCACGCGACTGGTCGCGCATGTCGTCGAAGTCCTCGGGATCGAGGTAGCCAGAGTGTGGATCCAGCGAGGTCAGCATCCCATCGATCGCCGACTGGATCAGCTTGGTGTCGTCAACTTCGGTCACATACTGGTTCTCGACCGTGTTCAGCACGTCGCCGAACAGGCCCAACATCCGATAGGTGGCGGCCCGCGGCGGCGCCGAGGCGCTGGCTTGCTGGCTCACATAGGCCATGGAGCCTGCGCCAAGCACAAAGGCCGAGGCGCCGATCAGCAGATAGGTCTTCATAGCCCGACTGATACTCCTGCTTGCGGCCCTCGAGCCGCATCTTGATCGACCGCCGGCGCGTCTTCGACGCCGTTCAGCCCGCTCCCCGACGCAACCAACGCGCCGGATCCAACGGCGTGCCCTGCTCACGGATCTCAAGATAGAGCTCCGCAGCCGCCTGTCGACCATCAGACGCCCATCCGACGGGTTCATCCGCCGCGACCGATTGTCCGACCTGAACCGAGGTGCGGTCGAGACCAGCAAGCACGAGATGATATCCTCCCGCTAGTCTTAATATCACGATGACGCCCCAGCCCTTTACCGGTCCGACATATTGCACGCGGCCGTCCGCCGGGCTGACGGCGCGCGCGCGCTGGGCGACCGCGAAAGTCATCCCGTTGGAAACGCCGCCACCGGCCAGGGTGTCGCCGAACGCTCGCACCACGCGGCCGGCAGCGGGCGGCGACAACTGGACAGGCGGCCGCAACACCTCATCATTGTGGGCGCGATCATCGAAGGCGGATCGGACCTGCGGCTCCGGAAGCGACTCTGCCGCCAGGCTATCCTGTTCGAACAGCGCCTCGCTCTGCACGGCCGCCAGCCGGCGTTGGCGCATCATTTCGTTGGCCCCGGCGGCGTAGGACTGGGCGCGGCCCTGCAACTGCGGCGTCATGGCGCGGACCAGGATGACGGCGCGGACGGCGTCGCGAGCGTCCTGCGGCGACACCAGCAGGGCCGGCGGTGGATCGCGTCGCAGCAGTTCCAACACCGACAGCAACCGCGCCAGCTGCTGCATGTTGCGGCCCTGATCGACCGTCAGCTCCATCTCGGCCGCGTTGAGGCGTTGCAGCCGTTCTGGCGTCGCGGCGATAGCGACGGCGCAAATCAGCATGGCGCCCAAGGTCGCCAGTCCCGCTGCTTCGCCGATCCGAATCTTGCGCATCAATCTCTATGATACGGCGAACCCGCCAAAATAGAGACCGCCCGCCAAATCTGTTCGGACAACATGGCGCGCGCCAGGGCGTGCGGCCAGGTCTGCGGCCCGAACGCCAGCGCGCCTTGCGCCTCAGCGACGAGGGCCGGGTCCAGACCGTCCGCGCCGCCGATCAGGAATACCAGCCGCCGGGCGCCGCCGTCACGGAGCGCAGCGAGTTCATCGGCGAAGGCGCGTGAGGTGCGGGCCTTGCCGCGCTCGTCACAGGCGATGACGCAGGCCCCGTTGAGATGCGGGCGCAGGACCCCGGCCTCCGCCGCCTTGCCAGGCTTGCGGCTCTCGACCTCGACGACCTCGACGGGCCCGAGACCTAGGGATCGGCCCGCCGCGCTCGCCCGCTCCGCGTAGAGCTTGACCAGTTCGGTCTCGGGCGAGCGCGCCAAGCGGCCTATGGCGACGATGGCGATCTTCACGCCGTCAGGTCGGTCCCGGAGGCGGTTGAAACCCGCCGAACTCGCGCGCCAGCAGCCCTGCGAAGGCGATGGTCGTGCGGTCCTCCAGATGTGCGCCCATGATCTGCGCGCTGATCGGCAGACCCTCACGGCTCTGTCCGATCGGCGCGGCGGTGGCTGGCAGATTGGGCAGCAGCGCCACGCCCGGCCAGGCGATCTGGTCGAAATAGGGCGTATCGCGACCATCGACCTTCAGGGTCCGCTTGGCGTTGTCCGGCTCGTCAACATGCGGGAAGGCGGTGACGCCGAACGTCGGCATCAGAACCACATCAAAAGTCTCGAAGAACGCCGACCACTGCCGCTGGAAGGCCACCTGGGCGTCCAGCATGTTCATCAGCTCATGAGCGTTCATGCTGGTGCCGCCCGGCGTGCCCCGCGACATCGCCGCGCCGACAAGCGCCATATAGATACGGTGCTGCGCGGCGAAGTCGGGCAGGGCGTTGCTGGAGCGCGTGACCTGCACGCCCAGCCGGTCAAGCCGGCCGGCCAGGTCATTGAGGGCGCCGGAGACCTGGCTGTCAGTGGCGACCGCCGGGTGCGCGTCCGCCACGAACACCCGATAGTCCGCCAGGCGTTCGTGACGCGGCGGGGGCAGCTCAAGGCGATAGCCCTTAGCCTCGTCGGGCTCGGGCCCGGCGATGACGCCAAGCGCTAAGTCCAGGTCGGCCGCAGAGCGCGCAAGGGGCCCCACCACGGCCAGGACGGTCGAACCGCCGTCGATCCCGGGCGGGGAATGCCCGCGCAGAGGGACCAGGCCCCAGGTCGGCTTATGGCCGTAGATGCCATTGAACCCCGCCGGAACCCGGATTGAGCCGCCGATGTCCGAGCCGAGTTCCAGCGGAACCATGCCCGAGGCGACAGCCGCCGCGCTGCCGCCGGACGAGCCGCCGGCCGAGCGGCCCAGGTCCCAGGGATTGTTGGTGCGGCCGTAGATGGGATTGGCGCTCTGCCAGTCAGCCAGGAAGGGCGGGACGTTGGTCTTGCCCAGGATGACGGCGCCCGCCGCCTTCAATCGGGCGACGGCGACGCCGTCAACGTCCGCCGTCCAGCCGCCGAACGCCGGGCTGCCCCAGGTGGTGGGCAGGCCCGCAACGTTGTTGGACTCTTTGACTGTCATCGGCACGCCCAGCAGGGGGCGGCGCTCGCCGCGCGCCAGGGCGGCGTCTGCGGCCTTGGCCTGATCGCGGGCCCGATCAAAATCCCGAACAACCACCGCGTTGATGGGGCCGTCGCGGGACTCGATCCGCGCGATGGCCGCGTCGGTGACTTCCAGGGCGCTGGCCTGGCCGGCGGCGACGGCGGCAGCGATCTCGCCGGCGGATTGATCCAGGAGGTCGCGGCTCACGGTTTCGGACATGACTAAGGCTCCTTTGCCTCCACTCCTAGCCGACGGCGCTGCCGCCGTCCTGACCCGGATTGCGGTCTAGTGCGGCGTGCGATGTCCAGGCGTGTCAACCGACCAGATCTTCTCGATGTTGTAGAACGTCCGCACCTCGGGCCGGAAGAGGTGCACGATCACATCGCCGGCGTCGATCAGCACCCAGTCGGCATGCGGCATGCCCTCCACCCGGCAGCGGCCGTGGCCGGCGTCCTTCAGCGCGCGCAGCAGATGGTCAGCCAGGGCGCCCACATGGCGCTGCGAACGCCCGGACGCGATGATCAGCCCGTCGGCGACCGGGCTCTTTCCCAGCAGGTCAATGAAGACAATATCCTGGGCCTGATCCTCATCGAGGCGGCTGAGAATCAGCTCCTCAAGACCCGAATTGCGAGACGGCTCGTTGGTTGAAGTCGCGGCGTCGGCCAGGACCTCGTGCGCACTTGGCGCGGGTTTACGGTTCAGCGGGTTCGCTCCTTCGGTGGCCCTGCTAGAAGGCTTCATAGCACACCCCGCCGTCCGGGTCAGCCGCTGTCGCCGAGACGCGGTTGGACGGGTCGTCGACTGCGGTCGCGCAGCGCTGTCGAGGATTGGAAGTTGAAGCGGCCGAACAGAAAGACCCAGGCTGGCGCGGCTCTGGCAGCCAAGCCTATGGCGCTGCTGGAGGGCCGCCGATAGCGCGAAAAGCGGGTGGCGGCCGGCGAGAAGCGGCTCTTCAGCGAGATCCAGGGCCGCGAGACCACCGCCACCGGAACCTCACGCATGATCTCGGTCCAGCCGCGCCAGCGATGGAACGAGGCCAGGCTGTCGGCGCCCATGATCCAGACGAACCGCACGCCGGGGAACCTGGCCTTCAGGGCCCGCAGGGTGTCGATAGTGTAGGCTGAGCCCAGTTGGGTCTCGGCGGCCGAGACGATCATGCCGGCGCCTTGGGCCATGGCGCGGGCGCCGGCCAGCCGCTCTTCCAGGCTGGCGGTGTCGGTTCGCGACTTCAGGGGATTCTGCGGCGAGACCAGCCAGATCACCCGGTCCAGGCCCAGACGGCGTTTGGCGGTCTCGGCGACATGGGCGTGGCCATCGTGGGCCGGGTTGAACGAGCCGCCATAGAGCCCGACCCGCATCCCCCGCTCCAGATGGAACCCCAGCCGCAACGCCTTGGGGCGACCGGCGACCGGCGCCCGCCGCGCTGGACCTGCGAACCACATCCCCAAGGCGTCAGCCGCTCCGCGCAGGGGTTGGATGACCCCCACGATCAAGGTCAGGGTCGCTCTGGCGCACCCGAGTGCGGACAGTGAAAACGCCATCTCCGGCCAGAACGCCGCTGCGCGCGAACAGCCGGCCGTGCTCCCAATTGGACAGGCCCAGCTCCGGACGGTTCAGCGCATACTGGCCGTCCACCCAGCGGGTGAACCCATCGCCGACGAACGGCGCGTCCACGGCGGCGTAGAAGCGGTCGAGGGCGGCGCCATCGCTGGAGATCAGCGTTGCGGCCAGCCGGGGGCTCAGGGCGTTGAACAGGGCGACGGCCTCCGCCACGTCCTCGACGATCTTCAGGCTGACTTCGGGAGTCTCCTCCCACTCCCACTCGCGGCCCAGTTCGGCGTCGGCGATGCGTTCGACCAGCGGTTCCTCGACCGGGCCTTCTGCGCGATGGACCAGGGCCTGACCGGTCCGCCAGATTTCCGGCAGAAGGTCGAAGTCCGCCGCTGCAACATGCAGCTTGCAACCCCTCCGCCGGGCGCCAGCCTTCGTCAGCGCGTCGAGGAAGACCGGCAGCAGATCATCCGCCCGCGGCCGCACGATGCAGCAGACGTTGAGGGTGTTGCAGACCTTGCGGTCCAGCGAATGGAACACGGCGGCGAAGAAGCGGTCGGCGTCGGCGGTTGCGTCGGCCACCAGCCAGGCCCCGCCGGTTCCATGCAGGCTGACCGGCGTGCCCGCCTGCCGGGCGATGGCGCCCAGCTGCGCCACGGCAGGGCCGGAACCCCGCGCCACCGCCAGCGCCAGCCGGGGATCGGCGAACATCGCCCAGCCCGCCGCATGGGCGGCTGAATCGACCAGCACCGCCGCGCCGGGCGGCAGGCCCGCCTCGGCCAGGGCTGGATCCAGCGCCTCGGCGACGATGGCGCGGGCGGTGCCCAGGGCGTCGGAGCCGATCCGGAACACCACGGTGTTGCCCGAGCGGATCACCCCGGTGGCATCGGCGAAGACATTGGGCCGGCCCTCGAACACGAACCCGACCACCCCCAGCGGCGCCGTGATCTGTTCGACGCTCCAGCCGGGATGCTCGATGCGCTCCAGCACCCGGCCGCGCGGCGGCTCGGCGTCGCGCCAGGCCCTGAGGCCTGTGATCATGTCCGACCGCATGGCGTCCGAGGCGATCAGTCGGGTGGTCGAGCGGCCGCGCGCCTGGGCCCTCTCGACGTCCTGCCGGTTGGCCGTGGCGATGGCGGCCCAGACGACAGGATCTTCCAGGCGTTGGGCGAAGGCCTCGAAGAAGGCGCTGATCGCCGTGTCGCTGACTTCGCCCATGCTGGCGAAGGCCCTCGTGGCGCGGCCCACGGCCGCAGCTGCAGCGGCCTGCTCGGCGCCAGGGACATGCAGCAGATCGCCGGCAGCCTGCACGACCACCAGCCGGTCGCCCGGCCGGAAGGCGGCGGCCAGCTCGGAGCTGACGCGGGCCACGCGATCGCCGCCGAACGGGATCGCCTGACCGGGGGCCAGCGCCTCCAGCCGATCTCCCCCCCGATCTCCCCCGCGTCCCGCGCCGCCGTCGTCCACCCGTGGCCCCATCTGCTCAGCCAAACCTAGGCGCTCGCCGGCTGGCTCGCCAGCGCCAGATCGTCGGCATGCACCATCGGACCGGAGGTGAACCCCAGCGCCGCCTCGATGGCGTCGGACTTGAGGCCGCAGATCGCCCGGGCGTCGGCGGCATCATAGCGGACCAGGCCGCGCGCCAGCTCCAGCCCCGTCTCGTCGCGCAGCACCACGCAGTCGCCCTTTTCGAACCCGCCGTCGACGGAGCGGACGCCTGCCGCCAGCAGGCTTTTGCCCCGTCGCACCGCTGCCGCCGCGCCGGCGTCCAGGCGCAGCGATCCGGCCGGGGCCAGCGATCCGGCGATCCAGGCCTTGTAGGCGGCGGCCGGCGTGGTGGCCGGCGCGATCACGGTGGCCAAGGCCCCGTCCTCGACAGCCTTCAACGGGTTAGGGCGGGTGCCCAGGGTGATCAGCGTGGCGCAGCCGGCGGCGCTGGCGATCCGGGCGGCGGCCAGCTTGGTGGCCATCCCGCCAACGCCAACCCCGGCGCTGGCGTTGGCCCCGCCGGCCATGGCCTCGATCTCGGGCGTCAGCTGGGCGATGCGGGGCACATGCCGGGCGCCGGGATCGTGGCGTGGATCGGCGGTGTAGAGGCCATCGACATCGGACAGCAGCACCAGCGCCTCGGCGCCCACCAGCTGGGCCACCCGAGCCGAGAGCCGGTCGTTGTCGCCGACCCGGATCTCCTCGGTGACCACCGTGTCGTTCTCATTGACCACTGGGATCACGCCCAGGCCCAGCAGGGTCTCCAGGGTCGCCCGGGCGTTCAGCCAGCGGTGGCGCACCTCGGTGTCGTCTCTCGTCAGCAGCACCTGGGCGCAGTTGAAGCCGTGGGGCTCCAACGCCTCTTCCCAGGCCCGCATCAGCGCCGACTGGCCGGCGGCGGCGGCGGCCTGTTTCTCGGCCAGCGACAGCTTGCGCCGTCCAAGCCCCAGTCGCCGTCGACCCAGCGCCACGGCGCCGGACGACACCACCAGCACCTGCTGGCCACGCCCGCGCAGCCGGGCCAGGTCCGACGCGAAGTCGGCCAGCCAGGCGCCGTGCGCCGCGCCGTCCTCGCCGACCAGCAATGCTGAGCCGACCTTGACCACGACCCGCCGGGCCGCGCCGATCTCATTCCCCCCGCCAGACGTCACGGCGCCCAGGCCTCGGGTTCGGCAGCCTCCTCGGCGACTAGTCCCTTCTTTTGGCGGACCAGGGCGTAGGCTTCGCGCAGAATCTCGGTGACGCCCATGCCGGCCGCGCCCGACACCCGGCGGACCTTGGCGCCCGAGGCGGCTTCCAGTTCGGCGGCCTTGGCGTCCTGGGTCTCGGGGTCAAGGGCGTCGATCTTGTTCAGGGCCAGGATCTCGGTCTTGTCGCCCAGCTCCTCGCCATAGGCTTCCAGTTCGCGCCGGACGACCCGCCAGGCGCCGGCCACATCCTCGGCCGTGCCGTCCACCAGATGGACCAGCACCGCAGTCCGCTCCACATGGCCCAGGAACCGGGTGCCGATCCCGACGCCTTCGCTGGCCCCCTCGATCAGGCCGGGGATGTCGGCCAGGATGAAGCGTTCCCCAAGCGACAGATCGACCATGCCGAGGTTGGGGGCCAGGGTGGTGAACGGATAGTCGGCGATCTTGGGCCGGGCGGCGCTGGCGGCGGCCAGAAACGTCGACTTGCCGGCGTTCGGCAGGCCCACCAGCCCGACATCGGCGATCAGTTTCAGCCGCAGCCAGAGCGCCAGTTCCTGGGCGTCCTGGCCGGGGTTGGCGAAGCGCGGCGCCTGGTTGATCGGGCCCTTGAAGTGGGTGTTGCCGAACCCGCCATTGCCGCCCTTGAGCAGCAGCACCGTCTGGCCGGCTGCCGCCAGATCGGCGATCAGGGCCTTGTCCTCGTCCAGCACCTCGGTGCCGACTGGCACCTTCAGCACCACGTCGGCGCCATTGGCCCCGTGGCGGTTGCGGCCCATGCCGTGGACGCCGGTATCGGCGCGGAAGTGCTGCTGGTAGCGGTAGTCGATCAGGGTGTTCAGCCCCTCCACCGCCTGGACCCAGACATCGCCGCCCTTGCCGCCGTCGCCGCCGTCCGGCCCGCCGTACTCAATGAACTTCTCGCGCCGGAACGACACCGCGCCGCCGCCGCCCGCGCCGCTGCGGACATAGATCTTGACCTGGTCGAGAAACTTCATGGGGCGCCGCCCATATCACAGTTGTCGCCGGGCGCCGAAACCTGTCTTGGCGGGGCGGGATTTAGACCGGATTTTAGACTGTATAAAAGCGGCATATTTAGTCTGATTTCGCGGAATCGAGTCTAGATTTCCGAGAGGGCTCGGCGGGCCGCGAGACTGGGTTGTGGCGAGTTTGGTTTCACGTTTTCAAAGAGCAGAGTGGATTTTGTTCAGTATTTGTTCAATCTCTCACGGATCGGGCAAGATGGCAAGTTTGGGCGTCAGCGTCCGGCGGCGGGTCGCGGCGGCGTCATCTCAAAGCTCGTCATCGTCCGGCTTGTCCGGACAACCCATGAACGCAGATTGCGCCAGATGGGATGGGGCGGCGCCGCTGCGAGACATGCCCGACCTCGGAGATCATGGGTCGTCCGGACAAGCCGGCCGATGACGTGCATTATGGGGAAAGGGACTTTCTTTCCACTCAGTTCGGGGGTGGCGGGATGCGGGGGCTGGAGCTCCGGCTGTCGGGACGTATCTGCAGTGCGTTACGCCAACCACACCATCCGCCGGTTCGCCACAGCTTCGCCACCCCGCGCGACGCATGGCGTCTGGACTACCTCGCCGGTGTAGAGAAAGCCGGTCTTGCACAGCACCTGGCCCGAGGCGGTGTTCTCGGCGAAGTGGCCGGCCCAGACGACGTTGCGGCGCCAGACGACGTGCGCCCAGGCCAGGGCCGCGCGCGTCGCCTCGGTGGCGTAGCCCCGACCCCAGAACGCACGGCCCAGCCAGTAGCCGAGTTCGGTGCGGCCGGCCTCCCGCTGTTCCAGGCCCAGCATGCCGATCAGGCCGAGCTGGCGGTGCTCCAGGGCGAACACCATGTCGGTGCGCGGGTTGTGGGTCGCTAGGTGCGCCAGCCAGGCCTTGGCGTCGCTGAGGGCGTAGGGATAGGGCATGGTCGACAGCATGCGGGCCACGTCCCAGTCGTTGGCCATGTCGGCGATCAAGGGGGCATCGGCGGCGATCGGCGCGCGCAGGATCAGCCGCTCGGTGGCGAGGGCGGGCTTCAGGTCGACGTAGCACATGATCTTCTACCTCCCGGCCCTCTTGATCGGGGCCCAAAACGAAAACGGGGAGTCCGGCTGACCGGACTCCCCGTGGGATCGTCTTGTCCGGTTCGCCCTTCCCGAGGGGGGCGAAACCGGCGGGGGTTTCGCCTATTCGGCGGGTGTCATCTCCTGGGCCGCGGCCGGCACGACCATCGCGTAGGTGCGATTGTTGCGCTTGGTCACGAACGCTACGGCGCCGGTCACCAGGGCAAACAGGGTATGATCCTTGCCGATGCCGACATTGACGCCCGGCCAGAACTTGGTGCCGCGCTGGCGCACGATGATCGAGCCGGCGTTGATCGCCTCGCCGCCGAACTTCTTGACGCCGAGACGGCGGCCGGCCGAGTCGCGCCCGTTGCGCGAGGAACCGCCGGATTTCTTGTGAGCCATGGTGCGCTCCTGTCCTTAAACCTTGGGGTCCGACCGATTACTCGGCGGACGTGTCTTTCTTGGCCGCCTTGGGAGCAGCTTTCTTGGCGGCGGCGTCAGCCTTCGGGGCGGCGGCCTGCTTCGGCGCAGCGGCCTTCTTGGCAGGCGCTTCGGCGACAGCTTCGGCCGCGGCGTCAACCGCCTTGGCCGCCTTGGGCTTGGCCGGCGCCTTGGCGACCGGGCTCGACGCCGCCGCAGCCTTAGCCTGGGCGCGGGTGACGCGCGGCAGGTTCAGGGTGGCGAAGTCAAAGCCGCGCGCCCGGGCGTCGAGCTCGGCCTTGGTGGTCAGGCTGACCTCGCCCTCCCACTTGGTTTCCTTGCCGCCGGCGGTGATGCCGACAACGCGCAGCACGGTCTCCGACTGGCGGTGGCCTTGGGTGCGGCGATAGCCCTGGCGGCGGATCTTCTTGAAGACCTTGATCTTCTCGCCCCGGCGGGTCTCGACCAGGGTCGCGGCGACCGAAGCGCCATCGACCAGCGGCGCACCGATGGTCACGGCCTCGCCATCGCCCAGCAGCAAGACGTCGCCAAACGCCACGGCGGCGCCGGGCTCGCCATCGAGCTTTTCGACCACCAGCAGATCGCCGGGCTGGACCCGGTACTGCTTGCCGCCGGTTTTAATCACCGCGTACATCGTTAGCGCCTTCGGACTTCTAGAGGTGTGTCTGCAATACGGAACGCGCCCGCGAGTAAGCCCCGGGGCGAGAGGTGGGCGGTTATACAGCCGGGCGGGTTTGAGTCAACGGCGGGGGTGGGGGCGTTCGAGGCAATGGATCCGGGACAATTTTGTGGAGCAGGATCCCCCAACCCCGTCATCCCGAACCCCGTCATCCCGGAAGCCGTGCAACGGCTATCCGGGACCCAGCTGGATTGCTCGGGGTCCTGGGTCCCGGCTCTCCAGCCCGCTGGCGCGGGCTTGCGGCCGGGATGACAACTCGGAGGAGGTTGAGTCAGATCGATCAGCTGCCGCGCCAAGTCCAAGGTGCGATCCCCCCTACCGCCGGTTGATCCCCGGTGGCGACCGGCCTGCGATTGCGTTAACCTGACGCCAAAATCGGAGCGACCCATGCGCAGACTTATCCTGCTGCCTCTTGTCACCCTCGCCCTGGTGCTCAGCGGATGCGCTACCGTTCAGAAACTGGACGCGGCGGGCGATGTGCACGCCCTGTTGATCGCCATCCGCGACAATGATGGCCCGGCGTTTGATCGGCGGGTGGATCGGCGGGCGTTGATGCGGGAGGTGTCCGATCGGCTGGCGGCCGAGGCGGCCAAGGACCCGCGCATCCCGGCCGCCCTGGCCGCGATCCTGGCGCCCGGCCTCAGCCGGCTGGCCGGCGACAGCCTGATCCAGCCCGGCGTGTTCCGCACGGTGGCCGAATATTATGGCTATACACCGCAGACCAAGATCCCTGGCCGGATCGCCATCTCCCAGACCTTGCGCGAGCTGCCGGACGGGCGGGTCTGCGCCACCCGCAAGCAGGACGGCCCGTGCCTGCTGACCTTCACCAAGGCCGAGGACGGTCACTGGCGGCTGTCGGGGTTCGAAGGCGATATTTCGATGCTGCGCCTGCCGCGCTGATCAGGCTGCGATTCAGCTCGGACCGCACTCTCCGAGACCGCACCGGAGCCTGATCATCGGGCCTGAACAGACAGGATTCACGCTCCGCGAAAATCTGTGCTAGACTGGGCAAATCGAAAATCGGTCTGGTTCGGTTGCTCTCCACGCTTGCTCTTCGGATCGAGCCCGGACTTCCAAGAAAACCTCCTCGAAATTTGAGTTCGCGCCCCAACCGGGTCGCGAAAAATCTACACGATCGGAACACCATCATGACTACCGGCACCGTAAAGTGGTTCAACCCCACCAAGGGCTTCGGCTTCATTCAACCTGACGACGGCGGCGCGGACGTGTTCGTGCACATCTCGGCGGTTGAGCGCTCGACCCTCGGTTCGCTGAACGAAGGCCAGAAGATCAGCTTCGAACTCGAGCGCGATCAGCGCAGCGGCAAGATGTCCGCCGCCAACCTGCAGTCGGCCTAAGCGAGAAGCGGGCGCGCGGCGGGATCGGTTTTCCGGTTCCGCCGCGCGGCCCATTCCAAGACAATGACCACATCCACCATCGAACGCGCCTATGCGCTGGCCCGCTCTGGAAACGTTCCGGACCTGGCCCGTTTGAAAATTCGCCTCAAGGCGGACGGCTGCCGGGCGGTTGACGCCCTGCTGGCCCCCCGAGGCATTCGCGGCCACCTGGAAGCCATCTGTGCGGCGACCTTCCAGTTTGGCGAGCCTGACGCGGCTGCGGCGGCGACCGCCGAGACCCGTCAACCGGAGTATGCCCATGGCCAGGAAGCCAAATTACCAGTTCGAGCGCATGGAGCGGGACCGGCAGAAGGCCATCAAGGCGGCTGAGAAGGCCAGCGCCAAGAACGAGCAGCGCCAGCGCGCCGAACCCGGCGCCACGCCGACTGGCGACAGCGAAGCCTGAACATGCCCAGCAGCACGACCTATAGCCACGAAACCGTCCCGCTGGACGGTGAAACCTTCTCGGACTGTGAGTTCCGGGATTCGCGCCTGGTCTATTCCGGGGGCGAGCCACCGGTGTTCAGCCAGTGCCGGTTCGAAGGCTGCGACTGGCGTTACGACGATGCCGCCGCCCGCACTCTGGCGCACATGAAGGTGGTCTGGAACGCCGGCGGCAAGACCGCTGTCCAGGCGCTGATCAAGGACATCACCGTCGCAAGGTGACGGTCTGTGCGGGTGCGCAAGCTTTTCCCCATTTCGCGCGTCATTCCCGGCCCAGGCGCGTCGCGCCGCCGTGCCGGGAATCCATGAACACGGTCGGTACAGAATAGGTCGCTGCGGCGCCGCTGTGCGAAGATCCCGACGACGGAGATCAGGGGTCGTCCGGACGAGCCGGACGATGACGATCTTTGGGAGTGTTGGTTCACAAGCTTCCCCCCTTCCGCTCGTCATTCTCGGCCAAGGCGCATAGCGCCGCCGTGCCGGGAACCCATGAACACCTGTTGGGGCAATATAGGTCGCTGCGCCGCCGCTGTGCGTCGATCCCAGATGCGGAGTCCATGGGTCGTCCGGACGAGCCGGACGATGACGATCTTTTTGGGGTGACGATCTTTGGGGGGGGGGTGTTGAGTCTACCCCGCCAGCACCGCCCGCGCCCGCTGCGCATCGGCCATCACCTGCTGCGTCATCGCCTCCAGACTGACGAACTTCTCTTCCGGACGCAGGAAGGCGATCAGGTCGGTCTCGATGATGCGGTCGTAGATGTCCTCGTCGAAATCGAACAGCCAGACCTCGAGCAGCGGCAGGGTGATCCCCTGAACGGTGGGGTTGACGCCGATATTGGCGACGCCGTCGAACTGGCGGCCGTCGGACAGGCGGGTTCGGGTCGCATAGACGCCGAAGCGCGGGGTCACATAGTCCGCCAGGTCGATATTGGCCGTGGGAAAGCCCAGGGTGCGGCCCAGCTGGCGGCCGCGCTGGACCGGGCCTTCGATAGCGAACGGCCGGCCGAGGATTTCGGCGGCGACCTCAGGCCTGCCGTCGCGCAACGCCTCCCGCACGCCGGTCGAGGAGAACTTCGAGCCCTCGCCATCCCCCACCGGACCGGCCACCGAAACGCCGAACCCCAGCTCGCGGCCATAGGTGCGCATGGCGTCGGGCGAGCCGGTGCGGTCCTTGCCGAAGGAGTTGTCGAAGCCCACCGCTACATGCCGCGCGCCCAAGCCGTCGCGCAGGACGCGAGTGGCGAATTCACGGTCGGTCATTCCCGCCAGCTCCGCCCCCAGCGGCAGGACATACAGCATGTCGACGCCCAGGCGCTCGAGGGCCCGCGCCTGCTGGTCCGGCTTCATCAGCCGGAACGATGGCTCCTGCGGGCGGAAATAGACCCGCGGATGTGGATCGAAGGTGATCACCCCGAACGGCGAGCCGAGGTCGGCGGCGGCCTTGGCGGCCAGGCCGATGACCTGCTGGTGGCCCAGGTGCACGCCGTCGAAACTGCCCATGGCCACTGCCGCGCCACGATCACCCGCCGCGAGGTCCTTCCAGCCGCGTATGACCCGGATGCGCTTCATGCGCCGCGTCGGGGCGCGATGATCAGCGCCTCGCCGTCGACCACCGCCTTGCCGTTCACCTCGCAGACGGTCTCCAGGGTGACATGGCCTTTGGCCGGATCCAGCGCCTTGATGGTCACCCGTGCGGTCACCTGATCGCCGATCCGCACCGGCCGGCGAAACCGCATGGTCTGCGACAGATAGATGGCGCCGGGTCCGGGCAGCTGGGTCCCGATGACGGCCGAGATATAGGCGCCTGACAGCATGCCGTGGGCGATCCGTTCGCCGAAGGTTGTGGTCTTGGCGTAGGCCTCATCCAGATGCACCGGATTGTTGTCGCCGGAGACTTCCGCGAAGGCGGCGATATCACCCGCGCCGACCACGCGGCTCATCTCCGCGCTCTGGCCGAGGCTCAGTTCATCGAAATAGAGACCCTGCACGCCTTGCTCCCGTTCGTCAGCCCAACCCTTACCAGACCAGATCGGCGATGGCCCAGGTCGCGGCAAGTCCCTTTTCGGCCAGCAGGCGTTCGACGGCCGGCGCATCAAGGCCGTGAGCCCCGATCGCCTCGGCGCCATGGATGCCGCTGGCCACGAACAGCACGTCCAGCCCCCGGTCGTTGGCGCCCTGGATGTCGGTGGGCAGGCCATCGCCGATACACAGTACCCGCTGGCGCTGCAGCGGGATGTCCAGGCGCGCGCCGGCCTCGCGCAGCGCCTGATCGTAGATCGCGCCGAACGGCTTTCCCGCCATCACCACGCGCCCGCCCAGGGCTTCGTACAGCTGCGCCAGCGCGCCCGCGCAGTAGATCAGTCGGTCGCCGCGCTGCACCACCAGATCGGGATTGGCGCAGATCAGCTCCAGGCCGCGAGCGGCGCAGTCGGCCAGCCGTTCGCGATAGTCCTCCGGCGTCTCGGTCTCATCGTCATAGGGGCCGGTCACCGAGATGAAGGCGGCGTCTTCAGGCCCGCTGCGCTCCAGGTTCAGCCCTTCGTAGAGGATATCGTCGCGCTCCGGCCCGAGGGTCCAGACCGGCCCTGGCGCCCGCGCGGCCAGCAGCGCGCGGGTGACGTCGCCGGAGGTCACCAGGGCGGACCAGGCGGCGCGCGGCACGCCCAGACGGTCCAGCTGTTCGATGATCGGCGGATGCGGCCGTGGGGCGTTGGAGATCAGGACCACCGGCCCCCGCTCCGCCTTGAACCGCGCCAAGGCAGCGCAAGCGGCCGGGAAACTCTCCCGTCCATTGTGGATCACGCCCCAGACATCACAGAGCAACACATCGTAGCGGGGCGCGAGCGCGGCGAAACCGGCGATGGGGGTCATGGAAGTCATCACCTGGAGGGACGGGGAAGGGCGCACAGCGGGCGCTGGTACCAACCGGACCCGAGGAAGGGAACCCCCATGGCAGGAGGACGTTCAGAGCCGGGGCGCCCATTCTGCAATCTTGGCCAAGATATCGTCGAAGCCCGGCTGATCCCGGAAATAGAGCGCGCTTGAGGCCGCATAGGCCTTCTCGAGTTTCTGGCGAGCGTCGAGGTCGCTCAAGACGAAAGCTTCGTTCTCTGCGATGACCGGGTTGTCCGCCTTGGGGAAGCGTTTTGCCTTGTGATCGCGATAGGCCTGCGTGCCGACGAAGTCTTGAACGGTTGGGTCCCGGAGCAACGAATAGACGTCATAGTAGTGGCGCATGAAATTGGGAGGTAACACGCCTGCGCCCTGCTGTTGGCGAAACTTCGTCGAGATGGCTTGCAGCTTTTCGACGAGGGTGTGACCTGGATGATAGCACGCGACGGCGAGGGCGCGATTGTCGAGGATCTCCACCCGGTCGGCGGCGTAGTCATAGGCCCAGGAACTGATGTCCCGCGCCGCGTTCGGGGCCACGTCATCAAAGCCTACTTCCAGCAGCACCCCGTCCTTCAGGCCCTCGATCGACCCGTTGATGCTGGCATAGGTCAACCGGATGCCGGCGCTGCGATATTGCCGGGTGTCATCAAACGTCGTGTCGCGCTCGACCGAAGTGATCCCGTCGATGACGATGGTTTGCGCCAGCCGGTCGTAGAAGTCCTTGCGGCTTTTCACCTGCGCTGGCTTGTCGTGATTGCTGCCCACCATCACCGGCGGATCGGCGGGCGGTTCGATACGGATGTCGATATCTTCTGAGAACCGGCTGATGAGGCGGTAGCCTTTTGACAGCGATGTGCCGCCCTTCAGTTCAAAGGTGAGTCCCAATTGTTGCAGGCCATAGAGGCTCTGCATGATCCAATAGTCCTTCTCGACCAGGGCGGGCGCGATGCCTTCGTTTTCGGCGACGATACGGATCAGATCGGCGAACTGGACGTGATTGTGCAGGAACTCAGGCGGCATTCTGCACCTCGACCTCAGCCAGGGCGCGGGCGAAGAACTTCTTGGCCCGTTCGGAGCCGTAAATCTGGGCCGTCCGCTTCACCCGCGCCTGATCGCTGGCGGGCAGGCGCGCCTTGACGCGCGCCAGCACCTCCTCGGTGCTCTCGCCGAGCTGGTCGAGGTTGTTGACCAGGTCGACCAGCAGAAATTCGCGGGTGAGCTTCCTTGGGAAAGCGTGTTTCATACGGAAGTCGAAGGTCCGACCGCCAAGCGCGAACTTGCCGTGGCGCTTATGGTTGTAGACCACGGTCCTGTTTTGCAGCTGGGTCGTGCCGACGCCCAGCGCGTTAAAGGAGTTCGGTGAGGCCAGCAGGAACAGGCCGCCTTTCAGAAAGGTCGACACCAGCGTCTCGTCTTCTGGGGGCGCTTTGCCGAAGGCGGTCTGTTTGGGCGCATAATAGAGGCCGCCAGCGAGCTTTGTCAGCACACCTGCCCGCACCGCTTCCTTGAGGTGGCGATCGATCGCCGTCGACCACCTGGCAAGCTCCGCCCGGCGATAGGTCTGCCCCAGGCGGAGCTCAGCCTTGAACTCATCGAACTTTCCCATGCCCCAATCTAGGGATCAGGGGTCAACTTGCAAGTAATTTCATTGAAAATCCATGCAAACATGCGACCGAAAGTCGCTGCTCCTAGGACGCCCTAGCCGAACGCAGCCCGCAAATGCGCGGCTTCAGCCGCAGCGGCTGGCGCGTCACCGGCTTCGGCCAGGATGGAGCCCTTGATGGCGCGGGGCTCGCCCAGCAGGTGGCCCTGACCGAGGCGCAGGTTGAGGTCGAGAACGTCCACGACCTGACGCTCGTTCTCGATCTTTTCGGCGATCAGTTCGACGCCATAGCGACGGGTCAGCATGGCGAAGTCCTCGGCGGCCAGGTCCGGCAGCGAGCGCAGCACCAGCCGGTCATCGACCTCGGTCAGTTCGTCCAGCAACGCCTGCGCGCCCAGTTTCACGAACTTGACGTCGGCGCGGGAGAGGTCCTGGAAATCGAGATCGAAGTTGGTGACCTTGTCGAGGCTGAACCGGAAGCCATGATCGGCCAGCTTGGCCATGTTGCGCGCCTCGATGGCGCTGCGCCGCTCGAACGCGGTCTGGCCGATCTCGAAGATCAAGGCCTTGGCCAGGTCGCGGTTGGCGGCCAGAATCTCCAGGAACTGCGGGAAGAATTCCTCGTCGCCGAGGCTGGCCAGCGAGATGTTGCAGAAGATCCCCACCCGGCGTTCCTGGCCGGTCAGCCGGCGCACAATCTGCACGCAGCGGAACAGCAGCAGGTTGTCGATGGCGCTGACCAGACCCGCCGGTTCGGCGACGGTCAGGTATTCCTGCGGCATGATGATCTGGCCGGTCGGGTCGCGCAGCCGCGAATAGCTTTCGTAGAACACCGTCCGCCGCTGCGGCAGTGAGACCACCGGCTGCAGGTAGAGGTCGACGCGGTTTTCGGCCAGCGCCTCGCGGACCACGTCGACGAGGCTTGACGGCCGCGCCGGCTCGGGTGCGCGTCGGAGGACGGAGGCGGCGGGCGTTTGCGGCGCCTCTTCGATCCGGCGCTCCATGCGCTGGACCAGGTTGTCCAGCACGCGGACTTCATCCGACAGTTCGGCTGAACGGCTGAGATCGGCGTCGACCGCCTTGGCCACGTGATTGAGGCGGCCATCCAGGCGCTCGATCTGGTCCAGCAGGATCCGATGCGCCTCGCGCACCGCCTCGACCTCGCCGCGCAGCTCGGCCATCTGGATGAAGCGCATGATCATCCCGTGGCTGGCCAGGCAAAGCCCCAGCACGGCGGCCATGGCCGAAACCCCGACGCCCACACCTCCGCCGGTCCGCCACAGGATCAGGGCGACGCATAGGGCGAGGCAGAAATAGGTCGCGCACAAGAGCGCGAGGGTGAGCCGTCGCATGGGTTCTGGGTCCGAATCACCTGGGAGTATCGGACGGCTCGCGCCGTTGAGCTAGCGACGGATCGGGATGCTCCGACTCAGCCGCGCGCCGGCAGCCACCATTCCAGGACGCCGCCGGGCCGGGCGGGATCGAAGCCGACCGGGTAGACCTCCAGGTCTGGCGCGCGGTCCAGTTCAAAGCCGCAGGCCGGAACGCGCACGCCCCAGATCTCGCGGGCCGCCGCCTGCATCTGCAGGTGCAGGTCCGAGCCGTCGATGGTCATCTGGAACACCAGATAGGCGCGTTCCGGCAGAGTGATCAGCTCAAGGCCAGGCGGCGGCTCGGCGCCGTCCACCAGCTCGAACCCGGCCGTGTAGTTGATGTCGCAATCCGGCTCGTCCGTTGCGCGGACGACACCGAGGGTCCGGCCCTCCGCGCGGCTGGCGACGCCCGGCGTGGCCAGGAGGCGCATCCACAGTTCGGGGATGGTGTGGCGGTTGGTCTCATTGAGGCCCTTGGAGATGCCGGCGACGCGCAATGCCGGGCGGACGACCGGAGCCTCGCCGCCGGTGAGGCGGACCGAGCGGATGGGCGGACTGGACATGAGATCGGGCTCCGGAAAACGCTGGCGGTCTCGGTTGAACCGGCCGGGCGGCGCGCCATAGACGCGGGCGAAGGCGCGGGTGAATCCCTCCTGGCTCTCGAAGCCGCAATCGAAGGCCAGTTGCACGAGGCTGGGTTTGGGTCGCTCACTGAGCCGATGGGCGGCATGCGCCAGGCGCAGGGCGCGCACATAGCTCATCGGGCCCGCGCCATACCGGGCGGTGAACTGACGGCTGAAGTGATAGGGCGAGACGCCGGCGGCGTCGGCGATCTCAGCCAGGGTCAGCGGTTGCAGAAAGTCTTGCCGGATATAGAGCCGGCCGCGCTCCAGCGCATCGCGGATCAGCGGTTTGGCGGGGGCTTGCATGACATGATCATGCCGCGAGATATTCCACCTGTCTTGACCCGGATTGCGCCGGGGTCCGGACTCAACGGGTCGGCACCGGTTTGTCGCCGCGATAGTCGTAGAAGCCGCGGCCTGACTTGCGGCCCAGCCAGCCGGCCTCGACGTACTTCACCAGCAGCGGACAGGGCCGGTACTTGGAGTCGGCCAAGCCCTCGTGCAGCACGTTCATGATCGACAGGACCGTGTCCAGACCGATGAAGTCGCCCAGTTCCAGCGGGCCCATCGGATGGTTTGCGCCGAGCTTCAGCGCCGTGTCGATGGCGTCCACCGTGCCGACGCCTTCATAGAGCGTGTAGATCGCCTCATTGATCATCGGCACCAGCACGCGGTTGACGATGAACGCCGGGAAGTCTTCGGCGTTGGCGGTGGTCTTGCCCAGCGACTGGGCGAACTTGACGGCGGTCTCGTAGGTGTCGGGGCCGGTGGCGATGCCGCGGATGATCTCGACCAGCTTCATCAGCGGCGCGGGGTTCATGAAGTGCAGGCCGATGAACCGGTCGGGCCGGTCGGTGGCCGCGGCCAGCCGGGTGATGGAGATCGA
>JAYTFM010000038.1:0-10664 GCA_043734425.1 Alphaproteobacteria bacterium
CCCGCCTCATTGTCATGGGTCATCTCCGCCGGGGCCCTGGCCGGCGGCGGGCTACTGGTGCTGGCCGGCCGCGCCGCCGACATCTTCGGGCAACGGCTCTGCCTGCTGATTGGCCTGACGTTGTTCGCGGCCGGTTCGGCGGGGGCCGCGCTGTCTCCAGGCCTGCCGGTCCTGATCGGCGCGCGCGCCCTGCAGGCTGTGGGCGGCGCGATCCTCGGGCCCGCCAATTTCTCGCTGATCAACACCCTGTTGCCGGAAGGCGCCCACCGTCGGCGGGCTTTGAGCGTGTTCGGCGTGATGCAGGGCCTGTCGCTGGTGATCGGCCTGCTGATAGGAGGAACGCTGACCACCCAGCTCGGCTGGCGCGCGGTGTTCCTGCTGAACCCGCCGCTCTGCGTTCTGGCCATCGTCCTGACCCTGATCGTCGTACCCAAATTCGTCGCCGTCGAGCGCCGGACCGAGGCCGTCGACTGGCTTGGCGCGGCGCTGATCACCGTCAGCATGGCGCTCGTCCTGCTGGCCGTCTCGATGATGGGCCGCGAGGGTTGGACGGCGCCGCGGCCGCTGGCCATGCTGGCGGCGGGCGTCGTCGGCTTTGGGCTGTTCTTCGTGGCGGAGGGCCGCGCCAGCGCGCCGCTAGCGCCCCTGTCGCTGTTCGGGCGGCGCAACTTCGCGGCGGCGAACATCATTCTCCTGTTGGTCATCGCGGGGGTCGGCGGCGTGTTCGTGCTGCTGAACCTCTACATGCAGGCCGGGCTGAAGATGACGGCCATGCAGTCCGGCCTGGGGATGATGCCCTATGCCGCGGCGGTCATGCTGTCCGGCCAGGCGCTGGCGCCGCTGATGGCCAGAGTGCCGCACCGGATGATCGTGATCGGCGGCTTCGGGCTTTTTTTCCTCGGGCTGGTCATGCTGGCCCTGCTCGGCGCCCAGCCGAACTACTGGGTCGCCGTTGCGCTGGGCTCGGTGGTCATCGCCTTTGGCACGACGGCCGGCTTCATGGTGCTGATGGCCGACGCCACGTCGGACATCCCGCCGCTGCAGCAGGGCGCCGCCACGGCGGTGTTGCTGACCTCCCAGGCCATCGGCTTTCCGCTGGGCACTGCCCTGGTGCTTTCGGTGATCGGCTTCGCTGGGCCGGCGGCGGGGCTCGCGGCCTTCCGCAGCGCCTATCTGGTCCTGGCAGCCATGGTGTTCGTCGCCTTCGCGATCAGCCTGCTGACCTTGCGGTCCGCCGACGCCTCGACACAGCCGGCCGTCGGTCATGCCTAGCCCGGGGTCATCGGCGGGGCGTCATCGGCGCTCGGGCGCACATTCACACCGTCTTGAAGGAGAGCACGAATGACTTTGGTTGCGGTATTCGGCGCGAGCGGTCGGCAGGGATTGGCGCAGGTGCGCCAGCTGAAGGCCGCGGGTCATGATGTGCGCGCGATCTCGCGTCGCGCCGATCCTTTCTATGGGGAGACGTTCGAGGACGTCGAGGTGCGGCCCGCCGATATCTATGACGAGGACTCGGTGTTCGCGGCCATGGAGGGCGCCGATGCGGCGTTCTACACCCATCCCCTGCGCGCCCGCGTTGATCGGGTGCAGGCCGTGACCACGATCGGCCGCGCCGGCAAGCGCGCCAATCTGAAGCGCGTGGTCTGGAACACCTCCGGCTGGATCCCTGACAAGGCCGGCGATCCCTTCAGCTATGGTGAGAACACCAAGGCGATCAACGCCCTGTGGCGCACCGGCGTCCCCGCCACCGTGTTCGGCTCGGTGCTGTTCATGGACAACCTGCTGACCAACTGGGCGTTTCCCTTCATCGTCAATGAAGGCCGCTACGTCTATCCGCACCATCCGGACCTGGAATGCAGCTGGATCAGCCTGGACGACGTGGCGAAGTTCATGATCGCCGCGATCAGTCGGCCCGACCTCGAGGGCGCCTGGATGAACATCGGCGGCCCGGAGATCCTGAGACCGAAGACCGTCGCCAAGTATCTGTCGGATGCGGTCGGCCGGCCGATCAAGTACGATCCCAGCACGCCGGCGGAGTTCGGCCGGCACCTGGCCAACGCCTTCGGCGACGACATGGGCGAAGAAGAACGGTCGGTTCTCGCCCCGGCCATCGGGGCCTTTTACGAATACAACAACACCTCGCCCCTGAAGCCTTTCCGCGTGGACATGGGGCCGGTGCTTGAGCGGATCCCCATCGAGATGGAAACCATGGATCAATGGGCCAGGCGCCAGGACTGGCGTCTGAGCAACAAACCGCGCCCGCCGGCTGGGTAGGGGTCAGGGCAGAGTCCCGAGGCCGGCGCCGGCGCCGGCCTCAAGTCCTTCCGGGCCGTCGGGATCAGCCTGCGGGAACCCAACCCGCATGGAAGCCGTAGGGCACCCGGTGCGGAATTCGGATTCTCGCCACCGGCGCGCCTTCGAAGTTCTGGGCGTCGATGATCAGGCACTCGCTTTGCCCGAGGGTCTCGTCCCAGACGAACATGATGACGTAGCCATCGTCCTCTGACGCGGCGCCGGCCCGCTTGGCGAACACGCCCTCACCCCCGGATCGGCCGGCTCCCAGCTCATGCACCTGGGTGTTGCCCGTCACGCCATCATATTTCAGCGCGGCGTCGAACAGCGCGCCATGCGCCGGGTCGAAGCGGGCGGCATAGGTGAAGCGGGTCTTCCGGCCGCAGAGGTCATCGTTGATCCGCGTGAAGTCGCAGTAGTGCGCGGTGTCGAGGTAACCCTCCTTGACCGCGCCGGTGCGCATGTCGAGCCGCCATTCGTACAGGCGTCCGAGCTGGTCGGTCATCACCTCCTGTTGGCCGGCATTCTCGGTCGCGCGCGAGATGTCGGTCCGCATCGAGCGGCTGCCCTGCACGACGACCTCGTCGCCGTCCTCCCAGGCGTTGGACACGTGGAAGACCATCGAGGTCGCGACGTCGAACCATTTGACGTCCTCGTCCCGGCCGAACCGCGGCATGACCCCCAGTCGCGAGCCGTTTTCGGGTTCCCAGTCCAACATCAGACCCCCGGCCATTCCGCGGCTGAGATCGAAGGTGATCGGCATGTCGAGGAACACCGTGTGACGTTCGGTGATCGCGCAATCGTGCATCATCACGCCCTTGGGTATCGTGATGGCCGCAGTGTGGACGATCTCGCCCTTGGGGTCGACCACGCTGTAGGTCAGATAGGGCGGGAAGGGCGAATAGCCGAAAGTCATCATCTCCCCCGTCACCGCATCGACTTTCGGGTGGGCGGTGAAGGGGTGGGTCAGCTTACCGCCGAATGTGTGCTCCCCGATTGTGGCGAGGTCCGGCAATTGGATGGCGTGCGGCGGGGCGCTCTCCATCAGGGCGAAGAGCGTGTCGTTGTGATGGACCATCGCGGTGTTGGCGGTGTTTTTGAACATCCCCTCGGCCGGTGGCGGCACGCCCTTCACCAGGTCGGCCATGCTGGACATGCCTTTCCAGATCCACGCGCCCTTGGCGCGCTCGAGGCGCAGGCCCTGGGTATCGACGAACCGATTGCGATAGGTGGCCTTGCCGTCCTCGAACTGCACCGCGTGGATCATCCCGTCACCGTCGAAGATGTGATAGGTCGCGACGTCGGGCACGAACACCGGATTGGGGCCGATCCGCAGGAAGTGGCCGCTCAGGTCCTTGGGAATCAGGCCGGCGACCTCAAGGCACGGCGTGACGTGCTCGTCGGTTACCGGCGCGTAGTTGCCGCTCAGAAATGGATTTGTCGCCTCTTCGATCTTGCCCTGGATCGTCATGAGTCCGCCCTGACGTGGTCGTTGCCTCGACCCGTTTGGCGGGTGAGTTGAGCATAGATTTAGCCATGCACGAAGCCGGCCATCAATCGGATTCCAGCAGCTACGCTGGAAACAGGCGAAAATGTTTGAACAAGTCCTTGCCGCCGCTTTTCTAGCCGACCAAGGTGCGGCATGGGTCGATTGCAGGGTCGGGTAGCGGTGATCACGGGCGGCGCGTCGGGGATCGGCGCGGCGACCGTCAGACGCTTCGTCGCCGAAGGCGCCTCGGTCATCGTCGCCGACATCGATGCACGGCTTGGCGGCGAGGTCGCCAACGAGACCGATAGCCTCTTTCAGGCCCTGGATGTCGCGGACGACGCCGCCTGGACGCGGCTCATGGCCCTGGTTTCGGAGCGGTTCGCTCGCCTCGACGTGGTGGTCAATAACGCCGGCATCGTTAGCGGACAGTCGATCGAAGACGTCGACCTGGCGACCTGGAACCGGATCATCGACGTGAACCTGACGGGCGTCATGCTGGGTTGCCGGCACGGCATCTCAAGCATGCGGCGAAATCCAGGTGGGTCGAGCGGCGCGCTGATCAACGTGGCGTCAACCGCCGCCTATGCCGCCATTCCCAGCGATGCGGCCTACTCGGCGACCAAGAGCGGCGTGCGGATGCTGACCAAGGCCGTAGCGGCGCATTGCGCGCGCGCTGGCTACAACATCCGTTGCAATTCCCTGCATCCCGGCGCCACGGACACGCCGATCCTGCGTCCGGCCCTGGACGCCGCGCCGCAGCTTTTGCCGGTCTTTCACGCCATGTCGCCCATGGGCAGGATGGGCCGGCCGGAGGAGATCTCGGCCGTGGCGGTGTTCCTGGCGTCGGACGAGGCGAGCTATGTCACCGGCGGTGAATTCCTGGTGGACGGCGGCATGATGGCCGGTCACCCGGGCATGTAGCAGCAAGCTCAGGAGGGACGACATGATGGGGCGACTAGAAGGCAAGGGCGCCGTGGTTCTGGGCGCGGCGGGCCGGGACAACATGGGGCAGGTCATTGCGCGTCGCTTCGCCGCAGAAGGCGCGAAGGTTCTGGTGGCCGGGCGCAAGGAAGACGAACTGGCCCGTTTCGCCGGCGAGATCGGCGGCTACTGGGCGGCCTGCGACATCACCCGGCGCGAGGAGGTGTTCGCCCTGGCCGAGACCGCCAAGTCCACACTTGGCGGTGTGCAAATCGGCGTCAACGCGACGGGCTGGGGCTTCCTGAAGCCGTTCCTGGAGAACTCCGAGGATGAGCTCAAGGCGATGAGCGACCTGCAGTTCGTCGGCCCGATCTTCTTCCTGCAGGCGATGGTCGGCGCGATGGACCAGGGCGGCTCGCTGATCCAGATCAGCTCGGCGACCGCGACCATCATGCTCAACGATCACGCCGCCTACATGGGCACCAAGGCGGGAACCGATCATGTGGTCCGTTGCGTCGCCAACGAGTTCGGCGCCCGAGGCATCCGTGCCAATTCCATTTCTCCGGGGCTGACCGATACGCCGATGACCGCGGGCGCCAGACAAACCCCCGGTGTCTTCGAGGCGTTTGCCAGCGCCTATCCCCTCGGTCGCGTCGGCACGTCCGACGATATCGCCGCGGCGGCGGTGTGGCTGGCCAGCGACGAGTGCTTCATGACCGGGCAGAATCTTCAGGTAAACGGTGGTCTCACCCTTCGCCGCAACCCGACGGGGGACGAGATCACCGCCTCGGTGATGGCCGCAATGGCGGCCAAATAGCTGCCTATTTGTGGGCGGCGGCTTCTCCGGCGGAGATATAGCGGTCGATCATGATGTGCAGTTGGCGGATCCGCATTTCGGTATAGCGGCCGAAATGAACCTCGCCATTGCCCGAGGAATGCAGGCCTTCCTGAACGTAGGGCAGGTTGCCCATGTCCTGCTCGAAGATGCCGGCCAGGCCGCCCATTTCGACGGCGTCGCTCCACGGATCATCCAGCCCGAGTTCGCGCACCGGCGCAGGCTTGGGCCGGGGGCCTTCTTTCGGAACGCGCTTCAGCATGATCACGTCCATGATCCCACTGTCCGGGTCGCGCCCGTTCGGCCGCCAGCGATAGACCAGGTTGGGCGCATAGCCGGCCCAGAAGCTCATGTTCGGCCAGACATTATAGAGCAGGGCATCGCCCATCTCGGCGTCGGAGCAGTCCGAATAGTCCCAGCCGTCTTCGGCGCCGAGCATCTTGCGGGCCTGCTCGGCGGCGAACGCCCGGGCGCTCATCCCGTCGGGCACAAGGCTCTCGGCCTGATCTCCGAATCCGCGCCGCCCGCCGCCGCCGCTCATGGCCTGGATGATTTCAGTGGGCGTGTAGTTTTCGTCAGCGACAAACGGGCTGGGCACGCCAGAGGCCGAGAACTGGCGGCTCACGAAGTCGTTCAGCACATCGTACTGGCTGTTGGCGTCGGCCAGGAACGGCAGGATCTGCGGGTGGGTGGTAACCGAGTGGTGGCTTTCCATGAAGGCTTCCGACAGCGCCTTCCAATTGCAACGCACTACCTTGGAAACGTGCATCGACTTGTAGCGGTTGGCGTAGTCGTAGCCTCTGAAGTGCTCAGCCAGCGGACCGATCTGATCCATCAGCGGTGCGGCGTGCAAATCCATGTTGATGAAGACAAAGCCGCCCCAGGTGTCCACCTTGGCCTGCGGCAGGCCCATGTCGCGGCCTTCCCACTGCGGGAAGTCCCAGCCGATGGGGTTTTCCTTGAAGCTGCCGTCGGTGTTCCACACCATGCCGTGATAGGGACAGCGGAACTCGTCCTTGCAGCCGTTCAGGGTCACCAGCTTGCGACCGCGATGCAGGCAGGCGTTGTAGAACGCCTTGATCTCACCTGTGGCCGTGCGGGTGACGATGAAGGATTTTCCGATGATCTCGTAGATATGATAGTCGCCGGCGTTGGGGATGTCCTCCTCGCGGCAGGCCATCTGCCAGACCTTCGTCCAGACGTGATCGACCTCCTTCTGGAAGAAGACCGGGTCGAAATACCGCGACACCGGCACGGCCTCCAGCCCGAGGTCCGGATCCGGACCCTGGCGCATGAAGTCTGGAACGACGCGGGTGTCGCGGTTCAGGATGTCGTCGTACGACTCCGACGGGTGGCGATCAGGTCGATAGGTGGGCGCCGATCCATCCATGGCTAAGCCTCCAGGATTGCGACGGCGGATAGACCCGGCGCACCATAAACCTGACTGTAACCGAGCTGGGCGCCCTCGACTTGCCGCCCGTCTGCCCGGCCGCGCAGCTGTTGCACGTTCTCATAGACTTGCCGCAGGCCCGAGGCGCCGATCGGCTCGCCACAGGCCAGGCAGCCGCCATCGGTGTTGATCGGCAGCTTACCCGAAAGCCGGGTCGCGCCTTCCGCGAGCCAGCGCTCCTGCTCCCCGTCAGCGCAGAAACCGTTCTCGGCCATGTGCATGACCTCCGCGCCGGACTCGGTGTCCTGGATTTGCGCGACATTGATGTCGCCTGGCCCGACGCCGGCCATCTCATAGGCCGCCTTGGACGCCAGCTCGGTCGGCGAACAACCCCGCTCCACGTCCAGCGAGGGCGCGAACACCTCGAAGGATCCCTTCGGGCGGGTGCGGACCGCCGCGCCGCGAACCCGCGGGCCGGCGAGGCCGAGCTCACGCATCTTCTTCTCGGACGCGAGGACCAGCGCCACCCCGCCCTCGGCCGGTGAGCAGAACATGAACTTGGTCAGCGGGTCCGAAAGCATCTGGCTGCCCAGCACGGTGTCCAGGTCGACCGGGGATCTGCGCCAGGCGTGCGGGGTGACCGTTCCGTTCTCGAAGGCCTTGACCGCGACCCGCCCCAGCGTCTCGGAGCTGATGCCGTAGAGTTCCATGTAGCGACGGATCTTCATGGCGAAGAACTGGGTGGTCAGCATCATGCCGGTCTCGCCGTACCAACGGGGCAGGCCGGAGGCTTGCGGGTCGGCGTTGAAGGCGCCTCGCGGATGCTTGTCGAAGCCGAGCACGACGCCCAGGTCGAACTCGCCCGACTTGATCGCCCAGTAGCCCGACAACAGCGACGAACCCCCCGTGGCGCACCCGTTCGAGATGTTGATGAACTGGACCCCGGTCAGGCCCAGGCGGGGGAGGGCGGCGTCGGCGCTTCCCGCGCCGGCCGAACCTCCAAAGGCGAACTGCATGTCCGGCCATTCGAGGCCGGCATCGGCCAGCGCTTCTCGCACCGCATGGACCCCCTGATCGAGGCCGGTCTTGTCGTCATGGCGTCCAAACGGATGAATCCCGGCGCCGATGATATGGACTTGGGTCACGGCCGCAGCCTCCTTGTGTCAGGTCGACGGTTCAAACGCGTAGGTGCTCAGCTCGCCGCGGCTGGAGGTCGCGAAGGTCTCGATGACCACGCGCATCGGCTGACCGATCTTCAGGTCGGCGATGTCATCCACCAGGATCCGCCCCTCGACGATCACCTGGTCCGGAAATTCCACATAGCCGACCGCGAACGGCTTGAAGGTCTTCTCGTCGTCATTGCCAATGTAAGGCGGTGTCTTGGGCCGAAACCGCTGCATCGTGTACGACCAGAGCCGGCCAGCGCCGGTGATTTCGACCGCATCGTAGAGCGCCGCGTCAGGGCCGGACGGCATCGGGAAAAGCATGCCGCCGTCGGATTTTCGCCGGCCGGCGATCAGCGCAGGCGCGCCGTTCTTCTCTGTAAAGATGCCCTCGGCGACAACTTGCACCATGCGTCATTCCTCCCCGAGCTTTCGCGGACGTCCTGCGAAAAACCATAGGGTGTCACAAAAAAAAGTCATCCGTGTTTTCTTCGAACCGTTCGTCTTGTTTCTAGTTCGCACCCCAGGCCGGTGCACATGAGCATGCGCCGGCGATCACGCGCCGCGCGCCCAAGCGTGCGCCGCTTCGGACGCGACCCAGCTGATCGCATTGCGGACGATCTGGCGATAAGTGGGATTGGCGTAGGTCTCCGGACCGTCGCCGGGCTGAAGGTAGACCAGCGGGCTGTTGAGCGCCCGCTTGGTCCAGCCAATCAGGTTGGATCCCGTCTGGTGCTCCCACCCCTCGTTGGAAAGCATCTCTCCTTGGGCGACCGCGCGGTGCGCTGAATAGAAGCTGTCTCTAACGAAAGGGTGGCGGGCTCGCAGCAGCGGATGCACATCAGCCTCGAACACCTCGTAGAGGTAGAGTTCGTCCCTGATCGGGAAAGGCGCCGCCACGCCTTCCAGGATCGGGTGGGTCGGATCGGCGGCTTCGGCGTCATAGGCGACGTCGTGGCGATAGCCGGAGTCCGGGCAGGACCGGCCTCGCAACGGCGCTGGCTTGTAGAGAAACCGCCCGCCCAGCCACTCTGCGTACTCCGGCCAGTCCGGCCACCCTGCGATGGCGTGGTGCAGGGCGACGACGCCCTTGCCTTGGGTGAGCAGGGCCTTGAGCCCGGCCTTCAGCGGACCGTCCGGCGCCACGGTCCCGGGCTTGTCGCCGGCGGCGGAGAAGTCGATGCCGGGCATGTCATAGAGAACCAGCGCGTCGAACCCGGCCATGCCATCGGGAGTCATCAACCGCCCGGCCGCGGGTTGGTCGACGAAGCTGGCCTGGACGCCCTCCATGTCCTCGAACACGGACGCAAAGGCGTTGCGATCAAACGGATGGCCCTTGACCGAGACCAGGATCTGCAACGGCTCGCCGTATCGAATAATCGACAAAGGTTCAGCTCCCGTCGGCGACCTTGAGCAGCTGCTTGCCAAAATTGGCGCCCTCGAAGAGGCGCATCAGCGTCTGCGGGGCGTTCTCAAGGCCGACCTGGACATCTTCTTTGAACCGCAGGCGCCCATCGCGTATCCAGCCGGAAATCCGCCGTCGGGCCCATGGAAATTCGCCGACGAAGTCGGTGAGGATGAAGCCCTCCATGGTCGCGCGTTTGAACACCAGATTGAAGTAGTTCTCCGGCCCGGCGGGCATCTGTCCCAGCTGATAGCGGCTGATGCCACCGCAGATGACAACCCGGGCGTGCATCGCGATCTCGCCAAGCAGATCGTTGAGGATGGTCCCGCCGACATTGTCCCAAAGCACGTCGATCCCGGCCTTGGCGTGTTCGCGTACCTGCCGGCGGATGTCGCCGGCCTTATAATCGACCGCCGCGTCGAACCCGAGTTCATCCACCAGCCAACGGCACTTCTCGGCCCCACCGGCCACCCCGATGACCTTGCAGCCGCCGATCTTGGCAATCTGACCGACCACCGAGCCGGTCGCGCCAGCGGCGCCGGTGACCACCACCGTGTCGCCCGGAAATGGCTTACCGATCCTTTGCAGTCCGAAGAGCGCGGTGAGGCCGGTCGTTCCCAGCACGCCAAGATGGGCGGTGGGCGGCCCCTCGTCGGGCAGCTTCAGCAGATCCTTGGCGGGGAGGGTGGCGAATTCGCGCCAGCCCAGCATCCCGGTCACCTTGTCGCCCTCGCGCAGAAGAGCGCTATTCGACGTCACGACCTCGGCGAGGCCCGAGCCGCGCATGACGTCACCAATTTCGGTGGGCGCGGTGTATCCGCCGATGTTCTCCATCCACCCCTTCTGCGCCGGGTCGAACGCCAGGTAGAGGGTCTTGACCAGCACTTCGCCCTCGCCGGGCGGGTTGACGTCGGCCTCCACCCACTTGAAGTCATCGGCGACCAGCGCGCGGCCGTTGGGCCGCCCATTGATCAACCACTGCCGGTTGGCGGTCATGATCGCTCCTTGCATTGAGTCAGCGCCAGGCCAGCGCCGCGCGCGCCGCCTCTTCGATGCGTCGAGGATTTGGAAGGAACTCGTCTTCCAAATTCGGGGCGAAGGGGACGGGTGTGTGCGGGCAGGTCACCTGACCGACCGGCGCCTTCAGGCTGCGGAAGCCTTTGGTGGCC
>JAYTFM010000039.1:0-132931 GCA_043734425.1 Alphaproteobacteria bacterium
GATCAGATTGGATCAATCTGATCGGCTGAGGCTCTGGCCACCTCGATGAACTCCGTCTCGGTCAGAATGGCATCCAGACGCTGGTCGTGGGGTTCGGCGGGAACTTCGGGAAGCTCCTGGCCGGCGTAGGCCAGGCCCAGGGCGAACACCGGCCTCACCCGCCGAAGCGCTGCCAGGGTGCGATCGTAGTACCCTCCACCCTGCCCCAGCCGGCTACCCTGGCGATCAAAGGCCAGCAGGGGGACGATGAGGAGGTCGGGATGCGAAGGCGCAGCTGAACGCAGCGGCGCCGGAACGCCGAGGGCGTCGGGTTCGAGAGCGGCGCTCGGGTCCCATCGGCGAAATTCCAGCGGCGCGTTCCGGGCGATCACCACCGGCAGGGCCGGCGTCGCCCCCAGGCTGGCCAGGAGGCGCATCAGCGGCCGCGCGTCAATCTCCGAGCCCAGTGGAAGGTAGCCTGCGAAGTGGGCGAACGCGCCGAGGGCGTCAATCGGCAGAAGTGAAGCGGCGGCCTCAGCCGCGTGGGGGTGCTGCTGAGCCAGCCGGCGTCGCCGGCTACGCAGGGTCACACGAAGGTCGGTCTTGGAAATCACATCTTCCTATAGCGGAAGATGGGTGGCGGCGCCGCGAGAGCCGTGAAGGACTGTTTCATTCCCTCGACCTGTTAGTGACAGGTGGGCGCCGTGTGTCCGGGACCACGATCCCGGCCAGGGACAGCTCCCTAGAGGTGAATTAAGGTCGCTGGAATATGTCGCCTCCGACGAGATCCGCAGCAGACCCGCCACCCCCAAGGTAGGCGCTCCGACCCCGGGTTCCAAGCACGCTCTTCATCACGCCTTCGATTCAGGGCTTCAATCCGCCCGCGCCGCACCCTAAGTCTGCGCTATCTTGAACACAGTCTCCCTCAATCCCGACCCCAGCCTGGCGCGCCAGGCCAATGATATTGCCCGCGACCTGACGCGGGCGAATCCCCGGGTTTATTGGCTGGACCTAGCGGTGAGCGCGTCGGTCACCTGGCTGAGCCTCTGGATCGCGGTCACCACGGCCAGCCTGGGCTGGGGCCTGACGGCCGGGATGGTGTGCGTGCTGGCGCTCTACCGGGGCATCAGCTTTATCCATGAGCTGGCGCACCTGAAACCGGACGAGCTACCCGGCTTCCACATCGCCTGGAATGTGGTGATCGGCGTGCCGTTCCTGACCCCGTCCCTGCTGTATGAGGGCGTCCACATCCTGCATCACGCCAAGGACCGCTACGGCACGGCGCGCGATCCGGAGTACCATCCACTGGCCCGCCGGCCGCCGCATGAGCTGGCGGCCTTTCTGGGCATCGCCCTGCTGGCGCCGCTCGGCGTCGTCCTGAGGTTCGCCGTGCTGGCGCCGCTCAGTTTCCTTATCCCACCGCTGCGGCGGTTCGTGGTCGCCAAGACGTCGGGGATGGTCATCAATCTGGCCTTCTCACGCGAGGACCATGAGCGCGCCGCCGCCAGCCCCTGGCTGGCCCAAGAGATCGGCGCCTGGCTGTGGAGCTGGGCCTTGATTGGCCTAGCCGTGACAGGTGTACTCCCATTGCGAACGCTGATCGTCGCTGGGGTGATCTTCGGCCTGATGACCTTCCTCAACCAGCTGCGCACCGCCGTCGCCCACCTCTGGGAGAACGAGGGCGAGCAGATGCCGGTGCTGGACCAGTTCCTCGACACGGTGAATGTGCCGCCGCCGGCCCTGTTGCCCTTCCTGTGGGCGCCGGTGGGCCTGCGCTACCACGCCCTGCACCATCTGTTGCCGCGGGTGCCGTACCACAACCTGGGAACCGCTCACCGCCGGCTGGTGGAGGCTTTGCCGGCGGATCACGTGTACCGGCAGGTCGAGCAGCGCGAGCTGCTTCCGGCGCTTGGGCGGCTGATCGGGCGGATGCGGGCTTCGAGGCGCTGAGCTAACCCTCCGCCGCCAGCTTCTCGATCTTGCCCGCCGCGCTTTCCAGCGCCGAGACTGCACGGGTTTCGAGCCGGGCGCGGTCGGCCTGCAGACGCGCGTGCTCGGATTGCAGGCTGGCAAGGCGGCCTCGCGCGTCATGCAGTTCGTCAGCCAGCAGCAGGGCCCCCATCAGGAACAGACGCGTGTCGCCCAGCTGGCCCATGTCCTGCGACACCTGGCGCACCTGATGGTCGAACATCCGGGCCAGCTCCAGGAGGTGCGGCTCCTGGCCGTCCTCGCAGCCTACCGCATAGGGGCGGCCGTTCACGTCGACATTGATCTGGGCCATGGCTCAGGCCTCCTGAGGCTGGGGCGCATCGCCCAGGGCGGCGTGGATCTCGGCGATGGCGCGACCCAGGGCGGCTGAGGCTTCGGCGCCGGCCTCTTCCAGGGCGCGTTCGCGGGCGCGGGCCAGATCCAGTTCGCTGGCCAGCCGCGCGCGGTCCTGGTCGAACACGCCATCGGCGGCGTCGCCGGCGGCCTTGAGGCGGGCGGACAATCGCTGGTCCAACATTTGGACGGCTCGTTCCAGGCGCTTGGCCGCCAGGTCCAGCGCGCTTTCGCCTGGGTTCATTCGGCTTCTCCGAGAGGTGCTCTGGCGCCTCTATACGCTGGAGCGGGCCCATCTGTGAATCCGTCCTTGCGGCCGGGCGCCGCCTTGACCCTCGCGCGCCCACATGCGAGGCCGCGCCTGCACCGATCAATCCCCAGCGCAAGAAGACTGCCGACGATGCCCGCGCCGACGAAACAGATGGCCGACGCCATCCGTGTCCTTTCGATGGACGCCGTCCACCGCGCCAAATCGGGCCATCAGGGTATGCCAATGGGGATGGCCGACGTCGCCACAGTGCTGTTCACCCGGTTCCTGAAGTACGACGCTGCGCGGACGGATTGGGCCGACCGCGACCGGTTCGTGCTGTCGGCCGGCCACGGCTCAATGCTGCTCTATGCGCTGTTGCACCTGACCGGCGTTAAGGCCGTGACGATGGACCAGATCCGCAACTTCCGCCAGTTGGGCTCCAACACGCCTGGGCACCCGGAATACCGCCACACGCCGGGCGTGGAGACCACTACCGGGCCGCTGGGCCAGGGTCTGGCCACAGCCGTCGGCATGGCCATGGCCGAGCGGCATCTGAACGCCCGCTTTGGCGACGCCCTGGTCGATCATCGAACCTGGGTGGTCGCCGGCGACGGGTGCCTGATGGAAGGCGTCAGCCATGAAGCGATCAGCCTGGCCGGGCGATTGAAGCTCGCGAAACTGACTGTCCTGTTCGACGACAACAACACCACCATCGATGGCGTGGCGACGATCTCGGAGACGGGCGATCAGCTGGCCCGCTTCAAGGCCGCCGGCTGGGCGGTGAAGGCCGTCGATGGCCACGACCACGGCAAGATCGCCGCCGCTCTGCGCTGGGCGAGCCGCCAGGATCTGCCGACGATGATTGCCTGCAAGACCCTGATCTCAAAGGGCGCCGGCCCGAAGGAAGGCGACCCGCACAGCCACGGCTACACCCTGTTCGACGACCAGATCGCCGACGCCCGCAAGGCGATGGGCTGGACGGCAGAACCGTTCACCGTGCCGGGCGAGATCCTGCGACCTTGGCGCGCGGCCGGGCGCAAGGGCGCCAAACTGCGCAAAATCTGGGAAACAGGGCTCGCCGCCTCGAACCAGAGGTCGGCGTTTGAAGGGGCCATGGCAGGCGATCTGCCGGCGGGCGCCTTCGCGGCGCTCGACGCCCATATCGCCAAGACGGCGGCCGAGAGACCCGCCGCCGCCACGCGCCAGCATTCGGGCTCTGCGCTGGAACAACTGATCCCCGCCGTTGCGGAGATGGTCGGGGGCTCGGCCGACCTGACCGGCTCCAACAACACTATCGTCAAGGGGATGGGCGCGTTCGACCTGCCGGGCTACGACGGCCGCTATGTGCACTATGGCGTGCGCGAATTCGGCATGGCGGCGGCGATGAACGGCATGGCCGTGCACGGCGGGGTGATTCCCTATTCCGGCACGTTCCTGGTGTTTTCGGACTACAGCCGCCCGGCGATCCGCCTGGGCGCGCTGATGGGCGTTCGGGTGGTGCATGTGATGACCCACGATTCCATCGGCGTCGGCGAGGATGGCCCGACCCACCAGCCCGTGGAGCACGTGGCCTCGCTGCGGGCGATCCCCAACCTCACCGTCTTCCGTCCCGCCGACGGGGTGGAGACGGCCGAATGCTGGAAACTGGCGCTGGCCGCCAAGGCCACGCCCTCGGTGATGACCCTTTCCCGGCAGAAGGTTCCGGCGGTGCGGGACAGCGCGACCGAGAACCTTTCGGCCAGGGGCGCCTATGAGCTCGTGGCGGCCAGCGGACCAGCCCAGGTGACGATCTTCGCGTCCGGATCGGAGGTCTCGGTTGCAGTGGCTGCGCGAGGTCTGCTGGAGGCCGAGGGTGTACCGACCCGGGTGGTCTCAACGCCCTGCTGGGAACTGTTCGATGCGCAGAGTCCGACATATCAGGCGCAAGTGATCGGGGCGGCGCCCGTGCGTGTGGCTGTCGAAGCGGGCGTTCGTCAGGGCTGGGACCGCTTTATCGGCGAGCATGGCGCGTTCGTCGGCATGGCCGGCTTCGGCGCCAGCGCACCGGCTGAGGTGCTGTTCCAGCACTTCGGCATCACCGCTGAGGCGGTGGCGGCAGCGGCGAAAAGGAAGCTCTGATCGATGCGGCTCGGCACGCCCCTCTCGCCCACCGCCGTTCGGGTGATGCTGCTGGGATCCGGTGAACTCGGCAAGGAGGTGGCCATTGAGCTGCAGCGGCTGGGCTGCGAGGTGATCGCCTGCGACCGCTACGCCGATGCGCCCGCCATGCAGGTGGCCCACCGCAGCCATGTGCTGGCCATGACCGACGCCGCCGCGCTTCGGGCCGTGGTCGAGGCCGAGCGCCCGCACCTGATCGTGCCGGAGATCGAGGCCATCGCCACCGACGAGCTGGCGCGCATTGAGGCCGATGGGCTGGCGACAGTGATACCGACCGCTCGCGCCGCCCAGCTGACCATGAACCGCGAGGGCATCCGCAGGTTGGCTGCTGAAGAGCTGCGGCTGGCCACAAGCGCCTACGCCTTCGCCTCCAGCGAGGCCGAGCTGGCGAGCGCCGCCGCCGAGGTGACGGGCTTTCCGTGTTTCGTGAAGCCGGTGATGAGTTCGTCGGGCAAGGGGCAATCCTATGTCGAGGCGCCAGACCAGATCGCCGCCGCCTGGCGTAATGCGCTGGAGGGTGGGCGGGTGGAACAGCCCCGGGTCATCGTCGAGGGTCGTGTGGCGTTCGACTTCGAGATCACCCAGCTGACGGTGCGAAGCCTTCGGGACGGGTTGGTTGAGACCAGCTTCTGCGCAGCTATCGGCCATCGACAGGTGAAGGGTGACTATGTGGAGAGCTGGCAGCCGCAGGCCATGAGCCCGACCGCCCTGGCCCGCGCCCGCCAGATCGCCGCCCAGGTCACGGACGCGCTGGGCGGTCTCGGAATCTTCGGCGTCGAACTGTTCGTGAAGGGCGATGAGGTCTGGTTCTCGGAGGTCTCGCCGCGTCCGCATGACACCGGGCTGGTGACCCTGGTCACCCAGTATCAGAGCGAGTTCGCCCTGCACGCCCGCGCCATTCTGGGGCTGCCCACAGATGTGACCCTGCGCGAGCCCGGCGCCAGCGCGGTGATCTATGGGGGGCTTGAGGCCAAGGGTGTAGCGTATGAGGGCGTGGCTGAGGCGCTCAGCGTTCCGGGCGCAGACCTTCGCCTGTTCGGCAAGCCGGAGAGCTTCGCGCGCCGGCGGATGGGAGTCGCTCTGGCCCGAGCGGCCGACACCGACACCGCCCGAGCCCGCGCAGCCGAGGCGGCTGGCAAGGTCAGGCCGGTCACGGCTCTTTAGGGGAATGATGCGAGGGGAAACGGGTTGACTTCGAGGCCCCTCGACCCAAGAACGCCGGCCACAAGAAATTCCGCCCGATAGTTTCCAAGGAGCTTCGCCCCATGACCGTTCGCGTCGCCATCAATGGTTTCGGCCGTATCGGCAGGCTGGTCCTTCGCTCGATCGTCGAGCATGGCCGCACCGACATCGAGGTGGTGGCGATCAACGATCTGGGCCCGGTGGAGACCAATGCCCATCTGCTGCGCTATGACAGCGTTCACGGCCGTTTCCCTGGAACGGTGACAACTGGCGAGGACTGGATCGACGCCGGTTTAGGTAGGATCAAGGTCACCGCGATCCGCGAGCCGAAAGACCTGCCGCACAGGGATCTTGCCGTCGATATTGCATTGGAATGCACCGGCCTCTTCACGGCGCGCGACAAGGCCGCGGCCCACCTGCAGGCCGGCGCGAAGCGGGTGATCATCTCCGCGCCCGGCGACGGAGTCGACAAGACCATCGTCTATGGTGTGAACCACCAGACGCTGACCAAGGACGACGTGATCATCTCGAATGCCTCCTGCACCACCAACTGCCTGGCGCCGGTGGCCCACGTGCTGCAGCAACTGTGCGGGATCGAGCGCGGCTATATGACCACAATCCACTCCTATACGGGCGACCAGCCGACGCTGGACACCATGCACAAGGACCTCTACCGGGCCCGCGCCGCCGCCATGTCGATGATCCCCACCTCAACCGGTGCGGCCAAGGCGCTCGGCCTGGTGATCCCAGCCCTGGCGGGGAAGTTGGACGGCTCATCGATCCGCGTCCCGACCCCGAACGTCTCCGTTGTCGACCTGACCTTCGTGCCTGGCCGCAAGGTCAGCGTCGGTGAGATCAACGCCGCCATGTCAGCGGCGGCCGCCAGCGGCCCGCTGAAGGGCGTTTTGGCGGTGACCGGCGAGCCGCTTGTCTCCAGCGACTTCAACCATCTGCCGGCCTCGTCCACCGTGGCCCTGCCGCAAACCCAGATGGTCGACGGCGGCCTTGGCCGGGTGCTCAGCTGGTATGACAACGAGTGGGGCTTCTCGACCCGCATGGCCGATACGGCGCTGGCCGTGGCCAAGCTGATTTAGGAATTTCCGTGGGCGCCCCCTCTCCCGTGCTCATCCCCGCGAAGGCGGGGACCCAGTTTGACTCCCAGGGGCGGTGCGAACCCTCCTGGGTCCCCGCCTTCGCGGGGATGAGCAGGTTATGGCGGGCGCGATGAGGTTCAAGACGCTCGAGAACGCCGACCTCCGGGGCAAACGGGCCCTGGTCCGGGTCGATCTGAACGTGCCGATGGAGGATAGCGCGGTCAGCGACGACACACGCCTGCGCGCCGCCAAACCGACCGTGGACCGGTTGCGCGCCGGCGGCGCAAAGGTGATTTTGTTGGCCCACTTCGACCGGCCCAAGGGCAAGGTCGTGCCGTCCATGAGCCTCAAACCCATTGTCGATGATCTGGCCGAGGTGCTGGGCGTAGCCGTCGCGTTCGCCTCGGACTGCATCGGTCCCAAGGCGCGCGAGGCGGTAAGTGCGATGCAGCCCGGTGATGTGCTGCTGTTCGAAAATGTCCGGTTCCACGCTGGCGAGGAAGCCAATGATCGAGCGTTCGCCGACGCCCTGGCCGCCAATGGCGATCTCTATGTGAACGACGCGTTCTCGGCCGCGCACCGCGCGCACGCCTCGACCGAGGCCCTGGCACACCGTCTGCCGGCCTATGCAGGCGAACAAATGCGGCTTGAGCTGGATGCGCTGAACGCCGCCTTGGGCCATCCCGAGCGGCCGGTGCTGGGCATCGTCGGCGGCTCGAAGGTGTCCACCAAGCTCGACCTCTTGAAACACCTGGTGACCAAGCTGGACAAGCTGGCCATCGGCGGCGGCATGGCCAACACCTTTCTCTATGCCCAGGGCCATGACGTCGGCGCCTCCTATTGCGAGAAAGACCTGGCCGAGACCGCCCGCGAGATCATCCGCCTGGCCGGCCAGAACAATTGCAAACTGTTCCTGCCGATTGATCTGGTGGTGGCCGAGAAGATGGCGCCGGGCGCCCCGGCTCGGTTGCGCGACATTGGCCATGTCGACGACGATGAGCGAATCCTCGACGCAGGCCCCGAGACGGTCGAACGCCTGTGCCGGGCGATGGACAATTCCAAGACCCTGATCTGGAACGGCCCACTCGGCGTCTTCGAGATTCCGCCCTTTGACAAAGGGACGATTGCCGCCGCGCGGCATGCCGCCGCGCTGGCCAGGGCTGGCAAGCTGGTGGCGGTGGCCGGCGGAGGTGATACGGTGGCGGCTCTGAACGCGGCGGGCGTGAGCGGCGATTTCACTTTCGTCTCCACGGCTGGTGGTGCGTTTCTTGAATGGATGGAAGGTAGGGTGCTGCCCGGTGTGGCGGCGCTTTCCCAGTAGGAGACAGGCGCGATGGCCAGGATCACCCTTCGACAGCTTCTCGATCATGCCGCTGAGCAGGGCTATGGCGTGCCGGCGTTCAACATCAACAACATGGAGCAGGGTCTGGCGATCCTGGAGGCGGCCGACGCCACCGACAGCCCGGTGATCATCCAGGCCAGCCGCGGCGCGCGCTCCTACGCCAACGACATTGTGCTGAAACACCTGATCGATGCGCTGGCCGAGATGTATCCGCACGTCCCGATCTGCATGCACCAGGACCATGGGAACAACGAGGCGACTTGCGCCACCGCCCTGCAGTTCGGCTTCACCAGCGTGATGATGGACGGCTCGCTGCTGGCCGACGGCAAGACCCCCGCCGACTATGACTACAATGTGCGGGTCACCAAGAACGTGGTCGACATGGCCCATTGGGTTGGGGCCTCCGTGGAAGGTGAGCTTGGCATCCTTGGCAGCCTGGAGACCGGTGAAGGCGAAAAGGAAGACGGCCATGGCTTCGAGGGCAAACTCGATCACAGCCAACTGCTGACCGATCCCGACCAGGCGGTCGAATTCGTCAAGGCCACCGAAGTCGACGCCCTGGCCATCGCCATGGGCACCAGCCACGGCGCCTATAAGTTTACCCGCCGGCCGGACGGCGACGTCCTGGCGATGAACGTGATCGAGGAAATCCACCGCCGCCTGCCCAACACGCACTTGGTGATGCACGGCTCGTCGTCGGTGCCGCAGGACCTGCAGGACATCATCAATCAGTACGGCGGCGAGATGCCCCAGACCTGGGGCGTGCCAGTCGAGGAGATCCAGCGCGGCATCAAGCACGGCGTGCGCAAGATCAATATCGACACCGACAACCGCATGGCCATGACCGGCGCGATCCGCAAAGTGTTCGCCGAAAATCCGGGCGAGTTCGACCCGCGCAAGTACCTGAAGCCAGCCATGGACGCGATGCGCGCGGTGGTCCACCAGCGCTTCGAGGAATTCGGCACGGCCGGCTGGGCCAGCAAGATCAAGCCGTTGCCAATGTCAGCCATGGCCAAGCGCTATGGCGCCGGCGCGCTGGCCCCGAAGCTGGGTGTGACGCAGGCGGCAGCGGAGTAGGGCTGGCCGAAGACCGTTCAGTCGGGCTTGGTCAGCACCGCGCCATCGTCGGCCACAAACACCACCAGCAGCGAGGCCGGTTCTAAGGCGCTGGCGTTAGCGCTGACGATATGGTGGGCGCCCGGGCCTTCAGTCCAGCCTTCACCCGGCCCATAGACGCCCACTGCGCCGGCGCCTTCGACCTGGCTGCGGATGTGACCTGACAGCACGCGGGCATAGAGGAAGCCTGAGTCGGCGTGGCGATGCGGCCCCGAGGCCTCGCCCGGCGCATAGCTGACCGTGATCACCGTCATCCGCTTGCCAGGAACGTTCGGCAGCAGCTGGTCCAGGACCGGCGCCACGGTTGCGGCCTGGGCCGCCGGGGCCGCCATCAGGGTGATCAGAAGCGAAAGGAGTGTTCGGTTCATGGGGCCTCCAGTTAGCGACTCTCAGATTACCCTTCGATTGGATTGCCGCGCATCTCCTTGACCCAGAGGATGCCGATCACGCCCGAGACCGCTGCCACAACCACCGGATACCAGAGGCCGTAGTAGATATTCCCCGTCGCGGCGACCATGGCGAAGGCGGTGGTCGGCAGGAAGCCGCCCAGCCAGCCGTTGCCAATGTGGTAGGGCAGCGACATGGAGGTGTAGCGGATGCGGGCCGGGAACATTTCCACCAGCGCCGCCGCATAAGGCCCGTAGACCAGGGTGGCATAGATCACCAGGAGCCACAGCAGGGCCACGACCTTGGGTTTGTCGACCTTGGCTGGGTCGGCCTTCAGCGGATAGCCGGCAGCCTTGAGCTCAGCCGCGAAGGTCTTGGCCCAGGCCTCCTTGGCGACCTTGAACTCGGCTTTGGGCAGGGCCGCGCCTTCGATGCTGGGGATCTGTTTTGCGCCGATGCGGATTACAGCAGCGGTTCCCGGCGGGGCCGCCTGATTTGCATAGGAGACGCCAGCTGAGGCCAGGGCGCCCTTGGCGACGTCGCATCCCGTCGAGAAGGTCTGCTTGCCGACCGGATCGAACTGGAAGTGGCAGCTCGCCGGATCGGCCACGACGATGACCGGCGCTGTCGCCGACGCTGCGGCAAGGTCAGGGTTCGCGGCGACCGTCAGGGCTTTGAAGATCGGGAAATAGGTCAGCACCGCCAGCAGGAAGCCGGCCAGGATCACCGGCTTGCGGCCAATCTTGTCGGACAGCCAGCCGAACACCACGAAAAACGGCGTCGCCAGCAAGAGCGCAATCGCCACCAGGCTGTTGGTGAGCGCGCCGTCGACCTTCAGCATCTTTTCCAGGAAGAACAGCGCGTAGAACTGGCTGGCATACCAGACCACGGCATTGCCCGCCGCCAGTCCGAACAGCGCCTGCAGGACCAGCTTCAGGTTCGGCCACTGGCCAAAGCTCTCGGCCAACGGGCGGCTGGACCCCTTACCCTCGGCGATCATCTTTTCGAATACCGGGCTCTCGTTGAGGCGCAGCCGGATCCACAGCGATACGCCCAAGAGGAGGCTGGAGACCAGGAAGGGGATCCGCCAGCCCCATTCCTTGAAGGCATCCTCGCCGATGTTGGTGCGCACCAATAGGATCACCGCCAGGCTCAGGAACAGGCCGAAGGTCGCCGTGGTCTGAATCCAACTTGTGTAGAGGCCCCGTTTGCCGGGCGGTGAATGCTCGGCCACATAGATCGCCGCGCCGCCGTACTCGCCGCCCAGCGCCAAGCCCTGAAGCAGCCGCAGCGAGACCAGCAGGATCGGCGCGGCGACGCCGATGGTCGCATAGTCTGGCAAGAGGCCCACCGCGAAGGTCGAGACCCCCATCAGCAGCATGGTGACCAGAAAGGTGTTCTTGCGGCCCCAAAGGTCTCCCAGGGGGCCGAACACCAGAGCGCCGAGCGGTCGCACCGCAAAGCCAGCTGCGAACGCCAGCAGGGCGAAAATATAGCCGGTCACCTCGTTCACGCCGGCGAAGAAGTGATGGGTGATGAAGCTGGCCAGCGATCCGTAGAGGAAGAAATCGTACCACTCGAAGACCGTGCCCATCGAGGCGCCGGCGATCACCTTGACGGTCGAGCCTCGCGCCTGTGCCCCGTCAGTATCTATCGCCACCGCTATCTCCCCTATCCCTTGTTACGGGGACGGTAGGGCGTCCAGGTCGATGCGGCTACCCCTCGGAAATCTCTCCCATGGCGCTTTGCAGATAGTTCTGTTCGCCGAGGGACGTCAGCAGCGACAGCTGGGTCTCCAGGAAGTCGATGTGCTGCTCGGTGTCGGTGAGGATCTCGCGCAGCACCTGCCGGGAGACAAAGTCGCCGGCCGTCTCGCACTGCCGGATTCCGTCGATCAGGGTGGCGCGCCCGCCAACCTCCAGCGCTAAGTCCGCCGTCAGCCCCTCGGCCACCGTCTCGCCCAGAGCCAGCTTGTGCAGATCCTGCAGATTAGGCAGGCCATCCAGGAACAGGATGCGCTTGATCAGCTTGTCGGCGTGTTTCATTTCGCCGATCGACTCATCGTAGACGATCCGGCCCAGGCGCGTGAACCCCCAGTTCTCGAACATCCGTGCGTGCAGGAAGTATTGATTGACAGCTGTCAGCTCGTTGGTCAGCACCGCATTGAGCGTGCGGATGATCGCCTTATCGCCTTGCATCGCCGGTGCTCCACGCAAATCAGATGCGAACCGTCGGGCGCAGAAGGGTCCCTGTCAAAGCCTATGATTGCGAGTGAGTTTCGCTCGCGACCGCGAGCGTTATTCGGCAGCGAACCGAAGCGACTGGCGGGTCTCATCTAACATCCGGCGCATGTCACATACGCAGCGGGCGCATTGGGGCGCCATGCCGCAAGCGCGGAAAATCTCGGCTGGACGGGCCGCGCCGCCATCGATAGCTGCGCGGACGTCGCGCTCTCGAATGCCATTGCAGTTGCAGACGTACATGTTTCTCGCCTCGACCGTGCCATAGTAGGGTATTTGAGAACGCGTTTGCAAGTCATTCGCATCTCTCGCGCCAATCGAATTCGTCACGACATAGGCCGGCCGACGCCTTAGGAAGCGCCGATGAGCGAACATCCGCTGCTGCGATCCTATGGCCGCCTCAAGTCCCGCCCCATCAAGCCCCGCCAGGCTGCCCTGGTGGACGCGCGGCTGCCGGGCTTGCGCATTCCGGGCGGGCCGGTGTCGCCGGACGACCTCTTGCCCGATGCGCGGGAGACCTGGCTGGAGATCGGTTTCGGCGGCGGAGAACACATGGCCGCGCAGGCGACGAGAGCGCCGGACGTGCTGATCCTGGGCGCTGAGCCGTTCCAGAACGGCGTCGCCAGCGCCGTGCGTCACATCGACGAACACGGACTGGCCAACGTGAGGCTGCATGACGGCGATGTCCGCGAGCTGATGGCCCGACTGCCGGACGCCTGTCTGGCGCGGGTGTTCATCCTGTTTCCGGATCCCTGGCCCAAGACCCGGCACCACAAGCGCCGGCTGGTCCAGACCGAGACCGTCGCCGAACTGGCGCGGGTGCTGCGGCCTGGCGGCCGCCTTCGGTTCGCCAGCGACTGGGCGGCATATGTGGACTTTGCCCTGGGGTATTTCGAGGCAAGCCCTGAGTTCATCTGGACGGCGAGCGGGCCAGACGACTGGCGCAAGCCGCCGGCTGACCACATCACCACACGCTATGAGGAAAAGCGCCTGGGCGATTGCGCGCCGGTATTCCTGGATTTCGTGCGGCGCTAAGTCCGAAGCCGCCATCCCGTGCGGAAGATCCAGGCCACAGCGCTCAAACAGACGATCAGAAAGCCCAGGGTCGCGGTCAGGCTGATCCAGACGCCGACATCGGACTTGCCGTAGAAGCTCCAGCGGAAACCGCTGACGAGGTAAACCACCGGGTTAAACAGGGCGATGGACTTCCAGACGCCCGGCAGCATGCTGATGGAATAGAAGCTGCCGCCCAGAAACGTCAGTGGCGTGATCACCAGGGCGGGGATGATCGACAGCTTCTCCCAGCCGTCGGCCCAGATGCCCGTCAGGAAGCCGAACAGGCTGAACGTTACCGAGGTCAGGATCAGGAACGCCGCCATCACGAAGGGATGATCGATGTGGTAGGGTACGAACACTCGCGCCACCGCCAGGATCACCAGGCCCAGCACCACTGACTTGGAGGCGGCGGCGCCCACATAGCCCAGCAACACTTCGGCGGTGGAGACTGGCGCGGACAGCAGCTCATAGATGGTCCCGGCGAACTTGGGCATATAGATGCCGAACGAGCCATTGGAGATGCTCTCGGTCAGGATCGACAGCATCAGCAGGCCCGGGACGATGAAGGCGCCGTAGCTGACTCCGTCCACCTCGGCCATCCGGCGACCGACCACCGCGCCGAACACCACGAAATAGAGCGTGGTGGAGATCACAGGGGCGGCGATGCTCCCGATGATGGTGCGGAACCAGCGGCCCATCTCGAAACGATAGATGGCGCGAACGGCGTGGAGATTCATGCGCGGCTCCGGACCAGGCTTACGAAGATATCTTCCAGCGAGCTTTCACGGGTCTGCAGATCACGAAAGCCGATACCCTGTTCGGTCAAGCGCTTCAAAAGGTCGGCAATGCCGGCGCCGGCAGCGTTGGCGTCGAAGGTATAGACAAGGCTTGAGCCCGCCTCCGTCAGCTCCAGCGCATAGTCGGCCAGGGCTGCGGGCACGGTGCTCAGCGGCTCCTGAAGATGCAGGGTCAGCTGGCGGCGCCCCAGTTTGCGCATCAGGACAGCCTTGTCCTCCACCAGGATCAGCTCGCCGTTGGAAATCACCCCGATCCGGTCGGCCATCTCCTCGGCCTCTTCAATATAGTGGGTGGTCAGGATGATGGTGACGCCGCGATCGCGCAGGCCGCGCACCATCTCCCACATCTCACGCCGCAGCTCGACATCGACGCCGGCGCTGGGCTCGTCCAGGAACAGGATGGTCGGCTCGTGGCTGAGCGCTTTGGCGATCATCACCCGGCGCTTCATGCCGCCGGACAAGGCCATGATCTTCTCGTCCTTCTTGTCCCACAGGCTGAGGTCCTTCAACACCTTCTCCAGGTGGGCCGGGTTCGGCGGCTTGCCGAACAGGCCGCGTGAGAACTGCATTGTGGCCCAGACCGTCTCGAAGGCGTCGGTCGAGATTTCCTGCGGGACCAGGCCGATCTTGGCGCGGGCGGCGCGATAGTCCTTGGCGATGTCATGGCCGTCAGCGATCACCCGACCGCCTGTGGCCCGCACCAGGCCGCAGATGATGCCGATCAGGGTGGTCTTGCCCGCGCCATTGGGGCCCAGCAGCGCGAAGATCTCACCTTGATAGATCTCAAGGTCTACGGACTTCAGGGCTTGAAAGCCGCCAGCGTAGGTCTTGGATAACCCTTCGATGGAAATGATCGGCGGCACGTAGGGCTCCCTTGGTCCAGTGCGCCAGATAGACGGCGGCGCGACGCCAAGCCAGCCCTTGGACGTTGGCGCAATGGGCGCTTGAGACCATCGTAACAGCCTCCTTACGCCCTACTCATCACATAAAGATTTCTTTATATCTTTGTTGCTAGAAGAGGAGCGGGCGTCTATAGGGGCGCCCATCCCATTCCGAGATCAGGACTATTCCGATGACCGACTACGTCGTGAAGGACATTTCGCTCGCCGACTACGGTCGCAAGGAAATCGACATCGCCGAGACTGAAATGCCCGGCCTGATGGCCACCCGGGCCGAGTTCGGCAAGTCGCAGCCACTGAAGGGTGCGCGGATCGCCGGGTCCCTGCACATGACCATTCAGACGGCGGTGCTGATTGAGACCCTGCAGGTCCTGGGCGCCGACGTACGCTGGGCTTCCTGCAACATCTTCTCCACCCAGGACCATGCCGCTGCGGCCATCGCGGCAAAAGGTACGCCGGTGTTCGCCACCAAGGGTGAGACGCTGGAGGAATACTGGGAATATGCGCACAAGATCTTCGAATGGTCGGACGGCGGCTATCCCAATCTGATCCTCGACGATGGCGGGGACGCCACGCTGCTCTGCGTGTTGGGCCCCAGGGCCGAGAAGGACCCGAGCGTGCTGAGTAATCCGCAGAATGAGGAGGAAGAAGCCCTCTATGCGGTGATGAAGCGCTACATCAAGGATAAGCCCGGCTTCTATTCGGCGATCCGCGACGCCTGCCGCGGCGTGTCAGAAGAGACCACTACGGGCGTTCATCGCCTCTATCAGATGCACGAGCGCGGCGAGCTGCCGTTTGCCGCCATCAACGTCAACGACAGCGTCACCAAATCCAAGTTCGACAACCTCTATGGCTGCCGCGAGAGCCTGGTCGACGCCATCCGCCGGGGCACTGATGTGATGCTGGCCGGCAAGGTGGCCGTGGTTCTGGGATATGGCGATGTGGGCAAGGGCTCAGCCGCCAGCCTGCGCAACGGCGGCGCCCGCGTGGTGGTCACCGAGATCGACCCGATCTGCGCCCTGCAGGCGGCCATGGAGGGCTATGAGGTCCAGACCATGGACGACATGGCCGGCAAGGCCGACATCTTCGTCACCGCCACCGGCAACAAGGACGTGCTCACCGTCGACCATATGCGGGCGATGAAGAACAATGCCATCGTCTGTAACATCGGCCACTTTGATAGCGAGATTCAGGTGGCCGGCCTGAAGAATTTCAAGTGGGACAAGATTAAGGATCAGGTCCACCACATCGAGTTCCCTGACGGCAAGAAGATCATCCTGTTGTCGGAAGGCCGCCTGGTGAACCTGGGCAACGCCACCGGCCATCCCAGCTTCGTGATGAGCGCCAGCTTCACCAATCAGACCTTGGCCCAGATGGAGCTTTGGCAGCACGGCGCCAAGTACGCAGTCGGCGTGCATGTGCTGCCTAAGCACCTGGACGAGAAGGTAGCCATGCTCCACCTGGCTAAGCTGGGCGCCAAGCTGACGACCCTCTCCAAGGACCAAGCTGACTACATCGGCGTGCCCGCCCAGGGGCCGTTCAAGCCGGATCACTATCGGTATTAAGGTCATCTCGAGTGGATGAGTCGGGTAGATTTCCCCGCTTCATTAACCATTTGAGGTAGAATTTTTCTGGTTTCAGGCGTTTCTTCGCGCTACAGGCGAAGCTATGCCGCTGGCTTTGATCATTTCGTCATTTGTGGCCGCCAGCCGAATCGGCGGCGTGGCGCAGCAATATGTGCTGGCTGCGCACAAGATCGATCCCGTCCTGGCGCCGACCGTGATGTTCGGCCGCAGTCCGGCCAAGGGCGCCAAGGGCGAGGTGACAACGCCAGAGGTGTTGGCACGGATGCTCGGCGATATCGAGGCCGACGCTTTGTTCGGTTTGGTCGATCTGTTCCTCACCGGGCACTTCTCGCTGCCGGAACAGGTCGAGATCGCCGCCGGTGTGATGGAGCGGGTGCGCATCGCCAACCGGGAGGGCGCCTTCGCGGCCAAGCCGATCATGTTGGTCGACCCGATCATGGGCGATGAGCCGAAGGGGCTCTATGTGACCCCGGAGGTCGCCAAGGCTATAGCTGCGCGACTGGTTCCGCTGGCGGACTATATCACGCCGAACCTATGGGAATTAGGGCGGCTGACCGGCCGTGAGATCCGCACCGCAGCCGAAGTCTGCGCGGCCGCCCGCGCGCTGGGCGTTCCGGCGTTGGTCACCTCAGCCCCGGCGCGGCCGGGCGAGATCGGGCTCATCTATGTCGATGCCGACCAGGCGGTGCTGTTCGCCCATCCCAAGGTGCCCGGCATCCCCAATGGGACGGGCGATCTCGTCGCGGCGGGGTTTGGCTCGGCCCTCGTCGAGGGCATGACGCCGTTGGCTGCGGCCGAGCGCGCCGCGCGGGCGGCGGCGGAGATCACCAAGGCGGCCGAGCAGTGGCGCTCGGCGGAACTGCCCATCGTGGCGCTGGCCACGCGGGTGGCGCACCCGACGGCGCAGGTCAGGTCAGAGCGGCTCTGCTGAGCTGTTGGCCACTAGCGCCGCGTCAGTCGCCGGCAGATCTCGTCGAGTTGCTCCAGGTTGGCGTAGCGAATGCGCAGCTCGCCCGCGCCGGCACGGTCGGCGATGTCGACATCCATGCCGAGCGCCTCTTCCAGATCGACCTCCAGGGCCGCCGTGTCGGCATCCTTGGTTCGTCTCGGACCGGAAGCTTTCTTTGGGCGCGGGCCCTTGCCGCGCACCAGGGCTTCAGCGCCGCGAACGGAGAGTTGGCGGGCCACCACGAGTTCGGCCACCGCTTCAGGGTCGCTGGCGCCCAACAACGCCCGGGCGTGACCCGCACTGATCCGGCCTTGGTTCAGATGCTCCAACACGCTGGGCGGCAGTTGCAGCAGGCGAAGCATATTGGCCACGTGGCTGCGCGACTTGCCCACCCGCTGAGCAACCTGTTCCTGGGTGATCTGGGCCTTGCCCATTAAGGCGGCGTAGGCGCGGGCCTCTTCGGTGGCGTTGAGGTCCTCGCGCTGGATGTTCTCGATGATCGCGATCTCGAAGGCGTCTATGTCGCCGAGCTCTCGGACCAGGGCCGGCAGGTTCCTCAGTCCAGCCGCTTGCGCTGCGCGCCAGCGGCGTTCGCCGGCGACGATCTCATACTCGCCCTCGACCCGCCGCGAGGGGCGCACGAGGATCGGCTGCAGGATGCCCTTTTCGCGGATTGAGGTGGCCAGCTCCTCGATCTCGGCCTCCGGGAAGTTCGTCCGCGGCTGTTCGGTGTTGCGGTGGATCAGCTCGATGGGGATCTCGCGCACCCCGTCGGCGGGCTCGCCGGCGTGGGCGATCTCCGCCGCCTCGCCTAGCAGGGCCGACAGGCCGCGGCCCAGTCCTCTGCGGTTCTCGGCCATCAGCTCGGCTCCAGTTGTTGCGTCCGGCGCTTGCGTTCGCGCAGGACCACCTCGCGGGCCAGTTTCAGATAGGCTTGGCTGCCCGCGCACTTCAGGTCGTAGACGAGGGCTGGCTTGCCAAATGACGGCGCCTCGGAGATGCGCACATTGCGCGGGATCACAGTCTGATAAACCGTCTCACCAAAGTGGCTGCGCACGTCGCTGGCTACCTGGCCAGAGAGCAAATTGCGCCGGTCGTACATGGTCAGCACCACGCCCTGGATCTCCAGACCGGGATTGAGGCTGCCGCGCACCAGGTCGATGGTTCGCATCAGCTGTGTGAGGCCCTCGAGGGCGAAGAACTCGCATTGCAGCGGCACCAGCACCGCATCCGCCGCCGCCATGGCGTTGACCGTGAGCAGGCTGAGCGATGGGGGGCAGTCGATCAGGACATAAGAATAGTCGCCGCCCGCCTTCAGGGGCTCCAGGGCGTCGCGCAGCTTGAACGAGCGCCGGGCCTGCTGACCCAGTTCCAATTCGATGCCGGAAAGGTCCGGGTCCGACGGCAGCAGGTCAAGACCTGGGACCGCCGTCTTGACCACAGCGCCCAGCACCGCCTGGCCGCCCATCAGCACGTCGTAGAGGGTCTTCTTGCGCAGCGCTCGGCCGACGCCGAGGCCGGTGGAGGCGTTGCCCTGGGGATCGCTGTCGATCAGCAGCACCCGCTCGCCGACCGCCGCCAGCGCTGTGCCCAGATTGATCGCCGTGGTCGTCTTGCCGACGCCGCCCTTCTGGTTGGCGACCACCAGGACGCGTAGGGCCGGGTCAGACTTTTCGGGCACGTCCGAGCCTCCTTAGCCTGACGACATGGCCGCGTGGGTCACTGAGGGAACCTACAACATCAGCGTCGAAATCCCAATATCTTGTGGCTTCTGAGAGCTCTGACGCTACATCTTGCCCCTTGAGGAACAGACCCCGCGCACCCCCCCGCAGGTAGGGCTGGGCATGACCGAGCAGGCGCACGAGCGGCGCGCAGGCGCGGGCTGTGACGATGTCAACGCTCAGCGCCAGGCTCTCGGCGCGGGCGTTGTGGACGCATGCCGGCAGGTCGAGGACGCCGACAACTTCGGTCAGGAAGCGGCAGCGCTTGGTCACGCTTTCCACCAGATGGACCTGAAAGCCAGGCCGGCCCTTGCCGAGGATCGCCAGCACCAAACCGGGCAAGCCGGCCCCCGCCCCCAGATCGGCCCAGGTCAGGGCGTCCGGCGCCAGGCGCAGCAGCTGGGCGCTGTCCCAGGCGTGGCGGTTCCAGAAGTCGGCCAAGGTGGAGGGGCCGACCAGGTTCATGCGGGTGTTCCACTCGGCGAGCAGCGTGCGAAAACGCTCAAGGTCGGCCATCTGCGCAGGCGTCGCCCTGGCGAGGTCCGCAAAGGTCGCCGCGTCGAAGGCGGGCGCGGGATCAGGCGGCACGGCGGCGGACATGGGCCAATAACGCGGTGAGCGCGCCCGGCGTAACGCCCTCGATGCGGGCGGCCTGGCCGAGGGTCAGGGGACGGATGGCAGTGAGTTTCTCGCGCACCTCATTGGAGAGACCGCCAATTGCGGCATAGTCGAACTCGGCTGGCAGGCGCAGGTCCTCGTCGCGCCGGAACGCCTGGACGTCGGCGGCTTGGCGCTCGAGATAGCCGGCGTAACTGGCGTCAATCTCGACCTGCTCGCGCACAACGGCCGGCCAGGCTGCAATCTGAGGCCAGAGGCGCGCCAGGTCGTCGAAGCTGATTGTCGGATAGGCCAGCAGTTCGACCAGGTTGCGGCGCTGGCCGTCGGCCTTGACGGGCAGGCCCGCGCGGGCGGCCTGGGACGGCGTCAGGGTCAGGGCTGCGGCGTCGGCGCGCGCACGCTGCAGGGCCGTGGACTTGGCGGCGAATACCTTTGCCCGCTCCGCGCCCACCGCGCCCAGGGCAGCGCCCTTGGCGGTCAGGCGCTGGTCGGCATTGTCAGCGCGAAGCGTCAGACGAAACTCCGCCCGGCTGGTGAACATGCGATAGGGCTCGGTGACGCCCTTGGTCACCAGATCGTCGATCAGGACACCGATATAGGCTTCATCTCGGGCGAATTCAGCCGGCGCGGCGCCCGCCGTCGCCCGGGCTGCGTTGAGGCCCGCGACCAGCCCCTGGGCCGCCGCCTCCTCATAGCCTGTCGTCCCATTGATCTGGCCGGCCAGGTAGAGGCCGCTCAGCCGCTTCACCTCCAGGGTGGGATAGAGCTCGCGCGGATCGACATAGTCATACTCGATCGCATAGCCGTGCCGGCGGACCTTGACCGCCTCCAGACCCGGGATGGTGCGGAGGAACAGATCCTGGGTCTCGGCTGAGACGGAGGTCGAAATACCGTTCGGATACACTGTGTCGTCGTCCAGGCCCTCCGGCTCCAGGAAGATCTGGTGGCTGGTCTTGTCGCGGAATCGGACCACCTTGTCCTCGATGGAGGGGCAGTAGCGTGGACCTCGGCCGGTCGCCCGGCCGCCATAGACCGCTGATTCGCCCAGCCGTTCGGCGATGATCCGGTGGGTTTCCTCAGTGGTGTAGGTAATGCCACACTGGATCTGCGGCGTCGTGATGGCGCGGGTCAGGAATGAGAACGGGATCGGCTCGGCGTCGGCGTCCTGCATCTCGAGGCGCGACCAGGCGATGGTGGAGCCGACGAGGCGCGCAGGCGTGCCGGTCTTGAGGCGTCCCATCGTGAGGCCGGAGCCGTAGAGACGGTCGGCCAGGCCAATGGCCGGCGCGTCGCCGATCCGCCCGGCTGGCGTGCGTTGCTCGCCCTGGTGGATGACGCCGTTCAAGAAGGTGCCTGTGGTCAGCACGACACTTGCGGCGGCGTAGGTCTCACCGGTCGCTGAAAGCACGCCCCGGACACGGCCCCCTTCGACGATCAAGTCCTCGACCGCCGCCGCGACGATGGTGAGACCAGGCGTGGCGGCCAGCTCGGCTTGCATCGCCTCGCGGTAGAGCCGGCGGTCAATCTGGCTGCGCGGCCCACGCACAGCCGCCCCTTTGGAGCGGTTCAGCATCCGGAACTGAATGCCGGCCCGATCTGCCAGGCGTCCCATCAACCCGTCCAGAGCGTCGATTTCACGCACCAAATGGCCCTTGCCCAGGCCGCCGATGGCCGGGTTGCAGCTCATTTCGCCGATGGTCTCAAGCTTGTGCGTGAGCAGCAGCGTGCGCGCGCCATACCGCGCCGCTGCAGCGGCGGCTTCACAGCCTGCGTGGCCGCCGCCGATGATGATCACGTCCCAGGTCATGCTGAGCGGCTTATAGGCCAAGGGCGGCAGTGTTTCACGTGAAACAGTTTGACGGGAGCTGGAGGCGAGGCGGGCGGAGTAATGTGCGGTCAGAAGGGTTGTCAGCCGGATGGCCGGTCTGGATCGCTCCGAGACTTTGGCGGCTCGTGGGCCTGAACCCCCTCACCCGCTTTGCGGGAGCTCCCGCAGAGGGGGAGCATCTGGTGCACAGGTCCTCCCCCGGCGCGCGTGCGCGCCGTTCAGGGGGAAGTGGCTCGGCGCAGCATGCGCCGAGACGGAGGGGGTGGCTGGCGAAATCTGCGGGTGGGTGAGGTCGGTTAGGTCTCGGCGGCTCGTGGGCCTGAACCCCCCTCACCCGCTCTGCGGGAGCTCCCCCAGAGGGAGAGCAATCGGGCGGCTATTTGCCGATGCAGAAGGTCTCGAAGATGCGGCCCAGGACGGCTTCAGGGTCGATGCGGCCCGTGAGGCGGGCCAGGGCGCGGGCGGCAAGGCGGACATCCTCGGCCGCCAGTTCCAGGTGGGTGCGCTCTGCCAAGGCGCGGCGAAGGTGGGCTCCAGCCTCGGTCAGCAGGGCGTGATGGCGCAAGTTGGTGGCGGCGGGAGGTTCGGCGCCGGCAAGGTCCGCAACCACGCGTTCTGTCAGGACTCGCTCCAACCAAGCAACATCATTGGGGCTCCGGGTGGTAAAGCCGGCGCCGTCGAGGTCTGCAGGCCCGTCAGCCAGATCGCGTTTGGTGACCAACCGGATGTCTCCGGGTCGCGCGCCTTCGAAGCTGGCGGCGGGGTCTGTCCCGTCGGCCAGCCAGACTCGAAGGTCAGCGCCTGCCCCCCAGGCCCGGGCGCGGCGGACGCCTTCGGCTTCGATGGCATCGCCCGCCTCTCGCAGCCCGGCGGTGTCGGCGACAATCACCTTGTGGCCGCCAAGCCTCAGTTGGACTTCGATAATGTCCCGGGTGGTCCCTGGAGTCGGCGTGACAATCGCCGCTTCTCGGCGCGCCAGGGTGTTGAGCAGGGTGCTTTTGCCGGCGTTGGGGGCGCCCATCAGGGCGATGCGATAGCCCTCGCGCACGCGTCTGCCGCGCTCGGCGTCCTGGCCGGCGGTTTCAAGTTCGCCGATCAGGCCCTGCAGCGCAGGTCGTGCACGGGCGGCGACATCGCCCGGAAGCTCCTCGTCGGGAAAGTCGACAGCGGCCTCCAGCATGGCCAGCGCTTCGAGCAAGGCATCAGCCCAGCGGGCCTGGACGTCTGACAGCCTTCCGTGCAGCTGCTCCAGGGCTTGGCGGTGTTGGGCGGCGGTTTCGGCATCGATGAGGTCGGCGACGCCTTCGGCCTGGGCGAGGTCCAGCTTGCCATTCTCAAAGGCCCGGCGCGTGAATTCGCCCGGCGCGGCGAGGCGCAGGCCCAAGTCATTGAGCGCCGTCAACAGGGCGCCGACCACCGCCGCGCCGCCATGGACATGAAATTCGGCCGCGTCTTCACCGGTGTAGCTTTCGGGAGCCTTGAAGACGAGCACCAGGGCCTCGTCGATAGGACGGCCATCGGCCGCCCGGAGCGTCCGCAGGCTGGCGCGACGAGCGGATGGGACCGCGCCCGCGAGTGCCCCCACCGCCTGCCGGGTGTTTGGCCCGGAGATCCGCACCACAGCGACCGCTGCACGTCCGGCAGCCGTGGCTAGGGCGAAGATGGTCTCAGTCATTTGCGCGTGGAAGCGGCGTCCATGAAGCGGCGGAACTGTTCCTGCGCGCCGGTCCCGAAGCTCATCCAGTTCTTCATGAACTCTTCCGGGTTGAGCAGCGACATGTTGCTGTCGATCCGTTTGGTCATTTCGCCGACCAGGTGATCGTTCATGGCGCTGATGTCCGGGAGCCCCAGAAAGCGGCGGGCCTCTTCAGGGGTGCAATCGACTTCCATCGTCATCTTCATGGCGGGTCGTTCCTTCCAAGCGTGTTGGCGCATATGCTCGCGGGACGCGCTCTGGCGCCAGAAAAATTCAAGGGTCATGACAGATGACAGACGAAACGATGCGCGCCGTTCAGTTCGACGCCACCGGCGGGCCGGAGGTGCTGACCTTTCGCGAGCTCGCAACGCCGGCGCCCAGGCCCGGCGAGGTGCGGGTGCGGCATGAGGCGATCGGCGTCAACTTCATCGACACCTACCAACGCTCGGGCCTCTATCCGGTGAGGTTGCCGTGCATCCTGGGCGGGGAGGCGGCCGGTGTGGTCGAGGCGCTCGGCGACGGCGTCACCACGCTCAAGGTCGGCGACCGTGTCGCCTATATTGGCGGCTCTGGCGGCTATGCTGAGGCCAATGTGGTCCCAGCGGACCGGGCCGTGAAGATTCCCGAGGGTATCTCGACCCAGGTGGCGGCCGCGATCCTGCTGAAGGGTATGACGACGGAAGCCCTCATCCGGCGCACCTATCCGGTGAAGGCCGGCGAGACCGTGCTGGTCCACGCCGCGGTCGGCGGGGTTGGTCAGATCATGACCCAGTGGCTGAAGTCCATCGGCGCGACCGTGATCGCGACCGTCGGTTCGGCCGAGAAGGCCACTAAGGCGCGCGCTCTTGGGGCTGACCATGTGATTCTCTATCGAGAGCAGGATGTCGCTGCCGAGGTGCGACGGATCACGGGCGGCAAGGGCGTCCCGGTCGCCTATGACTCGGTCGGCAAGGACACCTTCGAAGGCACGCTCGCCAGCTTGGCCCGACGAGGGCTGTTCGTCAGCTTCGGCAATGCCTCCGGGCCTGTAGCGCCTTTTCCGCCTGGCCGATTGGCGGCGGGCGGCTCGCTGTACCTGACCCGACCGACGCTGTTCGACTATGTCGCAACGCCTGAAGACCTGGCGGCCAGCGCCAGTCTGGTGTTCGAAATGGTCGTCTCGGGCAAGATCAATATCGAAATCGGCCAGACGTTCGCGCTATCCGACGCGCGAGCCGCACACGAGGCCTTAGAGAGCCGCGCGACCGTCGGGGCGAGTTTGCTGATACCCTGAAGCTTCCGGGCGGATCCTCCCCCGGGGTGAGGCCCGCCACGGGGTGGCGCGAAGCGCCGGAGGGGGTTGCGGGCAGGGCGTGTGGGTAGGATTGGCGCCCGGCGCAGGCCCGTGGACTTGAACCCCCTCACCCGCTTCGCGGGAGCTCCCCCTGTGGGGGAGCAACTGGTGGATCCTCCCCCAGGGCGCAGCCCGGCAGGGGGAGGTGGCGCGAAGCGTCGGAGGGAGTTGCGGGCAGGGCGTGTGAACTGGATTGACTCTGGCGCGGCGAGGAGGCTCGGGGGCTCTAACCCCCTCAGTCGCGGAGCCTGTCCTCGGGCCGGCCTCTGGCCGGACCCGGGGGCGACAGCTCCCCCTGTGGGGGAGCATCTGAAGCGGAGATCCCCCGTCCCTTCGAGACAACTCCCTCGCCCTCGTTCGCTTGAGCGGCGCTTCGGGGAGCAACTGGACACCCAAGTGTTTCACGTGAAACAGTCAGACTCGTAAACGCGGTATGGCCACGCGCTCTACCCAGGGCGGTGCGTCGCCTGGAATTGCAACTTCTTAGCGCCCCTTGTCCGGCCGCTCTCGCGCAGGGAACCGTGCAGGACTGCGCTCAAAGCGCGCCACTTCGCCACAGGCGACATTTTGCGGTGACGCCCAATATCCCTTTGTTTCCATTAAAGACTTTTCTGCCGGTCAGGCCGCGTAAGCCCGCTGATAGGCCGGTCTTGCCTTCAGACGATCTTCATAGGCAACCACGGCGGGGGGCACGAGATCGTGTATGCCGAACAGGTCGGAAAGGCCCAAGGTGTAGCCGACCGAAATATCCGCAAGCGTCAACCGATCCGCCGCCAAGTAGGGCCGGCCATCCGCCAGCTTGGCCACCACCAAAGCCAGCCGCGCGCCAAACATTTCGCGGGAATCTGCGAGCGCATTGGGCGTCCCCGCAAAGCGCCGAATCCAGCCAAGCGGCGGGGCCAGCGTCGCTTCGCCAAAATGCAAGAGCTGCAGATAGTCGTAGTAGGCCGGGTCGTCCGGCGCGACCGTCAGGTTACCGCCGAACTTGCGGCTGACGTACTCGCAGATCGCCAGACTCTCACCCAGCGCCAGGTCGCCATCGGTGATGGCGGGCACGGCGCCCGTGGGATTGATCGCCAGATAGCCCGGCTCATTGATTCGGGGCGGAAAGTTCACCGTGACGACCTCATAGGGCGCGCCGACCTCCTCCAGCGCCCACAGGACGCGGCGCGAGCGGGCGCCACCCGCCGCATAAACTTTGATCATGGCCGGCCGCTCCAGAGCCTGTTCCCTTCAGACAGAACTATCTGAAGGGATGAAACAGGCTCTAATTCAAAAGTGTCGAGCACGATTCAGCGATCAGACGATTCCGTCTGATCGCATCGTGCTCTAGGTGTTCATCGACTGGAAGAAGTCGTCGTTGTTCTTTGAGGAGCGCAGCTTGTCGAGCAGAAACTCGATGGCGTCCTGGGCGCCCATCGGCGAAAGGATGCGGCGCAGGATATAGGTCTTCTGCAGCTGGCCTTGGGGTGTGATCAGCTCATCCTTGCGGGTGCCCGACTTCAGGACGTCGATGGCCGGGAAGATCCGCTTGTCCGCTACTTTGCGGTCCAGAATGATTTCCGAATTGCCGGTGCCCTTGAACTCTTCGAAGATCACCTCGTCCATCCGGCTGCCGGTGTCGATCAGCGCGGTGGCGATGATGGTCAGCGAACCGCCTTCCTCGATGTTCCGCGCCGCGCCGAAGAAGCGCTTCGGGCGCTGCAGGGCGTTGGCGTCGACACCGCCGGTCAGCACCTTGCCAGACGACGGCACCACCGTGTTGTAGGCCCGGCCCAGCCGGGTGACCGAGTCCAGCAGGATCACCACGTCACGCTTGTGCTCAACCAGGCGCTTGGCCTTTTCGATAACCATTTCCGCAACTTGTACGTGGCGGGTGGCCGGCTCGTCGAAGGTGGATGAGATCACCTCGCCCTTCACCGTGCGCTGCATGTCGGTGACTTCTTCGGGCCGCTCATCGATCAGCAGCACAATCAGGTAGCATTCCGGGTGATTGGCGGCGATCGACTTGGCGATGTTCTGCAGCATCACCGTCTTGCCGACCCGGGGCGGGGCGACGATCAGGCAGCGCTGGCCCTTGCCGAGCGGGGCGACAATGTCGATCACCCGGCCGGAGCGGTCCTTCAGGGTCGGATCGTCGATCTCCATCGTCAGCCGCTCATCGGGATAGAGCGGCGTCAGGTTGTCGAACAACACCTTGTGGCGAACATTGTCCGGGCTCTCAAAATTGGTCAGGTCGACCTTGACCAGCGCGAAGTAGCGCTCGCCTTCACGCGGCGCGCGGACCTCGCCGTCGACGGTGTCGCCGGTCCGGAGGCCGAACTTTCGGATCTGCGAGGGGCTGACATAGATATCGTCCGGGCCGGGCAGATAGTTGGCCTCCGGGCTGCGCAGGAAGCCGAAGCCGTCCTGCACCACTTCCAGCGTCCCGGATCCCGAGATCGCCACGCCCTCTTCGGCCAGCACCTTGAGGATCGCAAACATCATGTCCTGCTTGCGCATGGAGTTCGCGGATTCGATCTCCAGCTGCTCGGCAAAGGCCAGCAGGTCAGTGGGCGACTTGTCCTTGAGCTCCTGCAGGCTCATCCGCGTCAGGCCCATGGCGGCGATCGCCTTAGCAGCCTCGGTGGGCTCGTCGTTGTCACCCTCGGCGTCGCCGTCGATCAGGTTCGCGGTATCTTCGACATCGCTGGTCTGCAGGGGCGCCGTGTCGTCTGGCGTGAAGTCTGTTTCGTCGTCTTGCATGGACATCATTTCTTGAGCGCGCCTGCGGACAGCGTCCGCGCGCGGTGGGGGTTAGACTAAGGGCGCTGTGTGCGCTGTTGCAATCATCGTGGGGGCCGATCTGAGGCGCGCAGGGCGCGGGACCGGAAAAAGGCGGGGCGCGCCGAAGATCGACACGTGGGGCGAGCCGAACCACATCCGACCCTTGAGGTCAAGCCAAACCCCTATCTGGCACTGCATCACTTTGAATTAGCGACCGTGCGCTTTTTGTAGGAGCCGCGAGCCTTCGGCGCCTGAGCCGCATCAACCCGCGCCAGAACATCCTCAAAGCTCATGAACGTCGGCGCGATCCCTGCGGCCATCGCCGGGCTCATGCGCAGCTTACCGTGGGTGCGGATGAAATTGTAAAACAGCGTGTAGAGCGCGACCATGTGCGCGTGATTGGCGACTTTCTTTGAGTGGCCGTTGGTCAGGCGCGTGAACCGGCGCATGTGCATCCGCATCGTCTTGTTGTGGACTTCCACATAGGACGTTGAGACGTGCTTTTCGTCGGGGTTGCCTTCGACGCGGACCTTTTTGATCCCGGTGCATTCGGCGGGGCTGTAGCGGCCCGCCGGCGACGGCGTCGGGCCGTACTGCTTGATCACCTGCGCATAGTCCACGTCGCCGCCGAACGCCCCTTCCACGGCCTCCAGATAGGCGCGGTGGCCGTCCGTGCTGATCTGCACCCGGTTCGTCAGGCGGCTGCGCAGATCGTCCATAAGCTCAATCGCAGTTTGGCCCGAACGGTCGCCGACCAGATACGAGACGATTAGTTTGGAATCGGCGTCGATCCCGGTCCATGTCCAGATATCCCCTGCGTCAGCGGGCGCCGCCTTGGCCGTCGCGACCGCGCGTTGCTTGCAATAGTTGAACGCCCAGATTTCGTCGCACTGAATGCGCTTGGCGTTCACGTCGCGGACCAGCTCGTCGTGCATCTGAGCGCAGACCGTCCCGGCGTCCACCAGGGCCTTCGCCACGGTGTTGAAGCTGACGTCGGCAACGCGGGAAACCGCGCGCATCGACATACCCTCACAGAGCAGGTTCAGGAGTTGGGCGCGCTTCTGGGTGGGCAGCTTGTTCATGCCCCATGTATATGAACTTATATGCTTAGCGTCAAGCATAATAGCTATGAAACGATACGCAGACGCGGCCTCGCCGCCAGTCCATACAGGTCCTCAACCTCGGAAGGAGGAAGGCCGATCAGCTCGGACATGTCGTCCAAGCTGTAGGCGAGTTGGTTCATGTGGCCGTTGACCAACTGAAGCAGAACGCGCGGTGACTCCTTCACGTTGACCAGTTCGACCGGCTCGTGAGCCCGCCAGCCGCGCTTGCTCATGTTGATCATGTAGTAGCGATAGGCGCTGTCGCTCATGCGGCCCACCCGGTGGGCCTTCATGATCAGCGATTGCATCGAAACGCGCCAATGCATCTTAAGTGCCATGAACTTGTCCATGGACATATTGTAGAAATCCCTGATCACATCCGAGGTTGGCATCAGGAATTCTGAAGCAAATATATTGGCTTGATCCTCCATTTCTGGGTTTGGAAGCCGGTGCATGACAATATGTCCAAGCTCATGGGCTAGTGAATACCTAAGACGATCTTTCGGTTGCCGATTATTAATGAATATGACCGGCGGCATATCTCCGGTCGAGTGCTGGGTAAACCCATCGCACAGGTCGGTCCCGAAATCGTATCCGATTACAATAATACCAGCGCGCTCTAAGAGCGATGTCATGTCCTCCACCGGGCCGCGAGGCAGCGCCCAGAGTTGGCGGACCGCCAGTGCAATCTCCTCAACCCGGCCGTCGTGCTGATCAGGGTCAATTGCAGGGGGCGGCGGCGCAGTGGGCGTCAGCTCGATAGACTTCAGAAAGAGCGCCGTCGAAATCCGGTAGATTTCGGCTTTGGCGTAGATCTGCGACCAATCCTTCTTCGCCAGCTTCTTCCGCTTGCGATGATACGTGGCGGGCTCCGCGCGCCGGGTGTGTCCGTGGAAGAAGAATTCCCGGCGGACGCCCAGCGCGGCAGCCAGGGCCGCCACGTCACCGTCGCCGGGGCTCACAAGGCCGTTCTCAATCTTTGAGAGCTTGGCCTGGGACATGGCGTCGCCAAGCGAGCCGATCAGCTCCGTCTGAGTGAATCCCTTCGCGTCCCGCGCCAACGCGAGCATGTCTGGATTAAATGGTCGCCGCATAACACTACTCGGAGTCTTCTTCGGTCTTCTCGATGGGGATCACGCGCACGAGCTCTTCGCCCGTATCGGGCAGAAGCGGGGCGCTGATTTCGGCGGCGATCCTAGCCGCAGGGGGCTCGATCTCGAACATCCACTCGTGCCCACCTTCATCGGGGCAGATCACGAGCACGCTCGGATTTTCGGGATCGCCGTCGTTGTCGGCGTAGCTGAGGTAGAGGTTTGTCTTTTCGTAGCCGAACAGGTCACCTTGGCGGTTGGCTTGGAAGCCCAAGGCCAAGCGGTTCTGGTTCAGGACAACGTCGCCATCTCCGGTCGCCTTCTTGACCAGCAGCTCCAACTCGCCATCGACAAGAAAGTAGGTTGTTTGGTTGCGATCCCAGACACGAACGCGCTCGCGGCCCTCCATATGGCCCCGCAGCTCGTAAACGATGTGATCGCGCGCGAGGCTGCGCCGCGTCGTCTTTCGGTGAATGTGGCTAGTGTCGGGATACTTGCTGCGGCTGTCGCGGACGCCGGTTACTGCGGCGCCGTAGAAGTCCGCCAGGAAGGGCTCCAGGGCCTGCCGGGTGTATGCTTCGTCGCGCGCCATTGTCGTCCGCCCTCTCTCGAATCCATGGGAGAGTAGCCGGAATCCTAGCGTATGCAACGCATATTATTCCGATCCTATTCCGATGCGCCCCAGCGCTTAGTCGCAGCCGCCTTAGCGATTTCCGACCGCCTCTCAGGCGTCATCGCCGCCGCCCGCGCCGCGCCACCCTTGGCGCCCAGCGCCTTTGCGGCGGGGTTCTTGCCGTCATCTGCCGCCAGGTCGTCGGCCTCACCCGTCAGCACGCGCATGACGTGGACGGCGTTTGACACGACGTCGGCGGGGCGCTTCTGTCCCTTGGGTCCGGTCGGCATGGCCTGGGCTCCTACTTAGCGGTAAGCATAGCCCTATGAGCGGTGGTTAGGCGATAGGCTCGTCAAGCCCCGCCGATTTCAAAGTGACGCAGTGCCCCCTATCTGGATCCAAACTCCAGGGTCACCGCCAGCACCATCACCACGGCGATCAGGAACGGGATTTCATTGGTGGCGCGCCAGAACTTCGCGGTTTTCGGACGCTCGCCCGCTACGAACTTCTTGCGCGCGCTGGCCAGGAACCCATGCCAGCCGGTCAGCGCCACCGCACCCGTCAGCTTGACGACCATCCAGGGCTGCAGCAGGAACCCCCAGCCCTGGCCCATGGTCTTGACGTGGTAGGCGATCAGGCCAAGCCCCAGCAGCCAGGTGATGACCATCGACGGATTGATGATGATCCGCAGCAGCTTGACCTCCCACGTCTGGAAGTGCGCGTCGAAAGGGCTGCCGGGCGGCGCGGTCTCGGTGTGGTAGGCGTAGAGCCGGGGCAGGTACATCATCCCCGACATCCAGGCGATCATGGCAATGATGTGCAGGCCGCGCAGCAGGTCGTAGGTGTTCATTGGGCCCTCTCCCGAAGGGGGCACTTGCCATGTTCCACCGGGCAGCGCCAAGCCCCGAACGGCGCCGTCTCGTTCGGCGCGCAGCCGGACCTGGCCGCCTGCGCGAGGTCGGCGATGAAGCTCGGACTGACACCAGGCGTCCGCGCGCGCAGGAACGGTGCAACGCCGAGAGCTTCGGCCAGATCCGCATACTCGTGGTCCAGCTCGACCAGGGTCTCGACGTGCTCGGAGACAAAGGCGATGGGCGAGATCAGCACGCCCTTGCCGTCCTGTCCCGCCTGACGGATCGCGGTTTCTGTCGACGGCTCGAGCCACTTCAGCCGTCCGACCCGGCTCTGAAATGAGACCTGCCAATCGCCGAGCTCAGGTAGCTGAGCGGCGATCGCGGCGGCCGTGGCGCGGATCTGGGCCTCGTAGGGATCGCCGGCGTCGACCACCTGCTGTGGCAGGCCATGGGCGGAGAACAGCAGGCGCAGGTTCGCGGGCCGGCCAGCCGCATCCCAGACCTTGCGGATTTCTGCAGCGTGTGCGGCGATCAGCCCTGGCGCCGTCGGATAGCAGCACACCGTTCGGGTGCGGCCAGGTCCCCGGTAGGCCTTCGCCCAGGCCTTGGCCGACGACCCAGTGGTGGTTGTCGAGAACTGCGGATAGAGCGGCAGCAGGACGATCTCGTCGGGCGCAAACGCTTCCACCTCACGCGCTGTCTGCCGGCTGAGGGGGCGCCAATAACGCATGGCGATGAACACCCGGGTCTCATCCTCAGGGGATTGAAGAGCGAATTGCGCCTGCAGGGCGTTCGCTTGCGCCTCGGTTTCCGGCAACAGGGGCGAGCGGCCACCCATGATCGCATAGTTGGCCTGGGCGGTGCGGGTGCGGGTCGTTGCGATCAGCGCCGCCAAAGGATAGCGAACCCAGGCCGGCAAGGTGATGATCGCGGCGTCGCGGAACAGATTGAACAGAAACGGCCGCACAGCTTTCGGGCTGTCCGGGCCGCCCAGGTTGAAGAGCACGACCGCGCGCTTCACGCTGCGATGGCCTTGCCTGTCACCCGGGCCACGACGCGGGCGATGTGATCAATCGGCGTGTCGGGCATCACCCCGTGGCCAAGATTAAACACATAAGGCCCGCCGCTCCAGGCCTTGAGCAGAGCCTCGACCCTGGTGTCCAGCGCGGGGCCGCCGGCCAGCAACAGCAGGTTGTCCAACGCCCCCTGGACCGCCTGGCCGCCCGCCTGGATGCGCTGGCCCATGGCGCAGCTCGCCTGGGTGTCCAGGGCAACCGCCTGTACATCGACCGCCGCCGCATAGCCCTCTACCAGCGCGCCGGCCCCTCGCGGGAACCCGATGAAGGGCGCCGTGACACCCGCGGCGCGGACCTGGGCAATGATCCGCTGATGGGGCCTTATGACAATGCGCTCGAAGATATCCTCGGCCAGGTTCTCGGCCCAGCTCTCGAACAGCTTCAGGACCTGGGCGCCAGAGTTCGCCTGCATGATCAGATACCGCGCCGTCGCATCGACCAGCACATCCAGGATGGCGTCCAGGCGCTCTGGCTCAAGATAAGCAAAGGCCCGGGCGGCTTCCCGGTTCGAGCCGCGGCCTTCGATCATATAGGTGGCGACCGTCCAGGGTGCGCCGGCAAAGCCGATCAGCGCGCGGTCTGGCTCCAGTTCAGCCCGGACGCGCGCCAGCGTCTCGCCGATATTGGCGAGCTTTGCTGTCGAGCCTTCGATGGCGGCTTCCAGCTTGCTGAGGGTCGGAAGTTCACCCAGCCGAGGTCCCTCGCCCGCCTCAAACCAGACGTCCTGACCCAGCGACTGCGGGATCAACAGGATGTCTGCGAACACGATCGCCGCATCCATGGGAAAGCGCCGCATCGGCTGCAATGTCGCCTCAGCCGCCATCTCCGGGTTGAAGCAAAACGCGATGAAGTCTTTGGCGCGGGTGCGAAGCTCGCGATATTCCGGCAGGGAGCGACCCGCCTGGCGCATGAACCAGATCGGTGGTCGGTCCACCGTTTCACCGGCCAGGACGCGGAGCAGCTTGGGCGTTTCGCTCATCGGGGCCTTAGAGCCTGTCAGGCGAACAGGCTCAAGGCGCCGCCGTTGTTCCCCCGCCAACTTCCATCCTTAAGAATCTGAATCAGGGTTGAGGTAGTGACGATAGGCGCTGTTGGACGCGGGGATAACCTTCCTCGTCCCAAGGCGAACCCAAAGCGTCCCCTGGGTTTTCATCAGGGTCTGGGTGGGTCACCGAGAGGGTGTGAAAAGCGGGGATCGACGCTAAGCCGTCGTCGCTGTTAAGGTTTGGTTAAGAATTTGGCGGAGAACTCCGAGATCGCCTGGCCTTATGACGAGATCGCGGGGGAAACGGCGGACGGTTGTCCCCACCGCGTGAAACGGGGGATGGCTGTGCTCCGAAGCGGAGGTCCTGTCCCCGGGATTCCACTGAGCGCCGCTTCTTCAGCCACCGTCACCAAACTATCCCCAATCGGCTCGGGCTTCGCTAAGAGGGTGTCCACAGATCTCGTCCCCAACTTCCGGGTATCCGTCCCTTGCCCAATTCCCAGCCGCCCCGGCTCGCTACCTATTTCCACGTCCACCTGGTGTCCGATTCCACCGGCGAGACGCTGAACGCCATGGCGCGGGCGGTGTGCGCGCGGTTCGATAATGTGCTGCCCATCGAACACATCTACGCTCTGGTGCGCTCGCAGCGCCAATTGGACCGGGCGCTGGCGGATATCGAGGAAGCGCCGGGCATCGTGCTGCACACCATCGTCGATGACGCCCTGCGCGCAGCGCTTGAGGAGGGGTGCCGGCGGCTTGATATGCCCTGTCTGCCGGCGCTGGATCCGCTGGTCAGCGCGATGCAGCGCTACCTGGGCGCAGCAACCACCAGTCGGGTCGGCGCGCACCTGCGTCTGGACAACGACTATTTCAACCGAATGGACGCCCTCAACTACGCGATAGGCCACGACGACGGCCAGGGGGGCCAGGACCTGGATCAGGCCGATGTCGTGCTGCTGGGCGTGTCGCGGACCTCCAAGACGCCGACCTGCATCTATCTGGCGCATCGTGGCGTGCGGGCCGCCAATGTGCCGCTGGTGCCGGGCCGGCCGCTGCCAGAAAAGCTGTTCAATCTGAACAAGGCGCTGATCGTCGGGCTGGTCATCGCACCCGACCGCCTGCTGCAGATTCGGCGAAATCGGCTGCTCAGCCTCAATGAGACGCGAGACTCGTCCTACATCGATGTCGATACGGTTCGAGATGAAGTGATCCAGGCGCGGCGGCTCTATGAGCGGCACGGCTTTCCAATGATCGATGTCACGCGGCGGTCCGTCGAAGAAACGGCGGCGGCGGTGCTGAACCTTCTGCATGGCGGCCATGGCCAGGTCGAGGTGCTGGGTTGAGCATCATCCTGGCGACGCAGAGCGCGGCCCGCCGTGCGGTCCTGAGCGGCGCGGGCGTGCCGTTCGAAGCGGTGGTCGCCGGCGTCGACGAGGACGCCGCCAAGGGTGTGCTGTTGGCAGCAGGCGCTTCGCCGAAAGCCGTCGCCGAAGCGCTGGCTGAGCAAAAGGCGTTGGCGGTGTCCAGCCTTCGCGGCGGCCTGGTGATCGGCGCCGACCAGACCCTGGATCTGGACGGCCAGCTCTACGACAAAGCCGAGACCTTGCTAGAGGCACGGGAACGCCTCGAGCGGTTGCGTGGGCGGACCCACCAGTTGCACTCGGCAGTGGCGGTCGCGGAAGGCGGGACCGTGGTTTGGCGAGAAACAGTCAGCGCCCGCCTGACCATGCGTAACTTTTCGGAGGCGTTCCTGGACGCCTACCTGGCCGAAGAGGGGTCGGCGGCGCTGGGTTCGGTCGGCTGCTATCGCCTCGAGGGCCGCGGAGCGCAGCTGTTCTCGCAGATCGAGGGCGACTATTTCACCATTCTTGGCCTGCCGCTGTTTGGGCTGTTGGACCTGTTGCGCTCACGCGGGGAGATCAGCGCGTGATCACCGGACGGACTTTGGTGGCGGGGGTCGCAGGCCATCCGGTGAGCCATTCGCTCTCGCCAATCCTGCACAATGCCTGGCTTGCGGCCTCGGCGATCGACGGCGTCTACGTCGCGTTTCCGTTGGATGCTCGCGGGTTCGAGCGGTTCGTCGCGGGTCTGCGCGGTGGGGCGGTGCGCGGGATCAATGTGACCGTGCCGTTCAAAGAGGCGGCGCTCAAACTGGCGGACAGGGCCAGCGAGGCGGCGCAGCGGGCTTCGGCGGCTAACGTTCTGCTGTTCGAACCGGACGGACGCATCCTGGCCGACAACACCGACGGCATCGGCTTGATGCGGGCGTTCGAGGTCCAAGCGCCGAGCTGGGACGTGAAACTGGGCCCCGTGGCGGTGCTTGGCGCGGGCGGCGCGGCGCGTGGCGCGGTGGCGGCGCTGCTGCTGGCGGGTGCGCCGAAGGTCTGGGTGGTCAATCGCACCCTGCGCCGGGCGGAGGCCATTGCCGAAGCCCTGGGACCGAAGGTCTCGGCCCTGCCGCTGGCGCATGTGGCCGGGGCGTTGCGGAACGCGACGGCGGTGATCAACGCCACGACCACAGGGCTAAACGGCGGCGCGGTCCTCGACCTGCCGCTGGAAGGTACGCAGGCGCGAACCGTGATTATGGACATGGTCTATAGCCCGCTTGCCACCCCGCTGCTGGCTCAGGCCCGGGCGCTGGGACGCAGCACCGTGGACGGGCTGGAGATGCTGATCGGCCAGGCGGCTCCCTCATTCGAGGCCTTCTTTGGCAAGCCGCCGCCGCCGGAGATCGATGTGCGCGCTCTGGCCCTGAAGGCCCTGGAGAGCTGAAATGCGGGTGATCGGCCTCACGGGTTCCATCGGCATGGGAAAGTCGACGACGGCCGCCATGTTCCGCGACGCCGGCATCCCGGTCTACGACGCCGACGCCGCAGTCCACGCAGCCTATGATGTCGGCGGCATCGCGGTGGAGCCGGTGGGCAAGGCGTTTCCGGGCGTGGTCAAGGACGGCCGCGTGGACCGCGAGGCCCTGCGCCAGGCGGTGCTGGGTAAACCCGAGGCGATGCAGAAGCTGAACGGCGTCGTGCATCCGCTGATCGGCCGTGACCGCGCGAGCGTGTTCGAGGCAGCCATGGCCAGCGGCGCGGACATGATCATCATGGACGTACCGCTGATCTTCGAGACCGGCGGCGAAAAGAATATGGACGCGGTGATCGTGGTCTCAGCGCCGGCCGAGATGCAGCGAGAGCGGGTGCTCGCCCGCGAGGGTATGTCGCCCGAGCGGCTGGACGCCATCCTCGCCCAACAGATGCCGGACGCCGACAAGCGCGCCCGCGCGGACTATGTGGTCGACACCAGCCAGGGCCTGGACGTGGCCCGCGCCCAGGTCGCCGATATCATCGCCGACCTGCGCAAGAACAGCGGTTGAAGCCCGCCCACGAACCAGCGCAAACTGGGGCATGGCCCGCGAAATTGTCCTCGATACTGAGACCACTGGCTTTGACCCGTTCAAGGGCGACCGGCTGGTGGAACTGGCGGCGCTGGAGATCGAGAGCTTCGTGCCGACCGGTCGGTCGTTCCATGTCTATGTCGATCCCTGCCGCGACATGCCGGCCGACGCTGAGCGGGTGCATGGGCTGTCGAGCGCGTTTCTGCGCGGCAAGCCGCGGTTCGAGGCGCCCGAGGTGGCGGAGGCGTTCCTGGAATTTATCGGCGACGCGCCGATCATTGCCCACAACGCCGGGTTTGACCGCAACTTCCTGAACTGGGAGCTGGCCAACTGTCAGCGTGCGCAACTGCCGGAATCGCGCTGGATCGATACCCTGGCATTGGCCAAGCGGCGCTTCCCAGGGATGCACAACTCATTGGATGCGCTGTGCAAGCGCTTCAAGATCTCGCTGTCGGAGCGCGAGAAGCATGGCGCGCTGATCGACGCCAAGCTGTTGGCGGCCGTATACCTGGAGCTCAAGGGCGGCCGCGAACGACGCTTGGAACTCAGCGCTGCGACCTTGACGGTCGCAGCCCAGACGGCGGCGCGCGGCGACTATGGCCCGCGCCCACGCCCGCTGGCGACCCGCGCCACCGAGGAAGAACGCGTGCGCCACGCCGCTTTTGTCCGCGATGCGGTGCATGGCGAAGAGCTCTGGGCGGCGTTCGGTCTTTAGGGGCGGGTGGCCAACGGTGGATCCATCTGAAAATCTGCCCTAGATGCCGAAAAACCTCTATCTTTTGAACGTCATGGCCGGGCTTGTCCCGGCCACCCATAGACACCGATCCGGCCAAGCTCACACTGGCGTGGTGGTGCGCACCCTCCGAACGCCTGCGTTTATGGGTGGCCGGGACAAGCCCGGCCATGACGTCCGTTGAGGGGATGACAACGGTTGGAAGGGTCAGGTTTGCTAGCCTCGGGGCCTGCCTCCCCTAGGCGTGGCCGACCACTTCCTCGCCCTGCGCTTTGCGGGCGGCATAGACGCCGGCGAAATCGATGGGGTCGAGCAGGAAGGGCGGGAAGCCGCCTTCGGATGAGACCTCAGCGATAATCCGCCGCGCGAACGGGAACAGATAGCGCGGGCACTCGATCAGCAGGACCGGCTCCATCTCCTCGGCCGGCACGCCGCCGATGGCGAAGACGCCGCCATAGAGCAGCTCGACGACGAACAGCGGCCCGTCCGGACGCTTGGCGCTGGCGGAAAGCTTGAGGTCTACCTCGAACAGGCCGTCGTCACGGCCGCGAGCGTTCATCTCGACATTGAGGTCGATCTGCGGCTGATCCTGGCTGGCGCGCAGGGCGTCGGGCGCGCGCGGGTTCTCGAATGAGAGATCGCGGATGAACTGGGCGAGGATACGGATGCCCGGCTCGCCACTCTCGGTGGGCGGCACAGCGGCGGCGCCCGCGTCGATGTCTGTCATGGGAAGCTTGATTCTCTGGCGGAAACGCGGGATTGCGCCTCATTCGGCCGGAGCGGCTAACACAAGGGGGCGGCCTGACGCAATGTCGCCCCTGTCGCAGGCGCTCTGGAAGACTATATTGTGTTTTCGCGACCAGCGCAGATCCGCCCTGGTCCCACCTGGGAAAGCCGCTGTTGCAAGTCCTCCAGTTGATCATCTTCGCAGGCTTGGCCGCCGTGGTGTTGTATCAGCTCTACGCTGTGCTTGGCCGCCGCGTCGGGCGTCAGCCGGGGGAGCAACCGGCCGCCGAACCGGCGCCGGGCGCGCCGCGCCTCGCCGAGCGACCGGCGGAACTTACGGACGATGGCGTCCAGCTCACCGGACTCGCGGCCATTCGTGCGCGTGACCCGGCCTTTGATGTTGGCCGGTTCCTTGGCGGCGCCAAGCAGGCCTATGAAGTGATCGTCAAGGCGTTCGCGGCGGGCGACAAGCCGGCATTGCGCGGCCTGCTGGGTGCGGAGGTCCTCGCCAGTTTCGAAACGGTCATCGATCAACGCAAGGCCGAGGGCGTTACAGAAACGGTGGAATTCCTGCACGCCCCGCGCGCCGACCTTGAGGGGGCCAAGGTGGGCTCTGGCGATGTCGCCGAAGTGACAGTGCGTTTCCTCGCCGAGTTCCGAAGCCGCTCTAAAGGGCCTGAGGGCGAGGCCGTGGACGATCGCCGGACGGCAGAGCTCTGGACCTTCGAGCGGCCACTGAAGAGCCGTGATCCAAACTGGACGCTGATCCACGTCGACGCCGCCGAGGCTTGATGGCCGGCGCTGCGCGCGGGATCGCCGCCGTCTTGGCGGGCCTTTTCGTGGCCTCCTGCGCCACGCCACGTGCGGTTCCGTCCCCGGCGCATCATCAACCGGCCGCGCCAGACCGGCATCATCCGGCCCCCACGCCCACACCGCGCCCACCTGCGCCCGCCCGCCTGGCGCTAAGCGATCTGCCCGGCTGGGCCGCTGACGATCACGCTGCCGCCTTTGCGGCCTATCGCGGGAGCTGTAGAGCCGCGCGCGAGACGGCCCTGGCGGCGCTGTGCGCCAAGGCCAGGGCGTTGGGCGACCTCGCCCCCGCTCAGGCGCGGGCGTTCTTCGAGCGGGCGTTTGTGGCGGAACCCCTGCGCGGCGCCGGTGTGCTGACAGCGTATTTCACGCCGATCTACGCCGCGCGGCGCGCGCCCGACTCCGAGTTCAGCGCGCCGCTCCGCCGTAAGCCTCAGGACCTGGTGGTCGTCGACGGCGGCCTCTTTGACCCGGCCCAGGCTGGACGACCGGGCGCAGCGCGGCGTCGAACGGATGGGGGCCTGGAGCCCTATCCCGACCGCGCCGCCATTGAGGCCGAGGCGGACGCCTCGCCCCTCGCCTGGATGCGGCCGGAGGAACTGTTCTTCCTGCAGATTCAGGGATCAGGCCGGCTGGTCTTAGAGGATGGCGCGACTCTGAAGGCCGCCTATGCCGCCAACAATGGTCGCCCGTTTGTGGGGATCGCCAATCCCATGCGTGAGCGCGGCCTGCTGGCCCGTGATGCGACCTCAGGCGAAGCGATTCGAGGCTGGTTGGCGGACCATCGCGGGCCTGACGCCGACGCGATCATGCGCCTTAACCCCCGCTTCGCCTTCTTCAGCCTCGTCGCCGACGACGGAAAACCGCCCTTGGGGGCGGCGGGCCTGCCGCTGCCCGCCGGCCGCGCCGTTGCGATAGATCCCGCCTTCCATGCGATGGGCGCGCCCCTATGGATTGTCGGCGAGGCGCCGATGTTGGCTGGGGCCTTCGCCAGCTACCGCCGGCTGGTCATGGCGCTGGACACGGGCGGGGCGATCAAGGGGCAGATCCGCGCTGACCTCTATCTGGGTGACGGGCCGGCGGCCGGAACCGAGGCGGGGCGCGTTCGACATACCTTGACGCTCTATCGACTGGCGCCCCGGTGAGAAGGCCGCTGAAGCCGGAGGAGCTGCGGTTATGGTCGCTGGTGGCAAGCACCGTGCACCCGCTGTCAGGCCGCAAGCCGCCAGAGGCCGCCTTGGGACCAATCACGGCGACGGCCGCCCTGGAGCCGCCGATGCGCCTCGCGCCCGCCCCGCCGCCGCCCCGCGCGCGCCCTGTCCGGGCCACTGACGATAAAACCATCGAGCCGCGCCGCAAACACCGTATCGCCAAGGAGCGCGATCCGATCGGCGCGCGCATCGACCTGCATGGCATGACCCAGGATCGGGCCCGCGCTGCCCTCGAGAGCTTTCTGTTTCGCGCCTGGGATGAGGGCTATCGCGCCGTCCTGGTGATCACCGGCAAAGGGGTGCAGGGCGACGGCGTGCTACGCCGCCGCGCGCCAGAGTGGTTGAGCGCTGCGGCCTTGGCCCCCGTCGTCGCGGGCATCTCCGAGGCCCACCGCCGGCACGGCGGCGACGGCGCGCTCTATGTCGCGTTGAAGCGCAAGGGTAGGGGATGACTGAGACCCCGCCCTCCCGTCTCTCGCCCAACCTCCAAGGCGCCCTCTGGATGCTGGCGTCGGCGGTAACGTTCTCAGGTATGACCACCCTCATCAAGTTCCTGGGCTCGGATTATCCGTCGGCGCTGCAGACCTTTTATCGCCAGGCCGCCGGACTGGTCGTGCTGCTGCCGGTGATCCTCAAGCATCGCAGCGCGGCCTTCGCAACCACCCGACCAGGCATCCTGATCTTTCGGGCTGGAGCCGGAACCGTGGGAATGATCCTGTCGTTCTATGCGTTCCAAAAGCTGCCGCTGGCCGACGCCAACGCCCTGTCGTTCACGCGCACGCTCTGGCTGGTGCCGCTGGCCGCCTTCGTGGTGAAGGAACAGGTCGGCCCGTTGCGAATTGGCGCTGCGGTCGTGGGTTTCCTCGGCGTGCTGATCATGATCCGCCCCGGCGCCGGAGGCCACCTGGCGGTCGGGATGCCGGCCCTGGCGATGCTGGCCTCATCGTTTCTGTTCGCCATGACCGTGACCGGGATGAAGCTCCTGACCCGCGATCACTCGATGATGGTGCTCCTGGTCTGGTCCGCAATCCTGGGGTTGGGGTTCTCGATCCCAGGCGCGCTGTTGACGTGGCGCTGGCCCGAGCCGCGCGATCTCTTCCTGCTGTGCCTGATGGGCGTGATCGCGACCGCCAATCAGGCCTGCTACATCAAGGGCATGCAGCTCGGCGACGCGGCGGCCATGGCGCCCATCGACTATACCCGACTGGTGTTCAGCGTCGGGGCGGGCTTCTTCCTATTCCACGAGGTTCCAGGCGTCTGGACCCTGGTCGGCGCCGGTGTGGTGGTGGCCTCAACCCTGTTCATAACCTTGCGCGAACAGCAGCTCGCCAGGTCGGCCAAGCTCAGCGCCGCGCCTGAGGCGCTTTGACCGGCGCGGCTGGTCGCGGCTTGGCGCCGGGGATCGCAGGCGCGGGAACAAGTGCAGCGCCCGGCAGGACCACCGGCGGCGGCAGATCGCGAGCCTGGACGGCCAGGCCTGGAAAGTCGCTGAACAGCCCGTCGACGCCAGCCGCGTAGAGCGCGCGATAGACCGCATCGACATTACCGCGGTCGGCGGGTGCGCCGCCGATCTTGAGGGACGCCGGCAGGAAATAGTTCTCGGCCCGCACGGTCCAGGGATGCACGGCCAGGCCGGCGAGGTGGGCGTTCAGCACCAGGGCGGTCGGGGCGCCCAACACCCCACCTGTGGTCGGTATCACCAGCGGCCACTCCGGTCCCAGGCCCTCGGCGAAGGCGGCGATGGCCTTGACGCCGGCCGCCGTGGTCACGTCGACGGGCGCAGATCCCTGGGCGATCAGCATCACCCGCCGTGCGCGGCTGTAGCGGCGGAAGGTCCTGAGCGGTTCGACCTCAAAGCATTGGACGAAGACCGGGGCTGTCGGGCTGTCCAGGCCATTTGTTTTCAGGGCATCGGCCAACCGGGCCTCCACCGCCAGGCCGATGCCGGCGAAGTAGCTGGGATGCTTCATCTCCGGATAGGTCCCGATCACCCGGCCGCGCCGGCGGCTCTCGGCCTTGGCCAGGTCGATGACCTCCTGGTAGGTGACGATGGGCTCGCGGCCATCGAACGCCGCGCTGGCCTTGCGCAGCGCCGGCAGGCGCTCGCGGGCGCGCAGGGTCTTCAGCTCCGCCAGGGTGAAGTCCTCGGTGAACCAGCCGTCCAGCTTCTCACCGTCGATCACCTTGCTGCGCTTGCGATTGGCGAACTCGGGATGCTTGGCGACGTCAGTCGTGCCGCCGATTTCGTTCTCGTGACGCACCACCAGATGCCCGTCGCTGGTGATCACCAGGTCCGGCTCGATGAAGTCCGCGCCCTCAGCGATGGCCAGACGATAGGCCATCAGGGTGTGCTCAGGCCGCTCGCCGCTGGCGCCGCGATGGGCGATGACCAGGGGCTTGCGCGGTGATGGCGCGGCCGCGAAACTGGGAGCGGCGGCGGCGGCGAGGGTCGCGGCGGCCAACATGCGGCGGGTCAGGTGCGGGGGCGTCATGGCCCTAGCATAGCGCTATTTGGCCGCCTGCAACCTCTGCAGCAACACCGCGTGCAGATCGAGGTTGGCCGCGCAGATCGAGCCAGTCTCCAGGATCGTCTCGCCGCCTTCGGCGGTGGTGACCCGGCCGCCAGCCTCGGTGACCAGCAGGATGCCCGCCGCCATGTCCCAGGCCGATAGGTCGCGTTCCCAGAACCCGTCGAATCGCCCGGCGGCGACCCAGGCCAGGTCCAGCGCTGCAGCCCCGAAGCGCCGCACGCCGGCCACCCGCTGGCTGATCTGATGCAGTTCCTTCAGGAAACCGGCGTGGGATCCGTGGCCCAGGTACGGGATGCCGGTGGCCAGCACAGCCTCGTCCAGCTTTTGGCGGGCCGCCACCCGCAGGCGCTTGTCATTGAGGAACGCGCCCTTGCCCTTCTCGGCCCAGAACAGCTCGTTGGTGACGGGATTGTAGGTGACGGCGGCGACAACGGCGCCTTCGCGTTGGAGAGCGATATTGATGGCGAAGTGCGGGATGGCGTGCAGGAAGTTGGTGGTGCCGTCCAGCGGGTCGACGATCCAGGTGTGGGTCTTGTCGGACCCCTCGATCAGGCCGCGCTCCTCGCCAAGGAAGCCGTAGCCGGGCCGGGCCTTGGACAGCGCTTCGAAGATCACCTGCTCGGCCTTGAGGTCGGCAGCGGTGACGAAATCGGCCGGCGCCTTTTTGGACACCTGCAGCTCGCCGAGTTCGCCGAAATCGCGGTTGAGGCCGCGCGCCGCCTTGCGCGCGGCGTCGCTCATCACCTTCAAGAGGGCGGTCTGGGTGCTCACGGTGTCAAAAGATCTCGGTCGGGGCGCGACCCTTAGGGGTCCGGGGGGTCTAAGGCAAGACCGCGCCTGAGCGCGCGTTCGCGCCCGCCGCCAGTTCGGCGCAGAACGCGCGCACCGCCGCGCCAGGCCCGTCGGGATGGCCCCACACGCCGGCCGACACCGCCACGAAGTCCGCCCCGGCGCGAGCCATCTCTCGGGCGGTCTCGACCGTGATCCCGCCAATGGCGACGCAGGGGATGGCCATGGTCTCCTGCCAGATGGAGAGGACTTCCGGGTCGGCGCGGGTTGGCGCATCCTTGGTGGCGGTCGGATAGAAGGCGCCAAACGCCACATAATCAGCGCCCGCCTCGGCGGCTTCCATGGCCAGATGGCGGCTATCGTGGCAGGTGACGCCGACCATCCGCTCCTTGCCGACTAGCCGGCGGGCCTCGGCGTAGTTGGCGTCCGACTGGCCAATATGGACCCCGTCGCAGCCGAGCTTCGCCGCTAAGTCTGGCCGGTCGTTCATGATCAGCGCCGCGCCGCGCGACTGGGCGATCGGCGAGATCACATCGGTGGCCGCCGCGATAATGTCGTCGCCGACGTCCTTCAGGCGAATCTGCAGGGCCGCGACATCGCCGCCGTCCAGCGCCCGAGCCAACAGACGGCCGAACCCCGCCAGGTCATCCAGGCGGGGCGGCGTGATCAGGTATAAGCGGCAGAGCGGCGGGGCCATCCCCTCCGTTTAGGCGAGACCCTTCAGCGCGTCGACCAGATCGGTGCGCTCCCAGGAAAAGCCGCCCTCATTGTCCGGCTGGCGACCGAAGTGGCCATAGGCGGCGGTGCGCGCATAGATCGGGCGGTTGAGGCCCAGATGCTCGCGGATCGCCCGGGGGGTCGCGCCGCCGATCATCTGCGGCAGAGCGCCTTCCAGCTTGGCCGGATCGATTTCGCCGGTTTCGTGCAGGTCGACATAGAAGCTCAGGGGATTGGCCACCCCGATCGCATAGCTGATCTGGATGGTGCACTTGCGCGCCAGGCCCGAGGCCACGACATTCTTCGCCAGATAGCGGCAGGCGTAGGCAGCCGAGCGGTCGACCTTGGTCGGGTCCTTGCCCGAGAACGCGCCGCCGCCATGCGGCGAGGCGCCGCCATAGGTGTCGACGATGATCTTGCGACCGGTCAGGCCCGCGTCGCCGTCCGGTCCGCCGATCTCGAACCGACCGGTCGGGTTGACGTGCCATTTGGTCTTCTTGGTGATCAGGCCGGCTGGGATCAGCGCCTCGATATAGGGCTTGATCACGGCTTCGATGCGCTTGGGCGTGGCCGAGTGCAGGCCGATCCGTTTCTTGTGCTGGGTGGAGACGACGATCTGCAGGATTTCGACCGGGCGGCCGTCTTCATAGCGGATGGTCACCTGGCTCTTGGCGTCAGGCTCCAGCACGTCGCACTCGCCGGAGTGGCGGACCTCGGCCAGGCGCTTCAGGATGTCGTGGCTGTACTGCAGCGTCGCCGGCATCAACGCCGGGGTCTCATCGCAGGCGTAGCCGAACATGATGCCCTGGTCGCCCGCGCCCTCTTCCTTCTTGTCCGAAGCGTCGACGCCTTGGGCGATATGGGCGGACTGTTCATGCAGGTGGCAGGCGAACTTGGCCTTGGCCCAATGAAAGCCCTTTTGTTCGTAGCCGATGTCCTTGATCGCGGCGCGCACCTTGGGCTCCAGCGAGCGGACGATCTCCTTGGTGAGGGCCTTGTTGTCGGCCTTGGAGCCGCCGGGCTTGCCGGCCCGAACCTCGCCGGCCAGGACGATGCGGTTGGTGGTGACCAGGGTCTCGCAGGCCACGCGGGCTTCCGGCTGGACGCTGAGGAAGGCGTCGACAACGGTGTCGGAAATGCGGTCCGCAACCTTGTCCGGATGGCCTTCGGACACGCTTTCACTGGTGAAGATGTAGTTTGAACGGCTCAAGGCGGACTCCGGGAGGCAGGTTTCGAGGCGTGGCCCCTTCTATGGCGTGGCCCCTATAAAGATATGGTTATGGGCCAGCAATTGGACAAAAAGCGCCGAATTGTGCGGTTTTGAAGCTACCTCGGGTCGCTTGGAGGGCGGCGACCTCGCCAGGCTGCCAATCCAGAGATCGCCAGCAGGCCTGCCAGCCAGAGGTCGCCGAAGCGACCGTAGAGGGTGGGGGAAAGGGCGCGGGGCAGGCTGGCGTCGATGACGCCATAGGCGCCGAGGCCCAGGCGCGCGCCGGGACGGATGCGGCCATAGGCGTCGATCATCGCTGAGACGCCGGTGGGTGTCGCGCGGACGATGGGCAGCCCCTGTTCGATCGCCCGGTAACTGGCGATGTTGAGGTGTTGCAAGGGTCCGCTGCCGCCCCCGAACCAGGCGTCGTTGGAGACGTTCAAAATCCAGCGCGGTCGTGGCGTGGTCGCCGCCAACTCGGGGAACAGCGCCTCGTAGCAGATCAGCGGCTGCAGGCTGGGAAGTCCAGGCAGAACCAGCGGCCTCGGCGAAGGGCCTGCTGTGAAGTCTTCGGGCATGTGGGCGAGGCTGCGGACGCCAAGCGATGTCGCCAGCGGGCCGAACGGCAGGAATTCGCCGAAGGGCACCAGCCGATGCTTGTCATAGATACCGACGATCGAAAGCGCCGGCCCCTCGCGGCGCAGGGCGATCAGGGTGTTGAAATAGCGATAGCCGCCCGAGGGTGTCAGCTCGACCCGATTGGCGCCCATCAGCAGAGTTTGGCCGGGCGTCAGCATGTCGCGCAGCCGGACCTGATAGGGCGACCCAGGCGCGATGAGGTCGTCGATGACGGCGGGCAGCGCACCCTCTGGCCAGACAATCACTTGCGCGGGTGCGGCGGCGGGCTTTCGAGTGAGGTTTTCATAGGCGCTGAAAACCTCTTCGAGGTTCTCGGGCTTCCATTTGGTCTTCTGATCGATATTGGCTTGGACGATACGGATCATCGGCGCGCGTGGATCGCTCGCCGAGCTCTCCGACCCGGCCGCCAGGCGCCCGCCGCCGGCGGCGTACAGTCCAGTCAGCGCCAGAACCGCCAGGGCGGTGGCGGTGAACTGCGCAACACGCCCGACCGGCAGCATCAGGACGGCCGGGGCCGCAGCGATCGCCAGGGTCAGCCAGGTCAATCCGTAGGCGCCCAGCAGCGCCGCAAGTTGCGATGGCGCCGTCCCCGCGCGCCAGGTCTCCCCCGGCAGATTCCACGGAAAGCCGGTGGCGATGTGCCCGCGTAGCCACTCAGCTCCGGCAAATACGCCGGCGAATACGAGGATCTTCCAGGCCCCGGCGGGCCGCAACAGTCGATAGAGCCAGGCGGCGGCGCCCCAGAACAAGGCCAGGCCCCCGCCCATCAATACGACGGCAAAGGGGGCCATCCAGCCGAATGTCCGCTCGTCCACGAGGAACGGCTCGGCGATCCACCAGGTGGAAACGCCGAAATAGCCAAGGCCGGCCAGCCACCCGAACCCAAAGGCGGCGCGCAGGGGGCGGACATTTGTGCTGTCGATCCGCAGCAGGATCAGGCTGTAGCCCAGCAGACCCGGCAGCAGCCCAAATGGCGGGTGGGCGAAGCCAGCCGCAAGCCCGCCCAGAAGCGCCGTCAGCGCGGCATACCAGCCGGATCGGGTCACCTTGCGATCAGCTTTCCAGGATCGCCGGCGGTGCGCGCCGAACGCGAACCCGCTTGACCCGTCGGGGATCAGCCACCAGCACCTCTAGCACGAAGCCGTCCGGATGCGGGATGCACTCCCGTTTCTGCGGCACCCGCCCGGCGAGCGCGTTCAGAAGGCCTGCGACCGTGTCGATTTCCTCGTCCAGATCGGCGGGCGCCAAGTCGGTTCCCGCGCCGATGACCTGCTCCAGTTCTGAAAGTGGAACACGGCCATCGACGATCCAGCCTTCTTCGTCCTCGAGGATCGGCGCAAACCCTTGATCGTCCTCGTCGTCGTGCTCGTCGGAGATTTCCCCAACCAGCATTTCCAGCAAGTCCTCAAGGGTAACCAAGCCGTCTGCGCCGCCAAATTCGTCGATCACCAGGGCCATATGGATATGTTTGGCGCGCATCAGCGTCAGCAGCCGCGCGGCCGGCATCGACGGCGGCACATAGAGCATCTCGCGCACCAGGTGATGGCGGCCATGCAGCACCTGATCTTCAGGCTTCGGACGCCGCGCTTTTCGGGCCAGCAGCTTGAAGACGTCCTTCACATGAACCACGCCCACCGGCTCATCCAGCGTCTCGCGATAGACCGGCATGCGTGAGTGCTCAGCCTGGACGAAGCGCGCCACCAGATCGGCGAAGGCGACATCCCGTTCGATCGCCACGATGTCGGCGCGGGGCTGCATGACATCCTCGACGCGCAGGCCCTGAAAGGCCCGAGCCTGGGTGACCAGTTCGCCCGTGGCTTCCGTCTCCGGCTCAAGGATTTCCACGGCGGCGCTGGCGGTTCGCCGAAAGGCGTCGATCAGCGCGCCGAGGCCGCGTCGTCGTGGGGGGTCAGGGTCGGTCATGGTCTCCGTCGCCGGCCGCATAGGGATCGGGGACACCGAGCCCGGCCAGGATAATCCGTTCGAGGTCTTCCATGGCATCGGCCTCATCATCGCCGATGTGATCGTGTCCGAGAAGGTGCAACACGCCATGCACCGTCAGATGTTGCAGGTGGTCGGCCAGGGGTTTCGCCTGGGCCTGAGATTCTCGCAGACAGGTCTCAAACGCGATCGCAATGTCTCCGAGATGCGCTTCCCGGTTTGGAGGCGCTGGGAACGACAGCACATTGGTCGCGCTCTCCTTGCTGCGAAACCGTGCATTCAGACCCATCACCGTTGCATCGTCGGTGAGTAGAACGACCACCGATGAGGCGCTAGCGTTCACCGCATTGAGCGCCGCTTCCGCAGCATGGCGCGCCAGCGCTGCGGTTTCTGGAACCGCCGTTGTCCAGTTTGGATCCTCAACCTCGACGTCGATCAAGCGGATCGTCCGCGCTGAGCGGTCTCTGCCTCATAGGCGCGAACAATGCGCTCCACCAAGGGGTGTCGAACCACGTCCTCGGCGCTAAAGCGGGTGACCGCGATGCCCTTGACGCCCTCCAGCAGGCCGACGGCGTGGGCCAAACCGGAGTCAGAGGCTTTGGGGAGGTCGATCTGGGTCGGATCGCCGGTCACCGCCATCCGAGCGCCTTCGCCCAGCCGGGTCAGCACCATCTTCATCTGGGCGCGGCTGGCGTTCTGGGCCTCATCAACGATGACGAAGGCGTGGCTGAGCGTGCGCCCGCGCAGGAAAGCGATCGGCGCCACCTCGATCTCGCCCTTCTCGCGACGCCGGCGCAGCTGTTCGGCGCCGAGGATATCGGTCAGGGCCTCCCAGACCGGGGCCATATATGGATCGACCTTCTCGGTCAGGTCGCCGGGCAGGAACCCCAGACGCTCGCCGGCCTCGACCGCCGGCCGCGAGACGATCAGCCGGTCGACGGCGCCGCGCAACAACAGACCCGCGCCATGTGCGACCGCCAGGAAGGTCTTGCCGGTGCCGGCCGGACCCAGGCCGAACACCAGCTCACAGGCGTTGAGCGCCTCCAGATAGCGGGCCTGCATCGGCGTCTTGGGCGCGACCTGGCCTCTGCGGCCGATGGGCAGCGCCGCGCCGCCCGAAGCGGCCGGTCCGCCGCCGGTGCGCGCCTGGCCGATGGCGACGCGCACGTCGGCCTCCGTCACTTCCAGGCCCTGGTCGGCGCGGACAGCGAGGGTTTGAACCACGCGCTTAGCCTGACCGCGCGCCCTGGCCTCGCCACTGAGCGAAACCCCGCCGCCCGGGGTTTCCACCAGCACACCGAAGGCATCTTCGATCAGGGCCACATGCCGGCTCGCTTCCCCGGCCACGGCGCGGGCGGCGACGTCCGACAGGGCGACAAACTCTGGCGCCCGGCTCACGCTGGCTCCAGGACCAGTTCACCGGCCAGGCTGCCGCGGGCGGCCGCAGCAATGGTCACCGGCAGGATCTGACCCAGCAGACGTTCGGGCGCGCTGACATACACGGACTGAAGATAGGGGCTGCGGCCGATCAGTTGGCCAGGATTGCGACCGCGCCGCTCAAACAGGACGGGCAGGGTTCGGCCAGTCTGGGCAGCGTTGAAGGCGCTCTGCTGCTCGTCGATCAAGGCCTGCAAGCGGGCCAGCCGCTCGGTCTTCACCGTCTCGGCGACCTGGCCGGGCATGGCGGACGCCGGGGTGCCGGGACGGCGCGAATATTTGAACGAGAACGCCGAGGCGTGGCCAACCGCGCGGATCAAGGCCAGCGTGGCTTCGAAGTCGGCGTCGCGTTCGCCAGGAAAGCCGACGATGAAGTCGCCCGAGATGGCGATGTCGGGACGCGCGGCGCGAACCCTTTCGATCAATCTCAGATAGTTGTCTGCGGTGTGGCCCCGGTTCATGGCCTTGAGGACGCGATCCGACCCGGACTGCACCGGCAGATGCAGATAGGGCATCAGTTCGGCAACCTCGCCGTGGGCGGCGATCAGGGCCTCGTCCATGTCGCGCGGATGGCTGGTGGTGTAGCGGATACGGTCCAGGCCGGGGATCGTGGCCAAACGCCGGACAAGGCCGGCGAGCCCCAAGCCCTGATCGTTGGCGCCGTTGTAGGCGTTGACGTTCTGGCCCAGCAGCGTGACCTCACGAACGCCTTTGTCGGCCAGGCTGCGGGCCTCGGTCTCGATATCGGCGGCCGGGCGCGACCATTCCCCGCCGCGGGTGTAGGGCACGACGCAGAAGGTGCAGAACTTGTCGCAGCCTTCCTGGACGGTGAGGAAGGCGGTGACCCCGCCAGGCCGCCGTGGCGCTGTGAGGGCGTCGAACTTTTCCTCCGGCGCAAAGTCGGCGGCCAGCCGCTCACCCCGCGCGCGGTGGGTGCGGGCGATCAGTTCTGGCAGCTGATGATAGGCCTGGGGACCGACCACCAGATCCACGGCCGGCTGACGGCGCATGATCTCCTCGCCCTCGGCCTGCGCGACGCAGCCGGCGACCACCAGGGTCAGGGCCCGGCCTTCAGCGCGGCGCTCGTCCTTCATCTCACGCAGCTTGCCCAGCTCGGAATAGACCTTCTCGGTGGCCTTCTCGCGGATGTGGCAAGTGTTCAGCACCACCAGGTCGGCGTCGCACGGCGCGCTGGTCATGGCGTAGCCCAGCGGCGCCAGCACATCGGCCATGCGCTCGCTGTCATAGACGTTCATCTGACAGCCGTAGGTCTTGATGAAGAGGCGCTTGGTGGGCGCGGGGGCGGACATTGCGGCGTTATGGGGGCGCGGGCCGGTTCAGGCAAGCCGAGGCCACCCGCTGGCCGGCGATCAGGTCTCGATCGGGATGCCGTAGAGTTCAAGCCGGTGGTCCACCAGCCGGTAGCCGAGCTTGCGGGCGATGGCTTCTTGCAGCGCCTCAATCTCCTCGTCGACGAACTCCACCACCTTGCCGGTCTTCATGTCGATCAGATGGTCGTGGTGGTCGTCGGAGTGTTCTTCGTAGCGCGAGCGCCCATCGCGAAAGTCCAACCGGTCGATGATGCCGGCCTCTTCGAACAGCCGCACCGTGCGGTAGACCGTGGCGATCGAGATGTGCGGATCCACAGCGTGCGCGCGCCGGTGCAACTCTTCCACGTCGGGGTGGTCGCTGGCGGCCGAAAGGACGCGGGCGATGATCCGGCGCTGCTCGGTCATGCGCATATTCTTTTCGAGGCAGAGCTGCTCGATTCTGTCGGGCACGTCAGAACTCCGGTGGCCTTCCATAGGCTTACCGGGCCGGGGGCTTCAGGTCGAGATGCATGATGAGCGCGTCTTCACGGCCCTCGGCGTCCCGGTCGTAGTAGGATCGACGCCGGCCTGTCTCGATGAAACCCAGCCGAGCGTAGAGTGTGACAGCGGCGGCATTGCCAGCGCCGACTTCCAGAAACATCGCCTCAGCGCCCGCCTGTCGGGCCAAGTCGATAGCGGCGGCCATCAGGACCCGCGCCACGCCGCTCCGGCGCGCTGAGGGCGCGACCGCCAGGGTGAGGATCTCCGCCTCCCCGGCGACCGTGCGGCAAAGAACGAAGCCCGCCGGGCCGTCTGTCTTCGCCAGCAGCGCGAACACGCCCGCCCCCTCAAGCAAGGATGTGAACGCGGCGGCGGCCCAGGGCTGCTGAAAGGCCAGGGCGTGAAGGCTCGCCAGAGCAGGGCCTTGGTCGGCGCCGGCGGCGGCGAGCTTCATACGGGCAGTCGGGCGTCTGGCGCCCTCAGATAGAGCGGCTGGATCGGTGTTGGCGGCCGGGCGGTGGCCAGGCGCGCCACCTGGCGGGGATCACAACCCTCAGGGATCAGGATGTGGGCGCCTGTCGCAGCCTCGGCCAACAGCAGCGCGCCGGATCCGACCAAGGTCAGGGGCCGGCCCAGGGTCAGCTCGGCGATCCGAGCGGCGGCGGTTCCGACAGGCAGAACGTCGGGCGCCATCAACGGTGCGCCATGCTCGAAGATCTGCAGATAAACCTGCTCGCGGCGGGCATCGAGAACGGCGGCGACCAGCCCTTCGGCGTCCGCCGCCAGCGCTTCCAGCACCCCAACCCCGACAGCCGGAACGCTGAGCGCAGAGGCCAGTCCCTTGGCGAAGGCAACGCCAACCCGAAGGCCGGTGAACGAGCCGGGGCCAACCGTCGCGGCGATGCGCTGGAGGCGACCAAACGGCAGGCCAGCCTCGCCCATCACGTCGCGCACCAAGGGCGCCAGCCGTTCCTGGTGTCCCCGCGCCATCACTTCAGAGCGCCAGGCCAGCACCTTGTCGCCGTCAAGCACGGCCGCCGAGCAGGCGTTCAGGCAGGTGTCGAGCGCCAGGACGATCATGGACGCGCGGGGGCGCCTAGAGCGCCTGTTCGACCCGGGTCACTTCGGGAACGTAGTGCTTCAGCATGTTCTCGACACCGGCCTTTAACGTGGCGCTGGACGACGGGCAGCCTGCACAGGCGCCGCGCATATTGAGCCACACCACGCCGGTGTCGGGTTCGAAGCGGTTGAACAGAATGTCGCCGCCATCCTGGGCCACGGCCGGGCGGATCCGGGTGTCGAGCAGATCCTTGATCTCGGCGACGATCTGAGCGGTGTCGCCCTCATAGGCGCCGCTGTCGTGGTCGCCGGCGCCGTCATCGGAATCGGCGAACAGCGGCGCGCCGGAGGTGAAGTGATCCATGATCGAAGCCAGGATCGGCGCCTTCAGATGCGCCCAGTCGGTGTCGGCCCGTTTGCCGACGGTGATGAAGTCGGGGCCGTAGAAGACGCGCGTGACGCCCTCGATATCGAACAGGTCCACGGCCAGCTGGGAGCCAGCCGCGTCGCCGGCGTCGCGGAAGTCGCGGCTACCGTCCCCCAGGACAGCGCGTCCGGGCAGGAATTTCAGCACCTCAGGGTTCGGTGTGGCTTCAGTTTGGATGAACATGAGGGCAGATGTGGCCCCCCAGCGCGCGCGATGCAAGTCTCGGCTCAGGCCAAGTCGGCGATCTCAGCATCGGTCAGATCGCCGGGGACGATGGTCACGGGCACTTTGCGAGCGCCCCATCGCACGCCTTCCTTGCCGATCGCGGCGACCAGCGGACCCGGCCCCCGGCTGCCGACACCGGCCGCGAGGACCAGGATCTTGATGTCCTCATCGACGCTCAGCACTTGGCGAAGCGCCGCGCGCGGCGAGTCAGCCTCCTGAATCAGAAACTCAGGCGGGAACCCGGTTTCGGCCAGCACATAGGCCGCGCTTTCCTGCAGCGCCGCCTCGGCTTCCTCGCGTTGTTGTCGGGCGATCTCGTCGCGCACGCCGGACCAGTGTTCGAACACCGCCGGCTCAATCACGCACAGCAGCGCGACATGCCCGCCGGTCGAGCGCGCGCGGCGACAGGCAAAGCGCAAGGCGGCCTGGAACTCGACCGTGCCGTCCGCCACCACCAGGAACTTACGCCGGATGCTCATCGGCCAAGCCTGAGGCGCCGGCGATCAGGTGGCAAGGGGTGGCGCGGCCGCGTGTCAGCCGCCCCAGAAGCCGACGATGCGCTTGACCTCCGCCAGGGTCGGCGCGGCCAGCGACCGGGCGCGCTGGGCGCCATCGGTCAGGATGCGGTCGATCTCGCCCGGATCAGCCAGCAGGCGGCGCATTTCGGCGCCGATCGGCCCCATCACCGCCACCGCGAGGTCGGCCAGCTTCGGCTTGAAGGCGCCGAAGCCCTGGCCGGCGTACTCGGCCAGCACCTCGGCCTCGCTCCGGCCATCGAGGGCGGCATAGATCGCCACCAGGTTCTTGGCCTCGGCCCGCCCCTCAAGGCCCGCAATGGTTTCCGGCAGGGGCTCAGCATCGGTCCGCGCCTTGCGGATCTTCTGGGCGATGGCGTCGGCGTCGTCGGTCAGGTTGATGCGCGAATTGTCCGACGGGTCGGACTTGCTCATCTTGGCCGATCCGTCCCGCAGGCTCATCACCCGAGCGCCTGGCCCCTGGGTCAGCGGCTCGGGAAGTGGGAAAAAGCCCGGTACGCCGAAGTCATGGTTGAACTTGCCGGCGATGTCGCGGGTCAGCTCCAGGTGCTGCTTCTGGTCTTCGCCGACCGGCACGTGGGTGGCCTTGTAGATCAGGATGTCGGCGGCCTGCAGCACGGGGTAGGTGTAGAGCCCGACGCTGGCGCGCTCCTTGTGCTTGCCGGCCTTGTCCTTGAACTGGGTCATCCGGTCCAGCCAGCCGAGGCGGGCGACGCAGTTGAAGATCCAGGCCAACTCGGCGTGCTCTGGCACCGCTGATTGGGCGAAGATGGTGGCGACCTTAGGATCGAGGCCTGTGGCCAGATAGGCGGCGGTGATCTCGCGGACCTGGCCCTTGAGCTTGCCCGGCTCCTGCCATTCGGTGATCGCGTGATAGTCGGCGACGAAGATGAGGGTCGGGATTTCGCGCTGGAGGCGCGCGAATTTCACGAGCGCGCCGAGGTAGTTGCCCAGGTGCAGGTCGCCGGTTGGCTGAACGCCGGAGAGCACGCGTTGCGGACCCGCGTAGGGGGATGGGGCTTGATCGGTCATGGTGTGAGGCTTCTGGCTGGAACAGGCAGGCGGGCGCACGCGCCCAGGATCAAACAGGGATTGGGCGGCGGATCAGGGGATCAGCGCCATCGCCAGTCGAAGTGTCCGGAACGAGCCATGGCATGCCGATAGCCTCAGGACGGTCTCAAGGCAAGTCTGCGGCGGGGACCGGGGTGTCGCCGCTGCGCCGGCGGAACGCCGCGCGCGCCTCAGCCGGCGTGACCCCGCCAAAGGCGAACAGCAGGATCGGATAGAGGACCGCGCCGCCAAGAGACACCAGCAGAACCGTGAACTCCTTGGCGCCCAATGGCCCGAGCCTTACGGCGGCGAGGGGCGCCTCCAGCGCCGGCCGGAAATGCGTGGCCAGCGCCACGGCCGCGCCCATTCCCAGGCTCGCCATGGCCACGCGCGCGATTCGCCCCCAGGCCCGAGGGCTCGGACGCCAGGCGCCAGTCGCGTGAAGCCGCCAACCGAGCTGGGCGACAGTGAGCCACGAAGCGGCTGCCGTCGCGATGGCGATCCCTTGAAAACCGACCGCGTAGAACAGGCCAATTCCGAGGACGATGTTGGCGGCGATGGAAACCATCGAATAGGTCATCGGTCGACGGGTGTCGCCCCGCGCGAAGAAGGCGGGCTGCAGAATCTTGATGAGAACGAAGGCGGGAACCCCCCAACCATAGTGGAAGAGCAAGCGGCCTGAAGCCGCCGCATCAGCGTGCGTGAAGTTTCCACGCGCAAAGAAACCGTCGGTCAGATAGCCCGGCATGCCCATGAGGGCGGCGGCGGCCGGTAGGCAGAGCGCGAGCCCAAACACCACCGCCTGATCGGTCGCGGCTTGCGCGTCGTCGTGATCCTCGCGTTGCAGGGCGGTGGATAGGCGGGGCAAGAGAGCGACACCGATCGCCACGCCGACGAGGCTGAGCGGCAGCTGGTAGAAGCGCTCCGCCATTTGCATCCAGACGCGCATGCCCGCCACCTGGCTTGCAAGGATCGCTGAGATGAACAGGTTGATCTGGGTGGCGCTGGACGCGACGATGCCCGGCGCCATCCGCCGCCCGAGCGCCCGCATTTCGGGCGTCAGCCTCAGGGCGCCAGGGCGGATCCGCGCGCCCGATCGGTGTGCACCCCACCAGCACAGCGCGGCCTGACTGATTCCTGCGACAATCGTCCCCCAGGACGCCGACGTCGCTGCGCGCACGGGATCATGCTCCGGGATCACGGCGATCAAGGTGACGATGTTGAGGAGTGCTGGGTGCAGGCCATAGATCACGAAGCGCCCGCGCGCCGTCAGCACGCCTGAGAACAGTGAGGCGATCACCACGCAGGGCAGATACGGCATGGTGATCTGGGTGAGCAGCACAGCCAGCTTGAACTTGGCTGCGGCGCCATCGAGCGGTGCGAGGACTGAGCCCGGCCCGTACCCAAACGAATAGAGGTACATGATCCATGGCATCGCCAGCTGGCAAACCACAGTCAGCGCCACGGTGAATGCCGCCATGGTCGCCAAGGCGTCGCTGGCGTAGGCGCTCGCCCGCACATCACCTTCGCCGACAAGTCGCTTGGAGTATTCGGGCACGAACGCTGCCGCGAAGGCGCCCTCGGCGAACATACGGCGGAATAGATTGGGAAACGCCTGAGCTGTGTAAAATGCGTCCCCTGCGAAATTCGCTCCCAGGCGGGCGGTGGCCACCAGGTCGCGAGCCAGGCCAAGAAACCGACTGACCAGCGTCAGGCCCGCGAAGATCGCGGATGAGCGCAAAAGGCCTGCGGGCTTGGCGGGAGTGTCGGTCACAGGATCTGGATAGCTGTTTCGGCGGGACGCTATCGCAAGCGCTTTGACGCGCTCTTAATCGCAGACTGAAGTCGCCGAGCAACCTTCTTCACGTCTTCAGCGGGCGGGAGTTGCTCGGGCATTTGCCCTCCAAGATCTGCAATGGTCTGTCGAACTTTTGCTCCAACTTCGAAGTGGGCTTTATTTGCAGAATCCTTGCCCTTGATCCCCTCTCGTCGGAGCTTGTCTTCCGTCTGGGTGGCCCGAAAGAGGTTGGCGGCCAACTCGGTGCTTCCCATGTGATCGAGGATGGCTTGTCCGTGGGAGAGCCCCTTCCGCCGGCGTATCCCAGGAACATCCAGCCCCCCGTACAGACCGCGATAGCCTTCCGTCTGGAAGATGGCGAAGTCGAGACCTTCGCGAACGCCAGCATTCTTGGCCGCGCTGGCGAGGTGACGATTGTGGGTCTTGATCTCGTCCCGAAGGAGCACTCGCCTTTCATCTTCGGAGAGCGGAAGAAACTCCTGTATCTCCTGATCCGCGATCTCCTTCCGGCGGGTCTGAATGGCGAAATAGGTCTGAGCGAACGCGACCGGCCGTTTTCGCCCATCAGCGTTCTGAGCGGTCAGGTAGCTGGCGTAGCGACTCAAGACCATGTCGCCGATTTCGCGCTCTGCGCCGCTGCCTAAGGTGACCATTTTGCCGATGTCGGCAAAATGGTTGTCGCTGCCTCGGCCAGCCTGCTCGCATGCGGCCTTTGCCTTTTCGACTACGGCTAGGAAGTTGTCCCATTTCGCGTAATCGAACAGCGCTTGAAGGTCTCGCGCAAACCAGAATTCGTTTCCCTCGTCATCGACCCGCGCTGCGGCTTCAAACGCCGCTATAAGGCCATCGATTGTCTCGTCGGCAATATTGATCGAGACGGGCTGGCCGCGAAGCGAGGCGCCAAACGCGGCTTTAGCGAGCTTCCGCGAATGCTCAGAATCGTCAGTCATGGAAACATCATAGCACAGGGCGGAACTGGGCCGCCCAAACCGCTGGTTGAAAGGCCCAGAATTGCCAGTGAGACCAACGGCGAGGATTTGACGCGCGACCGTCCCCCGCGAGTTGGTATGATAGGCGACACGAGGGAGCACGCACGTGGCTTTGAAGGTTATCGGCTCAGGACTCGGCCGAACAGGAACACTGTCGACCAAGCTGGCGCTGGAACAGCTGGGCTTTGCGCCTTGTCATCACATGGTGGAGGTGTTCCTGCATCCGGACAGCCTGCCGCTGTGGATCGCCGCCCAGCAGGGTCAGGGCGGCTGGGAGGCGATCTTCGCCGACTATCAGGCGATGGTCGATCATCCAGGCTGTGCGCACTGGCGCGAGCTGATGGAGGTCTTTCCAGACGCCAAGGTGCTGCACACCGTGCGGGATCCGGACAAGTGGTTCGACTCTACCCAGGCGACGATCTTCAACCCGGATCGGCCGGGCCCGCCGGATGGACCGCTTAAGACGTTCATGGACCAGATTCACGGCTGGTACGGCGGCGACATCCACGACCGGGCGTTCATGACGGACTTCTTTCGGCGCCACACCGAGGCGGTCGTGGCCGGCGTGCCGAAAGACCGGCTGCTGGTGTTCAACGTGGCGGAGGGCTGGGCGCCATTGTGCGCATTCCTGGGTGTTCCGATCCCGGCGACGCCCTATCCGCGTGAAAACTCGACGCAGGAATTCCAGAGTCGCGTGGCGGGCGGCGCCATGCCGATCGACCTGGAGAAGGTGCTGAAGGGCAAGGCCTGACATCGTCAGCGCGCGCTACTGGCGCGGGCGCGGGAGAGGCCGGCGCGGCGACCGCTGGCGCTCTCGTCCTCGCTGTCATTCAGTACGCCCATCAGGGCCGCCTTCAGGGCATTGCCTTTGCGGCTGTCGATGATCTTTTGGGCGGCGGCGTCCACCACATAGAAGGCGTCAACGGCGCGCTCGCCATAGCCATCGATATGCGCTGAGGTGATCAGCAGCCCCGCGTCCGACAGCGTCCGGGCCAGCTCCGCCAGCAGGCCCGGCCGGTCGCGGCCCGACGCTTCGACAACGGTGGCGGTCTCTGAGGCGTCGTTGTCCAGCATCACCGCCGGCGTGATCGCAAATGCCGCCGTGCGACCCAGATCCTGGCGGCGAAGCTCACGGGTTGCCGGCTCACCCCTTGCGGCGGCGGCAAGGCTGTCGGCCAGGCGCGGCAAGAGGCGATTGTCCAGCTGGCCATAAGGCTGACCCGTGACATCCTGCACATAGAAGACGTCCAGCGCCTGGCCGCCGCGCGAGGTGAACACCCGCGCGCCCATCACGCTGGCGCCGGACGCTGTGATCGCCTCGGCCAGGTCGACGAACAGGCGCGGCCGATCGCTGGCGGCGACGACGATTTCCGACGCATTGAGGTCTGGCCGGATACGCCCTTCTGACGCCGCGCCGCCGATCTGGCCTGCCAGCCGCGAGAGCCGCGCATGCGTCAGGACTTCGGTGTCTTCGAACGCGGTGAAATAGGCGTCCTCCATGGCGTCGCCCCAGGCTTCCGCAGCGGGGTCGGCCTTGGACAGGCGCACGCGCGCATCGAAGGCGGCGTTCTCCTGATAACGCCGGAGCGCCGCAGCGGCGTCGGACCCGCGACCGCCCCGGAACACCGCCTCGGTGGCGGCGTAGAGCTCGCGCATCAGCTGGCCCTTCCAGCCATTCCAGACGCCCGGACCGACCGCCCGGATGTCGGCCACCGTCAGCACCAGCAGCAGGCGCAGACGCTCTGGGGTCTGCACGATGCGTGCGAAGTCCGACACCGTGCGTGGATCGGCGATGTCGCGCTTCTGGGCGGTGTCGCTCATCACCAGATGATGCTCGACCAGCCAGGCCACCAGTTCGATCTTGGCGCGGTCCAGGCCCAGCCGCTCGCAGGCCTGGCGCGCGGCTCTAGCGCCGGCGACCTCCTGACCGCCCGCCCCGCCCTTGCCGGTGTCGTGCAGCAGCATGGCCAGGAACAGCGCCTCGCGGTCGACGATCAAGGGCATGATCGCCGTCGCCAGCGGATGGTCGTCCGGCAGGCGGCCGGCGGCGATGTCGGCGATCACGCCCACCGCCCGCAGGGTGTGCTCGTCGACGGTGTAGGAGTGGTACATGTTGAACTGCATCTGAGCGACGATGCGCCCGAACTCCGGCAGATAGCGTCCCAGAACCCCGGCCTCAGTCATCAGTCCCAGGGTGCGCTGGGGATCGCGGCCCCGGGCGAGGATGTCCAGGAACACCTTAGCGGCGGTGCGGTCCCGGCGGATCGCCGAGGTGATCAGACCGGTGGCGCGTGACGCGGCGGTGAAGGCGTCCGGGTGAAGATCGAGGTTCCGCGCGTCGGCGATCCGGAACAGGCGAAGCAGGTTGATCGGGTCGGCCTCGAAGGTTCCCACCTCGACGCCCAGGCGCCCGGCCTCCTCATGAAACCCCGGCTCATCCAGCGGCTTGCGCTTCAATTTGCGCCCCGGAAGGAACCGCGACAGGCCTTTTGGCGCCAGCTTGATCTGATCGGCCTCCAGCTTGGCGGCGAACACCCGGGTCAGCGAGCCGACCTCCTTGGCGATCAGGAAGTAGCGGCGCATGAACCGCTCGACGGCCGGCGCATCGCCGCGATCACCATAGCCCATCCGCCGCGCGAGCTCCGGCTGCACATCAAAGCTCAGGCGCTCCTCCGGCCGGCCGGTGGTGAAGTGCAGATGACAACGGACGGCCCAAAGGAAATCGAACGCCTGGATGAAGGCGCGAACCTCCCGGCGGTCGAACATGTCGAATTGCAGGATCCGCTCCAGGGACTGGCCGGGATGCAGATACTGGGCGATCCAGAACAGCGTGTTGAGATCGCGCAGCCCCCCCTTGCCCTCCTTGACGTTGGGCTCGACCATATAGCGGCTGGCGCCAGCCCGATCGTGCCGCTGGTCCCGCTCCTTGAGCTTGGCGACGACGAATTCGGCGCCCGTTCCCTTCACCACGTCGTTTTGGAAGCGGCGCATCAGTTCGACCGCGAGGCCCTCGTCCCCGCAGAGCCGTCGGCCCTCCAGGATCGAGGTGCGGATCGTGAAGTCCTCGCGACTGAGCCGCACGCACTCCTCCACCGTGCGCGAGGCGTGGCCGACTTTGAAGCCGAGGTCCCACAGCGCATACAGCATGAACTCGATGACGCTCTCGGCGTGGGCGGTCTGTTTGTAAGGCCGCACGAACAGCAGATCGATGTCGGAGAAGGGCGCCAGGGTGCCCCGCCCGTAGCCGCCCACCGCCATCAGCGCCAGCCGCTCGCCCTCCGTGGGGTTACGGGCTCGGAACACGTGGACGGTGGTGAAGTCCCAGAGCGCCGAGACCACCTCGTCGGTGACGCCGGACAACAGCCGCGCGGTCTCGATCCCGCCGGCCCCGTTCTCCAGCCGCTCCTTGGCGATCATCCGGCCCCGGAACAGCGCGGCCTTGAGGGTCTCCAAAGCGGCCTTGCGCTGGGCGACCTCGTCGCCAAGGTGATCCAGCGCGGCGGCCGACAGCAGGGCGCGCAGGCGCACGCCATCGACGACGTACTCCAGGCGGGTGGGTTTGAGGCGGGTCACCATGGCGACCTAGGCATATAGGACGGATCGTTAACGCGCGCACGCAGGGGGATTTGGGGGTTCTCCGCGCCGCCGTCTCCCGGCCTCTCCCACGGCGCTCCGCGCCTGGGAGAGGGGGTTCCCTTCACCCCCACACCCCCCAGACGTCGCGGCGTTCTTGACTTCCGCCCCCGGCGTGAATGCACTCTTTGACGCCTAGTCACCCCTAGCGACGCAACACGGAGCTTCGATCATGAGCCAGACCCCCTCGCGGACGGCCCCCAGCTACGGCGAGGTCTGCCGTGGCCTGCGGACGGAACTGCATGATCGCGGCGTTCTGTTGATCACCCTGGACGCGCCGGAGCGCCTGAACGCCCTGGATCAGGCCATGAAGCGCGATCTGATCGAACTGATCACCCGCGCGCAGATGGACGACCGGGTGCGGGTGTTGGTGTTTGCGGGTGAAGGCCGGGCGTTCTGCGCCGGCGATCACCTTGGCGGCTACCACGATGGCGCGCCGGCCAGCGTTCCCAAGATCGAAGGCGGCCATGCGACGGCGATTGGGACCGAGAACGCGCTCAGGGTCTACTCCCAGGCGCTGAACGTGGCGGTGCGCAACCTCGACAAGCTGACCATTGCTGCGATCAATGGGCCGGCGATCCAGACCGGGCTGTCGCTGGCGCTCAGCTGCGACTTCCGGATTGGCTCGACAGCGGCGCGGCTGGGCAGTGCGACGCTGCGTTTCGCCCTGCTGCCGGACGAGGGCGGGCACGTCCTGCTGGTGCGACATCTGGGTCTCGCCCGGGCGTTGGATTTCGTGCTGCGCAAGCGGATCGTGGACGCGACCGAGGCGCTGCGGCTGGGGCTGCTGAATGAGGTGGTGGAGCCCGAGGCGCTGCTACCCGCCGCCATGGCGCTGGCCGCCGAGCTGGCCGAAGGCCCGCAGGTGGCGATGCGGATGCTGAAGCGCTCGCTCTATGTGGCGGCGGAATCCACCTTCGCCCAGGCCCTGGACGACATCGCGGTTCGCACGGCGGTGACGGATCATCATCCCGACGCCCGCGACGGCGGCCGCTCGTTCCGCGAGAAGCGCGCGCCGAAGTTCAACGCCTGGCTTGATGAGGCGTAGGGGCGCTTTAGCGCGCGATCCGCCAGATCGTATAGCGGGCGCCTTCGCGTCGATGGAAATAAAGAGCGTGGTCGTCTGGAGAGAAGGTGGGCGCCTCGGCATCGCCTGCAATGGCGGTGATCCGGATCGGCGACCCAAAGGGTTGGTTCGCCTGCTCCCGGTGGGCGATCCAGGTGCTAAATCGAACATGCGGCGGGCGGCCCTCCAGGCGCGTGAAGGCCAGAAGCAGGTCATCGGACGACATTGCCGCCGCGTACTCCAGGGCGCGGGTATTGACGGCGGCGAACAAGCCGTCGTCAGCTGGCGTCAGACGGAAACCCTCCGGGCCGAGACGGGCCAGCCGAAGGTCGGCGCTGGCGGGAACAGGACCTCCCGTGAAGGCTCCGTCGGCCAGAACGAGCTGGTCTCCCGCCGCGTTGAGTTCGACGTCGAAGACAAGACGCCCCAGGCGGTGAACGGACGCATCGGCCTGGAGCGCGAGATCGGAGATCGCGCTATTTTTCCAGACGCCGCAGTAGACGGTCGCCAGCGTCAGTCGGTAGCTGCGCGTGGAGACGAAACACAGCCGCCCGTTGCGCGCCAGCGTGGGGACGCCGTCGAGATCGGCGCTGTTGGCGCCTTCGACCTTGCCGCGATACCGAAAGGTCAGATCGTCGATGCGCTCGGCCCAGTGCAGGTCGGTCTTCTCGGGCGGGTCGTTGCGGTTGTTGAAGAACAGGGTTGCGCCGTCGCGGGAGAGAAACGGCTCCATGGCGTCATCGGCGTAGCCGAGGATCGTCACGGGTTGGGCGGGCGCAAACGCGGCCCAGGCGGGGATGGCGCGCGTCCAGGCAATGCCGGGCGCGGCTGACAATACGGCGATGGCCGCGAGGCGAAGGATCAGGCCGTTCACCCCAACAGTCCTTTCAGCCGGTACAGCGCGTCCATCGCCTCGCGCGGGCTCATGCCGTCGGGGTCGAGCGCCCTCAGCGCCTCGTCCACCTTGCTGGGTCCAAAGCGCGCCGCTGGTTCGGCGACGGCGGCGAATAACGGCAGCTCGCCGAGGTTGGCGGGGCCGGTCGCCTCCTTCTCCAGACGTTCCAATACCTGCTTGGCCCGGGCGACCACGCCGGCCGGCACGCCCGCCAGCTTGGCGACCTGCACGCCATAGGACCGGTCTGCGGGACCAGGGCCGGCTTCGTGCAGGAAGATCAGGTCGCCGTTCCACTCCTTGGCCTTGAGGCTGAGGTTGGCGACATAGGCCAGCCGCCCCTCCAGCACCGCCAGCTCGTGATAGTGGGTGGCGAACAGCGCCCGGCAGCGGTTGGTTTCGTGCAGCGCCTCGGCGCAAGCCCAGGCGATGGCCAGGCCGTCGTAGGTGGCGGTGCCCCGGCCGATCTCGTCGAGGATCACCAGGCTGCGCGGCGTCGCCTGGCTGAGGATGGCGGCGGTCTCGACCATCTCCATCATGAAGGTCGAGCGCCCTCGGGCCAGATCATCACCGGCCCCGACCCGGCTGAACAACCGGTCCACCACGCCGAGCCGCAGGCGCCTTGCCGGAACGTAGCACCCGGATTGCGCCAGCACCGCCAGCAGGGCGTTCTGCCTTAGGAACGTCGACTTGCCGGCCATGTTGGGGCCGGTGACAATGGCCAGGCGCGGACCGCCGACGCCCTGGCCGTCCAGCCGGCAGTCGTTGGGGGTGTAGGGCTCGCCGGCGCGGCGAACGGCGGCCTCGACCACCGGATGGCGGGCGGCCTCGGCTTCGAAGGCGGTGGAGCGGTCGACCACGGGACGGCTGGCGCCAACGTCCTCGGCCCATTCGGCCAGACCCGAGGCGACGTCCAGCTGCGCGGCGGCGGCGGCGGCCACCTGGATCGGCTGCGCCACGCTGGTGGCCGCTTCGCGCCACGCCTCAAAGGTGTCGAGTTCGATGGCCAGCGCGCGCTCGGCGGCCTGGGCGATCTTGGCGTCCAGCGCGGCCAGTTCAACGGTGGTGAAGCGGACCTGGTTGGCCAGGGTCTGACGGTGGATGAAGGTGGCGTTCAGTGGCGCGGCAAACAGCGGTTCAGCGGCCTTGGCGGTGGTCTCGACGAAATAGCCGAGGACGGCGTTGTGGCGGATTTTCAGCGACACGCCGCTCTCGCCGGCCAGCCTGGCCTCAAGGGCGGCGACCACGCGGCGGCTGTCGTCGCGCAGCGCCCGGGCCTGATCCAGTTCGGGCCGCACGCCCTCGGCGACGAAACCACCGTCCCGGGCCAAAGCAGGCAGGTCCGGTCCGAGGCCCTGCGCCAGGAGATCGCGGAAGGCTGTGAGCTCGGCCTGGGCGGCGAGGTCCAATGCGCCGAGCGCAGCTGCAAGCTCCATTGGCAACGGCGCCAACGGCTCTGGCGCCTGTTCAAACAGCCGGCATAGGGCGCCCGCCAGGATCAGGCCGTCCCGCAGTGCGCCAAGATCGCGCGGGCCGCCGCGACCGAGCGCCAGCCTTGCGAGGGCGCGCGCCATGTCCGGCAGGCCCTTGAGCGCCTCGCGCAGCGGCTGGCGATGCGGCCGCCGGGCGACGAACCAGCCGACCGCGTCCAACCGCGCATCGATGGCGACAGGGTCCAGCAGTGGCCGGGCCAGCCGGGCGGCCAGCATCCGTGCGCCGGGGGCCGTCACCGTCCGGTCGATGGCGGCCAGCAGCGAGCCGTCGCGGGCCCCTGAGGTGGATCGCTCGATTTCCAGGCTGGTTCGCGTGGCCGGGTCGATGGCCATCACATCGGCCTCACCCATCCGGCGCGGCGCCGAGAGCGCGGGCAGCCGGCCGGCCTGGGTGGTTTCGAGGTGGGCGGCGAGCAGGCCCAGCGCAGAGATTTCCGCGCCGGATAGCGGTCCGAAACCGTCGAGTGTCTCGACGCCATAGAGTCGCTTCAGGCGCGCCTCAGAGGCTCCCGGCTCGGCCAGGGCGCCCGGCATCGGCTGGACGAAGCCGCCGGCCGCCTTCAATGTGGCAGACACCTGGGGGTCGGCGAACAGCCGGTCGGAGGCCAGGATCTCCGAGGCGCCAAGCGCCGCCAGGGCCGACGCGAGGCCGGCCACTGTCACACTGAGGCATTCCACCTCACCGGTCGAAAGCTCGACGCTGGCCACCGCCGCAGATCCGGCCCGCACGGCGACGGCCGCCAGCCGGTTGGCCCCGCGCGCGTCCAGCAGGCCGTCTTCGGTCAGCGTTCCGGGCGTCACCACCCGCACCACATCGCGGCGCACCACAGCTTTTGACCCACCGCGACGCTTGGCGGTCTCGGCGTCCTCCAGCTGATCGCAGACCGCCACCTTGAACCCGGCGCGGATCAGCTTGGCCAGATAAGCTTCCATCGCATGGGCGGGGACGCCGGCCATGGGGATCGGCTGGCCGCCATGCTGGCCGCGCGCGGTGAGGGTGATGCCGAGCACGGCGGACGCCTTCCGCGCGTCCTCGAAGAACAGTTCGAAGAAATCACCCATCCGGAAGAACACCAGGGCGTCCGGCTGGCGCGCCTTGGCGTCGAAATACTGCGCCATCACTGGCGTCGCGCCGGCGGCTTCGGGGAGGTGGGAGATCTGGGCGTTCATGGGTGCGGCGACGCTAACGGAAGGGCCGAGCGCCCGCACCCCTGGAACCGCGCCCGCGCCTGCCAAGCTGTGGATGGATCGTGCAGTCGAATTCTAGAAACAGCTGGCTTTTTGTAGCCCATGAGCTACAATTGGCCATGATCGAGGTCATCGAAGACCCGAAGTTCACGGCTTGGTTGTCGCGCCTTAGGGATCGTCAGGCCAAGGCGAGGATCGCCGGTCGGATTCAACGTCTGGCGCACGGCCTTGCCGGGGACGTGCAACCCGTCGGTGAAGGCGTCAGCGAGCTTCGCATCCACTATGGCCCCGGCTATCGCGTCTATTTCCTGCAACGGGGCGCGACGCTGGTGATCCTACTGGTTGGCGGCGAGAAGACATCCCAGGACCGGGATATTAAGGCGGCCAAGGTGTTGGCCAAGAATTGGAAACAGGTGTCCCCATGACAGGCCCTCGCAAGTTCGATCCGGCCAACTACCTCGACGATGACGCTGCGGTAGCGACCTATGTGACCGAAGCGCTCGAGACGGGCGATCTGCGCTTCATCACAGATGCGTTGGGCGTGGCGGCGCGGGCTCGGGGGATGAGCAAGGTAGCGGCGGCGACCGGCCTCTCGCGTGAGAGTCTCTATCGAGCGCTCAGCGCCGATGGAAATCCAGAGTTTGGAACGGTGCTCTCGGTGATGGCGGCTCTGGGAATCCGGCTGACCGCAGAACCTGGACGGCCAGAGGCCGCGTGAGGGCCAGTTCGTCGCGGCATGCACCCCTCGTCAGGCCGCGTCCGCCGCATAGGTCAGCGACACGAACACATCCTCCAGGTCGGGATCCTCCGTCGAGATGTCCCTGATGTGCAGGCCGGCCGCGCGGACGGCGGCCAGGACCTGTTCGACGCTGGACTGGCCGGTGCGATAGCTGACCGAGAAGCCGCCGGACTTCAGCAGCTTGGTCTCAAAGCCTTGGAGGGTCGGCGCAATGCTGAGCGGCTCCTCGGGTGAAACCAGCACATTGCGGGTGTCCATCCGGCTCAGCAGGCTGGCGGTGGATTCGCAGGCCACCACCTCGCCGCGATTGACGATGGCGATCTGATCGCAGAGCTCCTGGGCCTCCTCCAGATAGTGGGTGGTGAGCACGATGGTCACGCCTTTGCGGTTCAGCTCGACCACATAGCTCCAGAGCTGGCGGCGCAGTTCGACATCGACGCCGGCGGTCGGCTCATCGAGGATCAGCACCGGCGGATTGTGCACCATGGCCTTGGCCACCATCAGCCGCCGCTTCATGCCGCCGGACAGCTGGCGCACATAGGCATTGGCCTTGTCGGAAAGACCCAGCGCGGCCAGCAGCTCATCGGTGCGGCGCTCGGCCTTGGGCACAGCGTACATGCCGGCGGCGACCTCCAGCGACTCGCGCGGGGTGAAGAAGGGGTCGGCGGCGATCTCCTGCGGCACCACGCCAATCGCGGCCCTGGCGTCGCGCGGCCGCTGGTCGATGTCGCGGCCCCAGATGCTGACCTGCCCGGAGGTCTTGTTGCAGAGCCCCGCCAGGATGTTGATAAAGGTCGACTTACCGGCGCCATTGGGACCTAGCAGGCCGAAAATCGAGCCACGCGGGATCGCCAGGTCGATGCCCTTCAGCGCCTGCATCTGCGGCGTCGTCTTGGTGGCCGCATAGGTCTTGACCAGACCCTTGGCCTCGATGGCGAATTCCGGAAGATCCATGAGGTCCCTGATGTTCGTGGGGCGGTCGTTGACGTGGCGCGGCGCACGCGCATACCTAGGCGCGACTGCCGCCAGCGCCAAGCCGGCCGCGCACAAGGCTAGCACATCCATGGCTCGAAAAGCTGCCGCCAAGACCGCCACTGTCGCGATCCTCTCGCCGCCGCCGGAGACGATCATGGTGCGCGCCCATCGTCTGGCCTGCGACGGGATCGGCGGCGCCCTGGGGCATCCGCGCGTCTGGCTGCAGATCGGCGAGCCGGGGTTCGTGGAGTGCCCCTACTGCGACCGCCGGTTTGTGCTGGGTCCGAAGTCCACGCCGACGCCGGGGGTCTTCGAGGACGCGAGCGGGCACTGAGGCGCGACTACACCCGGAGCGGCATCAGGATGTACTGCACATCCACATCGCCGGGATCCAGCACCAGGGCCGGGTCGTTGGGGCCGCCGAACCGCAGCTCCATGATCGCGCCGGAAATCTGGTCGGTGATGTCCAGCAGGAAGCGGGCGTTGAATGATAGCTCGAAGGGCTCGCCCTCGTAGTCGATCTCCAGCTCCTCGACCGCCTGGCCAGCCTCCATGTTGCGCACGGTCAGCACCACGCGGCCGGATTCGATGGCCATCCGCACCGAGCGGCTCTTCTCGGCGGAGATGGTGGCGACGCGGTCCACGGCCTGAGCGAACAGCTTGGCGTCGACCTGGACGATGTGGGTATTTTCCTTGGGGATCACCCGGCCGTAGTCAGGGAAGTTGCCGTCGATGACCTTCGACGTCAGCGCCGCGCCGGCCAGTTCCAGCCGCACCTTCTGGGGGCTGATCTGCAGGTCCACGGCTTCGCCCGCATCCTCGAGCAGGCGGCGGATCTCGTTGATGGTCTTGCGCGGCACGATGACGCCGGGCGCGCCGACTGCGCCCTCCGGTGCCGGCATGTCGGCCAGGGCCAGGCGCGAGCCGTCGGTGGCCACGGCCCTGAGGCGCGCGACGCCGTCGAGGATCAGGGTGTGCAGGTAGAGACCGTTCAGATAGTAGCGGGTCTCCTCGGCGGAGATCGCAAAGCGGGTCTTGTCGATCAGTCGGATAAGATCGCCGGCGTCGACGCTCATCCGGCCCGCAAACCCCTCCGCCGACATCACCGGGAAGTCCCCGGCCGGCAGCACTGGCAGGTTGAAGCGACTGCGCCCGGCGGCGACGGTCAGACGCGGATCCTCGCCGGTGAACGACAGCGACACATCGGAGCCTTCCGGCAGCTTGCGGACGATCTCGTACAGGGTGTGGGCCGGGGCGGTGATCTGGCCCGGCGTGTCGACCTGGGCGAAGGCGGTGTCGATGATCTCCAGATCCAGGTCCGTGGCCGAGAACGTCAGCCGGTCGCGCTCGGCCGAGATCAGCACATTCGACAGGATTGGGATGGTGTTTCGGCGCTCCACGGCGCTTTGCACGTGGCCCAGCGCCCGGAGCAGCGCGGCGCGTTCGATGGTCAGCTTCATGGTCGTCCCGGTTCGCCTGTCCGCCCGGACGACTCAGTTGGTCGCCCGCACGCCCCGATCTGGAAGGGACTTGGGACTTTAGCGAAAATCAGGAGGCGGGGAAGGGGGCGTAGAACGACTTTCAGGCCCGCGTATCCACGCTGCCACCTGCCGCCGCGTCGTCTGAGCCAGCATAGGGATTGGCGCCCGCATCGGCCGGAGCGGTTGCTGCGCCCTTCGCGGCCACCACCACCATGGCCGGCCGCACCAGACGGCCCAGCAGTTCATAGCCGGCCTGCATCACCTGGATCACGCCGCCGCCGGGGACATCGGGCGCCGGCTGTTCCATCATCGCCTGATGCTTGTGCGGATCGAACTTTTCACCGCGCGGCGGATCGATCTTCTTCAAGCCATTCTTTTCAAAGGCGCCCAACAGTTCCTTGGCGGTCATCTCGATACCGACCACGAAGTTCTTCATAGCCGGATCGGCGATGTCGGCGGGCACGGCGGCCATGGCGCGATCCAGGATGTCGGCGACGCCCAACAGGTCGCGGGCGAACTTCTGGATGGCGTAGGCGCGCGCGTCATTGGCCTCACGCTCGGCCCGGCGCTTGGTGTTCTCGGCCTCGGCGGCATAGCGCAGGACCTGGTCCTTCAGCGTCTGAACCTCAGCCTTGAGGGTCTCCAGCTCGGCGGCGTCCGTCGCAGCGTCGTCCTGGCCGTCAAACTCCGGCGGCGCATTTTCTTCCGACATTCTACCCTTGTCCGTTCATCACCTGGCCAAGCACGCGGGCGGTATAGTCCACCAGCGGAATGATCCGGGCATAGTTCAGGCGGGCCGGACCGATCACGCCGATCGCGCCCACCACCTTTTGTGAGCCCGTCATATAGGGTGCGGCGATCACAGCGGAACCCGAAAGCGAGAACAGCCGGCTTTCCGCGCCGATGAAGATGCGCACGCCCTCACCGTCCCGCACCCCATCCAGCAGCTGGATCAGCTGTTCCTTCTGCTCCAGATCTTCGAACAGCGAGCGGACGCGTTCCAGGTCCTCAAGGGTGTCATGGTCTTCCAGCAGGTTGGCCCGACCCCGAACGATCAGCGCCCGGTCCTCAGCCTCGCCCCCGCTCCAGGCGGCCAGGCCATCCTCAACCAGCCGCGCGGCGGTGACGTCCAGCTCGCGGCGGGCCCGTTCCAGTTCGACCCGCAAATCGCCGCGCGACTCACTGAGGGTGCGGCCGCGCATGCGGGCGTTCAGGAAGTTGGAGGCCTCCTGCAGCGACGAAGGGGTCAGGCCGGCCGGCGCGCGGATCAGGCGGTTCTCTACCGCGCCGTCGTCGAACACCATGATCGCCAGGGTGCGGTCGCCGGACAGCGGTACGAACTCCACATGCGTGACACCCGCATCGCGCATCGGGCTGACCACCACGCCAGCCCCGCCAGCCAGCCCCGACAGGATCGAAGAGGCTTCGTTGAGCGCGTCGTCATAGTTTCGGCCGTGGGCCAGCAGGCGCGACTCGATGGCGCGCCGCTCGGCCTCACCCACATCGCCAACCTCCATCAGCCCATCGACGAACAGACGCAGACCCGCATGGGTGGGCCGCCGCCCGGCGCTGATATGCGGCGCGCCCAGCAGGCCCAGCTGGGTCAGGTCCTGCATGGTGTTGCGGATGGACGCCGGCGAGAGGGAGAGGCCGCCTTTCGACAGGGTGCGTGAGCCCACCGGCTCGCCGGTTTCCAGATAGCTCTCGACGATGCGGCGGAAGATCTCCCGCGCGCGGGCGTCCATATCGGTGAGGGTGGGTCCGCGAGCGAACAGGGGCGGGGTCACGATGTGCGGCGGCGGCCTCTTCGGCGCCCATGGACGGGGCCTTGCTGATCTAGGATAAGCGCCACCCTCGTCGGCGCAAGCCGTCCGCACTGAAAAGAGCCGTCCGCATGCGCCCCTCCGAACGCACCCCCGAACTTCTGCGTCCCGTCGTTCTGGAGACCGCCGTCACCCGCTATGCGGAAGGCTCCTGCATGGTCAGCTTCGGCCACACCAAGGTGCTGGTCACCGCCAGCCTGGAAGAGGGCGTCCCCGGCTTCCTGCGCGGCAAGGGCCAGGGCTGGGTGACCGCCGAATACGGCATGCTGCCGCGCGCCACCCACACCAGAAGCCGCCGCGAGGCCGCTCAGGGCAAGCAATCGGGCCGGACGCAGGAAATCCAGCGGCTGATCGGGCGATCCTTGCGGGCCATCACCGATCTCAAGGCGCTCGGCGAGCGGCAGATCACCGTCGACTGCGATGTGCTCCAGGCCGACGGCGGCACCCGCACCGCCTCGGTCACCGGCGCCTGGGTGGCGCTCCGGTTGGCGACAAAATACCTGCTGGACGAGGGTGTGATCACCAAGGACCCGATCCTGGATCAAGTGGCGGCGATCAGCTGCGGAATCTTCAACGGCACGCCGGTGCTGGATCTCGACTATGAGGAAGATTCCAACGCCGAGGCGGACGCTAATTTCGTGCTGACCGGATCTGGCGACATCGTCGAGGTGCAGGCGACCGGTGAGAAGCGCGGCTTCAGCCAGGCCGAGTTCGACGCGCTGTTCGGGCTGGCCCGCAAGGGCATCGGCGAGCTCTGCGTCCTGCAGAAGGCGGCTGTCGGGGGCTGAGCCCCCGACTTATCTCTCAGGTCGACCTATCTCTCAGAAAAAAATACCGAAACGCATGGCCTGCGGCGGCAGCCGCTCGAGTTCGCGCGCCAGCGGGGCAAACATCGCGTCAAGGAATCGTTCGATCAGGGCGATCATGGCGCCACTCCAGTTTTTTGTGCAGTGCAGTATGTCACGGAAGTGGGGCGCGTGAGGAGAAAGTTCAAGACTTGGTCGATGATGCGGCCCTTCCGCTTCGCAGATGCGAGCGCCGCACGCCGCACCGCACACTGGCTGGCGACTGTTTGATCCAGTACCGCAGCGCTGTGAAAATAACGGGTCGAAGCGGGTATGCGGAGCGGCCGTTCGCCTTTGAACCACGAAAGACACGAAACGGGTCAAGCCTGCGGCGAAGCGGCCACGGCGCCTTCGTGACTTTCGTGACGTTCGTGGTTCCAGATGACGAAGCCTCCGCTCGCGCGGGCTATTCTTCGCCCTCAAGCGGGCCGTCGTCTGGCCCCGGCTCGTAGGCCAGCACATCGCCCGGCTGGCAGTCCAGCTCGCGGCACAGGGCGGCAAGGGTGGAGAACCGAACGGCGCGGGCCTTGCCGGTCTTGAGGATCGAGAGATTGGCGATCGTGACGCCGACGCGGTCAGCCAGCTCGGTCAGCGACATCCGTCGCTCCAGCAGCACGCGGTCGAGTTGGACGCGAATGGGCATGATACGCGCGGGGCCTCAGATCGTCAGTTCAGCTTCACGGCGCAGGCGCGCGCCCTCACGGAACACCTCCGCCAGCACGAACACTACGAGCACGGAGAACCAGGCCGTGAGGCTGAGGTTCGGCTCCTCGCGATTGACGCCGGCCAGCAACCAGGCGCTGGCGGCCCAGAAGGCGTAGCGGCCGAGTTCAAGCCCAGCCAGCATCAGGCCGATCAGGCGCAGGCGCGCCACATTGTCGGGATGGAAGGGATCGCCCTCGGTCAGCGTGGTGAAGATCCGCCGCAGGGAGCCGACGATCACCAGCACGCCGCAGATGTAGAGGGCGGCGGCGGCGAGGCCGACGGTGATGGAGGGTCCATTGTTCAGCAGCTGGGCCAGCGCGCCATCGCGCGTCTTGGCCGGGTCCAGCCGAATATTGGCGAGCAGTTCGGGATTGAAGCTCAGCAGCAGGGCCGCGAGCGTGAGGAGGGCAAGAACGCCGACGCCGATCCACAGGGCGGCGAAGACCACATCCAGGATGATCTTCAAAAAGCTCGAAACTGAGCCAGGCCCCAAGGCGCGCATGACTGCCCCCGCAACGTCTGAATCCGCCGCAGCCTTGGCGTTTAGCCGAGGACCACAGCGGATCGGACGAACCACATCAGCCGCGTAGCCTAGACCAAGGCGCTGCTGGCGGCGATGGCCAGGATGGGGGTGGCCGCCAGGACGACCACGAAGGCCATCGCGGCGCGGTCCAGGAGGTTCATGGCTTGAGCAAACATATCCGTCTCCAGTGCAGTTGTGCTGCGGTGCAGCATGTGATGGGCCGGCTGCCCCGTCCCGATGTGCTAATCGATATGCCCACATCGATTAGCGATCAAATGAATATCGAGTAACGATATTAAACTTTCGCAATGCAACAGGGACGGCGGGGGCTATGCTTCGTACCCGGAGAGATCGGAGTTAAGCCATGGCCCTGAGGCTTGAGCCCGGCGCCCGCCTGGTGGTGGCGACGCACAACGCCGGCAAGGCGCGCGAGCTGGCGGAAATCCTTGAGGGCAAATTCGATCTTGTGACGGCGGGCGCCCTGGGCCTCGGCGAGCCCGACGAGACGGAATCCACCTTTACCGGCAACGCCCTCCTGAAGGCGCGAGCCGCCGCCGAGGCGAGCGGCCTGATCGCCCTGGCCGATGATTCTGGGCTGTCGGTTGTGGCGCTGGAGGGCGCCCCGGGAATCTATTCCGCGCGGTGGGCGGGACCTGACAAGGACTTCACCATCGCGATGGCCAAGGTGGAGGAACGCCTGGAGGCGGCCGGCGCCACCGACCTTGCGGCCTGGTTCACCTGCGCCCTGGCGGTGGCCTGGCCGAACGGGGCCGCTGTGGTCGTTGAGGGCCGGATCGACGGGACGCTGAGCTTTCCGCCGCGCGGTGATCGCGGGTTCGGTTATGATCCTATCTTCGTTCCGGCCGGCGGCGCGGCGAGCTTCGGTGAGATGGAGCCTGCGGTGAAGGACGCCATGAGCCACCGCGCCCAGGCTTTCGCCAAGCTGAAGGCCGCTCTGTTTTGACCGAGCCGCCGCCGCTGGGCGTCTATGTCCATTGGCCCTACTGCGCACGGATCTGCCCCTACTGTGACTTTAACGTCTACCGGGCAAAAGGCCGTGAGGCGGAAGCTGCGCGCCTGGCGTCCGCCATCCTCGCTGACTTGCAGGCTCAGGCCGAGCTCACCGGACCGCGCCGTCTGGTGTCGATCTTTTTCGGCGGCGGCACGCCCTCGCTGATGGATCCGCAGGGGGTCGCCAGCATCATCGCGGCGGCCCGCGCGCTCTGGGCTCCGGCGGACGATCTGGAGGTCAGCCTGGAGGCCAATCCCACCGACGCGGAGGCCGGCCGTTTCGCCGCCCTGGCGCAGGCCGGGGTGAACCGGCTGTCGCTGGGGCTGCAAGCCCTGGACGATGCGGCGCTCAGGTTCCTTGGGCGCAATCATGACGCCGCCGAGGGCCGACGCGCGGCGCAGGCGGCGGCTCGGGCCTTCCCGCGCCTGTCCCTCGACCTGATCTACGCCCGTCCCGGCCAGACCCCGGACGGCTGGGCCGATGAGCTGCGAGCCGCGATTGACCTGGGGGCCGAGCATCTGTCGCCCTACCAGTTGACCATCGAGGCTGGCACCGCCTTTGACCGCGCCGTGCGACGTGGCGCGTTCGCGCCGCCGGCGGAGGGCCTGGCCGCCGACCTCTATGACACCACCCAGGCGGTGCTCGAGGGCCAGGGGTTCGAGGCCTATGAGGTTTCCAACCACGCGCGTGGCGCGGCGGCCCGCTCGCGTCACAACCTGGTTTACTGGCGGGGCGTGGACTATGTCGGCGTCGGTCCTGGCGCCCACGGCCGGATCACGGGCCTGGCGGGCCGGATGGCCACCGAAGCCAGCGCCAAACCGTCGGACTATATCGCCGCTGTGGATAAGGGCGGCGTCGGCTTCGTCGATATTGAGACCCTGACGGGCGTCCAGTCGGCCGAGGAGCGTCTCCTGAGCGGCCTTCGCATCCTGGAGGGCGTGCCGTTCGCTGACGTTGAAGCCCTCGATCTGCGAAGCGACAGCCCGGTGGTTCGCCGGTTGATCGCTCTGGACCTGCTGGCCGACGACGCGCAGCGGCTGCGCGCTACCCCTGCGGGACGTCGGGTCTTGGACCGCTTGACCGCTGATCTGATCCTGGAACCGCAGGTTTGAGCCGTTCGCCCGCTTGCGTTTGCGCTGCGGAGCGGTGAAGCCTCGCACATGGCCCGCGCCCAAATCCCGCCGACGCTGGACGACGCCCCTCTGGCGCCGGGGCTCTATGTGATCGCCACGCCGATCGGCAATCTGCGCGACGTCACCTTGCGCGCGCTCGACGTGCTGGCTCGCGCTGACTTGGTGCTGGCCGAGGACACCCGCGTCACCGGCAAGCTGCTGGCGGCGTTCGCGATCAAGGCCAAGCTGGAGCGTCATGACGAGCACGCCGCCGAGCGGGCTCTGCCCAAGGTGCTGGCGGCTTTGGCCGAAGGCAAGCGCGTGGCGCTGGTCAGCGACGCCGGCACGCCGCTGATTTCCGACCCCGGCTATCGGCTGGTGCGAGAGGCGGCGGCGGCGGGCCATGCGGTGTTTCCAATCCCGGGCGCCTCAGCGGTCCTGGCGGGGCTGTCGACGGCGGGCCTGCCCACCGACCGGTTCCTGTTCCTGGGCTTTCCGCCGCCGAAGGCTGCGGCCCGCAAGACCTTCCTGAGAGAGTTCGCCGGCGTGCGCGCCACCCTGGTGTTTTTCGAGGGAGGTTCGCGCCTGGCCGCCAGCCTTGCTGACATGGCCGAGGTGTTGGGGGACCGCGAGGCCGCTGTCTGCCGCGAGCTGACCAAGCTCTATGAAACGGTGTCGCGGGGGTCGCTGGCCCGTCTGGCGGCCGACCCGCGCTTTGCCGCGCCACGCGGTGAATTGGTGGTGGTGGTGGGGCCGGGGCGCGAAGTTCAGGCGAGCGCGGCCGACGCCGACGCGGCCCTGACCGACGCGCTTTCGCGCCTCAAGCCGGCGGCGGCCGCCGCTGAGGTGGCGCAGGCTCTCGGCTTGCCACGCCGCGATCTCTACCGCCGCGCCATGGAGCTCAAACAGTGAGCCTCAGGTCCGCGCGCGGCGCCGCCGCACGCCGGTCGGGTCGACGGGCGGAAGTCTGGGCGGCCGCCTGGCTGATGGTCAAGGGTTATCGGATCCTCGGCTTTCGCCTGAAGACCCCACAGGCCGAGATCGACCTGCTGGCCCAACGCGGATCGGTGCTGGCGGTGGTCGAGGTCAAGCGCCGAGCCAATCTGGAGACGGCGCTGGAGGCGGTGAGCGGCGACCAGCGGGCGCGGCTGCGGCGGGCCGGCGCCAGCCTTGCGGCGCGGCGGCGGGGCCTGCAAGCGCTGACCGTGCGACTGGACCTGTTCGCCCTGGCGCCCGGCCGCCTGCCGCGCCATGTGCCCGACGCCTGGAAGGGCGGCTGAGCGTGGTCTTCAGCTCGATCATCTTCATCTTCTATTTTCTGCCGGTGTTCCTGGCCGGCTACTACCTGTCAGGCTGGCGCACCGGCGTGCTGTTGGCGGGCAGCGTCGCCTTCTATGTCTGGGGCGAGGGCGGCTATATCCTGCTGCTGGCGGCGCTGATCGTGCTCAACCATCTGGGCGCGCGGGCCATGGCGGGCGCTGCGTCTGAGCGCACGCGGCGGGCGGTGTTGGTCGGGCTGATCGTCCTCGACCTGACGGTGTTGGGAACCTTCAAATACGCCGGCTTTCTGGCGCACAATCTGAACAGCCTGATCCCCGGTCGCCCGCTCGCCGAGCCGGACTTGCGACTGCCGCTCGGGATCTCGTTCTTCACCTTCCAACTGATCAGCTACGCGGCCGATGTCTATCTGCGGCGCGTCGAGGCCGAGCGCGCGCTGAGCCGGTTTGCGGTCTATATCCTGATGTTCCCGCACCTGATCGCCGGCCCCATCGTCCGTTACGCGAGCATCCGCGCGGAACTGCAGGGTGAGCGCCGAGCGTCCGGGCATGTCGGACTGGGCCTGCAGTTTTTCATCGTCGGCCTTTGCCAGAAGGTGCTGATCGCCAACAGCGTCGCGCCGCTGGCCGACCATGCGTTTGTCCAGCCCATCGCCCAGCTGGAGACGCTGACCGCCTGGGTCGGGATCATCGCCTACAGCCTGCAGATCTATTTCGACTTCGGCGGCTATTCGAACATGGCCATTGGTCTGGCGTTCCTGCTGGGCTTTACGTTTCCGAGGAACTTCAACTATCCCTACGCCGCGCGCTCGATCACCGAGTTCTGGCGGCGCTGGCACATCTCGTTGTCCTCCTGGTTCCGCGACTACGTCTACATCCCGCTGGGCGGCAATCGTGGTGGCGCGGCCCGCACGGCGCGCAACCTGGTGATCGTCTTCATCCTGACCGGTGTCTGGCACGGCGCCGCCTGGACATTTGTGGCCTGGGGCCTGTTCCACGGGATGTTTCTGCTGCTTGAGCGGGTCGGCCTGGGGCGGCTGCTGGCGGCGGCCCCCCAAGCGGTCGGCCACGTCTATGCGCTTGGAGTGGTGATGGTCGGCTGGGTGCTGTTCCGGTCTGGCAGTCCGTCGCAGGCGTGGGGCTATTTCCTGCGGATGGCTCGCCTTGACCAGCTGGCGGCGCCGACCACGGATCTGCAGGTGCTGCTGGGCGCGCAGGCGCTGGCGGCGTTGGCGCTCGGCGTGATTTTCGCGGTTCCAACGCTGCCCTGGCTGCTGGATCGGCTGGGCGCGGCCCGTTTGCCGCAGGCGCAGCGCGGCGGCGTGCTGGACGTCCACATCCTGGCGACGCCGGTCGTGCTGGCCGGGCTGGTGCTCAGTGTCGCGAACCTGGCGGGCGCGAGCCTCAACCCCTTTCTCTATTTCCGATTCTGATGCCGGTGTCCCGCGACCCCCGAAGCCATTGGCGGCGCCTGATCGGCGGAACGGCGCTGGTGGTCCTGGCGGCCTTTGGCCTGCCGCATCTCGTTCGAGCGCCGGACATTCAGGAGAACCGGCTGCTGGCCAAGGCGCCCGCCTGGCCGCGTGATCTGGCGGATGCTGGCCGGTTTCGGGCCGCTGCCGATGCCTATGTCGCCGATCATTTCCCGCCGCGCGCGCATCTGATCGGCGGCCTGAATGCCCTGCGCATGACATTTGGCGCCAGCGGCTCGTCCCGGGTCATCGTCGGGCAGGACGGGTGGCTGTTCTATGACGACGGGACCCACCTCGGCGCGGCGCGGGGCTATCCGGAGCTATCGGACGCCGAAGCGCGGGCCTGGCTCGCTCAGCTCGCGGGACGGCGCGAGGCGGCGCGGCGGGCAGGCGCGGCCTATGTCGTCCTGGTCGCGCCGACCAAGGAGGCGGTCTATCCGCTGTGGACGCCGGGCTGGTTCGGTCTGGACGCCAACCGCGCGGCGGTCACCCTGTCCCGACTGGCGGACAAGGCTACGGGAGGGGATGTCATCTACCCGGTGGCGGCGCTGAGCCAGCAGGCAAGGTGGGGCCTGAAGGTCTATAGCCCGCACGACACCCATTGGACCGGCCTGGGCGCCTATTTCGGCTATGCCGCGCTGATGGAGCGCCTGGCGGCCATGAGCGTCGTCGCCAACCCCCGGCCGTTGGGCGCCTTCACCGAGGTGCGAACCAGCAGCCTCACCAAGCCACGTGATCTGGCGCTGATGCTCGGGGTCGCCAGCTTCACCACCCAGGACTTCCCCGAGCTCGGTGACCCGGCGGCCGAACGGCTAAGCCAGACCCGCTATCTGGGCGCCGATCACAGCTGGACCGGACCACGGGTGATTGACACCGGCGCTGCTGGCAAACCCGTGCTCTTGATCACGGTGGATTCGTTCAGCACGGCTCTGCTGCCGCTGCTTTATGGTGACTTCAGCCGCATCGTGGTGGCCCACAATCGGGACGGCGACTGGCGGTCCGATCTGATCGCCGCCTTCCATCCGGACGTCGTGGTGCTGGAGGTGGCCGAGGGTGGGCTGCGCATGCTGATGCACGCGGGTCCTCAGGCGGATGTGCCGACAGCGGCGCGGATTGCAGCCGTGGTGGAGGCGCGGGGCCGCTTTCGGCTGCCGGCCACCCCGGAGCGCGACTCGACAGGCATCCGCATCATTGAGGGTTCGGATCGCGACGACCGGATCAAGGGCGGCAAGCATCCCGACGCCATTCACGGCCACGCCGGCGACGACACGCTGGCCGGTCTGGGGGGTGACGACAGCGTGCGCGGCGGACGCGGCGACGATGTGATCGATGCCGGCCCCGGCGACGACTGGCTGGCGGGAGAGCGCGGCGCGGATCGGCTGACCGGCGGACCCGGCGCCGATGTCTTCAGCTTCGTCGCTGACGCCGGCGATGATGTGGTGCTGGATTTCGACGCCGACGATGGCGATCAGATCGAGATCTTCGACGGCTCGCCGTATTCGGTCGAGCAAGTGGGCGGCGACACGGTCGTGCAGTTGGCGCAGGGGCGTGCGGTGCTGCGGGGCGTGCGCGCCGACCGTTTGCCGCAAGGGTGGATATTCAATCGATAACCGGGGCCAGAGCCTGTTCCCTTCAGACAGAAATATCTGAAGTGAAGAAACAGGCTCTAATTCAAAAAGTGTCGAGCACGATTCAGCGATCAGACGATTCCGTCTGCTCCCATCGTGCTCTAGCGACGGCGTAGCTGGCGCAGGCTGCGTCCGCGACCTATGTGAGCCTGAGCGCCGCCCGCAGGAGAGCCGTATGTCGTTGAATGTCGCCGTCCAGATGGATCCTATCGAGGGGATCAATATCGAGGGCGACACGAGCTTCCTGATGATGGAGACCGCCCAGGGGCGCGGTCATAAGCTGTTCGTCTATCTGACCGACACCCTGGCGCTGGAGGGCGGGCGGGTGTTCGCCCGCGGCCGCGATGTCACCGTCCAGCGCGTGGCGGGCCAGCATGCCAAACTAGGCCCGATGCGGCGGGTCGAGCTCACCGAATTTGATGTGGTCCTGATGCGCCAGGACCCACCGTTCGACATGCACTATATCGACGCCACCTTCTTCCTTGAGGTGATCCATCCGCAGACCCTGGTGGTCAACAATCCACGTGAGGTGCGAAGTGCGCCGGAAAAACTGTTCGTCACCCAGTATCCGCAGTTGCAACCGCCGACCCTGATCAGCTGGGACCGCGAGGCGATCCTCGATTTCCGCGCACGGCATGGCGATCTGGTGATGAAGCCGCTGAACGGTCGCGGCGGGTCGGGCGTGACCCGACACCTGAAGGACGATCCCAATTTCGACGTGCTGCTGGAAATCCACGCCCAGCTCGGCCGCGAGCCGGTGATCGTCCAGAAGTTTCTGCCTTCGGTGATTAAGGGGGACAAACGCATCCTGCTGGTCGACGGCGAGCCGGTGGGCGCCATCAACCGGGTGCCCGCCAAGGGCCAGATCCGCTCCAACCTGGCGGTCGGCGGCGAGGCGCAGCCGGTGGAGATGTCGGCCCGCGACCACGAAATCTGCGCCACCATCGGGCCGGAGCTCAAGGCGCGGGGCCTGCTGTTCGTCGGGATCGACGTGATCGGCGAATTCCTCACCGAAATCAACGTCACCTCGCCGACCGGCGCCGTGGCGCTGAAGCGCTTCACCGGGATCGACGCCACCGAGGCGCTCTGGAAGCGGATCGAAGCGCTGCGCGCGTGAGTTCGGATCGCGCTGAGATCATGACCCGAAGCAACAGATTCATTTCATCTTCTTCGTTAGTTCTATTTTTGTTCTTGATCTGAACTGCGCGGCGTGGTTGGCTTGTGGATAAGTCCGACAGGCACACAAGGGATTGAGGATGGCGGCGCGGGTGGTGACTCTGGCGTTCCGGGGCGTGGACGCGGTGCGCGTCGACGTGCAGGTGCAATTCACCAGCGGCGAGTCGGCGTTCTTCCTGGTCGGCATGGGCGACAAGGCGGTCTCGGAAAGCCGCGAACGGGTCCGCGCAGCGTTCTCCGGCCTGGGCCTGGCGCTGCCCTCGCGGCGGATCATCGCCAACCTGGCGCCCGCCGACCTGCCCAAGGAAGGCAGTCACTATGACCTGCCCATCGCCCTGGCGATCATGGCCGGAATGGGGGTTATTCCACCGGACGTGCTGGACGACTGGGCGGCGGTCGGCGAGCTGGCGCTGGACGGACGCATCACCGCGGTGGCCGGCGCCCTGCCGGCGGCGGTGGCGGCCGGGGCTTTGGGCCTGGGCCTGATCTGCCCGGAAGCCTGCGGGCCAGAGGCGGCGTGGGCGGGCGAGACCCGCATCCTGGCCGCGCCGTCGCTGATCGCCCTGGTCAATCACTTCCGTGGAACCCAGATCCTCTCGCCGCCCCAGCCGGGCGATATGCTGGACGCCGATCGGTGCGCGGACCTGCGCGACGTCAAGGGCCAGGAGCATGCCAAGCGGGCGCTGGAGATCGCTGCCGCCGGCGGCCACAACCTGTCGTTCATCGGCCCGCCTGGCTCCGGCAAGTCGATGATGGCGGCGCGACTGCCGGGCCTGCTGCCGCCGCTGTCGCCGGGCGAGCTGCTGGAAACCTCAATGGTGCATTCGATCGCCGGCCTGATCGCGCGCGGCCAGCTGACCCGCGCCCGGCCGTTCCGCAGCCCGCATCACTCAGCCAGCATGGCCGCGCTGACCGGCGGCGGGATGAAGGCCAAGCCGGGCGAGGTCAGCTTGGCGCACAATGGCGTTTTGTTCCTCGACGAACTGCCCGAGTTCAGCGCCCAGGCGCTGGATTCGCTGCGCCAGCCGCTGGAGACCGGCGAGGTGGTGGTGGCCCGCGCCAACGCCCATGTCCGCTATCCGGCGCGCTTTCAGCTGGTGGCGGCGCTCAATCCCTGCCGTTGTGGCTATGGCGGGCCCGGCCGAGGCCATTGCGGTCGCGCGCCGCGCTGCCAGACCGACTACCAAGGGCGCATCTCCGGCCCGCTGATGGACCGCATCGACCTTCAGGTCGAGGTTCCCCCGGTTACGGCGGCCGATCTGGCCCTGCCGCCGCCGGCCGAAGGCACCGCCCAGGCGGCCGCGCGTGTGGCCCAGGCGCGCGCCGTCCAGATTAATCGCGCTGCGGCCGGACCTGACGGGGCGACGCCGCTGAACGCTCAGGCGGAGGGCGATTGGCTGGAGGCAATCGCCGCGCTGGATCCGGCAGCCCGCGCGCTTCTCACCCGCGCGGCGGAGGCGGGCGGCCTGACCGCCCGTGGCTGGACGCGGACCCTCAGGCTGGCCAGAACCATCGCCGACCTGGAGGACGCCGGTCCAGTGCGCCGGGTGCATGTGGCCGAAGCCCTGATCTATCGCAGGGTGTCGCCGGGCGGGGTCGCCTCGCCGTCGTCGGCATACGCTTCCTGACGGCGCGGCGCGCTCCAGGCGCCGTACCCGACAGCGAACACGACCAGATAGTTCCAGATCATCTCGGCCGTCATATAGGTCCAGCCGCTGAACGTCGGGTCCAAGGCCCGAGCAAGATGGGTCAGCATCGCCAGGATGTGAAAGCCCGCAGCGAACAACGGCCAGAAGCGCCGACTTCGAAGCGCAATCCAGATCAGCAGCACGAGCAGGCCCGCATCCACGGCCACAATCCCCCATTGCGTGTGCAGACTTCGCTCATAGCTGACGAGGGAAAGCGCCCAGCCGGCGAGAAGGCCGCCAGCGGCCAGCCGCTCGTGGTTGCCGCCGCGCCAAGTCGCCACGGCGCAGACTCCAAGAATCGCTGCGGGCCAGATGAAGGTGGGAAGCTGATAGGCGGTCAAAATGAAAGGCCCCCGGCAACGCCGAGGGCCAATTCTAGAAGAGCTTTCGCCCTCTGTAACCGGTGTTGCGCCTAAGCGGCGCTGACAGCGCGCAGATGACGCATGCGCACGCGGTCGGTCGGTTGATCGACCTGCGCGGCAAACGGCGGCGGCTTGGGGCCGACGTCGCCGAACGACACCGCGCCAAGTCCAATCTGGGCCTGAGCGGTCGACAGCTCCAAGTGGGTCTCGACGATCGCCCGACGGGCTTCCGCCAGGGCCATAATGGCTTGACTGGCCCGCTCGACAGCGCCTTGGCCGATCAGAGCCGAGGCGCCCGACTGGGCCCGGAGGGCCGGCATCACGCCTGTGAGCTGTGCGGTCTTCGCGAGCGCCATGTCGATAGCAGCTTCGGCTTCGAACAGGGCGGCGGCAATTTGCTCGGCGACCAGGCGGCGTTGCTTGAGCATGAGTTCTCTCCTGCGCGACATGGGGCACGTCGCGCCTAGCGGTTTACAGGGGGATGGTTTCCAGGCCGTTCAGGCCCGTAGTAAATTCGCCGCCAGGTCGTTGAGCGCGTGAAGTCCCGCCAGCATGGCCCCGAATGCCAGGGCCGTGAAGACGGCGATCCCCACGATCGCCCCCAGCCTCGCGGCTGGGGTCAGCTCGTTTCGTGCGAGCCATGCTCGGCCTTGAAGTTCTCGTCGAGGAGAACCCATGTCAGGCAGAGAATTTCGCGAAGCACCATTTCTGGCGGCTTGAACGGGGCCAGTTTCCGGGTCGCCGACACCAAGTGCCGGGCCATGTCGGCCTGCGCCTCGGTCGGCGCCAGATCCACCAGCTGGCGCTCCAGCTGAGTCCAGGAAAAGCCGGGGATCAATTCCTCCCGCTTCGCCAAGGCTGGCCAACGCACTTCGAAGTCGTCGATCTCTCGACGCAGCCGCAGCGCCCTGCCGATCACCGCCCGATCCTCGATCTTCCGCCACTCGCCCATGGGGCTCTCCCGTTGTTGTGGGAGCATCGAGCCAGTCGGCGGCGGTATTGTCTGTCCTGATCGCGTCCTGTCCTGACGCGATCAGGACAGAGCCGACGTCTTGTTCGCGCAGGATACGCGCGGCGTGATAGCGATCAGTGACCCCCAGTTTGCGCCGTGCGCGGTCGCAATAGGTGTCGACGGACGTCTTGGACATGCCCAGTTCACGGGCGATCTGCTTGGAGCTGAAATGTTGATCGACGAGGCGCAAACAATCGCGTTCGCGCTGCGTCAGCAGCTCGACGGCGGTCATCGTGCTCTCGGAGTCCGTCTGCATCTTGCGTCCCAGTAAACAGCGCCTTTGGCGTTTCGTCTACTTCAGTGCGCGAGAATTCATGATTCGCCCGGATCTTAGACGCGTTTGATCCCCCGTTAAGCCGCTTCGCGTATGAAGTGGGCGATATGGCAAAATCCTCACGCCCCCTTTCAACCCGGCAACCGGCGCGCGCCCAGATCAGCGCCGAGCAGCTGGCCTCGCTCAGCCACGAATTCCGCACACCGCTCAATGGCGTGCTGGGCATGGCGCGCCTGCTAGAGGGCACCAAGCTGACCGAGGAACAGCGCACCTATGTGAGCGCGCTGCATGACAGCGGCGAGCATCTGTTGACCCTGGTCAACGATGTATTGGACTTCGCCAAGCTGGGCGCGGGCCGGGTGGTGTTGCACCCTGGGCCAACGCGACTGGACGCGCTGCTCCAAGGTGTGAGCGAGCTTCTCTCGCCGCGCGCGCGGGAGCGAGGTCTCGAGATTGCGTGGGCCACGACCGGCGATCCGGGCGTCATCAACGCTGACGAGGGCCGACTTCGACAAATTCTGCTGAACTTTGCCGGCAACGCCGTGAAGTTTACTGAAGCCGGCGGCGTGCTGCTTGCCGCCGAACGGGCGGGCTCCGGTCGGGTGCGCTTTACGGTGACCGACACCGGGCCTGGGATCCCGGCGGCGGAGCAGGACAGGATTTTCGAAGCCTTCGCCCAGGTGGACGCCGCCCACGCGGATCTCGGCGGCGCCGGGCTGGGCTTGGCGATCGCGCGCCGTCTGGCCCGGGCCATGGACGGCGAAGTGGGTGTGGAGTCGCCGGCGATCGGCGGCGCTGCGTTCTGGTTTGAGGCGGCGTTCCCTGACCTTGCAGACAGCGCGGTCAAGGCGCCGTTGCAGGGCCGTGGTGTCGGCGTCGCATCGCCCAACCCGATCGTTCGAGACGCTGCCGCGCGCCAGATCGAGGCCAGCGGTGGCCGCCCGATCTGCAGCATAGACCTGGTGGACCTTATGGCGCGCTCCGGCCCCAATGACGTGTTGCTATTGGACGCCGGGCTGGCCCCGTCCGCCGAAGGCCTCAAACCACCGGCAAATCGCAGCGCGATCATTCTCTTAGCGCCGGACGAGCGCGATCAGATTGCGCGCTATCGGCGCGCTGGGTTCGCCGGCTATTTGATCAAGCCGCTGCGCCAAGCCTCGCTGGTGGAGCGCGTCCTGATCGCAGCCGGCGGCTCAAGCGAGGCTTTGGAGCCCTTCGAGGATGAGCGGATCGCCGCCGCCGCCGCGCCCGGACTTCGGGTGCTGCTGGTCGAAGACAATCCGATCAATGCCCTGTTGGCTCGCACCCTGCTTGGCCGCGAGGGGTGCCTCGTCGAGCACGCAATGAGCGGCGTAGAAGCGCTGACCGCGACGGCGGTGGGAACCTTTGACCTGATCCTCATGGACATGCGTATGCCCGGCCTTTCCGGGGAGGCGACCGCAAAGCGTCTGCGCGCCAGCGGCATCGAAACGCCAATTGTCGCCCTCACCGCCAACGCGTTTGAGGATGACCGGCATGCTTGCCTGGCGGCCGGGATGAACGACTTTCTGGTGAAGCCATTGTCGCCCGACGCGCTGCGCGCCGCACTTGCCCGCTGGTCCGCCGCGCGCTGGACGAAGCCCCCGGCGCGCGCCAAGGTCGGCTGATCGGCGCGACTCTGATCCGGAGCGCGCGCTCGCACCGGAAGCCGACATGACCGACAAGGCCCCAGCGCCCGAACGGCGCAAGCGCACAGCCATGGATGTCCTGCGCTCTGTTCGCCAGCCCAAGGTCGGCGTCATGCTGGCGCTGGGATTCTCGTCCGGCCTGCCGTTCCTTTTGACCGGCAATACACTCGGCTATTGGCTGCGCGATGAGGGGACCAGTCTCAAGGCCATCGGCTTCCTGTCGTGGGTGGGCCTGGCCTATTCGATCAAATACCTCTGGGCGCCCCTGGTGGACGGCCTGGATGTCCCGATCCTCGGCCGCTGGCTAGGGCGGCGCCGGGGTTGGATGGCGCTCTCGCAGTTGCTGGTCGCCGCAGGGCTGGTTGGCATGGCGCTGGTCGGACCCGAGGGTGGCCTCACCGCAATCGGGCTGTTCGCGGTGCTCACCGCCTTTGCCTCGGCGACCCAGGACATCGTCGTTGACGCCTGGCGCATTGAGGCGGCGGAAACCGGTGAAGAGCTGGGCCTGCTGTCCTCCGCCTATCAGCTGGGCTACCGGGGCGCGCTACTGGTCACGGACGCCCTGATCCTGGCCGCTGCCCAGCACCTGGGCTGGTCTGTGTCCTACCAGGCCATGGCCGTGATGATGACCGTCGGCCTGGCGGCGACCTGGTTCGCCTTCGAGCCCCGGCGCGCCGAAGAGATGATGCGCCATCGCGCGCCGATGTGGACGCCCAAGGGCTTCTTCGACGCCGTGATCGGCCCGTTCATCGCCTTCTTCGCCAAGCATCGCGAACTCGGCGTGCTGATGCTGCTGGCGGTGGCGCTCTATCGGCTGCCGGAGTTCGTGTCTGGCCCGATGTACAATCCCTTCTACCATGACCTGGGGCTGGCCAAGGACACGGTGGCGGCGGTGCGGGGTTCGGTGGGTCTGTTGGCCTCGATCGCCGGCATCACCGCCGGCGGGCTCAGCGCCATCCGGCTGGGGTTCTTCCCGACGCTGATCATCGGGGCGGTGTTACAGCCGCTGGCCGTCGCCTCGTTCGCGGTGCTGGCCTACACCGGCGGCGACGTGACGATCTTCAGCGCGATCATGATGGCCGACAACTTCGCCATGGCCTATGCCGGCGTGGCGCTGGTGGCCTATATGTCGAGCCTGACGGGCCTGGGCTACACCGCCACCCAGTATGCCCTCCTGTCCTCGACCTATGCGATGCTCGGCAAGTTCCTGAAGGGGTTCTCCGGTGCGACGGTTGAGGCGCTGACCCCCGGCCAGGGTCTGCTGGGAGCCTACGCCACGTTCTTCGTCGGCGTCGGCGTGATCGGTGTGCCAGCATTGTTGCTGTTCATCCTGCTGGCGCGACTGCACGCCCGGCGCGAGGCGCGCCTGGCAACCACCACAGGCTAATTCGTCAGGCAGACCACCTGCGCCACCTGCAACTCCCGTCGCAAGTCGTCGGCGACATAGAAATAGTTCTGCGGCGTGATCGGCTCGCCGACGGTCTCGCCGCCAGGGGCCGGGGCGGGTGTCCCCAGCAGGCTCGTCACCACCTCGGGCGCGGTGGTGTAGATGCGACCCCGTCTGGGGCTCTCGGCGATGGTGACGCCCAGCACCCGGCCCTGGGCGTCAAGAGCCGGCGCGCCGGAGAGCCCGCCCAGGGTGCCCTTCAAACCTTCGGTGCGGCCGGTTTCCGCCCAGACCAGCACAGGCTCGGTGCGGGCCCCCCGACCGTGCACCACCAGATTTTCCCGCCCCAGCAATCGCGAACTCGCCTCGCCGGGCTCGCCTTGCGGGAAACCCGGATGGAACGCGCGCTGGCCGCGGCGCAGCGGCGTGGTGAGGCCCAGCGGCAACGGCAGAGCGCCGCCTTCGCTGTAGAGCAGCGCCGCCTCGCCGCGCGGGTCGATCTTCACACGCACTGCGACCCCGGTCCCGGGTCCGACGACGATGGCCACGCGCTGACAGCCGTCCACCACGTGGCGCGCGGTCAGCCAGACGCCGCTGCGGGCGATCGAGAAGGCGGTGCCGGCGGCCGGTGTCGCGTCCCTCGGAACGTCCACCACCACCGCTGGATCAAAGGGCGAGGCTGGACCCAGCGCCTCCCCCAGCGGATCGGAACTCTTCGGCGGGGGCGGCGGGGCGTCGACGCGCTCGTTACGAGCGAGCGCGGCGAACAACAGAGCTGCGACCACCGCGGCATAGATCAGCCAGTCCGGCAGCCGCGGAAAGTGCATCGGCTCAGCCGGCGACCGCGGCGGCGACAACGATGGCGGTGGCGAGCTTGGCGCCGACCAGCAACGCCGCCGCGGACATCTCGCCCTCCTGGATCCGCTTGGGCAGTCCGCGCAGCAGCATGTCCACCAGGCGGAAGACCAAAAGCTGCAAGACCACTGTGGCGACGCCCCAGAGCCCGATCTCGATCAGGTTGGTGGAGGACTGCAGCGAGACCGCGAGCGGCAGCGCGAGACCGACCAGGACGCCGCCCAGCGACACCGCCGCCGCCGCATTGCCGTCGCGGATCAGGGCGATCTCCTTGTGCGGGGTCAGCAGCACATAGGCCGTCGCGCCAGCCAGCAGGATCGCCACCGTCAGGCTGGCATGCAGCAGGGCGACCGGGAAGCCCGTCGCGAAGGCCTGAATCTCAGGTGACGGCGTCGGCATGTGAAGCTCCCCCTTGATTGCGTGTCAGGGATATCACGGTTGCGGCCATCAAGCTTCGACGGGTTTGCGTCGGACGCTGGCCCGGACCTTCTCGCTCTCGCTTCTCAGTTGCCCACAGGCGGCCAGGATGTCGCGGCCGCGCGGCGTGCGGATCGGCGAAGCGTAGCCGGCGCGGTTGAGGATCGCCGCGAAGCTCTCGATGGTCGACCAGGACGAGCACTCGTAGGTGCTGCCGGGCCAGGGATTGAACGGGATCAGATTGATCTTGGCCGGGATGCCGTTCAGCAGCTGGACCAGGGCCCGCGCCTCGGCCGGCGTGTCGTTGACGCCCTTCAGCATGACATATTCAAACGTCACCCGGCGCGCGTTCGACAGGCCCGGATAGGCGCGGATGCCGGCCATCAGCTCGGCCAGCGGATACTTCTTGTTCAGCGGCACCAACTCTTCGCGCAGCGTATCATTGGTGGCGTGCAGCGAGATCGCCAGCATCGCCTGGGTCTGTTCGCCCAGCGCCGTCAGTTGCGGAACCACCCCCGAGGTGGAGACCGTGATCCGCCGGCGCGATATGGCGATGCCCTCGTTGTCGGCGATGATGTCGATGGCCTGGGCGACGTTGTCCAGATTGTACAGGGGCTCGCCCATACCCATGAAGACGATGTTGGACAGGCGCCGGTCGGCCTTGGGCGAGGGCCACTCTCCCAGGTCGTCGCGGGCGATCTGCACCTGGGCGACGATCTCGGCGGCGGTGAGGTTGCGGACCAGGGCCTGGGTGCCAGTGTGGCAGAAGGTGCAGTTGAGCGTACAGCCGACCTGACTAGAGACGCAAAGCGCGCCGGCCCGGCCGACGTCCGGGATATAGACGGTCTCAACCTCGATGCCCGGCGCCATGCGGATCAGCCATTTGCGGGTTCCGTCCTTGGAGAGCTGGCGCTCGACAACCTCCGGCCGCGCCAATGAGAAGGTGGCGGCGAGGACGGCGCGGGTCTCCTTGGCGACATCGGTCATGTCCGCAAAGTCGGTGACACCATAGTGGTGGATCCAGCGCCAGAGCTGGCCGGCCCGCATGCGGGCCTTCTGTGACGGGACCGCGCCTGCGTCGACCAGCGCCGCCGCCAGCTCGGCGCGCGACAGCCCTGTCAGATTGGGCGGCAAGGCGCGCGGCGTGGCCGGCCGGGCCGTCGCACGGCTGAGATCGAGGGTGACGCCCAAGCGGCTGGTCCTTCTGGAGAGGGCGGGACTATAGGCGAACGCGCCTCCCGCGCCAAATCGAGCGCATGGCGGTGCGGCCCGGGACCCGGTACGGTTGCGGCCAGCACGACGGGCCTGGAGCACGATGCCAATGATCAGCGAAGCCGACGCCATCGAGGAACTGGTGCGCATCAACCTGAGCTCGGCCGATTCCACGCCCGGCTGCGCGCGCCGCAGCCAGCACGCCAAGGACCACGGCTGCGTTCGGGCCACGGTCACCATCACCGACGACGTCCCCAATGACTTGAGGGTCGGCCTGTTCGCGGAGCCGCGAACCTATGAGGCGCTGATCCGCTTCTCCAACAGCCGTGAGCCGGACGACCGCAAGCCGGATGTGCATGGCATGGCGATCAAGCTGCTGGGTGTCTCTGGCGAGAAGCTGGTCGGGACCGAGAGCGCCGCCGACATCCTGCTGATCGACAGCGAGACCTTCTTCACCGGCGACCGGCTGGAATATGTGCTGCTGAACCGCGGGCTGATCGCTCGCAATCTCGGCGGGATCGGCAAGATCCTGGCCGTGCTGCGGCTGGTGCTGTTCCACCTGGGGCTCTTGCTGCGGGCGCAGAAGGTGGCCAGCCGCAAGCCCTGGTCGCCGCTGGCCTCGCCCTACTCCAGCGCCACGCCCTACGCGCTGGGCGACAAGGCCGTGAAGTATGTGGCAGTTCCGCGCGCTGGCGGTTCTGGCCCGGCGCCGGTTGTGGCTGATGGTCTCTCCGAGGCGATCGCTCGCCAGCTGGCCGAGACCGCCTTCGTTTTCGACTTCGGCGTGGACGTCCAGACCGACGCTGGTAGGCAGCCCATCGACGATCCCACCGTGGCCTGGTCGGCTCAGCCGGGCGCGCGTCGGGTGTGGCTGGGGCGGATCGACATTCCGGTCCAGATGGTCGAGCCCGGCGCGTCGCTGGCCGAGAACCTGGCCTTTTCACCCTGGCACACCCTTGCCGAACACCGTCCTCTGGGGTTCATCAACAACGCTCGCCGCGAGGTCTATCTGGCGATGTCACGCCGGCGGCGCGAGCTGAATGGCGTCGATCCGGCGGCGCTTCCTGGCGGCGGCGGTCTTTCCTGAGGGCGCCTGACGTGGCGGCGGGCCTTCAAACATCCGGATGGTCGGTCTAGGGTCGCGCCAAATCGTCAAGGACATTGGGAGCGACCTCCATGAAGGCACTGTTGAGCAAGGCTGCGGGCGGCCCGGAGACCCTGGTCCTGGAGGACGTGCCCTCGCCGACCGCCAAGCCCGGCTGGGCGGTGGTCACGGTCAAGGCCGTGGGCGTCAATTTCCCGGACGTGCTGATCATCGAGGACAAGTACCAGTTCAAGCCAGCCCGCCCCTTCTCGCCGGGCGCGGAAATGTCCGGGATCGTCAAGGAAGTCGGCGAGGGTGTCACCAACGTCAAACCGGGCGACCGGGTGCTGGGCAACACCGGCTGGGGCGCCATGGCCGAGGAGATGGCGCTGGAAGCGCACCGGCTGGTGAAGATCCCGGACTCCATGCCCTACGAGGACGCCGCCGCGTTCATCATGACCTATGGCACCAGCTGGCATGCGCTGAAGGATCGCGCGAACTTGCAACCGGGCCAGAGCCTGCTGGTGCTGGGCGCGGCCGGCGGCGTCGGCCTGGCGGCGGTCGAGCTGGGCAACGCCATGGGCGCGACCGTGATCGCCGCCGCCTCCAGCCAGGAGAAGGTCGATCTTTGCCTGACGCGCGGCGCGAGCTCCGGCGTGGTCTATCCGCGCGGGCCGTTTGACCGCGAAAGCCAGAAGGCGATGTCGGGCCTGTTCAAGGACGCCTGCGGTCCCGACGGCGCCGACGTGATCTACGACGGCATCGGCGACGCCTACGCCGAGCCGGCGCTGCGGTCGATCGCCTGGGAAGGCAAGTATCTGGTGGTCGGCTTCGCGGCAGGCGAAATCCCCAAGATCCCGCTGAACCTGGCGCTCTTGAAGGGCTGCGAGATCGTCGGGGTGTTCTGGGGCGCTTGGGTTGGCAAGAACCCCGAACGCCATCAGGCCAGCATCGCCGAACTGATGCAGATGTACGTCGACGGCAAGATCAAGCCGCACGTCCAGGCGACCTTCCCGCTGGAACGCGCCGGCGAGGCGATCACCATGCTGGCCGAGCGCAAGGCCATGGGCAAGGTGGTGGTGACGGTGGGGTAGGGGCGGCTCACAAACCCCGTGTTGTCATCCCGGTTTCGCCGCAGGCGAAGACCGGGACCCACAAGCTCCGTCGCGCCGAATGCGTGATGAGGCGACGCTGCGGAGACCCTCCACAATCCAGTGCTGATGGGTCCCGGTCTTCAGCTGCGCTGAAACCGGGATGACACCGTTAGGAGGGCAGGCGGCGGCGACCGACTTCGCTTCCCCCGCGAAGATCAGCGCTTCCGCCCCGCCTTCTCGGCCAGGCCCGACGTCCCCTCGCGGGCTTCCAGCCGCTCGGCCACCGCGTCCAGGCTGACCCCGGCGCCGGCCAGCACCACCAGCAGGTGGTAGATCAGGTCGGCGCTTTCGGCGGTGATCGCGTCGCGGTCGCCCTGGGCGGCGGCGATCACGGTTTCGACCGCTTCCTCGCCCAGTTTCTTGGCGGCGCGGTCCAGGTCGGCCAGCAGCTGGGCGGTGTAGGACGCGCTGACGTCCCCGCCGCGGCGGCTCTCGATGGTGGCGGCCAGGCGTTCGACCACGGCGGCGAAGCGGCTCATGTCACGGTCTCCGTCAGACGCACCGGGATGCCGGCCTCGGCCATGGCCCGCTTGGCCTCGCCGATCCCGATCTCGCCGAAGTGGAAGATCGAGGCGGCCAGCACCGCGTCGGCGCCAGCTTCGACCGCTTCGATCAGATGGCGTGTGGTTCCCGCTCCGCCCGACGCGATCACCGGCACGCTGACGGCTCTGCTGACCTGCCGCAACAGGTCCAGATCGTAGCCCGTCTTGGCGCCGTCGCGGTCCATGGAGGTCAGCAGGATTTCACCCGCCCCCTTCTCGACCACCTCGATCGCATAGGCGACCGCGTCCAGGCCCGTCGGGTTGCGCCCGCCGTGGGTGAACACTTCCCAATGGCCGCCGACCTGCTTGGCGTCCACCGAGACCACCACCGCCTGGCTGCCGAACGCATCGGCGCAGGCGCTGACCACATTGCGGTCCAGCACAGCCGCCGTCATTACCGAAATCTTGTCAGCTCCGGCCAGCAGCAGGCGTCGCCCATCTTCCACCGAGCGGATGCCGCCGCCCACCGACAACGGCATAAAACAGACCTCGGCGGTGCGAGCCACTACGTCCAGGATGATCCCCCGGTCCTCGTGGCTGGCGGTGATATCCAGGAACATCAGCTCGTCCGCCCCGGCGGCGTCATAGGCCTGAGCCTGCGCCACGGGATCGCCCGCGTCGCGCAGATTGACGAACTGCACGCCCTTCACCACCCGGCCGTCCTTGACGTCCAGACAGGGAATGACCCTGATCTTCAGCATAGAGCCATCTTCAGAGTCATGCTGCGATTCCCAACGCTTGGGCCGGATCGATGGCACCGTTGTAGAGCGCCCGGCCCAACACCGCGCCGGCCACCGGCACACCCTTGCGCGCCTTCAGCTTGACGATGTCGTCGACGCTGGCCAGGCCGCCGGCCGCGATCACCGGGATGGACACGGCGTCGGCCATGGCCCCGAACGCCTCCACGTTGAAGCCCATGACGGTGCCGTCGCGGTCGATATCGGTGACGATCAGGGCGGCGACACCGGCGTCCTCGAACCGCTTGGCCACGGTGATCGCATCGAATTCTGAATCTTTGGTCCAGCCGTCGACAGCGACCTTGCCCTTGCGCACGTCGACACTGACCGCGATCTGTTCGGGATAGCGCCGCGCGGCGTCCAGCACGATCTGCGGCTGTCTCACCGCCACGGTGCCCAGGATCACCCGGCTGACGCCGGCCTCGATCCAGCGCTCAATGTCGGCCAGGGTGCGGATGCCGCCGCCCAGTTGCACGGGCACAGAGACGCTGGCCAGGATCGCTTCGACGCCCGGCGCATTGACCGCCCGGCCGGAGACCGCGCCATTCAGGTCGACCATATGGATCCAATGGAAACCGGCCTCGACCCAGGCCCGCGCCTGGGCGGCGGGATCAGAGTTGAACACCGTCGCCGTGGACAGGTCACCGTGCAGCACGCGCACGCACTGGCCGTCCTTGAGGTCGATGGCCGGATAGAGAATCAAGGTCGCCACTCCAGGAAGTCGGCCAATAGCCGCAGGCCGGTCGCCTGTGATTTCTCGGGATGGAACTGCACCCCGACCAGATTGTCCCGCGCCACGGCGGCGGGGAAGCGTCCGCCATGTTCCACCCAGGCCGCGACATCGGCCGGATCCTCGGGGTACATGGCGAACGAATGGGTGAAGTACACCGGCGCGCCGGCCTTGGCCCCTGACAACATCGCCAGGTCAGAAACGTCCGCCAACGTGTTCCAGCCCATGTGCGGCACCTTCAGTCGCGGATCATCGACCGTGATTCGCTTCACATCGCCGGCGATCCAGCCCAGCCCCGGTGTGACGCCGAACTCCAGCCCACGGCTAGCGAGCAACTGCATGCCGACGCAGATGCCCAGGAATGGCGCGCCGCGGACGCGCACGGCTTGCGTCATCGCCTCGACCACGCCGTTGCGGGCCGACAGCGCCGCCATGCAGGCGGCAAAGGCGCCGACGCCCGGCAGTACGATCCGATCTCCGGAGGCTACGATGTCCGGATCATGAGTCACAACAATCTCGGCGCGGCCGTCCGCCGCACGGACCAGCGCCTTTTCAGCCGAGCGCAGATTGCCCGACCCGTAGTCGATCAGGGCCACCCTCTGCATCGTGATGATCCTAGAGGACGCCCTTGGTCGAGGCGGCGTGGCCCAGGGTCTTGGGATCCAGCTCCACCGCGTGGCGAAGCGCCCGGGCCAGGGCCTTGAAGCCGCTCTCGGCGATGTGGTGCGAATTGGTCCCGTAGAGGCATTCCAGGTGCACGCAGGCGCCGGCGTTCATGGCGAAGGCGTGGTGGAACTCCTTGAACAGCTCGGTGTCCATGTCGCCGACCTTGGGCGTCTTGAACGCCACATTCCAGATCAGATAGGGCCGGTTGCTAAGGTCAATGGCGCAGCGGCTCAGGGTCTCGTCCATCGGGATATAGGCGTGGCCGAAACGGCGTACGCCCTTGAAGCCGGGGATGGCCTCCTTGATCGCCTGGCCCAGCACGATGCCGGTGTCCTCGACCGTGTGGTGCATGTCGATGTGCAAGTCGCCCTTGGTCTCGACATTGAGGTCGATACCCCCGTGGCGTGCAAAGCTCTCCAGCATGTGATCGAAAAACCCGATGCCGGTGGAAATCGTCGACACGCCGGTCCCGTCCAGGTCCACGGCGACGCGGATCTGGGTTTCCTTGGTGTTGCGGACCACCTCGGCGGAACGGCTCATCAGCTTCAGTATCCCTTCGACCCGGCCAGGTCCTTCAGCGAGACCTGCGGGCGCGGCCCGTAATGTGAGATCACCTCGGCCGCCGCCAGCGAGGCCAGCTTACCGCATTGCTGCAGCGGCCGCCCGCGCGACAGGCCGAACATGAACCCGGCGGCGTATTGGTCGCCTGCGCCGGTCGTGTCCACGACTTTCTGGACCGCTTCGGCGGCGACACTCAGCCGCTCGCCCTCACTGAGGATCACCGAACCCTTCTCGCCGCGCGTCACCGCAGCCAGATCGCAGCGCGTGCGCAGCGCCTCGCAGGCGGTCTCAAAGCTGTCGGTCTCGAACATCGCCAGCAGCTCGCTCTCATTGGCGAACAGCAGGTCCACCTGGCTCTCGATGAAGCCCAGGAGGCCGCCGCGATGGCGTTCAACCACGAAGCTGTCCGACAGCGTCAGGGCGATCTTGCGGCCCGATCCGTGCGCCAGCGCCGCCGCCTTGGCGAACGCCCGCCGGGCCGGCTCGGCGTCGAACAGATAGCCTTCCAGATAGACGATCTTTGAGCCTTCGCAGACGGCGACATCGACATCCGCGTCGGTGAACTGGGTCGAGGCCCCCAGATAGGTGCACATGGTCCGCTGGCCGTCGGGGGTCACATTGATCATCGAGACCGCCGTCGCCGGCCCGCCGATCAGCGGCGCGTTCTCGAACCAGGCGCCCATGGCCCGCATGTCGTGAGCGTAGACTCTGCCCAGCTTGTCATCCGCCACCTTGCCCAGGAAGGCCGCCTTGCCGCCAAAACTGGCGACCCCGGCAATGGTGTTGCCGGCTGAGCCGCCGGAAGTCTCTACGCCCGCCGCCATCTTGGCGTAGAGCGCCGCACTCTGGTCCGGATCGACCAGCATCATCGCGCCCTTGGTGAGACTGTTCTCGGCGAGGAAGGCGTCGGTGGCCGGCGCGATCACATCGACGATGGCGTTGCCGATGGCGGCGACGTCGTAAAGGTCAGGCATGGAAGTCCCCGGCTGTCGGCCGCGCGGCATACAGCCAAAGGCCCTAACAGGCTAGGCAAGCTTTATCCGCCCCAACTCCCGCCGCCGTAGCTGCGGCTGGACATCCGGCCACCGAAGCCGCCGCGCGAGATGACCCCGGCCCGCGACATTTGCTTGCCCGGCGCCTGGATCGCATCCGGCGGATCGAAGCTGCGCTGGCCGATGCGGGTGCGACCGGTGGAATAGTCGGTGGTCACCGGACCGCCGCCCCGGCTGTAGTAGCCGCCGCCGCGCCAGTCGCGGTAGAGGCCGCCGCCGCCCCAGCCGCCATTCATCATCTGGCCGACCACGAAGCCGGTGACCAGCGGACCCCAGAACGAGCCGCCGCCGGCCTGACCGCGCGGCACACACTGGCCTGGGCCGTAGACGTCCTCGCAGGTTCTACTGTCGGCATACCTGGCTTCGGCGCTCTCCTCGGCCTTGGCCTGCTTCAGGCCGGTGTCGCAGGCGTCGTCCGGAACCTCGTTCTTGTCCTTGCAGTCCTGCAGCGACTGATAGGTGTAGGCATCGACCGTCCTGCCCTGGTCGGCGATGGTGACGTTGGGCTGGTCGCCACAGGCCGTCAGGGACACGCCGCCCATGGCCATCAGGCTGGTGAGGGCGAGTTTGCGGGTGCGCTTCATCGTCGTTACGCCGTCATGCAGGCGGCGTTGAGAATGCCGACCGCGATGGAGATCATCATCAGATAGAGCGCGCTCGACATTTCGCCGCGCTCGATGCGGGTGGAGACGTCGGGCAGGGCGATCCGGCGAACGATCCAGAACGTGGCGATCTGGATGACGCCGGCCAGCAGCGCCCAGGCCACAAATTCGGGCAGCGAGTGGGTCTGGGTCAAGGCCGAGGCCAGAGGGATCACATAGCCGATCAGCGCGCCGCCCAGGGCCACGGCGGCGGCCGAGTTGCCGGCTCGGATCAACGCACCCTCGTCATGCGGGGTAATCCACCGGTAGATCGCCTTGAAGATCAAGGCGAAACCGCCGGCTGCGAGGAATGCCAGAGCGAAGTTCAGCGCGCCGGCGGCGAACACCATGGGGTCGAAAGTCATGCTTCGAATTCTCCAACGTTCAGCGGAATGCCGACCATGATCTCGTGGGTCAGGTCGCCGCCCTGAGGTTCCATCTCGATGGCGAGTAGCAGTTCACGCCCCTCGCCCGGCAGGTCGCGGGCGAACAGCATGCAAGTCTGGTAGATGCGCCGGGCGATTGCGCCGGCCCGGTCATCATAGACGCTTTCCCAGAAACTGACGGGATCCTGTAGCTCGTCCGCCTCGCCAAACCAGAAGCGGCGGTATTCTGGCAGGTCGTCAGCCGCAAACGTGCGCGCCCGCAGCCGGTCGGCCCAACGGCGCTTGGCGCTGGCGTCAGGCGGGTAGGCTGATGCCCAGGGTGCGAAAACGGTGAAATCCTCGGCCTGTTGGCCCTCGGCGTCGGGGCTGACCATCTGCAACATCAGGTCGTCGTTGGTGTAGAACCGGTGCACGAAGCCGTCTGCGCCCAGGTCGATGCGGCCTTGAGCGACGATCTCCAATGTGTCCGTGTCGATCCGGAACTTTGCCCCCGACCCCAGCCGGCGCCACGCCAAAGGGTCCAGGCGGACGCTGCGGCCGATGGTGATGTTGCGCACGACCGGTAGCGCGGGCGTTAGTTGCTCGCCGCGCTTGCCGCCCCCAAACAGACCCCGAAAGATCACATCAGCATCCTTGTCGAAGGCATACAATAACCGCGTCTTGCGCAATGTCAAATGTACGCGTATGTATACGCGAACGAATGCAACGGCCAACGGACAAGGCGGCGGGCCTGAGCCCCGCAGAGCGAACCCGGCAGTGGCGCGATCAGCGCCAGCGCCTCGGTCTCGTGAAGCTGGAGCTCTGGGTTCCCCCCGGCGCCAAATCCGATATCCAGGCCGCCGCGCGCGCCATCATCACAGCGTCGAGCCGCGGACCGGCGCTGCGAGACTCAAACCCTCCGCGAGGATCATACCAGATGGATCATGTCATCGACACCGATTGGTCGGTGAGTTCACTCGCCGAGGCGCTCAGTGACTCAAGGCTGCTGCGCGACGGCGAGATGGTCGCTCGCGTCCTCGAGGGCTCCGAGCCCGTCCTGCAGATCACCATGAACGAGTTCGGCGACCTGCCGATCTATCTCAGCGTTGGGTCCGAGCAGATCGTCGTCTCAGCCCTGTTGTGGCCGGTGGATGAGCAGGACAACCAGGCGGCCTTCAACGTCTTCCTGCTCAAGGCGCAGAAGCTGGTGCCGCTGTCCAACTTCGGCATCACCACCGTGGCGGATCGCGACTACTACGAAATCTTCGGCGAACTGTCGTGCAAGACCACCCTTCAGACGGTGGTGATCGAGTTGCGCATGCTGGCCGAGAACGCCATCCGCGCCGCCGACGAACTGCGCCAGAACTTCGCTTCCGCCGCTTAAGGGGTTCCAGATGTCCATCTTCACAAAACTGATCACCCTGTTCCGCGGCACCGCGCACGAGGCGGGCGCCGCCGTTGTTGACGCCAATGCGCTGAAGATCCTCGACCAGGAAATTCGCGACGCTGACAATGCGCTGGGCCGCGCTCGGGACGACTTGTCCACCCTGGTGGCGCGCCGCCGGATGATCGAGAAGGAGCTGCAAAACCTCAGCGATCAGGCTGGCCGCTATGAGAGCTCGGCCCGCGCAGCTCTGGCCAAGGGCGACGAGGCCTTGGCGATGGAGGTCGCCCAGCGAATCTCCGAGCTGGAGACCGATGTCACCGCCAAGACGCCCCAGTTGGCTGAGATGAAGTCGGCAGAGGAGCGGATGCACAAGACCATCGCCACCACCCAGCAGCGGGTCGAGACTCTGCGCCGCGAAATCGACGTGGTGAAGGTCAATGACAGTGTCCAGCGGGCCCAGGCGGCTGTTGCGTCGCAGGGCGCTGGCGCGTCAGCGCGGTTGGGCTCCGCTGCGGACAGCCTGAAGCGGATCAAAGAGCGGCAAATGATCGCCGACGAGAAGTTCAAGGCGGCCGGCGAACTTGAAGACCGCCGCACCGGCGCTGACCTTGACGCCAAGCTGCAGGCCGCCGGCATCCTGCCGGGCCACTCCTCAGCCAGCGACGTGCTAGCCCGCTTGAGGGCCCCGGCCGCCGAGCCGATTCTGCTGGAAGCCCCGCACCTGCGGATCGAGGCCCAGCCGATGAAGCGCGAGTCGGAGTCCTGATTCAGCCGTGAAACGCATCAAGACGACCGAGCGCCCCGGCTGGGATGACCGGGCCGAGGCGCTTGGCTTCACCTGGCGCCACCTCGACGGCACCCGCTATTGGGACGAGCGCGCCTACTACCAGTTCACCCTGGCCGAGGTCGAAGTCGGCCTTGAGGCGCCCGCCGCCGAGCTGCATGCGCTGTGCCTGGACCTGGTCGATGAGGTGGTGAAGAGCGAGGCGCTGATGGCCCGGCTGGCCATCCCCGAAGCCGTCCGCGACGACGTGGCCGAGAGCTGGGCGCGCAAGGACCCGTCGCTCTATGGCCGCTTCGACTTCGCCTATGACGGGACGGGGCCGGCCAAGCTGTTCGAGTACAACGCCGATACCCCGACCAGCATCTATGAGACCGGCACCTTTCAGTGGATCTGGCTGGAGGAAATGATCACGGCCGGCCGCCTGCCCGCCGATGCCGACCAGTTCAACAGCCTGCACGAAAAGCTGGAGGCGCGGTTCCGGGCGATCTTTCCAGGTGGCGGCTTCGTTCACTTCTCCAGCGATCCGGACTCGCTCGAAGACCGGCAGACCGTCCGCTATCTGGAAGACATTGCGACCCAAGCGGTCCTGGAGCCCAAGTTCGTCGGCATTCGGGCCATTGGCCTCGACGCCAATGGCCGCTTCATCGACCAGGACAACTATCTGATCAACGCCCTGTTTAAGCTCTATCCCTGGGAGGAGATGTTCCGCGAGGATTACGCGGCCCACCTAAAGACCTCAGGCACTCGGTTCCTGGAGCCGCCGTGGAAGGCGGTGCTGTCCAACAAGGGCCTGCTGCCCCTGCTCTGGCAGCGCCATGAAGGCCACCCGAACCTGCTCGCGGCCTATTTCGAGAACGATCCAAGGGTCGGTGAGCTCGGCAACTCCTATGTGAGGAAGCCGCTGTTCTCCCGCGAAGGGGCCAACATCGAGCTGGTCGCCAAGGGACGCAGGGCGAAGGTTTTGGACCAGGGCTACGGCGAGGAAGGCCACATCCGCCAAGCGCTGCACCCCCTGGCGCGCTTCGACGGCAATTATCCGGTGATTGGCGCCTGGATGGTTGGCGCCGAGCCCGCCGGCATCGGCATCCGCGAAGACCGCAGTCGCGTGACCCGCAACCTCTCGCGCTTTGTGCCGCACATCATTGCAGACTAGGGCCAGCCCAATCGCGCCGCTTGGCTCACCCCAGGTCCGGCTGATATCGCGGACCAACAACGAGGGGGTGCAGGGCCTATGAGCATCAAAGGCAAGGCGTACATCATGGGGGCTTACGAGCACCCCACGCGCGACGCCAAGGACAAGACGACGGCCCAGCTGCACGTGGAGTCGGCCAGGGGCGCGCTGGACGACGCTGGCCTGACGTTCGACGACGTGGACGGCTACTTCTGCGCTGGCGATGCGCCTGGCTTTGGCGGCCTTTCGATGGTCGACTACATGGGCCTGAAGAATGTCCGTCACCTGGACTCCACCGAGACCGGCGGCAGCTCCTATGTGGTCCATGTCGGCCACGCGGCCGAGGCGATTGCGACGGGCAAGTGCAGCGTGGCGCTGATCACCCTGGCGGGTCGGCCGCGCAACGGCGGCGGAAGGCCAGGCGCCAGCCAAGGTGGGGCGCCGCGCGGTCTCGCCGATGGTGCGCCCGAACAAGGGTTCGAGAACGTTTACGGCGGCTCAACCCACAACATCTACGGCATGTGCGCCACCCGTCACATGCATGACTATGGCACCACGTCGGAACAGTTGGCCTGGATTAAGGTGGCCGCCAGCCATCACGCCCAATGGAACGAGCACGCGTTTCTACGCGATGTCGTGACCGTAGAAGACGTGGTGAACTCCAAGATGATCGCCGATCCGCTGCACCTGCTGGATTGCTGCGTGGTCACCGACGGCGGCGGCGCCCTGATCGTCACCTCGCCTGAGGTCGCCAGGACCCTGAAGCGGCCGAAAGTGCGTCTGCTGGGGGCGGGCGAAGCGCCCAAGTTGCAACTGGGCGGCCGCAAGCTGGACCTCACCTATTCCGGCGCCGTCTGGTCCGGACCCCCGACCTTCGAGGAGGCGGGCGTCACCCCTGCCGATATCAAATACGCCTCGATCTACGACAGCTTCACCATCACCGTGCTGATGACCCTGGAGGACCTGGGCTTCTGCGCGAAAGGCGACGGCGGCAAGTTCGTGTCCGACGGCAATCTGATCTCCGGCGTCGGCAAGCTGCCGTTCAACACCGACGGCGGCGGCCTTTGCAACAACCACCCGACCAACCGGGGCGGCATCACCAAGGTCATCGAAGCCGTGCGTCAAGCCAGGGGCGAGGCCCATCCGAAGGTTCAGGTTCCCAACTGCGACCTGGTGCTGGCCCACGGCACCGGCGGGTCGCTGGGCGTGCGCCACGGCTCGGCGACCGTCATTCTCGAGCGGGAGGCCTGAACCCATGTCTGAACTTCTGACCCGCGAGCTCTCCGCCCCGGCGGTGAACCTGGAAACTAAGCCGTTCTTCGACGCCGCCGCCGAGGGCCGGTTCCTGATCAAGCGCTGCCAGGCCTGCGGTGAGGCCCATTGGTATCCGCGCACGATCTGCCCCAACTGCCACTCCGACCGCACGGTCTGGGAGGAGAGCAAGGGCGAGGGCGTGGTCTACACCTATTCGATCATGCGCCGGGCCTCGGCGCCCTACGCCATCGGCTATGTGACCCTGGACGAAGGCCCCTCGATGCTGACCAATTTCGTCGGCATGGCGCCAGAGGACCTGAAGATTGGGATGCGCGTGAAGGTGCGCCTGCAACCTACTGAGGGCGCGCCGGTGCCGGTGTTCGAGCTGGCGTAGGTCGGTCTACGGCGAAGGGACTGTTCGGCGAGGGTCAGGTCGCCCCCGCCGCTCTCGCGCGCGGCAGGATCCGACCCTCAAGCCATCTGCGGACAGGTCGATCGAAGACCCGGTCGAGGACGATAGCCGTCACCACCACCAGCGCGGCGAACGCCAGCGTCCACCAGGGACCCGCCATGTCGATCCAGCGCGACAGCACCGTGACCATCGGCACTTGCAGAACATAGATTCCGTATGACGCTGTTCCCAGCCAGGTAAACGCTGCCTTCGTGCGCCCGTCGAGCTGGGCGCTGGCCGCCAGATACACCAGCGCCGGGAACCCGACGAGCGGCCATATGAGCTGCCATGGGGTCGCGAACATCGCCACAAGGGCGGCGGCCAACACCCAGGCTGGCAATCTCGGCGATGGGCGCGCCAGCCAAATCCGGTAGATCGCGACGCCTGCGAAGTAAGACCAGACCACGCGTCCGAAGCCGCCCCAGAAGTGCGGAATCGTCGAGCCTGCGTCGAGCTCGTGAAAGCGCGCCCAGGTCCCCACCAGGAGGATCAGCCCGACGAGCAATATCGCCGCCAGCCGCCGATTGGTCAGGTGACGGGCCACGAGCCCGTAGAGGACGTTGGCCAAAAGCTCGAAAAATAGCGACCACGCCGGCGAATTCAGGGGAAATACGGCTTGTTGGTAGAGTGTCAGTCGGGGCGACAAGACCGGAACGAAGAAGATCGCCAGGCTGGTGATGGCCAGCAGTTTGGGCGCTGGCGGCATGTGGCCGACCAGACTGACAAGACCTATGAACGTGCCCAGCAGATAGAGCGGCCAAAGCCGGATATAGCGCCGGACCATGAACTCAACCGTTCCCATCTCCCCGCGCAATCTCTGCTCATAGGCGTGAGCCAGCACAAATCCCGACAACACGAAGAAGAAGTCCACGGCCAGGTGCCGGGTTGGCAGCAAATGCAGAAATGTGCGGTCGGGCACATGGCCCACCAGCACGGCGAGGGCGGCGATCCCGCGCAATCCGTCCAAGGTGTCGAACTGCTGCCGCGCCATCGCGCAAATTACTATCGCTCATCGAACGTGGGCTCAACGGCCTATGCAGCTGCGGATGGCGACGCCGGCGCTGTTCTGCGGCTCGGACCTGCCGCAGCGCAAAAATCGCTGGCGAGGTTCCGGCGTTTGGTTCAACCGTTTTCCGACCCTGCGTCCCAATCTGAAAGAGGCCACCCCATGGACGACGCCAGCGCCACCCTGACTGCCCGCCAGGTTCCGGCAAAGACCCTGCGCGTGCCCTCCACTGTCAGCCCGCAGCTCCAACGATCGATCGCCTTGCTGGCTGAGGCCACGCGACTGCCGATGGCGCAGTCGCCGCAGACCACAGCGGAATGGAAGACCTTCATCGCCACAGCCGACGCCCAGGCTCTGGCGATCGCGCCGATCCTTGCGCAGATGTTCCCGCACACCTCCGTGACGCGCCGGATCGCCGGTGTCGTGGTCCGCGAGATCACCCCTGCGACCTTTGATCCAGCCAAGGCCGGCCGCCTGCTGGTTCATTTCCACGGCGGCGGCTATGCGCTGAACGGCGGCGAAGCCAGCACCGGCGAGGCGGTGTTGGCGGCCCACTATTCCGGCCTCAAGGTCATCTCGGTCGACTATCGGATGGCCCCGGATCATCCGTTCCCGGCTGCGGTTGATGATGCGGTGGCGGTCTGGAATGCGCTGCTCGCAGAGCATCCTGCGGCCTCGATGGGCGCGCTGGGCACGAGCGCAGGCGGCGGGCTCACCCTGGCGCTGGTGCTGAAACTGAAGGCGTTGGACCTGCCGCTTCCCGGCGCCCTGGCGCCCAGCACGCCCTGGACCGATCTTACCGGCGCCAGCGACTCCTACGCGGTGAACGCCCATGTCGACGGCATTTTCACGAGCTATGATGGCGCGGGCTCAGGGATGGCGGCGATCTACGCCGGCGCAACGAGTGTCCGCGACCCGCTGATTTCACCGATCTTCGGCGACTTTGCCGGCTTCCCGCCAACCATACTGACGACGGGCACCCGCGATATCCTGCTCAGCGACACCGTGCGGACCCATCGCGCCATGCGGGCCGCCGGCGTCGAGTCGCAGTTGGAAGTCCATGAGGCCATGAGCCACGCCGAGTACATCTATGCCTTTGACAGTCCGGAATCGGCAGTGGTGTTCACCGACATCGCCCGGTTCTTCGACAAGCACCTGGTCGGATAGAGAACACCCTATCCAAATCGAACTTATCAGTGTTCACTTCGGCGCGCGGTAGAGCTGAGGACGACGACCATGGCCGATGGCAATGCGACGAGTCTGGCAGCGGCGCGGGCTGAGGCCTACGCCTTGCCGCTGGACAAGCTGAACCCGGCCCAGCCGGCCCTGTTCCAGGCCGACGCCATGTGGCCGATCTTCGAGCGGCTGCGCGCTGAGGACCCGATCCACTACTGCACCGAGCATGAGTTCGGACCCTATTGGTCGATCACCAAATACAACGACATCATGGCCATCGACACCAATCACCAGGTGTTCTCGTCGGACTTCATGCTGGGCGGTATCACCATCGCCGGCGGCCAGTCGAATATGGATCCGCTGCCGATGTTCATCGCCATGGACCCGCCCAAGCACGACGTTCAGCGCAAGGCGGTCAGCCCCGCCGTGTCGCCGATGAACCTGCATGTCCTGGGGCCGCAGATCCGCGAGCGCGCCGGGGCCATCCTCGACAGCCTGCCGATCGGCGAAGAATTCGACTGGGTTGATCTGGTGTCGAAGGAACTCACCGCCATGACCCTGGCGACGTTGTTTGACATGCCGCAGGAGCACCGCCGGACGCTGACCTACTGGTCCGACGTGGTGACCGCCGCGCCCGGCCATGGTCTGATCGACACCCTGGAACAGAAGATGGCGATCTTCGGCGAGTATCACGCCTATTTCACCGAGCTGTGGAACCAGCGGGTGAACGCCCCGCCGGCCGGCGACCTGATCTCGATGCTGGCGCACAGTCCGGCAACCCGCGACATGGCCCCGCGCGAATTCTTCGGCAATGTCGTGCTGCTCACCGTCGGCGGCAACGACACCACCCGCAACACCATTTCCGGCTCGATCCTGGCCCTGAACCAGAATCCCGATCAGTACGCCAAGCTCAGGGCGGACCCCTCGCTGGTCCCCTCGATGGTGTCGGAAACCATCCGCTGGCAGACGCCGCTGGCCCATATGCGCCGCACCGCGCTCAGCGACTATGAGATCGGCGGCAAGACCATCCGCAAGGGCGAAAAGGTGGTCATGTGGTATGTCTCGGGCAATCGCGACGAGACCGTGATCGACCGGCCCAACGCCTACATCATCGACCGCGAACGGCCGCGCCAGCACATCTCGTTCGGCTTCGGCATCCATCGCTGCGTCGGCAATCGACTGGCCGAGCTGCAACTCACCATCATCTGGGAAGAGATCCTCAAGCGCTTCCCGATGATCGAACTCGTGGGCGAGCCCAAGCGGGTCTATTCCAGCTTCGTGAAGGGATATGAAACGATGCCAGTCAGGATCCCGGCGCGGGCCTGATCGCCGCTACCGCTTCTTGCCCAGTTCGGCGGCGATGTCCTTGGTCAGACGGCCGACCTTGCGGTGCGCGGCGGTCAGCTGGTCGCGCGTTATGCCCCAGCGCTTCATCCAGTATTCCATCGCCTTGCGCTCGGTGAGGTCCAGCCGCTCCTTGTCGATGAAGCCGCGCTTGTCTTTTAGTCCGGCCATAACTGTTCGCTCCCCAGGGTGCTGATCGTAGCCCAGCCATGCCGAGCTTGCAGGATCAAATTCTGGCGGGCTTGGCGTCTGTGCGCGGGCGGCGCATCCTCGGGGCTCGGAGGACACCCATGCGACACCCCCTGATCCTTGCCCTGACGCTCACACTGCTGGCCGGCACGACCCTGGCCCAAGGGGTTAGCTGGAAGGTTCCGCGCAACGGGTTCGGCCAGCCGGACCTCGAAGGCGTCTGGACCAACGCCACCATGACGCCGCAGACCCGGCCGACCCAGTACGGCGCGCGCCGGGCCATGACACCGGCTGAGGTTGCGAAGATCGAGGGTGCGGCGGCCGCTCAGATCGATCGTGGCAACCAGCGGACCGATCCCAGTGCGCCGACCGTCACCGACGGCTCCGTCGGCGGCTACAACCGCGGCTTCCTGGATCCTGGCATCCAGGTCATGCGCGTGGCGGGCGAGCCGCGCACCTCGCTGATCACCACCGCCAACGGCCAGATCCCGGCGCCCCGGGCCGGCTCTAAGGTGTCCGCAGAGCAGATGCGGTCGTTCTCCGGCTCGCCCTATTTCATCGACGAATATGGCTCGGCGGCGCTGTTCGGCGAGGACCAGCAGACCGCGCAGATCTTCAACAATCCGGAGGAACTCAGCCTCGCCGACCGCTGCCTGACCTCGTTCGGGCGCAACGGCCCGCCGCCGATGTTCCCCAACGGCTTCTACAACAACAACTATCAGATCGCGCAGAACCGCGACGAGGTGCTGATCGTCGTCGAGATGGTCCATGACGCGCGCCACATCCGGCTGAACAGTCGCCAGCATCTGCCCGACAGCCTGCGGCCCTGGTTCGGCGACAGCGTCGGCTGGTGGGAGGGCGACACCCTGGTGGTTGAGACCACCAACTATCCTGAGGTTCAGGCATTCTTTGGGTCGTGGGAGCATCTGAAGGTGACGGAACGGATCACCCGCGTGGCGAAGGGCCGCCTGCACTATGCGTTCACGGTGAGCGACCCGACGATCTGGGCGGAGCCTTGGGGCGGCGACTACGAATTCGCGGCGCTGGAGGGCCGGGTCTATGAATACGCCTGCCATGAGGGCAATTACGCCATGCCGGGCATCCTCGGCGGCAGTCGCGCCGCCGACCGGGCGCAGGCCAGCGGCGGTGCGAAGGCTGGTGGGGCGCCTTAGACCGTGACCTGCGCGCCCATCTCCACCACGCGGCCCGGCGGGATCTTGTAGAAGTCGGTGGGGTTGGCGGCGTTGCGCATCAGGAAGATGAACAGCTTGTCCTGCCAGAGCGGCATACCCGACGTTGCCGAGGGCACCACAGAGCGGCGGCCGAGGAAGAAGCTGGTCGCCATGATGTCGAACTTCAGGCCCTGCTTGCGGCACAGGCCCAGCGCCTTGGGGACGTTCGGTGTCTCCATGAAGCCGTAGTCAATCATCACTTTCTTGAAGTCATCGTTCATCGGCACAATGCGCACCCGGTCATCATCGCGAACCCTTGGGGTTTCGGCGGTCGAGACGGTGAGGATGATGTTTTTCTCGTGCAGCACCTTGTTGTGTTTCAGGTTGTGCATCAGGGCCACGGGCGCGGTGTCCGGGTCCGAGGTGAGGAAGATCGCCGTGCCCGGCGCGCGGTGCGGCGCGCGGGCCTTAAGGATGTCGGCAAGATCCACCAGCGAAACGCTATCGCGTCGGGTCTTGTCGGAAAGGATCTGCGCGCCCCGGTTCCAGGTCCACATCACCACCATCAGAAGCGCGCCCAGCGCCAGCGGCATCCAGGCGCCTTGCGGGATCTTCAGGAGGTTCGAGGAGATGAACACCAGGTCGATGAGGCCGAAACTGCCTGAGGCCAATGCCGCCTGCCAGACGGGCCGCTTCCACATGTAGCGGACGATGTAGAAGAACAGCAGCGTATCGACGAACATCGAGCCGGTCACCGCGATGCCGTAAGCGGCGGCCAGGTTCGAAGAATTCTTGAAGGTCACCAGCAGCGCCAGCACCCCGATCATCAGGAAGGTGTTGACCTGCGGCACATAGATCTGGCCGGCCTGGGTCTCGGAGGTCCGCCGGATATCTATGCGCGGGAACAGGCCCAGCTGCACCGCCTGCTGGGTCATCGAGAACGCCCCGGTGATCACCGCCTGGCTGGCGATCACGGCGGCGGCGGTGGCCAGCAGCAGCACCGGCCAATAGATTGCTTGAGGGATCATATCGAAGAACGGATTAGTCCGGGCCTCTGGATGGGCCAGCACCAGGGCGCCCTGTCCCAGATAGTTGATCAGCAGGGCCGGTAGCACCAGGACCAGCCAGGCCATCCGGATCGGCTGTTTTCCGAAGTGGCCCATATCCGCATAGAGCGCCTCAGCGCCGGTCACCGCCAGGAACACGCTGCCGAGGATGACAAACCCCAGAAAGCCGTTGGCCAGCAGGAACTTGACCCCGTAGTGCGGCGAGAACGCCCTGAGCACCGAGAGATCTTCGGAGATGTGGTAGAGGCCAAGCCCGGCCAGCACCAGGAACCAGACAGCGGTGATCGGGCCGAAGAACCGCGCGACGCTGGCGGTGCCGCGCGACTGGATCATAAACAGCCCGATCAGGATGACCGCCGAGATGGGCAGCACAAGCTCGGCCACGCCTTTCGGGACGCCCGGCGCATCGCGCAGGCCCTCTACGGCGCTCAGTACCGACTGAGCCGGGGTGATGATCCCGTCGCCGTAGAACAGCGCCGCGCCGGCCATGCCCAGAAACAGGATGATCGTTGACCGGCCTCCGGGACTGACCCGTTGCGCCAGGGCCATCAGCGCCAGCGTCCCGCCTTCACCCTTGTTGTCAGCCCGCATCAGGAACACGACATATTTGATGGTGACGATCAGGATCAGCGCCCAGGCGATCAATGAGACCACCCCAAGCACTGCCAGCTCGCCGCCGCCGCCGCCCTTGCTGTGAGCCAAGGCCTCACGCATGGCGTAGAGCGGGCTGGTGCCGATGTCGCCGAACACCACCCCAACCGAGCCGAGCGTCAGGGCCCAGAAGCCATCCTTGCGGGCGTGATGCGTTCCTTCCACCCCGTTTTCCGAGGCGCCGGCCGGATCTGACATCAGTATCTCCGGGACCCGGAGGCCGGATTCCCTTGGGCGGCCCGATGCCGTCACGCGGCCGGCGCGATACACCCAAAGGCGGATGGGTTCAATGCCGCTCACCTGCGGCGGGATCGCTTACCGAGAGAGCTTGATCGGCGCAGCCCAGGCCCAAGAGCCTGTTCCCTTCAGACAGAACCATCTGAAGGGATGAAACAGGCTCCAATTCAAGAGTGCCGCGCACGATTCAGCGATCAGACGATTCCGTCTGATCGCATCGTGCTGTAGGTTCCTTGCTGGACGGTGGAGGGGTCAGGAATGGACCGCAAACTGGCGCTGGTGACCGGGGCATCGGCCGGGATCGGCTCGGCTTTCGCGCGGGTGCTGGCGGGCGCTGGCTATGATCTGGCCTTGACCGCCCGTCGTCTGGACAGGCTGGAGACACTGGCCGAGGAAATCCGCCTGCGCCACGGGGTGGAGGTTCTGACGGTCAGCGCAGATCTTGCCGAACCCGAGGCGTCGGGCCAGATCCTTGACCACCTGACCGCCCACGGCCGCACTGTCGACGCCTTGGTGAATAATGCCGGCTACGGCCTGCCCGGCGCCTACGCCGATACCCGCTGGGCTGACCAGCAGGCGTTCCTGCAGGTGATGGTGAACGCGCCTTGCGAGCTGACCCATCGCGTGCTGCCGGCCATGCGGGAGCGGCGGTTCGGGCGGATCGTCAATGTCGCCTCCCTGGCCGGCCTGGTCCCGGGCGCGGCCGGCCACACGCTCTACGCGGCGTCCAAGAGCCTCCTCATACGCTTTTCGCAGAGTCTGCACCTGGAGACCGCAGCCGATGGTGTCCACGTCAGCGCGCTGTGTCCTGGCTTCACCTATTCGGAATTCCACGACGTCAACGGCAGTCGCGCGATGGTCAACGCTTCGACCCCGGCCTGGATGTGGCTGGGTGCTGACGAAGTCGCCGCTGCGGGTTTCGAAGCCGTCGAGGCCAACCGCCCGATCTGTGTCCCGGGCGCCCCCAACAAGGCCATCGCCGCCTTCGTCAAGCTGATCCCCGATGACTGGGCTCTGGCGTTGATGGCGTCCCAAGGCCCGAGGTTTCGCAAAATCTGAGGTCGAGCCCCACCTGCGCGTGACCGGCCAACCACTGCTGGGGTGTCCTTTCGCGAATTTCGTGATTGGATGGCGCCCACAAACCAACGGGAGCCAACCACCATGTGTGACGACGATATTCATGTGGGCCTGATCCACGATCCCAGCGTGTCGCGCCGCACCTTCGGCCTGATGACCGTCGCTGCAGCGGGCTTGGCCTCTGCCGCGCAGGCGCACGGCGACATCGTTGAAAAGGACGTCGAGGTGAAGACCGCAGACGGCAGCGCTGACGCGGTGTTGTTCTATCCGCCCGGCAAGGGCAAATGGCCGGCGGTGTTGATCTGGACCGACATCGCGGGCCTCAGGCCAGCGTTCCGCGACATGGGCCGGCGGTTAGCCGCCCAGGGTTATGTGGTGCTGGTCCCCAACCCCTTCTATCGCTCAGCGCGCGGCGTGGTCGCCGGCGAGGGGTTCAACTTCGCCAACCCCACCGACCGGGCCCGGGTGATGGGCTATCGCGGCGCCATGTCCAACGCCGGCGTCGATACCGACGCCGCCGCCTATGTGGCCTTCCTCGACGCCCAGCCGCAGACCAACAAGCGCCGGAAGGTCGGCGTCCAGGGCTATTGCATGGGCGGGCCGCTGTCGTTCCGCACCGCCGCCGCCGTCCCCGGCCGGATCGGGGCGGTAGGCAGCTTCCACGGCGGCGGCCTGGTCACCAAGAACCCCGACAGCCCGCACCTGCTGATCGCCAAGTCGAACGCCGCCTACCTGGTCGCTGTCGCCCAGAACGACGACAAGCAGCAGCCCGACTCAAAGGACATCCTGAAGGCTGCGTTCGCCGAGGCCAAGCGCAAGGCCACCGTCGAAGTCTACCCCGCCAACCACGGCTGGTGCGTCAAGGGCAGCGCGGTCTACGACGAGGCGGCGGCCGAGAAGGCCTGGGCGGAGCTTGGCAAGCTGTACAAGACGAGTTTGGGGTAGCCCCCTCCACCACGCTGCGCGTGGTCCCCCTCCCCCGGACGCGCTCCGCGCTGGGGCAGGACCGAGATGGGGCGCTTCTGGTCCTCCCCCACCGGGGGAGGGGGACCGCCGAAGGCGGTGGAGGGGTCCCTACCGCCGGAACAAACTCCGCGTCAGGCAGGAGAACACCAGCCGGCCGGCCTCATCCAAGAGATCGTGCTGGGCGATGACGATGCCTTTGTCGTCGCCGACCGGGTCCTTGGCCATCACGGTCATGCGGCCGCGCAGCAGCTCGCCGGCCGGGGGGTTGCGCATCCAGCGCAGGGCATCGACGCCCAGGCGCTTGGACTGCGGCTCGTCGGCCGAGGCCAGAGTGTCGAGCTTGGCCCAGAGGGCGAAGACCATGGCGTCTGGCGCGCCCTGATCCACCCTCCAGCCCGGTGCGAAGGTGGCGCTGAAGGCGGCGAGGCCCTGTTCATCGACCGCCACGACCCCCAGGGAGATGACGCGGCCGATCTCGATGTCGTCGAAGGATGTGGGCACTTGGCGTGGCTCCGGGGGGCCGTGTCGAATCGGCGATCACGGCGGGTATCGACATGATGTCGTGCGCGGCTTTGCGCTGAAAGGGGCGAGGGGCCATATAGCGCCGATGATCACGCGGTTTCTTGTGGGCCTGCTCAGCGCCCTTTGCCTGGCGGGACCCGTGTCGGCCCAGCCGGTCAACACCGGCCACCTGACGGCCGAACTGGTTTCGGAGGCGCAAGGCATCGCGCCCGGCCAGACGATCTATGTGGCGCTCCGCCAGCAGATCCAGCCGCACTGGCACACCTATTGGCGCAACGCCGGGGATTCCGGCGAGGCCACCCGGATCAAATGGACCCTGCCGTCCGGCTGGACCGCCGGGGATTTCATTTGGCCGACACCGCATCGCCTGCCGGTCGGGCCGCTGGTCAACTATGGCTATGAGGGTGAGGTGCTGTTGCCGATGGCGCTGACCGCGCCGGCCAGCGCGCGGCCCGGCCAGAGCGTGACGCTGAGCGCCGCCGCCGCCTTCCTGGTCTGTTATGAGATCTGCGTGCCGGAAGACGCGGTGCTGACGCTGTCCCTGCCGGTCACGGCGACGGCGGCCCCGGCGAACGCCCAATGGGCGCCGATGATCGCCGCAGCGCTGGCGTCGGCGCCGAAGCCGGCGGGACTGGTTGGCGTCTTCGAGAAGACGGACGGCGGCCTGAAGCTGGCCATTACCGGCGCGGCGGTTACCGGCGCTGGCCTGGCCGGCGCCTATTTCTTCCCCTTCGCCTCGACGGTGATCGACCACGCCAGGCCGCAGATGATCGAGCGTGGGCCGCAGGGCCTGACCCTGACCCTCACGCCGGGCTATGATTTCCAGGGACCGAGCCCGCCGAAGGGGCTGGCCGGGGTGCTGGTGTTTGGCGGCAAGGCCTATGAGGTCAGCGCCAACGCTGGCCCGCTGCCCGCCGGGGCCGCAGGGCTGGGACTGCCGGTCGCGCGCGCCCCACCGATTGCGGCGCCGGGCGGGCTGGGCCTGATTTCGGCGGCGCTGTTCGCCCTGGCTGGCGGCCTGATCCTCAATCTGATGCCCTGCGTGTTCCCGGTGCTGGCCATGAAGGCCGCCTCCTTGGCGGGACATGGCGGCGGCGATCACGCCGAAGCGCGTCGCCAGGGGCTGGCGTTCGGAGCTGGCGCGGTTCTGACCTTCCTGGCGCTGGCAGGACTGCTGATCGCCCTGCGGGCGGCTGGCGCCGGGCTCGGCTGGGGGTTCCAGTTGCAGGACCCGGCGGTGGTCGCGCTGCTGGCGCTGCTGATGCTGGCCATCGGGCTCAATCTATCCGGCGTGTTCGAGATCGGATCGCCCTTGCAGGGCGTGGGCTCCGGGCTGGCGGCGCGCGGCGGGATGGCAGGCGCGTTCTTCACCGGCGTTCTGGCGGTGGTGGTGGCGGCGCCCTGCACGGCGCCGTTCATGGGCTCGGCCCTGGGCTGGGCCCTGACCCAGCCGCCGGTCGCGGCGCTCAGCGTGTTCGCAGCGCTGGGGATCGGGTTCGCCGCGCCTTTCGTGGCGGTGGCTTTCGCCCCGGCCCTGCTGAACCGCCTGCCCCGGCCGGGACCCTGGATGGAGACGTTCAAGAACCTTCTGGCCTTCCCGATGTACGCGACGGCCGGCTGGCTGGTCTGGGTGCTGACCCTGCAGGCCGGCGCCGACGCCCTGGCCCGGGTGCTGGCGGCCGGCGTGGCGCTGGGCTTGGCCGCGTGGCTGGGCGGTCTGGCGCAGCGGCGGATGAGCTTGGGCGCACGCGCGGTTCCTCAAGTGATCCTGACAACGCTGCTGCTGGGGTTGGCGCTCTTCGCTGCCGTGGGGAGGCCCTATGGCGAGGCGGCCGCGACGTCCGGGACGGCGTCAACCTCAGGGGCGGCGAGCCTGACTTCCGAGCCCTACAGCCCCGAACGGCTGGCTGAGCTGCGCGCTGAGGGCCGGCCGGTGTTCGTGAACTATACCGCCGCCTGGTGTGTCAGCTGTCAGGTCAACGACCGCGTGGCGCTGTCGACGCGGGCTGTGGCGGCCGCGATGCGCACCAACAATGTCGCCTACCTCAAGGCCGACTGGACCAAGCGCGATCCGTTGATCGCCGCAGAACTGGCCCGCTTTGGCCGGGCCGGCGTGCCGCTCTATCTGGTCTATGGCGTGGGCGGCGGCGAGCCGGCTATCCTTCCGGCGCTGCTGACCGAGGGTGTGGTGGTCCGGGGCCTGAACGCGGCTGGCAAGGCGGGGTGACGATGACCTACCTGCTGAGACTCCGAGCTGTTCTCGCCCTGGTGCTGGCGATGATCGCGGCCCCGGCGCTGGCCAGCCCGACGCTGGGCCAGCTAGCCCCGGCGTTTCGCACCCTGGACGCCGACGGCCACGCCCGGACCCTGGCCGAGTTCAAGGGCCGCACCGTGGTGCTGGAGTGGACCAACAATGGCTGCCCTTACGTCGGCAAGCACTATGGCTCCGGCAATATGCAGCGTCTGCAAGTTCAGGCGACCCGCGACGGGGTTGTCTGGTTGACCGTGATCTCCTCCGCGCCGGGCTTTGAAGGCTATCTCACCGGACCCCAGGCCCGCGCCTGGAAGGCCAGGGTCGGCGCCGCCTCCACCGCCGTGCTGCTGGACGGCAAGGGCCTCGTCGGCCGCGCCTATGAGGCCAGGGCGACGCCGCACATGTTCATCATCGATCGGGCCGGGCGGCTCGCCTTTATGGGCGGCATCGACGACAAGCCGACCACCGATCCGGACAGCCTGCAAGACGCCCATAACTATGTGGCGGCCGCGCTGGCCGATCTGAAGGCCGGCCGCACCGTGGCCCAGCCGGTCAGTCCACCCTATGGCTGCGCCGTCAAGTACGGCTCGGCCGGCTGAGCTTCGCAGGCTGCGGAAATCGGGCTAGGAATCGCCAACACACATTGTCGTCCCGGCCGCAGCAAAGCGAAGAGCCGGGACCCAGGGGGGATTGCTCGAGCCCCTGGGTCCCGGATCGTCCCTTCGGGCCGTCCGGGATGACGGTTCAGATCGGGTGATTGCTGGTGGCGAAAGCTGATGCCGCGTGGGACGCCCTGCTGGCGGCCGCCAAGGTGGCGAAGACCCGCCGCATCGCCAGCCTGTTCGCGGCTGAGCCGGCGCGGCTGAGCCGTCTGACGCTGGAGGCGGCGGGGCTGGTGCTGGATCTTTCCAAACAGCCCTGGTCGCTGGCCGACATCGATCTGGCCCTGGCGCTGACCCAAGCGGCCGACCTGCCGGGCGCGCGGACGCGGCTGTTCGCGGGCGCGCCGGTCAACGCCTCCGAAGGCCGCGCGGCCCTGCACATGGCGCTTCGGGCGGCGGATGGCGAGGACTGGCGCGCCGATGGCGTTCCGGTGTCGCGCGATGTCGAGGCCACCCGCGCGGCCATGCGGATTTTCGCCGAGGCGGTGCAAACCGGCGCCAAACGCGGCGCCACGGGCAAGCCCTTCCGCGCCATCGTCCATATTGGCATCGGCGGCTCGGACCTGGGCCCGCGACTGATCTGGGAGGCGCTGCGGCCGCTCTCGCCTACCATCGAGATCCGCTTCGCGGCCAATGTGGACCCGGCCGAACTGGCCCAGGGGCTGGCGGGCCTGGACCCGTCAGAGACCCTGGTCGTCACCGTCTCCAAGACCTTCACGACCCTGGAGACCCTGACCAATGCCGAGGCGGCGCGGGGCTGGCTGCGGGCAGCGATGGGGCCTGCGTCGGACAGTCATCTGGTGGCGGTGTCGGCGGCCCCCGATAAGGCCCAGACGTTCGGGGTTCCGGCCGATCAGGTGTTCGGGTTCTGGGACTGGGTGGGCGGGCGCTATTCGATCTGGTCGGCGGTCGGCCTGTCCTGCGCCGTGGCGCTGGGGTTCGATGTGTTTGAGCGGTTCCTGGCCGGCGCGCGAGCGATGGATCGCCACTTTGTCGAGGCGCCGCTGGAGGCGAACGCGCCGGTCCTGCTGGCCCTGGCGCATGTGTTCAACCGCAATGGCCTGGACCGTCCGATCCGGGCCGTGGTCCCCTACGCCCAGCGCCTGCGGCTGTTCGCGGCGTTCCTGCAGCAGCTGGAGATGGAATCCAACGGCAAGCGGGTGACATCCGATGGCCGCCCGATCCCCCATCCCACCGCGACCAGCGTGTTTGGCGATGCCGGCACCAACGGCCAGCATGCCTTCTTCCAGCTGCTGCATCAGGGCGCAGACGTGGTGCCCCTGGACATCCTGGCGGTGCGCCAGGGTTCCGAGGGTGATCCTTCTGCTCAGCGCAAGCTGCTGGCCAACGCCGTGGCTCAGGCCGAGGCGCTGATGGTCGGGCGCAGCGAGCCCGAGGTGCGCGCCGAACTGCTCGCCGCCGGGCGGTCGGCCGCCGAGATCGATACGCTTGCGCCCCAGCGGACCTTTCCCGGCGACCGGCCCTCCAGCTTCATTCTGCTGGATCGTCTGGACCCGGAACGCCTGGGCGCCCTGATCGCGCTCTATGAGCACAAGACCTTTGTCGAGGGCGTGCTCTGGGGCATCAACAGCTTTGACCAGTGGGGCGTGGAACTGGGCAAGACCTTGGCGGCGCAGGTGCTGAATGATCTAGAGGGCGGCGACGGAGCCCATGACCCCTCGACCACCGCGCTGATTGCGCGCCTGACGACCTGATCGCTGGCCGTGGCGGGCGCGCGCGACCATATCATCGACGTGCTGATCGCCGAGCGCGCGCCCCGCCTGTCGGGCGGTCCGGCCTGGCCGTTGCTGCGGCCTTTGCTCTATCGGCTGCTGGACTACGCCAAGGCCCGCCGGATGGCCGACGCCATCGCTGCCATGCCGGGCCGCGCAGCGCTGGATCATGTGTCCGGGCTGCTCGCGCTGCGGGTCACGACCCGGGCGTTGGAGCGCCTGCCGCCCCAGGGCAGGCTGGTGGTCGTCTGCAACCATCCCACCGGCATCGCCGACGGCGTGGCGGTCTATGACGTCGTCAAGGCGCTTCGCCCGGACCTCTGCTTCTACGCCAACGCCGACGCGCACCGGGTCTCACCGCAGTTCGGTGAGGTCCTGATCCCGGTGGAGTGGGTGGAGGACAAACGCACCCGCGACCGCACGCGCCTGACCCTGCAACTGACCCGCGAGGTCATGGAGGCCGAACGCTGCCTGGTAGTCTTCCCGGCCGGCCGGCTGGCTCGCCGCCAGCCGGACGGAACCCTCTGCGATCCGGAATGGATGTCTTCGGCGGTGTCGATCGCCCGGCGTTATGAAGCGCCGGTGCTGCCGATCCATCTGGCCGGGCCCTGGTCGACCCTGTTCCACCTGTTTGGCCGTATCTCGCTGGAGCTGCGCGACATCACCCTGTTCCACGAACTGCTGAACAAGCGGGGGCGGGAATTCGCGTTGACGGTGGGTCCGCTGATCACGCCCGACGCACTGGACGGCGAGGCGAGTGAGGTGACGCTGCGCCTCAAGACCTATGTCGAACAGGTTCTGCCGCGCGAGCCGGATCGGCCGTTCGCATGATGCTGGCCAACGAAGCCGCCACCGCCCGGCTGGGCCAGGCCATTGCGCGGGCGTTGCGGTCTGGCGAGGCGGTGTGCCTGTCCGGTCCGCTGGGCGCCGGCAAGTCGACCCTGGCGCGGGCCCTGGTGCGGGCGCTGACCACGCCGGACGAGGAGGTTCCCAGCCCGACCTTCACCTTGGTGCAGTTCTACGAAGGCGCACAGCTGAACATCGCCCACTTCGACCTCTACCGATTGACCGACCCGAACGAGGCCTATGAGATCGGACTGGACGAGGCGCTCGACGAGGGCGCAGCGGTGATCGAGTGGCCGGAGCGGCTTGAGGGCCGACTGCCGGGCGACCGACTCGATGTAGAGATCGGTCTGGGCGACAACCCTGAGACCCGTCAGGTGCGGCTGGTCGGACGCGGGACCTGGGAGGGACGTGCGCTTGAGTTCGGATCGTGAGGCCCGGAAACGCCAGTTCCTGCGTGAGGCCGGCTTGGCCGACGCGCGGCGCGAACCGCTGTCCGGCGACGCCTCGACCCGCAGCTATGAGCGGCTGCATCCCGCGCGCGGCGCCAGCCTGATCCTGATGGACCAGCCGCCAGCGGTGGAGAGCGTCATATGTCCGCCGGGCGCCTCGACCGCCGAACGCGCGGCGCTGGGCTATAACGCCGCCGCCCGGCTGGCGGCGGGCTCCGTCGCCGCCTTCGTGACCACCGCTGCCTTCCTGCGTGACCAGGGCCTGTCGGCGCCGCGCATCCTGTCCCATGACATCGCGGCCGGCCTAGCGGTGCTGGAAGACCTGGGCGACGGGCTCTACGCCAGCCTGATCGAAGATGGCCTCGCCGAGCGCCCGCTCTATGAGGCCGCCGTCGATGTCCAGGCGCGCCTGCAAGCCGCGACGCCGCCCGAAGTGCTGAACGCTGAGGGTGCGGCCTGGCCGCTGCTGACCTACGACACCCTGGCACTGAAGGTCGCCACCGACACTTTTCTGGAATGGTGGCCGAAACACTCGGGCCTCAAGCCCTTCGGCGAGGCCGCCACCGCCGAGTGGGACGCGCTGTGGGCGCCAGTCTGGGAGCGAGGCGAGGCGGGCGCTAGCGTCTTCACCCACCGCGACTATCACGCCCAGAACCTGCTCTGGCTGCCGGACCGGGATGGCGTGGCCCGGGTCGGGTTGTTGGATTTCCAGGACGCGCTGAAGGCCCATCCGGCCTGGGACCTGACCCACCTGCTGCAAGACGCCCGGCGCGATGTGACCCCAGAGCTTGAGACCTCGATGCTGGACCGGTTCCTGGCCGCCCGGCCGGAGCTCGAGCGCGAAGCCTTCCTGGCCGACTATCGCGCCCTGGCCGCCTCTAACGCGGCGCGGATCCTCGGCCGCGTGTTTGCGCGCCAGACCCTGCTGGGCCGGCCGCAATACCGCGCCTTCATGCCGCGCACCTGGCGCTATCTGGAGCGGGACCTCACGGATCCGTCGCTGGCGGGCCTCAAAGCCTGGTTTGATCGACACGTCCCGGCGGAGGCGCGCGCATGATCGCCGGCCCGAAAACCGCGATGGTGTTGGCGGCTGGGCTGGGCACGCGCATGCGGCCGCTGACCGATGATCGGCCCAAGGCGCTGGTCGAGGTCGCGGGTAAGGCGCTTATCGATCATGTTCTGGACCGGCTGCGCGACGCCGGGGTCGAACGCGCGGTCGTCAACATCCATCACTTCGCCGATCAGGTGGAGGCGCAACTGCGCCGGCGCAGCGACCTTGAGATTCACATCTCGGACGAGCGAACGGGGTTGCTGGATTCCGGCGGCGGCATCAAGCTCGCGGCGGCTCTGCTGGGCAGGGATCCAATCTTCGTGGCCAATATCGATAGCCTGTGGATCGAGGGCGCGCAGCCGGCCCTGGAGACCCTCAAGGCGGCCTGGGATCCGACCCGCATGGACATGCTGCTGCTGCTGGTCCCGCGCGGCCAAGGGATCGGCTTTGAGGGACCGCAGGGCTTCTTCCGCGACGCTGCGGGCCGGCTGACCCACGCAACTGCGCCCAACCCGCCGACCCCGTTCGCCAACATCGGCTTTGCGATCCTCGATCCGACGGTGCTGGACCGCGAGCCCGACGGACCGTTCTCGATCATCCCAACCTGGCATAGGCTCCAGGCGCAAGGCCGGCTGTGCGGCGTTCCCATGGATGGGTTCTGGATGCACGTCGGTGATCCCGCCGCGCGTGACGCCGCAGAAGCGCGTCTCCGCGCATGACCCCGTTCTTGTCATGACGCAATTCTTCGAGGGGCCGAGACCGCGCTGGTACACCATTCCGGCGTACCGGCCGTTCGTCGATGATTTGGCGCGGGGCCTGTACGATGCGCTCGCCCCGCTCGGCCCTGAAGCCCTGGCCGATGCGGTGGTGCTGGTGCCGACCCGGCGCGGCGCGCGGGCGCTGGCCGACGCCTTTGTCCGGGTGCAGGGTGGCCGCGCCATCCTGCCGCCGCAGATGCGGCCGTTGGGCGACCTGGAGGCCGGCGAGCCGCCGTTCGAGCCGGGCGACCTGGCCCTGGACCTGCCGGCCGCCATCGATCCCCTGCGGCGCAGGTTCGAACTGACCCGGCTGGTGGCTGAGCTCGCGGACTATCTGCCTGAGGGACTTAGCACCGCCTCGGCCGCGCTCGACATGGCCGACGCCCTCGGTGGTTTCCTGGACGGGCTCCAGATCGAGGAAGCGCAGATCGACGGCCGGCTGGCCGAGCTTGTCGATGCCGAGTTGGCCGAGCACTGGCAGGTGTCGCGGCTGTTTCTCGAACAGGTGCTGAGGCTCTGGCCGCTGAGGCTGGAAGTGCTGGGCGTGGTCGACGTCAACGTCCGTCGCGTGCGCCTGCTTCGCCGACTTGCTGAGCTCTGGACCCAGAACCCGCCGCCGGGCGTTTTGATCGCGGCCGGCTCGACCGGGACCGCGCCCGCGACCCGCGCCCTGCTGATCGCGGTGGCCAGCGCGCCACGGGGCGCCGTGGTGCTGCCGGGGCTCGACACCGAGTTGGACGCCAAGGCCTGGGCGAGCGTCGACGCCCAGCATCCGCAGGGCGCGCTGAAGCGGCTGTTGGCCGACGCCGAGGTCCTGAAGGCGGATGTCCAAACCTGGCCGGCCTCGGTCGCGCCAGGCGAAAGCGGCCGTTGGCGTCAACGGGTGGTCAACGAGGCGCTGCGCCCACCTGAGGAGACGGCGGACTGGCTTGACGTGATCGCCGGTCTGCGCGCTGAGGCCGCCGGCCGCGATCCCATCGCCGAGGGGCTCAGCGGCCTGCATTTGGTCAGCGCGCGCACCGAGGAGGAGGCCGCTAGCGTCACCGCCCTGTTGCTGCGCGAGGCGCTGGAGACCCCCGAAAAGACCGCTGCCCTGGTGACGCCGGACCAGACGCTGGCGCGGCGGGTCACCGCTAAGCTGCGACGCTGGGGCGTGATCCCGGACAGTTCGGTCGGCGACAGCCTGGCTGGCGGCAGCGCGGGGGTGCTGGCGGCGGCGATGGCGCGCGCGGCGTGCGACCCGCTGGATCCGGTCACCCTGCTGGCCCTCGTCAAGCATCCGCTCGCTGCCCTGGGCGATCCGACCGCCTTTGAGGGCAAGGCGATGCGCGGACCCCGTAGGCCCAGCTGGCCGGCCATCGCCGAGGCGTTGGCCGACGATCTGGAGTCCCGAGCGCTGGCGATCCAACTCCGGGCGATTGTCGAGTCTTTGGCCTTCAAGACGGAGACGGACTCGGCCGCCGCCGCCGCCCGGCGAACCGCCTCTGCCATGGAGGTCCTGACTGGCGGATCGCCGACCCTTTGGGCCGGGCCGGGCGGCGAGGGGATGGCGCGCCTGTTGAGCAGCCTGATCCAGGACGGCGCGACCTTGCCGGCCGTGACGCCGCGCGGCTTCGCGGACCTGCTGGCGCGGCTGATGGAGGGTGAGACGGTGCGGGCCGGCGGGGCCAGCCACCCGCGCCTGCGCATCCTGGGCGCCCTGGAAGCGCGCCTGGTGCGCGCCGATCGGCTGATCATCGCCGGCCTGGAGGAAGGCGTCTGGCCGGGCAATGCGACGACGGACCCGTTCCTGTCGCGGCCGATGCGCCAGGCCCTGGACCTGCCCTCGCCGGAGCGCCGCATCGGCCTGGCCGCCCACGACTTCGCCCAGGCGGCCTCGGCGCCCGAGGTGATCCTGTTGCACACCGAGCGGCGCGAGGGCTCGCCGACCGTGAAATCGCGCTGGCTGTGGCGGCTGGAGACCCTGGCGCGCGGCGCCGGGCTGACGGTTCCGGAGCATCCTGAGGTGCGCGCCTGGGCGCAGAGCCTGGACGCCGCCGGGCTTGCCGAGCCGGCGAAGCGGCCCGCCCCAAGTCCGCCCCTGAGCGCCCGTCCTCGCAGGCTGGCGGTGACCCGGATCGAGACCCTGACCCGCGATCCCTATGCGGTCTGGGCGCGCGACATCCTGCGCCTCTATCCGCTGCGCCGACCCGATGAGACGCCGGACGCCCGCGAACGGGGCACGGCGATCCACAAGGCGTTTGAGGTCTTCGCCAAGACCTATCCCCGCGACCTGCCGCCGGACGCCGCCGAGGTGTTTGAGCAGCTTTATGTCGGCGTCCTGCGCCAGGCCGGTCTCGCCGACGACGGCATGGCCCGCGAGGTCGCCCTGGCCCATGAAGTCGCCAAATGGGTCGAAGATCTGGAGCGCGAACGGCGGGCCGACGGAAGGCGCATCCATGTTGAAATCGAAGGCGCGACCCACTTCGAGGCGCCGGGCGGAACCTTCACGCTGACCGCCAAGGCCGACCGGATCGAAGTGGCGCCGGACGGCTTCGCCCACATCCTGGACTTCAAGACCGGCAAGGCGCCGTCGAAGAAGGAGGTGGATACCGGTTTCTCCCCGCAGCTGACCCTGACCGCCGCCATCCTCAAGGACGGCGGGTTTCGGGAACTGGGCGTCGTCGCGCCGGGCGATCTGACCTACCTGGAAGTGACGGGACGCCGTCCGGCCGGCGAGGTGGTGATCCGCGCCAAGGCCGGCGCGGAGAGCGCGATGGCCGCCGAGATGGCGCTGCTGGGCCTGAAGGACCTGATCGCCCGCTATGACAGTGAGCTTACGCCCTACCGCTCGCGCACCGCGCCGAAGTTCGTGAAGGCGCGGGCCTCGGACTATGATCACCTGGCGCGGGTGTTCGAATGGTCGACCAGCGGCGAGGACGAGGCGGAATGAGCCTCGATGACACCCTTCACCCGCTAGCGGCCCAGCAGATCGCGTCCGATCCCGGGCTGTCGGCATTCGTCACCGCCAACGCCGGGTCGGGCAAGACCAAGACCCTGATCGATCGGGTGGCGCGGCTGCTGCTGGCTGATGTGAAGCCAGAAGCGATCCTCTGCGTGACCTATACCAAGGCCGCAGCCGCCGAGATGCAGCGACGGCTGTTTGAGCTGTTGGGCGGCTGGTCGGTGGCGCCGGACGCCCGGCTTGCCCGCGACCTGCAGGCGCTGGACGGTCGGCCGCTGGCGCCGGCCGCGCTGTCAAAGGCCCGCAGGTTGTTCGCTGCGGCCCTGGAAACCCCCGGTGGTCTGAAGATCCAGACCATCCACGCGTTCTGCGAAAAGCTGCTGCGACGCTTTCCGCTGGAGGCCGGGGTCTCGCCGCGCGCCCGGGTGATGGACGACACAGCGGCGGCGGCGGTGTCCGGCGCCGCGCGCTCCGGCGTCGCGCGCCACGCCCTGGACGTCGAAGGCCCGGTGGCGGACGCCTATCGCCATCTGTCAGTGGCCCTCGACTACCAGCGCTTTCAGGACATGTTCGCCGCGCTCGAGGCCCGGCGCGGAGCGCTGAACGTCTTCCTGGACCGTGAGGGCGGGCTGGACGGCGCGCGCGGTTGGGTCTGGTCGACCTGCGGCTTCAACGGCGAGACCCGAGAAGACGAGGTCGCCGCCCGCGCCATGGACGCCCTCGACCGCGACCTCTGGCGCCAGGCGGCGGCTGTGTTGGCGACCGGCAGCAGCAAGCGTGACCAGGGAAACGCCCATCGGATGGCGGTTGTCGCCGCGGATCCGGGCGGCGCCCTCGCCGAAGCCCTGATGATCTTCTTTACCGACAAAGGCGAAGGCGGTGCGGCGAAGTGGGTGGTCGACACCCCAAGCCTCAAGGCCCAGCCACAGCTTCAGCTGCTGTTGCTCACCGAACAGGCCCGGCTGGAGGCGGTGCGCGAGCGGATGCGCGCCGCCGCCATCGCCCAGGACACCACGCATGTCCTCACCCTAGCCGACGCCTATCTGGCCGCCTACCGGATCGAGAAGGCCCATGCCGGCGCGCTGGATTTCGCCGACCTGATCGACAAGACCCGCAAGCTGCTCAGCAGCCGGCCAGCCGCCGCCTGGGTGCTCTACAAGCTGGACGGCGGCATCGATCACATCCTGGTGGATGAGGCCCAGGACACCGCGCCGGAACAGTGGGAGATCGTCCGCGCCCTGACCCAGGAATTCTTCTCTGGCGCGGGCGTGCGGGGCGACAGCGCCGGCTCAAGGCAGATGTTCGTGGTCGGCGACGTCAAACAGTCGATCTATTCGTTCCAGGGCGCGCGGCCGGAGCAGCTGGCCTTTGAGTTCGCCTATCACCGCGAGCGGGCGCTGGGGGCCGGGGCGAGGTTTGAGCCGGTGGCCCTGCAGACCTCCTGGCGCTCAACGCCGCCGGTGCTTCAGTTTGTGGACGCCGTGTTCCGGCCGGATGACCTGACCTGGGCGATCCAGGCGAGCCACGCTGAGGTGCGCCATGAGGCGGTGCGGATCGGCGATCCGGGCTGCGTCGATGTCTGGGACCTGATCCAGGACGTCAAGGGCGAGGACGTGCGCGCTTGGGATGCGCCGCTCGACGCCGAGGCCGAGAACAGCGCCAACCGCCGCCTCGCCCGGCGCATCGCACTGGAGATCCAGGCGCTGATCTCACGTGGCGACGCGATCTTCGACAAGGATCTGGAAGCCGATGGCCGCAAGGTCGGCGGCTGGCGCGCCGCCCACGCCGGCGATGTGCTGATCCTGGTGCGCCGCCGAGGCGAGCTGTTTCGGGATATCCTGCGGGCGTTGAAACAGCTGGGGGTTCCGGTGGCCGGCGCTGACCGGCTGGCGCTGTCGGAACACATCATCTTTGACGACCTGCTGGCGCTGGCGCGGTTTGTGCGGTTCCCAGGCGATGACCTGACCCTGGCGGCGCTGCTGAAGAGCCCGTTCTGCGGCCTCAGCGATGAGGACCTGTTTGATCTGGCCCATGGGCGCGAGAAGGTCAGTCTCTGGGCGCGACTGACCACGCGCGCCGGCGAGCGCCCGGCTTGGACTGAGGCGCTGGCGGTCCTGGAACTGGCCCGGGAGCTGGCGCGGACCGCCCGGCCCTATGAGGTCTACAGCGGCCTTCTGACCCATGTCGGCGCGGATGGCCGCTCGCTGCGCTGGAAGGTGATGAAACGCCTCGGCGCCGAAGCCGAAGATGCGCTGGATGAGTATCTGGCCCAAGTCTTGGCCGCCGAGGCGCGGGGGGTGCACGACCTGGAGAGCTTGGCCCACGCCTTCGCCGCGCTCGACATCACCGTCAAGCGCGAGATGGAAGCGTCCGCCGGCCAGGTCCGCGTGATGACCGCCCATGGCGCCAAGGGCCTGGAGGCGCCCATCGTCTTCCTGCCGGAGACCACCCTGACCAAGGGCGGGACCCCGTCGCCACTGCTGGAGGCGGGCGAGGGCGGGTTTCTCTGGAACGCATCCCAATCGCGCGATTGCGAAGCCTCGGCCGAGGCGCGGGAGCGTCGCACCCAGCGCGAGGCGGACGAGGGCCAGCGCCTGCTCTATGTGGCCATGACCCGGGCGCGGGACCGGCTGGTGCTGTGCGGTCGGCTGTCGGCGAGCGCCAAGCTGGAAAACGTCAAGGGCTGGTGGGGGGCGATGACCGCCGCCCTGGCCGATCCCAGGATCGCACCGCAAGTCCGGACCCTCATGCAGGATGACAATGGCTTTCAGCGCTTCGGCCAGGACCCGCGCCGGGCGGACATCCTGCCACGCGGGCGTGGGTCCGAACCCGAACGGCCGGCCTGGAGCCGCCGCCCCGCGCCCCTTGAGGCCTTCGCCCGCTATGCCTCCCCCTCCGACCTGGGCGAGGGCGCGCGGGTCGCCGCCCCCTCGCCGCTGGATATCGCCGGCGGCCTCGGGCGGTTCCGGCGCGGCGAGCTGATCCACCGGCTGTTGCAGCTGTTGCCGGACCTGGCGGCGGACGCGCGAGCGGCGGGCGCGGCGGCGCTGCTGGCCCGCGAGGCTGATCTCACGGACGCTCAGCGGGCCGAAATGGCCGCCGCCGCGCTGGGGGTGCTGAACGATCCGCAGTTCGCCGAGGTGTTCGGGCCAGGCTCCCGGGCCGAGGCCGCCATCGCCGGCGGCGCAGCCGCCCTGCCGCCGGGCCTGAAGATTTCTGGCCGCATCGACCGGTTGGTGGTGCTGCCGGACCGAGTGCTGGTCGCAGACTTCAAGACCAACCGCCCCTCGCCGGCCCGGATCGAAGACGCTGATCCGGCCTATCTGCGGCAGATGGCGCTCTATGCGTCGGTGTTGGCCGAAGTGTTCCCGGGCCGCCGCATCGAGGCCGCCCTGGTCTGGACCGACGGGCCGAAGCTGATGGGAGTGCCAGAAATCCTGTTGGCCAAGAGCCTTGCGGAGTTGCGCCAGGGCGGTTGATACAAGGTCCCTATTCACCCATATGCGCGAACCAACACGCATGGTGCGGCCGGGTGGCCGAGCCGCCGAAGGAGTTGCCCGATGAGCACCGTGAAGGTCACCGACGAAACCTTCCAGACCCAGGTCCTGGACGCCAGCCAACCGGTGCTGGTGGATTTCTGGGCGGAGTGGTGCGGCCCCTGCAAACAGATCGCCCCGGCCCTGGAACAGATCTCTGACGAACTCGTCGGCAAGGTCACCATCGCCAAGCTGGACATCGAAGCCAGCCCCACCACCCCCTCCCGCTACGGCGTGCGCGGCATCCCGACCATGATGTTGTTCAAGGACGGCCAAATGGCCTCGATGAAGGTCGGCGCCATGCCCAAACAGAAGATCCTGGAATGGCTGGCTGAGGCTGGCGTCGCGGCCTAACGAATACCAATCCCAACAATCCCTCCCCTTTATGGGGAGGGTGGACGGGGCGTAGCCCCGGACGGGTGGGGCAACCACGATCAAGCGCCGAGCTTGAAGCCCATTTCCCCACCCCGCTCGCCTGACGGCGAGTCGTCCCTCCCCATAAAGGGGAGGGAAATCATGGGGAGGGATTAGCTCAGGTTCACCCCGGCCAGGTCTCGGGGCTCATCGCCAGCACCTCGCCGGCGAAGTGCAGGCCGCCGCAGATCAGCACGTGAGGCGCGGGGCCGTCGGCCTCCAGGGCGCGGGCCACGGCGTCCGAGACATTCGCCGCCGTTTCTGCCGCCAGGCCGGCCCGCGTGGCGGCGCCCAGTAGTTCGTCGGTCTCCGCTGCGATCGGGCTGTCGAAGGTGGTGACGATCACCCGGGGTCGAAGGTCCGTGAAGGCGCGGAAATAGCCCTCGGAGTCTTTGCGCGCGAACATGCCGGTCACCAGGGTCAGCGGCCGGGGGTCTCGATCCACCAGCCGCGCCGCACACTCGGCCACCGCGACCCCGGCATGCGGATTGTGGCCGCCGTCCAGCCACAGGTCCGCGCCACGATCCTTGGCCAGGGCGGCCAGCGGTCCCGCCGTCAGCCGCTGCATCCGCGCCGGCCAGACCGCCGAGGCGACGCCGCGCCCCAGATCATCATCATTCAGGTCGTGATTGAACGTCAGGGCCGCCGCCACCGCCAGTCCGGCATTGGCGAACTGATAGCCGCCGAACAGGCTGGGGGCCGGCAGGTCCAACAGCCGCTCAGGCATCTGCACCATCAGCCGGCCGCGCTCTTCCCAGGCGTCGAAGTCGCGGCCCATCAGCAGCATTGGCGCCATCCGCGCGTCGGCCTCGCGCTCGATCATCTCCAGCGCCTCGTCCGGCTGGCGCGCCACCAGCACCGGACGGCCCGTTTTGATGATCCCGGCCTTCTCCCAGGCGATTCTCGGCAGGCCGGGGCCCAGCAGCTCCAGATGATCATAGTCCACCGGGGTGATCACGCTGACCGCCGGCGCATCGAAAATGTTGGTGGCGTCGAACCGCCCGCCCAGCCCGACTTCGATCAGGCACAGGTCCGCCGGGGTCTCAGCGAAGGCCAGCAAGGCCAGCACCGTAGTGATCTCGAAGAAGCTGATTGGCAGGCCGGCATTGGCCGCCTCGACACGGTCGATCAACGCCTCCAGCTCCGGATCGGAGATCAGGGTTCCCGCCAGCCGGATCCGCTCGGCGAACCGCACCAGATGCGGCGAGGTGAGGGCGTGGACCCGAAGGCCCGCCGCCTCGCCGATGGCCCTGAGGTAGGAGACGGTCGAGCCCTTGCCGTTGGTCCCGGCCACATGGATCACTGGCGGCAACTTCAGGTCCGGCCGCCCCAGCGCCGCCAGCAACCGCTCGACCCGCCCGGTGGTCAGATCAATCAGCGTCGGATGATTGGCCTTCAGCCGCAGGATCACCGAGTCCGAGGCGCGGATCGGATCGTGGCCGGGGTCGTTCATCAAATCCTCCCCCAGGGCGCAGCCCGAGCAGGGGGAGGTGGCTCGGCGCATCGCGCCGAGACGGAGGGGGTTCCTGCCGAGGCGGAACGACCGGTGGGCTTAAACCCCCTCAGTCGCTTCGCGACAGCTCCCCCTGAGGGGGAGCAAATGCAGATCACGCCGCCCGCGCCCGCTCACGACCCATCATCAACGTCTTCAGGATCGAGCCCAGCACCTCCGGCAGGTCGGGACGGGTGACGATCTTGTCGATCAGGCCGCGCTCGATCAGGAACTCTGAGCGCTGGAAGCCCGGCGGCAGGGTCTCGCGGATGGTCTGTTCGATCACCCGGCGGCCCGAAAATCCGATCTGGGCATTGGGCTCGGCAAGATGCACGTCGCCAAGCATGGCGTACGAGGCCATCACCCCGCCGGTGGTGGGGTCGGTCAGCACCACGATGTAGGGCAGGCCGGCGGCCTTCACCTCGTTCAGCGCCAGGGTGGTGCGCGCCATCTGCATCAGCGACAGCGTGCCTTCCTGCATGCGTGCGCCGCCCGAGGCGGTGAAGATCACCAGCGGGACCTCACGCTTCACCGCCTCCTTGGCGGCGGCGATGAAGGCTTCACCCGCCGCCATGCCCAGCGATCCGCCCAGGAAGGCGAAATCCTGGACGACGACCACCGCCGGCTCGGCGCAGATATGGCCATAGGCGATGGCCATGGAATCCTGCTCGCCGGTCGCCTTGCGCGCCGCCTTCAGCCGCTCAGCGTAGGGCCGCTCGTCGGGGAACTTCAGGGGATCGTCCGGCACGATCGGCGAGGCGATCCGCTCATATTTGCCGGCGTCGAAGGTATAGGCCAGCCGGTCCCGCACGCCGATCCGCATGTGGCTGCCGGACGGGGTCACCCACTGGGACGCCTCCAGATCGGGCCGATACAGCATCTCGCCGGTGTCGGGACACTTGACCCACAGGTTCTCCGGCGCATCGCGCTTGGCGAAGTTGCGCACGCCCGGCGCAATGCGGGACAGCCAGCCGCGCCGTTCGCGGGGTCCGGCCGGACGGCCGGGCTTGTCGTTTCTCTGTTCAGCCATCGCCATGAATTCAGACCGCCGCCAAGTTCCGACGCACCGAGCGCACAGCCTTAGCCAAGGTTTCGACTTTGAGAAGCACCCGTCCGGTCACGTCTTCGTTCCGCTCCAGGGCGCCGGCGATTTCATCCACAAGCGCCGAGCCCACCACCACGCCGTCCGCCACCGCGGCGATCTCGGCGGCGCGTTCCGGCGTGCGGATTCCGAACCCCACCGCCACCGGCAGCCCGCCCGCCCGGCGCACCCGTTCGACGTGCGGCGCCACGGTGGCGGCGACCGCCTCCTTGACCCCGGTGACGCCAGCCACTGACACGTAATAGGCGAACCCCGAGGTGCGGCGCAGGATCACCTTCAGCCGGGCATCGTCGCTGGTCGGCGTGGACAACAGCAGCAGCGACAGCTGTTCGGCTTCCAGGGCGTCGGCCAGCGGGTCCGCCTCCTCCGGCGGGATGTCGACCACGATCAGGCCATCGGCTCCCGCCGCCGCCGCGTCGCGGGCGAAGGTCGCAAAGCCGCGATTGATCAGCGGATTGGCATAGCCCATCAGGATGATCGGCGTCGTCTGGTCGCTCTGGCGGAACTCGGCGATCATTTGCAGGGTCCGCGACAGCGTCATACCGCCCGCCAGCGCGCGCAGCGCCGCCCGCTGGATCGGCGGCCCCTCGGCCATCGGGTCGGAGAATGGAAACCCGACCTCGATCAGGTCGGCGCCAGCGCCGGGCAGACCCTTCAATATCTCCAGACCCCGCGCATAGTCCGGGTCGCCGGCCATCACATAGGCGACAAAGGCCGCCCGCCCCTCAGCCTTCAGCGCCGCGAACCGCGCGTCGATCCGGGCGGTGGTCAAATCGCCATCCCCAGGTGCGCCGCGACGGTGGCGACGTCCTTGTCCCCACGGCCGGACAGGTTCAGCACCACGATCCCGTCCTTGCCGACATCCTTCGCCACATCGCCCAACCGGGCTAACGCATGGGCCGACTCGATGGCCGGCAGGATACCCTCCAGCTCGGCGCAGAGTTTGAAGGCTTCGAGGGACTCAAGGTCAGTTGCGGTGAGGTAGGTCGCCCGACCGACATCGTGCAGCCATGAATGCTCCGGCCCGATGCCCGGATAGTCCAACCCGGCCGAGATCGAATGCGCCTCGGTGATCTGACCCTCCGCGTCCTGCAAAAGGTACGTCATGTTGCCGTGCAGAACCCCGGGACGGCCGCCATTGATCGCCGCCGCGTGACGCCCGGTCTCCATGCCCTCACCGGCCGCCTCGACGCCGATCAACTTGACTCCGTCATCGTTGAGGAACGGATGGAAGATGCCGATGGCGTTGGAGCCGCCCCCCACACAGGCGATCACCGCGTCCGGCAGCCGGCCTTCCACCTCCTGCAACTGCTGGCGGACCTCCTGGCCGATCACCGACTGGAAGTCGCGGACCATGGCCGGATAGGGATGCATCCCGGCAGCCGTACCGATCAGATAGTAGGTGTCGTGGACGTTGGTCACCCAATCGCGCAGGGCCTCATTCATGGCGTCCTTCAGCGTCGCCGACCCCGAGGTCACCGGCCGCACTTCCGCGCCCAACAGGTTCATGCGGAACACATTGGGCTTCTGCCGTTCCACGTCGACCGCGCCCATATAGACCACACACGGCAGACCATATTTGGCGCAGACCGTGGCGGTGGCGACCCCGTGCTGGCCGGCCCCGGTCTCAGCGATGATCCGGGTCTTGCCCATCCGCCGGGCCAGCAGAATCTGGCCCATGCAGTTGTTGATCTTGTGCGAGCCGGTGTGGTTCAGCTCCTCGCGCTTCAGATAGATTTTCGCGCCGCCGAAGTGCGCTGTCAGCCGCTCGGCGAAATAGAGCGGGCTGGGCCGGCCCACATAGTGGCGCAGCAGCCCGGCGAGTTCGGCCTGAAACTCAGGGTCCGCCTTGGCCGCCGCATAGGCCGCGTCCAGCTCATGGACCAGCGGCATCAGCGTCTCGGGCACATAGCGCCCGCCATAGTCGCCGAACCGGCCGGCGGCGTCCGGGAAGGCGGCGTAGTCGTTGGGACGGCCCAGGGGTGACGTGATGGCGGCGTTCATCGCTCAGCGGTTCTGTGACTCAGGCGCGGCGGACGGCGTCGAGAAACGCCGTGATCAGGGTCGGGTCCTTTAGTCCGGGTCCGCGCTCCACGCCAGAGGAAACGTCCACCAGCGGCGCGCCGCTGAGCTTGGCCGCCTCGGCCACGTTCCAGGGATTTAAGCCCCCGGCCAGGAACCAGGGCCGCTGGAACCGGCGTCCGGCCATAAGGGTCCAGTCAAATGGCGCGCCCAGGCCGCCGGGCCGATCCGCGTCCTTCGGCGGCTTGGCGTCGAACATCAGATGCTCGACCAGGCCGTCATAGGCGGCGGCGGCGGCAAGATCGGAGGCCTCCGCGACCGGCAGGACCTTGATGATCCCCAGTCCGGTGCGCGCCGCGATCTCGCGCACCCGGGCCGGCGTCTCCTGGCCATGCAACTGCAGCAGGTCCGGCGCGAGACCCGAGGTGATGGTCTCGACCTCGGCGTCGCTCGGATCAACGGCCAACGCCACGATCTGCACCCCTCGCCCTCGCACCGGCAGCGCCAGCCGGGCGGCGGCCTCAGGCGCGATGTTGCGCGGGCTCTTGGCGAAGAAGGCAAAGCCGAGAAAAGCCGCACCACCCTCCACGGCGGCGCGCACCGCTTCAGGCGTCGACACGCCGCAAATCTTGGCCTTGAGGGTCATGGTCGCGGATTTGGGCTGAGCGCCGCTGTGACGCAAGCCCTCGCGGCGCCTACCGCGCCTTCAGCAGATCCCGGATCTCGCCCAGCAACACTTCCTGCGGTGGCGCAGCTGGCGCCGCATCGGCAGGCGATTCCGCCCGGCGCAGGGCGTTGACGCCCTTGACGATCAGGAACACCACCCAGGCGATGATCAGGAACTGGATCATAGTGTTGATGAAGGCGCCGTACTGGATCGCCACCAGCTCGGATGCCGGCGTGGCGATGTCATCCGGCCGAAGTACCCACTGCAGCTTGGAGAAATCCAGGCCACCCAGCATCAGGCCGACCGGCGGCATGATCACCTGATCGACAATGCTGGTGACGATCTTGCCGAACGCGCCGCCGATGATCACGCCGACGGCCAGATCGATGACATTGCCCTTTGCGATGAACTCGCGAAATTCCGAGACGATGGACATGGCGGGGACCTCTATTCGTCGTCGGTGTTGAGCCGCTCGCGCAGTTCCTTGCCACTCTTGAAGAACGGCACGTGCTTGGCGCGAACCGAAACGGCTTCGCCGGTGCGCGGATTGCGACCGGCCCGCGCATCGCGGGAGCGAACGGATAAGGCCCCAAAGCCTCGCAGTTCGACGCGGCCGCCATGCTCCAGCGCCTGGATCATGCGTTCCAGGATCACCCCCACCACACGCTCAACGTCGCGCAGGGTCAGGTGCGGGTTTTCTTCGGCGAGTTTCTCGATCAGCTCGGATTTGATCATGGACCCCTCAATTTAGACGCGACCATGAGCGAACCTGTAACGTGATTCAAGGCGCAAAAAGGGCCAGCGTCACTTGGAGACGACTCCGACCGCGCCAAGGCCAACGCAATCGGCAAGCGTGCCAGGGCTGCGGCCGTCAGTTACCTGAAAATGCATAAAAAGCGGCGGACCGGTTGCCCGATCCGCCGCCTCGCAATTCCAGACCGGAACGGCGTTTCTTAGTCCTTCTGGGCCTTCTCGCGCAGGGCCGCACCCAGGATATCGCCCAGCGAGGCGCCGCTATCGGAGGAGCCGAACTTCTCGATGGCTTCCTTGTCCTCGGCCATTTCCAGCGCCTTGACCGACAGCGACAGACGGCGCGCCGCCTTGTCGACATTGGTTACCTGGGCGTCCATCCGATCGCCGACGGCGAAGCGTTCCGGACGCTGGTCGGCGCGGTCGCGGCTGAGGTCCGACTTGCGGATAAAGGCGTTCATCGGGGCGTCGTCCTCACCGAACTTCACCTCGATGCCGCCCGAGGTGATTTCGGTGACCGTGACGGTGACCGTCTGGCCCTTGCGGTAGACGTCGCCCTGCATCGGATCGCCGCCCAGCTGCTTGATGCCCAGCGAGATGCGTTCCTTCTCGACGTCGACGTCCAGGACGCGGGCCTTGACCATCTCACCCTTCTGGTAGCGCGCGATGGCTTCTTCGCCCGACGCCGACCAGTCGAGATCCGAGAGGTGGACCATGCCGTCGATGTCGTTCTCCAGACCGATGAACAGGCCAAACTCGGTGGCGTTCTTGACTTCGCCCTCGACGGTCGAGCCGATCGGGTTGGCCGCCACGAAGGCGTCCCACGGATTGGCCATGGCCTGCTTGAGGCCGAGCGAGACGCGACGCTTGGACGGATCGACATCCAGCACCACCACATCGACTTCCTGGCTGGTGGAGACGATCTTGCCGGGGTGGACGTTCTTCTTGGTCCAGGACATTTCCGACACGTGAACCAGACCTTCGACGCCGGCTTCCAGCTCCACGAAGGCGCCGTAGTCGGTGATGTTGGTGATCCGGCCGGTGAACTTGGCGCCGACCGGGTACTTGGCTTCCACGCCGTCCCAGGGGTCGGACTGCAGCTGCTTCATGCCCAGGCTGATGCGCTGGGTGTCCGGGTTGATCTTGACGATCTGCACCTTCACCGTATCGCCCACCGCCAGCACCTGGCTCGGGTGGTTGACGCGCTTCCAGCTCATGTCGGTGACGTGCAGCAGGCCGTCGATGCCGCCCAGGTCCACGAACGCGCCGTAGTCGGTGATG
>JAYTFM010000040.1:0-41142 GCA_043734425.1 Alphaproteobacteria bacterium
GCGATCAGGGGGAGGTGGATCGGCGCAATCTGCGCCGAGACGGAGGGGGTTGGGTGCAAGGCGGTTGGGTTGGGTGGATCGGGCGTGGTTGAGAGGCTCTGGAGGAAACCCCCTCACCAGCTTCGCCGGAGCTCCCCCGCCCGCCTTCGCTCGTTCCGAGCTTCGGAGGGTCCAGGGAGCGACTGGGTGTCCGGTTCCTCCCCCAGGGCGAAGCCCGATAGGGGGAGGTGGCCGGAACGACCGGAGGGGATTTCATCCCCGGCGTGCGGCCGTCCGACCTCAGGCGGCGATGGGCATCCGGCCAGCGAGGGTCTGCAGGAGCTTCATGGCGATCAGTTCGGGCTTCAGACTTCCGCACCAGTCGGTGACGCGCCCGCCGCGCCACTCCAGCACCACCCGGCCGGACTCAACTCGGAAACGGCCCCGGAACTTCGATTGTCCGACGGAGACTTGGATAGGTTCCCACATCACATTTTGCGCCTTCTTGCGCGGCTATCGAGGTCTTCTGACCCCCACCGATGCCGAAAGGTAGGCCAACAGGGTTGCGCGACGATTAATGCTGAATCGGCTGGTCACCATACTGCGGCTGTGCACGTTTCTTGCCTGGTGGGGTCAAAATCCTGCCGGGTTGCGCCTATATGGGGCAGCCGGAACGATGAGAGGCCCGACGCTCTGTTCACTTTCGAGCCCGATCTGCTTCGCCTGACGTGGGTGAGAGCTGGGATTGGCGCGGCGCTGGCCGGGCTGATCGCCGGACCCCTCTGCGCGCCGGCCGGCGCGCGGGCGCCGGAACACATGGCGTTCACTTCGCGCGATCTGTCCGACGCCGGCCTGCAGCGGATTACCGCCAGCATGGACGCCGCGACCCGGGTGCTGGCGCTGCGGCACGATCCGGGCGCGCGCACGCCGGACCTCTGGGGCCGTCCCGAAGGCTGGCGCGCGCTGGACATTGATCGCGCACCGACCCTGGGCTCCTCGTCGCTCGGCGCGCCTGAGGTCGAGGGCGAGACCGCCGAGGCGCTGAATGCGCTCCGGCCGTTCGCCAAGCTGCCGATCCGGCCGATGAGGGCGTTTGCCCTGCCGGCCGCCGGCGATGACCGGGTGCGGGCGATGGAGTGCCTGTCGCAGGCCGTCTATTACGAGGCCGCGCGCGAGCCACAGGCCGGCCAGGAGGCGGTGGCCCAGGTGGTGCTGAACCGGGTGCGGCACCCGAGCTATCCGAAGTCGGTCTGCGGGGTGGTCTATCAGGGCTCGGCGCGGGTCAGCGGCTGCCAGTTCACCTTCACCTGCGACGGCTCGCTGCGCTGGGCGCCGGAGGCCGGACTGTGGCGTCAGGCGCGCCGCGTGGCCGAGCGGGCGCTGAGCGGCTACGTCGACAAGCAGGTGGGCTCGGCCACCCACTATCACGCCCAGTATGTCGCCCCCTACTGGGCGCCGACCCTGGTCAAGATGGTCCAGGTGGGCCAGCACATCTTCTACCGGTGGACCGGCCCCTACGGCGAGCCGGCGGCGTTTACCGGCCGCTATGCCGGCAATGAGGCCTATCTGACCCCGGCGATCCTCGGCAGCGTCGATGCCCGGACTCAGGGCGGGTTCCTGTCGGCCGACAATCTGCCGGCGGAACGGCGGATCACCCTGGCGGTGGCCGGCGAGGTGCGATCCTACAATGTGGTTGATCCGACGGTCGGCCACGGACCCAGCCCGCACGGCGGCCCGACGCTGTTCAGCGTGCGCCGCCAGCCGACGCCCGACGAGATCAAGCGCATCAACCAGAGCCTTGAGGCGATGGAAAAGTCGTTGGACGCCAAGGCGGCGCCGCCGGCCGGTTGATCAGCCCCCGAACGCTGACGGATAGGCCACGGTGACGGCCTCGTCGAAGGCGTCGGCCTCCAGCGCCAGGGCCATGAAGGCTGGCGATCCGGCATAAGGCGCGCGGACCTTCGCCGCCGTCTCGGCCGAGAAGCCGAACCTGGGGTAGTAAGCCGGGTGGCCCAGCACCAGGACGCCGCAGGCGCCGAACTCGCGGGCGCTCTCCAGCCCCGCGCGAACCAGCGTCGAGCCCAAGCCGGCGCGCTGCCGGTCGGGTCGCACCGCCATCGGCGCCAGCGCCGCATAGAGCCGGCCATTTCCGGCCCACAGCCGGCTGAACAGGATGTGGCCTTCAAGGCGGTCCGCGTCCTCAGCCACCAACTCAAACATCATGTCGCCCTCGGCGCGCAGACGCTCAATCAGATCGGCCTCGTCGGGCTGGCCGAACGCCAGGGTGTTGATTTGCGCGATCACGCCGTGGTCCGCCGGGCGGGCGTGGCGGATCACAGCGTCAGCCGGCCATCGCCACCGCGCCCGTGCTGGTCTCGTGCTCGGCTTCAGCCAGGAAGCGCACGGCCTCCAGCGCGGCCATGCAGCCCATGCCGGCGGCGGTGACGGCCTGGCGGTAGATGTCGTCGGTGACATCGCCGGCCGCATAGACGCCGGGGATGGCGGTGGCGGCGGCGCCTGGCGTGACGTCCAGATAGCCGGCGGCGTCCATCGCCAGCTGACCCTTGAACAGCTCCGAGGCCGGCGCATGGCCGATGGCGATAAACACCCCGTCGGCGGTCACGGTCTGGGTCTGGCCGGTCTTGAGGTTCTTCAGCCGGGCGCCGGTGACGCCCATCGGCGCGGTCTGGCCCAGCACCTCATCCAGCACGGTGTCCCAGATCACCTCGATCTTGGGGTGCTTGAACAGGCGTTCCTGCAGGATCTTCTCGGCCCGGAACTCGCCCTTGCGGTGGACGAGCGTGACCTTGGAGGCGAAGTTGGTCAGGAACAGCGCCTCCTCAACGGCGGTGTTGCCGCCGCCGATCACCACCACCGGCTTGCCGCGATAGAAGAAGCCGTCGCAGGTGGCGCAGGCCGAGACCCCGAAGCCCTGGAAACGCTGTTCGCTGTCGAGGCCCAGCCACTTGGCCTGGGCGCCGGTGGCGATGATCAGGGTGTCGGCCAGCCAGACCTGGCCCGAGTCGGTCTCCAGCCGGAATGGGCGGCGCGACAGGTCGGCGGCGGTGACGATATCGGTGACGATCTCGGCGCCCACATGCTCGGCCTGGGCCTGCATCTGTTCCATCAGCCAGGGACCCTGGATGACCTCAGCGAACCCCGGATAGTTCTCGACGTCGGTGGTGATGGTCAGCTGGCCGCCGGGCTGGAGGCCCTGGATCAGCACGGGGTTCAGCAGCGCACGCGCGGCGTAGACGGCGGCGGTGTAGCCGGCGGGACCTGATCCGACGATCAGGCAGCGGACGGTGCGGGGGGAGGGGGCGTTGGCGGACATGAGGCGCAATGTAGTGTCGATTCCGCGCGGGGGCGACGGCTTGCGAAGATTCGGATATGTTGAGGTCATGTACGAGCTCCTCAAGCGCATCATGATCGAGGAAGGCAAGCTGCGCGGCAAGCCATGCATTCGGGGCCTGCGGATTCGCGTTCAGGACATTCTTGAGATGCTTGCGGACGGCGCGACGACGGCTGAAATCCTTGAAAGCTTTCCATATCTGGAAGCGGACGACATCCGGGCCGCGATCGCGTACGCAGCGGCACAGGTATCGGGCACGGTCGTCATCGCTGCGTGAAGTTCCTGGTCGACTCGCAGTGGAACCTGCGCGCTTTTCAGTCAGCCTGAGTCACCCTCTAATCCCGCTCGTCCCGGCGAAGGCCGGGATCCAGATGGAATGGCTGTGATGCGGGCAGGATCGCCAACATCTATCCTATCCACCTCTGCGCTCCACGATCTGGATCCCGGCATTCGCCGGGACGAGCGGAGGAGGGGGTGGTGCTGCGGTTTGGCGCTCAATTGGTGGAGGTCGGACGAGGATGATTGCCAAGCCTGAAATCGAGATCGCCGGCCGGAAGATCGGGGCCGCGCATGCGCCCTATGTGATCTGTGAGCTGTCGGGGAACCACAACGGCAGCCTGGACCGGGCGCTGGCGATGGTCGACGCGGCCGCCGCGACCGGTTGCGACGCCATCAAGATCCAGACCTACACCGCCGACACCATCACCATGGACGTCGACCGGCCGGAATTCCGCATCCATGGCGGGCTCTGGGATGGGCGCAGCCTTTATGAGCTCTATCAGGAAGCGCACACGCCGTTCGAATGGCACGCGGCGATCTTCGCGCGCGCCAAGGCGGCGGGCGTCACGATCTTCTCCAGCCCGTTCGATGAGACGGCGGTGGACCTGCTGGAGAGCCTGGGCGCGCCGGCCTACAAGATCGCCTCGTTCGAGGCTGTGGACCTGCCGCTGATCCGCTACGCCGCCGCCAAGGGCAAGCCGCTGGTCATCTCGACCGGCATGGCCAACCTGGCGGAGATCGAGGCGGCGCGGGATGCGGCGCTGGCGGCCGGCGCGGCGGGCGTCGTGCTGCTGCACTGCGTCTCCAGCTATCCGGCGACGTTTGCTGACGCCAATGTGCGCACGGTGGCCGACATGGCGCAGCGGTTCGGCTGCCCGATCGGGCTGTCGGACCACACGCCGGGCACAGCGGCCTCGGTGGCGGCGGTGGCGATGGGCGCCTCAGTGATCGAGAAGCACTTCACCCTGGCCCGCGCGGACGGCGGCCCGGACGCGGCGTTCAGTCTGGAGCCGGTCGAGTTCAAGGCGCTTGTGGACGATACGAAGGCCGCCTGGGCGGCATTGGGGCGCGCGCACTATGACGTGCTGGGCTCGGAGGCCGGCTCGCTGCTGTTCCGGCGTTCGCTCTATGTGACCGCCGATGTGCCGGCGGGCGCGGCGCTGAGCCGGGCGAATGTGCGATCCATCCGGCCGGGGAATGGTCTGGCGCCGGCGCACTTCGACACGGTGCTGGGTCGCAGGGCGGCGCGGGACCTGGCGCGGGGCGAGCCGCTGGCCTGGGACATGCTGGCCTGAGGTTCGACCTATGGCGTCCTCGCGCGCTGATTTGGCGCAAGCCTGCGCGACCGCAGATGGACCGCCACCGCGCAAAGGGCTGCGACATAGGAGCATATCGCCGAAACCGTGACCATCAACGAAGGGTCCTCCGTCCTCGCGCTCGCAACCCAAGCGGAAACGAACATGCCGAGTGGGAACGCGAACAGAATCGCAAGACCGAAGAAGAGGGTCGCTGGCAGATTGGGCCGGAGGCTGAAAGCTGCAGCAGCAACGAACAGCACCAGGATCTTCGCAAGTGCGAGTGCTGCCAGCGGCATGACGACGCCGTGCTCGGCGGTCGACATCGTCGTCCATTCCAGGTGACCGATGGTCGTGATCACGGCGATGTTTTGGATCAGTAGGATCGCGGTCCAACCATAAGCCAGCGCCGCTAAGATGCGTGAAATCCAGTCGCCTCGCGCGCTGTTCGGCGCGAGCTGGGCTTCCGCCTGGGACATGAACGCGTCGGCCTCAGCTGGATCAAGGCGGGTCTGCAACTCGGCCCGCAGGGCTTCGGGTGGATCGCCGCCGCGCAGGCGCTCAACCACGCGCTGGACAAGTCTTTGATTGAACGATGCGCTACGCTTTCCCATCTCAGCCTCCCCGTAGCCACGTCGCGGGTCCGCACCGGAGGCCAATGGCACTGTAGCTTGTGGGGGTAGATTCCAAAACGCCGCCTCCAATCTGTTGCCAGCGCTCCGCCTCCCATACGCGACGCAGCCGCTGATTTCGGCCCCCGTGGAGCCTGCGCGCTGAACCTCAGCTCCGGGCGCGCATCTCCGATATGAGCGCCGCCGCCCCCGCCCAGCCCAGGTTCATCACCGCGTCGATGAAGGCCATATAGGGCGTGAACGGCTCGTGGCCCTGGGGGTAGGCGATGTCCTGGAAGCCCTGAAACCGCACCGGTAAGCCGCCGGTAGCGAAAACGCCATCTTCGATCATGTAGTCGTGCGAGCCCATCGGCGAGAGGTATTCGGTGGCGTCCACGGCGCGGCAGATCGCCAGCAGGTGTTCGGATCGGTGGCCTGGCGCGGCCAATGTGGACGCCCGAATGAAGGGTGTGGATAGGCCCAGCTTGATGGCGGCGGCTTCGATCAGGCGGCAGTTGAGGTCAGCCAGCCGCGTCGGCGGCGAGGCCAAGTGGGCCTCCATGAACGCAAGGCCCACCGCCAAGTGCGGACGACGCGCATAGGCATGGCGGATCGAGGCCAGATGGGTCTGCGCCCAGGGTTCGGCGTCCGAGATCTCGATCTCTGAGATCGGCGCCTCACGCTCGGTCTTGCGGACCGGCACGCTCAGCATCAGCTCGCCCGAGGCGCCCAGGATCCGGTTGCGCTGCTGCCAGGTGCGCCGAGCGAACTGCACGTCATCGAGAAAGACGAACACATCGGCGGCGGCGATCAACTGGAAATAGCCCAGATAGGGCAGGTAGGTCGGCTGCATGATCGCCGCGACCTGGCTCATGCGGCGGCGGCCGTCTCGGCAGGCCTGAGCGTGGCGGCGAGGGCGGCGTTGATTTCGGCGAACTTCTCGGCCTTGGCGTAGGGCTCCCAGGCGCCGCAGACGAAGTCCGGGCCGAACCGCTCGGCCAGGGTCGCGCGGAGCTGCACGAGGCCGGCGATGGCCTCCAAGGTGTGGTAGATCCAACGCGGCTTGACCGTGGCGGCCAGCATCTGGCCGACCTTGAGCTGACCCTCGAACCCCGACAGCAGCCTTGCGACCTCGACCCGCAGGTCAGCATCGCCAACTTCGGCCACGCACTCGGCCGTCAGCAGCGTGCGGCCGCCGGACGAATAGATGTAGGCGCGGAAACAGGCGCCCGTGGCCGTGAAGTTCTGCACGTAGAAGGGGCAGGGGCCAGACCAGTCGACGCCATAGACATAGGTCGCGAACCGCTTGGGCAGGGCTCTGGGGGTCGGCAGGCCGGCGGCCTTGAACAGCGGTGTCGGGCTGGCGGCCCAGACCAGGACCTCGCCCGGGCGGTGGGTCAAGAGGGCGTGGCGCGGCGAGATCAGATCGCCAGTGTGCAGGGTGACGCCAAGATCGCGCAGAGACCTTCGGCAGGTTTCGAACATGGCGGCGAACCCGCCCTCGGGCGTCGCCGCTGTCAGATTGTCGGTTCGTCCCCAGAGGCTGCGCGGGATGGCGAACAGCGCGTCGGCGAGGGCGTCTGAACGCTTCAGCGCCGCCAGGGCGCTGAGGTCGGCGCCGAGCGGAAACACCCGATTGATCGCCAGCGGGACCGCAGCGCTGGCGTGGAGGTCGTTCAGCTCGGGTCCCAGATGCCAGCGGACATAGGCCTCCAGCGGCCCTCGCAGCTCGCCCGAATAGGCGGCGAGGCGATCGGCGAGGCTGGCCCCGCCCGGCGGCATGATCGACAGGCTGGCGCCGTCGAGCACCGGCCCGCCGAAGTCTTCCACCCACCGCGCCTGCCCGTCCCGCGTGGGGCTGACCGCGCCGAAGCGGTTGTCGAAGTCCTCGAAGGCGACGCCGTGGGCCTCCAGCTGGTCGCGGATCGGATCGCCCGGTGGGCCGAAATAGACGCAGCCCTCGCGCAGCTCGACGCCGTGACGCACATCGGCGCGCGCCACGCCGCCCAGGTCGTCGAAGCGTTCGTGCAGGTGGATGTCGCCGAGGCCCAGGCGATGCGCCTCGAACGCGGCCAGGATGCCGGTCAGGCCGCCGCCGACGATGGTGACCCGGCTCATGATGCAGCGCCCCAGATGATGACGTCGCTGTTGCCGGGCACGGCGAGCCCGCCCTGGATGTTGTCGAAACGGCAGGTCAGGGCGGTGAGGTCCTGAAGGCCAAGGGTTTCGGCCAGCAGGCTGGTCAGGCCGTCCACCGTGTAGAAGCGATTGAACAGGCCGGCCTCGCCGGTCTCGGGCGTCGCCAGCCGGTAGCCGTCGGGTTCTTCCAGAACACCCCGGCCATAGCGGTAGTCGTCGACCAGCCGCGTGCGGACGAACACTTCGCAGCCCGGCGCCAACTGCGGCTTCAGGGTGGCCAGCACCGTTCGCGCCTGGCTGTTGGTGAGGTAGCAGAGCAGGTTCGGGATAATCACCGCGTCAAACGGCCCGGTGACCGGCGCCGGACCCTTGGCCAGGTCGGCCTGGATCAGGCGAACCTCGTCGCCGTGGTTGAACCGGCAGTCGGCCAGAGCGGCGGCGTCATAGTCCACGCCCGTCGCTGTCCAGCCCCAGGCCAGGTAGAGGCCAAGGTTGTTGCCGGTCCCGCAGCCCAGCTCCAGCACGTGACCTCTGCGTTCGGAGAGGCCGCGCTTGAAGACGTGCCGGACGATGAATTCGTCCGGGTATTTCAGGCCACGAATCTCCTTCAGGGTGCGCATGGCGCCATGGTCGGCTCCAGGGAGCAAACACCGGGTTAAGGATCGTTGGGCAACGAACTCGGGTTAACAGAGTAAAAGTGAACCCCTCTCGCCGTCATCCCGGACGGCCCGCAGGGATGATCCGGGACCCAGATGGGTGGCGCTGGACTCTGGGTCCCGGCTCTCCAGCCCGCTGGCGCGGGCCTGCGGCCGGGATGACACCGTAGATCAATAGGTCGTTAAGCTGAGTTCAGAGCCCTGTTAAGGATCGTTGGGCGGTGCGGCGCGGGCGGCGATCAGCTTCAGGAAGATCTCCGCGACCCTGCCGGCGCCCAGGCCGTCGCAGAGTTCGGCGCTGCGGGCCGCCAGTTGCCGGCGCAGGTCCGCGTCGCGCAGCAGGTGGGTCAGGTGTCGATCAAAGGTCGCGTCAAACGCCGGGTCGGCAGCGTCCACGACCAGCGCCGCGCCTCTGGCCTCCAGCGCGCGCGCCGCCGGACGCTGGTTGTCGGCCAGCACCACCAGGATCGACGGCAGCCCCAGGGTGCAACGCTCCCAGGTCGAGGAGCCTGGCGCGCCGACGGCGATGTCGGCCTCGGCGCTCAGGCGGGCCATGTGCGGGGTGTCGGTGTGCAGCAACAGCCGGGCGTCGCGCCTGGCGATCCGCGTCAGGCCCTCGGCGCTGGGGGCTGCGGCGCCGATGACGATGTCCAGGCCAATGTCCCGCACGCGCAACCGCAGCCGCTCGACCACCCGCGCGGTGATCCCGTCAAGGTCGGTCAGGCCCATCGCCACCAGGATCCGCTGCACCGGCTCGCCCCGCCAGGCCAGCGCCGGTTCGCGCAGCACCGAGAACTCCGGGCGCACGGGTGCGAAGGTGGGGCCGAGCAACAGGCGCGTCGTGGGCGGGACGAGACTGTCATATTCGGCGGCGAGGCGCTCAGGGCCGGCGTCCAGCACCACATCTGCCCCAAGCGGCCGATCGGCGAGATCATCGATCACCAGGACAGGATGGCCCTGGGCCAGCGTCCGGTGATCGGCTTCGGCCAGGCCGTAGTGGTCGAACACCACCGCATCGAAGGTCTCGCCGCTCGCCGCCGCCAGCAGGTCGGGCGCGGACGACGACAGCGCTTGGCTATGCGCCATACCGGCGCCGAACACCTCGATCACCGCGCCCGCTTCCGCTGAACCCAGGAATTGGACCGCCGCCCCCTGAGCCTCCATGGCCCGGGCCAGGGTGAGCGAGCGCATCACGTGGCCGCCGCCGACCCTGGGTCCGGCGTCGACGATGAACAGAATGCGCGGGCCGGTCATAGCCGCCGATGCCCTCCGAAATGGGCCAGATCGGGGCGGCCGGCCACAAAGGCCCGCACGTCCGCCGACGTGAAGGCCGGATCGCGGGGGTACAGGCCATCGTAGACCGCGGCGGCGAAGGCGTAGTCGTCGGGGGTGTCGACGGTCCAACGGATGTCGCCGTCGTCGGCGTGTTGGCTTTGCAGCCAGGCGATCCGCCAGGGGTCCGGGCGGGTCCAGATGTCCCAGGTCACGTGCTCGCGCCCTTCTGGCGACGGGCTGTCCGCAGCGGCTTTCCGCAGCGCCGAGGCGGAGACCACCTCGACGTCCAGGCCCTTGGGGTAGGCATAGGTTTGCGGCGTATTGGAGGTGTAGTCCGCACCGGCTTCGCCGTGTTTCAACAGACAGGCGTCGATGATCGCCGGATCGGCGAACGGGCAGTCAGCGGTGAGGCGGACGATGGTCTCGGCGGGATAGACGTCCAGCGCCCCCAGAAAGCGGGCCTGCACATCGTCCAGCGAGCCGCGATGGACGCTGACGCCGGCGTCGCGCGCCGTCGCGGCCAGAATGTCGTCTGACGCCTCGGTGCTGGTCGCCATCACCAGCCGGTCGATGCGCCGCGCGCGCCGCACGCGCTCGATCTGGCGCAGCACCAGGGGCGCCCCGGCCAGCGGCATCAGCACCTTGCCCGGCAGCCGGCTGGAACTCATCCGGGCTTGGAGAATGGCGAGGATCATGACCGCCCAGACCTGAGCCGATCCGGCCTGAAATGCAAAGGGCGGTGATGTTCTTCGCAGGATCGGTTGACCTGATCCTCCCCCAGCGCGCAGCGCGGCAGGGGGAGGTGGCGCTCCGGTGAAGGCGGAGCGACGGAGGGGGTTACATCCCAGGCGGTTGGGTCAGCGGGCGCACTCGAAAGGATCGTGGGCTTGAACCCCCTCAGTCGCTCCGCGACAGCTCCCCCTGTGGGGGAGCATCTGGGCGTGTCCTGTCATAGCGGCGGAGCACTTCAGCCGCGGCGCGGTCGGTTTCGCGGAGCGGTTCGTGGGGCTGGCCCGCGAGGCTGCCCGTGAAGGCGCTGGCCAGCCCGCGCTGTTCCAGCTCCGCGTGGAACCGCGCCAGTTTGGCGCTGTGGCCGGGCAGGCTGAGGCGGAACACCGGCTTGCCGGTTGCGGCGGCGTCGGTGGCCAGGTTGGTGGAGTCCTCGGTGACGAGGATGGCGTCGGCGGCGGCGAGGAAGGCGAAGTAGGGGTTTTCGCCAGTGCCGTCCCAGATCACGCCGGGCAGGTCGGCCAGCGCCTCGGTCATGATCCGGCGCGCCGGCGGCGGGGTGCGACGGGTGAAGCTCAGCAGGATCGATCCGCCGGCGACGGCGGCGCGGATTTCGCCGGCCAGGGCGCGGGCGTGAGCGGGCGGCAGATCAAAGGCCTTGGACCTGCCGCCGATGATCACCGCCACCTGGGGGCGCGCCAGCGCGGCGAGCGCTGGGAAGCCTGCGAGGGCGTTGCTCAGGCGCTCAGGCGTCAGCCGGTTCGGCGCACCGAGGATCGGATAGACATTGACGCCCGTCAGGCCGTCATGCGCCGGCGGGATCACCAGGTCGAAGGCGCTGAGGTCGGCGCGGGGATCCTGAGTCTGGACGACGAAGCTCGCGCCAGCGCTGAGGCGTCTCACCCGTGTGGATAAAGGCAGGGTCGCGCGGCCGGCGGCGATCCAGATGTCCGGCCATGGCGGGCCCAACCGGTCGCCGGCCTGCAGGCTTGGCGGGATCAGCCGCCAGGGCAGACGGCCCAGTCCCGCCGGCCAGCGAATGTGCCTGATCTCGACGCGCGCCGGACGCAGCCGCGCGACAGCCTCCGCCAAACCCAGCGCCTGGGCTTCAATACCGGCGCGGCCGTCTGAGACGGCCCAGATGACGAGAGGCTGAGGTTCAGCCTTCATCAAAAGCGGGTCAGACCCACTCCACCTTGGTGATCTCATAGGCCTTGACGCCGCCGGGCGTGTTCACCTCGACCACGTCGCCGCTTTCCTTGCCGATGATCGCGCGGGCGATCGGCGAGGTGATCGACACGCGGCCGCGCTTCACGTCGGCCTCATGCTCGCCGACGATCTGGTAGCGTGCGGCCTCCTCGGTGTCTTCGTCGATCACCGAGACAGTCGCGCCGAATTTCACCTGGGCGCCGGACAGCTTGGAGACATCGATGACCTGAGCGCGGGCCATCTTGTCCTCGATCTCGGCGATCTGGCCTTCGATCCAGCCCTGTCGGTCCTTGGCGGCGTGGTACTCGGCGTTTTCCGAAAGATCGCCATGCAGGCGCGCTTCGCCGATGGCGGCGATCACCGCCGGCCGTTCGGTCGTCTTCAAACGCTTCAGTTCGTCGTCGAGAGCCTTGTAGCCCTCGCCGGTCATCGGAACTTTTTCCATCGTGACTCGAGATTCGCCCTGGTGAGAGTCCCAGTTCCAGTCGCGGACGCGAACTTAGCTAGGGGCAAAAAGTTTAGGATTGTGCACTGCAAAAATCAAGGGGCAATGCGAAGATGGTTGTGAAGAACGCGCTGGTCAGCGCTGCGGTTGCAGATCCGGCAGCGGCAGGGCGCCGTCCTCCGGCGTGGCGACCTCGGCGACGTTAAGGGTCATTGAGACCAAATCATAGTAGCCGCTCACCGCGATCTGGTCGATGACGCCCTGCGCGCCGAACCGGCTCTGGACGGCGGCGTAGGTCGCATCGTGCACCCGCTTGTCGCGGCGCAGTTCGGTGGCGAAGTCGTAGATCGCCGCCTCATCGGCCTTCATGCCACGCGGGCGTCTGCCCCTGGCCAGGTCGGCGGCGACGGCTGGGGAGAGCCCGGCCGCCAGCGCCAGCGGGTAGTGGGCGTACCACTCGTACTTGGCGTTCCACGCCCGAGCGGTGATCAGGATGGCGAATTCGTTCAGCCGGGCCGGCAGACTGGAGTGGTAACGCACCTGCGCGCCCACCTGCTGCAGCATGTCGGCCATGGCCGGGCTGCGCAGCCAGGCGTTGAACGGCCCGCCGAGGGACTTTCGGGGACCAGCGACGATGGCCTCGGCGACGGCGCGCTGGGCCGGGGTCATGGTCTCGGGGGTCAGCGGCGGGAAACGGTCGGCGGCAGAGGCGGCGCTGGCGAAGGCGAGGAGACAGGTGATGAGGGCGATCTTCATGGCGGGCTCCGAGGGACCGGGTGAGGTTCCGGTGATTCCGCCCACTGCGCGCGTCAGTTCGAGGAGAGGCGCCGGTCGGCGGACGCGCTGCAGGACCCTAACCGCGAGCGATTGAGTTCATGGGTTCCCGGCACGGCGTCGCTGTGCTCCTGAGCCGGGAATGACGAACAATATGGGGTGGACGGTGAGGTCGGCGGTGGTCACCCCTCCACGTTGTCATCCCGGTTTTGGCGACGCCAAAGACCGGGACCCAAAAGCGCCAGATCTAGATGGTTGCACGCGGCGGCGGTCATTCTGCGAGGCAGAGCGTATGGGTCCCGGTCTTCAGCTGCGCTGAAACCGGGATGACAATTTAGTGGGGACTCGCGAGTCAGTTCCCACCTCACCAGAACACGAAGCGCACCACCTGCACCACGCGGCCGTTGAACCGGTCGATAAGGACTGCGTCGTCGCCGACCCGCACCCAGTCGTACCCCGGCGGTGGCAGCGGCAGGTTATATTGCCACGGATCGATGATCCCATAATCGCCGCCGTACCAGCTGCGCGGCAGGTAGTCGCCGAAGCCCCACGAGCGGGAATAGAATCCAACCGGCGGCCGCCAGGCATGCCGATAGCGCTGGGCGCTTCGATAGACCGGGGGATAACGGTCATGATCCCAGCGGCGATGATCGTCGCGATGGTCGTCGCGACCATTGCGATCCCAGCCGTTGTGATCCCCGTCGTGCCGGTCCCAATCCCAATGATCCCCATCGTGGCGATCCCCATCGTGGCGATCTCCATCGTGGCCGTCACGGTCCTGATGATCCCAGCCGCGGCCGCCACCCTGGGCGCCGTCCGGCCGGCCATGTCCGCCGCCGTCGCGAGCATGGTCTTGCCCGCCCTGACCGCCAGCCTGTCGGGGATCGACGCCCGGCGCGGGCGGTTGGCGCGCGCCGTCCCAGCGGCGGGCGTCGCGCGGCGGATCCTCGCGCGGTTCCGTCTGTCTGCCGTCGCGGATCCACGGGCCGGGCCGGCCGATGGAATCGCCACTCACGCCGCCGCGGGGCGGATCGGCCTCTCGCGCCTGCGGCGCCTGCGGCGCGGGGGCGGGCGTGGCGGCCTGCGGGGCCTGCCGCTGCGGGCGTTCGCTCTGCCAATCGCGCTGACCCCCATCGCGCTGGCCCCCATCGCGTTGGCCCCCATCGCGCTCAGGACGCTCACGCGGCTCCAGCCGCTCGGCGGCGTCGGCGTTGTTGATGTCGGGCTCGGCCAGCGCCGGCGCGGCCTGGGCCAGGAACACGACGGCCAGGGCCGTCATCGCCATCTTCATGATCGTCATCCGTACTCGACCGAAGCTCGGCCGCGTCCCTATGGTCTGACGATGCGCTGTGCGGTCTGAACGGGGGTTGAACGAGGCTTGAAAGCCGCCGGCAATCGCGCCAAGGCAGGATCAGGAGGCCCCGTGAGCGCCACGCCCAATGATATCCTCGGCTTCTGGCGCAACGCCGGACCCGCCAAGTGGTTCAAAAAGGACCACCGGTTCGACGACGCCATCCGCTTGAAGTTCGAGCCCGTCCACCATCGCGCCGCGCGGGGCGAATACGACGACTGGGCGCTGACGCCTGAGGGCTCGCTGGCTCTGGTGATCCTGCTGGATCAGTTCCCGCGCAATCTTTACCGAGACTCGGCCCACGCCTTCGCCACCGATTCCAAGGCCAGAGGCGTGGCGCGCCCGGCGACTCAGCGCGGCTGGCACCGGGTGGCGGAGGACAGCCTGCGCCAGTTCCTGCTGCTGCCATTTGAGCATTCCGAGGATCTCGCCGATCAGGACTATGGCGTCAGCCTGGCCGAGGATCTGGGCGATCCTGAATTCCTGAAGTGGATGAAGCTGCACCGCGACATCATTGTCCGGTTTGGCCGCTTCCCGCACCGCAACGCCGTGTTGGGCCGGCTGATGACCGCCGAGGAGCAGGTGTTCCTGCAGGGTGGGGGTTTTTCGGGGTGATCGTTGCCGATCCACAGCTACGGCGGATCGGCCCACACTTCGCTGGCCCCTCCGGCTATCGGCGAATCACTTCCTGGGCGACGGTGTAATGGCTCATGAATTCGCCCGCCAACATCGAACTGCGCACCGCTGCCGCTCTGGATCATCCCGAGCGGCCGTACCTGGACTTGCTGGCTGACATCCTGGCGAACGGGGTCCAACGCGGTGATCGGACGGGAGTCGGGACGCTGGGCGTGTTTGGCCGGCAGATGCGGTTTGATCTGGCGCGGGGCTTTCCGCTGCTGACCACCAAGAAGCTGCACCGCAAGTCGATCATCCTCGAACTGCTGTGGTTCCTGCGCGGCGACACCAATGTGCGCTGGCTGCAGGACCGCGGCGTCAGCATCTGGAACGAATGGGCCGACGCCGAGGGCGAGCTGGGGCCGGTCTATGGCAAGCAGTGGCGATCCTGGGCTGCGCCGGACGGCCGGATGATCGACCAGATCGCCGCCGTGGTCCAGAGCCTGAGGACCAACCCGGACAGCCGCCGCCACATCGTTTCGGCCTGGAACCCGGCCGATGTCGACGACATGGCCCTGCCCCCGTGCCACTGCCTGTTCCAGTTCTATGTCGCTGACGGCAAACTCTCCTGCCAGCTCTACCAACGCTCGGCCGACGTCTTCCTGGGCGTGCCGTTCAACATCGCCAGCTACGCCCTGCTGACCCTGATGGTCGCCAAGGTCACCGGCTATCAGCCCGGCGAGTTCGTCCACACCCTGGGCGATACGCACCTCTATCTGAACCACCTGGACCAGGCGCGGCTGCAGCTGACCCGGGAACCCCTGGACCTGCCGGTGATGCACGTGGCCGACAAGGACGACCTGTTCGCCTTCGAATTCGAGGACTTCAGGCTGGAGGGCTATCGCGCGCATCCGGCGATCCCTGCGCCGATTGCGGTGTAGGATGGCTGAGCGTTTGACCCTGGCCGGCCTCAGCGACGCCGCGGCCCAGATCTCCGACATTTACGCCGGCAAATACGCCATCGACCGCGACGACGACTGGTTCCTCCTGAAGCTGCAGGAGGAACTGGGCGAGCTGGCCCAGGCGCACCTGCGGCTGTCCGGCCGGGGCCGTGGCCAGGCCACCGAGCAGGACCGCGCCGACGAAGCGGCCGATGTGCTGTGCTTGCTGCTGCTCTATTGCCGCCGCTTCGGGATTGATCCGGACACGGCCGTGCGGCGCAAATGGCTGTCGTGGCTGGAACCGGCGGCTTGATCTGTTAAGCGGCACGTATGCCTCAAGTCACCCTCACCGCCGGCCCCATCGCCCGAGCCCGCAACGGCGTCATCGGCCGGGGTGGCAAGCTGCCATGGCGGCTGAAGACTGATCTGGCGATCTTCCGGGCGCTGACCATGGGCAAGCCGGTGATCATGGGCCGCAAGACCTGGGAGAGCCTGCCCAAACGGCCGCTGGTCGGACGCACCAATATCGTGCTGTCGCGCGACGGCTCGTTCGAGCCGCATGGCGCGGTGGTCTGCGAGGACTTCGCTGAGGCCGTGGCTATCGCCCGCGAGCAGGCCGAGGACGACGGCGCGCGCGAGGTCTGCGTCATCGGCGGCGCCTCAGTGTTCGAGCGCGCCCTGCCCAAGGCCGGCCGGCTCTACCTCACCGACATTGACGCCGAGGTCGAAGGCGATGTGGTCCTGCCCCCCATCGACGAGAGCCGCTGGACCGAGGTGCGATCCGAGCGGCACGAGGCGTCGGACGAGGATGAGTACCCCTTCACGGTGCGGGTGCTGGAGCGGCGGTGATCAGAGTTCCGTCAGTTCCGGGTCCGACATCATGACATCCCAGTCGAAGGGATTCTGATCTGGGAATGCCTTGATCGAAAGACGCGTCTGGCGCGCCGCGCGGAGGCTCGCAGTGCGATAGGCATTGTCCATCAGGTCTTCGACTTCGGGCTTCAGGCTGGGGTTCTCGGTGAGCACTCGTTCGGCTTCCCGCCGCTGTTCGGCGATAGATAGCGCCCAACTCCGCCCGCGCCGCTCGGGCTGGATCCGCCACTTCAGCAGATGGACCAACAGGATGATCAGGTGACTGCGCAGTTCACTGCGCTGTTGCTTGCCCAAGCCCTCCACCTCCTCCAGCAGGTTTTCCCAGTCGAGCTCATTGATGCTGCGACGGCGGAGCGCGTCGGCCTGATCCTGGGTCCAGGCGAAATAGTCCTGCTCGTAGAGCTTGGTCATGGGCTGGCCTTACGCGGCGACAGGGCCGGATAACACCACAATCATTCTCCGGAGACCACCGCCATGAACATCGAACTTGTCGCTGAGGGCTTTGAATTTCCCGAGGGCCCTATCGCCATGGCCGACGGCTCGGTGATCCTCACCGAGATCAAGGCCCAGCGGCTGACGCGGGTCATGCCCGATGGCCGCAAGGAGACGGTGGTCGAGACCGGCGGCGGGCCGAATGGCGCGGCGATCGGCCCGGACGGCGCGATCTGGATCACCAACAATGGCGGCGCGTTCGAGTGGCTGGACAATGGCGGTCTGACCATCCCCGGTCCCACGCCGCCCAGCCACACTGGCGGGATGATCCAGCGGTTTGACCTCAAGACCGGCCAACTGAGCACCGTCTATGACAGTTGCGACGGCAAGCGGCTGGTCGGACCGAACGATCTGGTCTTCGACAAGTCCGGCGGGTTCTGGTTCACCGACCACGGCTGTTCGACACCGGACGGCCGCAAGAACGGGGCGATCCACTACGCCAGGACCGATGGCAGTCACATCAGCCAGCAGAAGGGCCACATGATCTCGCCGAACGGGATCGGCCTGTCGCCGGACGAGACCGTGGTGTACGCCGCCGACACCCAGTTGGGCCGGCTCTGGGCGTTCGACGTGGTCGAACCCGGCATCCTGGCCCCCAACAATGGCTTTGCGCCCGGCCGGGTGATCTGCAACTTGCCGGGGTATCAGTTGCTGGATTCGCTGGCCGTCGAGGCGTCTGGCAAGGTCTGCGTGGCGACCATCATCAACGGCGGGATCACCGCGTTCGATCCGGACGGCACGACCGAGCACTACGCCTTCCCGGACATCCTCTGCACCAACATCTGCTTCGGCGGACCGGACATGCGCACCGCCTGGGTCACGGCGTCGTCGACCGGAAAGCTGTTCAAATGCACTTGGCCCCGCGCTGGGTTGAAACTGAATTTCAACGGGTAGCGCCAATCCCTCCCCTTCATGGGGAGGGGCGACTCGCCGTCAGGCGAGCGGGGTGGGGTATGCACGATCATGCTTTGAATCTGACCGTGAGTTCCCCACCCGTCCGCTGCTGCGCAGCGTCCACCCTCCCCATAATGGGGAGGGATTACGTGCCTCAATACAGCGTCGCCATCGCGGCGCGATCGAACGACGAGAGTTCGCTGTGGCGGCCTTCGCGGATTTTCACCACCCACTCGGGATCCTGCAGCAGGGCCCGGCCGACGGCGACCAGGTCGAAGTCGCCGCGGTCCAGGCGGCGTTCCAACTCGTCCAGCGAGGCCGGCTGCGAGACTTCACCGCCATAGCCGGCGATGAAGTCGCCGCTGAGGCCGACGGAGCCCACGGTGATGGTCGGCACACCCGTCAGCTTCTTGGCCCAGCCGGCGAAGTTGAGGTCCGAGCCTTCGAACTCCGGCTCCCAGAACCGGCGCTGCGAGCAGTGAATGACGTCGGCGCCGGCCTCGACCAGAGCGCCCAGCCAGGCCTCCAGCGCCTTGGGCGTCTCAGCCAACTGTACGGTGAAGTCCTGCTGCTTCCACTGGCTGATGCGGATGATGATCGGATAGTCAGGACCCACCGCCTTGCGCACCGCCCGCAGGATGTCGGCGGCGAAGCGCGCCCGGCCCGGCAGATCCTTGGAGCCATAGGCGTCCTCACGGACATTGGTGCCGTCCCAGAAGAACTGGTCGATCAGATAGCCGTGGGCGCCGTGCAGCTCGACGGCGTCGAAACCCAGGCGCTTGGCGGCGGCGGCCCCGTCGGCGAAGGCGCGGATAGCGTCGGCCACCTCGACGTCGGTCATCGGATCGCCGAACTTATGGCCAGGGCCTGACAGGCCGGAGGGGCTGTCCGACGGGACGCCGGTGTCGCTGCGGCCGCGCACGGCGCCCACGTGCCATAGCTGCGGCGCGATCAGGCCACCGCCCTTGTGGGTCTCGGCGGCCACTTTGCCCCAGCCGGTCAGCGCCGCGTCGCCATGGAATTTGGGGATGTTGGGATCGTTCAGCGAGGCGGGTCGGTCAACGCCGGTGCCCTCGGTAACGATCAAGCCGACCGCGTTCTCCGCGCGCCGACGATAGTAGGCCGCCACCTCGTCGGTGGCCACGCCGTCCGGCGAGAACGAGCGGGTCATCGGCGCCATGACGATCCGGTTGCGGAGTGTCAGACCCTTGAGGTTGAAGGGCGAGAAGAGAACGTCGGAGGCCATGCGGTCTGTTCCGTCTGCTGAAGTGGCGCGTCAAACGCCGTGTCGTACAAATTCCATTGGCCCTGAACGACGAACGCCCCTCACGTTTCCGCAAGGGGCGTTCGAAGCGCTTAGCCAGCCTGACGGCTCTAGGCGCGCTCGCCGGTCAGCGCGGCGTTGCCAAACATGCCGAGCTTGACGTTGCCGGTCATCTTGTCGCCGGCGACCGTCGCCGAGAAGTCGAGCTTCATCGGCATCGGGGTGGTGATATCGGTGCTCCAGGTCAGGGTGTCGCCGTCAACCTTGCCGGACACTTCACCCGGGCCCATTTCGGAGTCGACCTTGCCGGTGAAGCTGTCGCCGCTCGTGGTGATGGAGACGTCCATCGTGCGTGCCCCCATGGGCGTATTCATCGTGATCTTCCAGTTGCCGTCCGCGGACATGTGTCCCTCCTGAGGTTGGTGGCGCAGCTAAGCTCGGATCGATGGTGTAGGCAAGAGTGACGCAGGTGTCATTTTTGTAAGGCTAGCCGGCCGCCGCGATCTCCGCCGCCCGCGCCTCGACCAGACTGACGATGTGGTCGACCATGCCTTCGTTGTCCTGTTTGTGGTGCTGCTTGCCAGCCACATAGACCATGCCGGCGCCCTTGCCGCCGCCGGTGAAACCCAGGTCGGTCATCAGCGCCTCGCCGGGGCCGTTGACCACACAGCCGATGATGGAGAGGCTCATGGGCGTCGAGATGTGGGCCAACCGCGCCTCCAGCGCCTCGACGGTCTGGATCACATTGAACCCCTGCCGCGCGCACGACGGGCAGGCGATGATGTTGACGCCGCGATGGCGCAGACCCAGCGACTTCAGCATGTCGAAGCCGACCTTGACCTCCTCCACCGGATCCGCCGCCAGACTGACGCGGATGGTGTCGCCGATCCCGGCCCACAGCAGCGCGCCCATGCCGATCGAGGACTTGACCGTGCCGGTGCGCAGGGCGCCCGCCTCGGTGACGCCGACGTGGAGCGGGCAGTCGATGGCCTCGGACAGCAGCTGATAGGCGGCGACGGTCATGAAAATGTCCGAGGCCTTCACGCTGATCTTGAATTCGTGGAAGTCGTGATCCTGCAGGATGCGGGCGTGGCGCAGGGCCGAGTCGACCATCGCCTGGGGGCACGGCTCGCCATATTGCTCCAGGAGGTCGCGCTCCAGCGAGCCGGCGTTGACACCGATCCGCATCGAACAGCCGTGGTCTCGGGCAGCCTGGATCACGTCGCGCACCCGCTGGGCGTTGCCGATATTGCCGGGGTTGATCCGCAGGCAGGCTGCGCCGGCTTCGGCCGCCTCGATGCCGCGCTTGTAGTGAAAGTGGATGTCCGCCACGAGCGGGACGTTGGAGGCCTTTACGATAGCGCTGAGCGCGGCGGTGGATTCCACGTCCGGGCACGAGACCCGCACGATGTCGGCGCCGGCCTCCTCCAGCTGACGCACCTGATCAATGGTCGCCGCCGCGTCGGCGGTCAGCGTGTTGGTCATTGACTGGACAGTGATCGGCGCATCACCGCCGACCTCAACGGAGCCGACGCGGATCTTCCGGCTGGGTCGGCGCTGGATGGCGCGCCAGGGGCGGACGCTGGTGTGGTCTTTGTGGGCGTGGTCGGAAGCGCTCATGTCGCTTCCAGGATAAGCTGTTCGGATCGCTTTCCCAAGGGGTGGCGTCAGGGCGCCGTGGCCGCCGGCGGCGCAGCCAGCTTTGAGGCCAACACTTGGGCGGCGGGCAACACGCCCCGTGACTGACCCGCCACGAAAACCTGGAAGTCCCGTGGCGACGACACATCCAGTGTCAGGCCCGCGACCTGCGGCACGCGATAGGCTTCGCCCGCCGCCATCTGCCGCGCGAAATAGACCGACCCATCCGCGCCTCGCACGATCAGCGAGCCGTTCTTCAGCGCCTGCACGGTCGCGACGATACTGATCTGACCGGCGCCGCCATCATAGACCTTGCCCTTGGGCGTGAAGACCTGCGGCAGGCTGGTCAGATCCAGCATCGGCGCTTCATTGGCCGGCTTTGGGGTCGGGGCGGTCGGATCGCGGGCCAGGCCCATGGCCTCGGCCAGTCCCGGCGTCTCATAGGGCGGCGGGGTCGTCGATTCCACCGGGGCGGGCAAGGGCGCGCCCAGTTTGATCAGACCGGTCGGCGGCTGACTCAGCGCCTTGCGGGTGAGCACCTCGGACGCTAGCGGCGGTGGCGGGGCATTGGCCATCATCGCCCGCTGGGCCACGTTCCACAGCACAATCGACGCCACGATCACCAGGGCCGCGAACAGGAAGGCCGCGACCCGCGGATCGCGCTCATCGAGCAGCCCGACCGGCGCGCGCAGCGGCTCGTCGAACACCGGTTCCTCAGCCTTGAACCGTTCGACGGCGCGATCACCATCCAGGCCCAAGACTTCGGCGAACGCGCGGATGTAGCCGATGGTGAAGGGCCGCGACGGCAGGGTGTCGAGCCGCATGTCCTCGATCGCTTCCAGATAGCTGCGGCGGACGCGGGTGATCTCCGCCAGACCCTCCAGCGTCAGGCCCTTCTCCAGGCGCACCGCCTGGAGCGCCAGGCCCAGGGTCCGACCGGCGTCCAGCGGGTCCACGGGTCCGGCGACGGGCATCTCGGCGGGCGCATCGGGGGGTGTCGGGTCACTGAAACTCAAGACATGCGGGCGCGGCTTGGAACGCGCCTTCGTCCTTGAGAAGCGGCTCTGCAGCACGGGTTGGGCCCAAACCTGCGACGTCGGTGGTGATCTGCGCGCCTATTATGGCCTGAGTCAGACCGAGAGGTAGAGCCTGCGCGCCAGGGTTTCGATTTCGTTGCGCACCGAGCCGGCGCCGGATTTCAACAGCGCGGTGACACCGCGTCGCGCCGCCTCGCGATCAATGGCCAGCACCATCTCCTTGACCGGGCCGACCCCGGCCGGCGGCATCGACAGGCGGTCAAATCCCAGGGCGACCAGGGCGAAGGCCTCCAGCGGCCGTCCGGCCATTTCGCCGCAGACGCTGACCGGCGTGCCGTACTCCGCGCAGGCCCGTTGCACCATCTCCAAGGCGCGCAGCAGCGGCGGGGAGAGGGGATCATAGCGCTCTGAGACGCGGGGATTGCCCCGGTCCGCCGCGAACAGATACTGCATCAGGTCGTTGGTCCCGATGCTGACGAAATCGGTCATCGGCAGCAGCGCATCCAGGTGGAAGATCAGCGACGGCGCCTCGATCATCGCGCCGACCTCCAGCCGGGATGGCGCTGCCCGGCCGCGCCGCTGGGCCCAGGCGATCTCGGTGTCGACCAAGGCGCGGGCGGCCCGGAACTCATCCACATTGGCCACCAGTGGGAACATGATCCGCAGCGGTCGGCCGTGCGCCGCAGCGATCAGCGCGCGCAGCTGCAGGCGCAGCAGCGCCGGTCGGTCCAGGCCCATGCGAATGGCGCGCCAGCCGAGGGCCGGGTTGTCCTCGCGCTCGGCTTCCATGTAGGGCAGCACCTTGTCGCCGCCGAGGTCGAGGGTGCGGAACGTCACCGGCAGGCCATCGGCCGCATCCATCACCCGCTCATAGAGCGCGGTCTGGGCGTTGAAGCGCGGCATCTCCTCGGAGACCATGAACTGGAACTCGGTGCGGAACAGGCCGATGCCCTCCGCCCCCGTCTCGCCCAGGCTCTCCAGGTCGACGTCCAGGCCGGCGTTCATCAGCAGGATGATCTTGGCGCCATCGCGGGTGATGGCCGGGACGTCCTTGAGCTTGGCGAACTCGGCCTGACGCTGGCGGCGCACATCGATCCGCGCCTGGATGGCTTTCACCACATCCGGCCGGGGTCGCAGGAACGCCTCGGCGGTCTCGGCGTCGACCACCACCATGTCGCCCTCTGAGACGTGGTCACGCAGCCCGGGCAGGCGGCCGACGCAGGGAATATCCAGCGCCCGGGCCACGATGGCGGCATGGCTGGCAGATGAGCCCTCCTCCAGCAACAGGCCGCGCAGCCGCGTGCGGTCATATTCCAGCAGGTCTGCTGGCCCCAGATTTCGCGCGATCAGCACGGCGTTTTCCGGCAGTTCGCGGGCCATGTGGCCGTTGCCGGACAGGTGTCGCAACAGCCGGTCGTTGAGGTCCTCCAGGTCGTGGAGGCGTTCGCGCAGATAGGGGTCGCGCGCCTGGCCCAGCCGCGCGCGATGCTCGGAGCGCACCCGCTCGACCGCCGCCTCGGCCGACACGCCATTGCGCACCGCATCCTCCAGGCTGCGGTTCCAACCCCGGTCGTGGGCGAACATGCGGTAGGTCTCGAGCACCTCATAGGAGGCGTCGACCAGGCCGTGCTGGCCGTCCAGCATCTGGTCGATCTGGGCCTTCAGCGCTTCCAGCGCCGTGGCCAGCCGCACCTCTTCCGCCGCCGCGTCGTCGGACAGCAATTTCGAGGACGCGACGGGCCGCTCGTGCAGAACGGCCACCCCGTAGGCCAGGCCCTCGGCGAACTTGGAGCCCTTCAGCCGTTCCGGCTTTCGCACCGAAAGCTCGACGCCCGCCAGTTCTTCCACCGACATCAGCTCGCCGGAAGCCACCATCTCCGACAGCACCATGGCGACGATCTGCAGATCCTCGACCTCGTCCTCGGTGTAGGTTCGGGCCGTACGGTTCTGCACCGCCAGCACCCCGATCACCCGCCCGCCGCGCAGCAGCGGCGCGCCCAGGAAGGCGTGGTAGGGGTCTTCCCCCGTCTCCGGCCGGAATGAGAACGCCGGATGTTCCGGCGCGTCGGCCAGATTGAGCGGCGCGCCCTGGCGGGTGATTTCGCCGATCAGGCCCTCGCCGGGCTTCATGCGGGTGACATGGACGGCCTTTGACTCCAGGCCCTCGGTGGCGAACAGCTCCATCTCGCCGCTCGCCCGGCGCAGATAGATCGAACAGACCTCCGCCACCATCGACAGCGCGATGATCCGCACGACGGCGTTCAACCGCTGCTGGGCCGGCCCGCCGCCCGCCAACGCCTCGCGGATGTGCCGCAGCAGGCTGCGTTGTCCGCGAATGGCGACCGGCGTGGGCATGTGGGTAGAACGTCCTCCCGAGGTTTCCGCTGCGTAGCAGGAATATCTTTCAGAACCGAGACTCATTGCCGGATGCTCGCGCCGCTGGTGGTGGATGCCCAAGGCATAGGCGGTCGGTGCTCCTATCCCTCCTGGCGTCGCTGTCGTTCCCATAGGATTGCAGAGCGCTGGCGACTTGCCCGTCCGGCCGCTATCTTCAACGTGTGTCCACAGCCGCCCTCTTCATCCCGCCGACGATCACCCCGCCGGATGCGCCGCTGCCCTATTTCCACGCCCTCTGGAAGCTGCTCGACAACCCCATCGAGGCCTGGCCGCGCGCTGTTTACGAAGAGCCGTTCTATGAGCGGGGGAATGATCGCCAGAGGTTCCTCTACGCCGCCGACCCGGCGATGCTGAAGGACATCCTGCTGGATAAGATGGCCGCGTTTCCGAAGGACTGGATGTTCCGGCGGGTGACCACGCCGGCGCTGGGCGAGGGGCTGCTGACCGCCGAGGGCGAGGCCTGGCGCTGGCAGCGGCGGGCGGCCGCGCCGGGGTTCCGGCCGGATAGCGTGGCCCAGATGACGCCCGTCATTGTCCAGGCGGCCGAGGCGGCGCTGGCCCGCTGGCGCGAGCGCGGCGAGGGCGCGCGGCTGGACGTCGCCACCGAGATGACCGCCATCACCTTCCAGGTGATCCTCGACACCCTGCTGTCGGGGGGCGAGGGGATCGACGCGCCGGCGGCGGCGCGGGCGATCACCGATTATCTGGAGACCCTGGGCAAGATAAATGTGCCGGACCTGCTGCAATGGCCGACCTGGAGCCGGGTGGCGCTGGCGCCGCGTGGCTATCGGGCCATGGTGTTCCTGAAGGCCATGGTCGACCGCATGGTGGCGCGCCGTCGCCGCGAACTGGCGCGTGGCGATCTGGTCGACCTGCTGATGCAGGCCGAGGATCCGGAGACCGGCCGGCGGATGGACGATGGTCTGCTGCGCGACAACATCCTGACGTTCATCGGCGCGGGACATGAGACCACCGCCCTGGCGCTGACCTGGTCGCTCTATTTGCTGGGCCGCCATGCGCCGACCCGGGAACGGGTGCGGGCCGAAATCGCCGCCGTGGCCGGCGCGGCCAGCCTGACCCAGGCCCATGTCGAACAACTCACCTTCACCCGCCAGGTGGTGCAGGAAACCATGCGCCTCTATCCGTCGCTGCCGCTGGTCAGCCGCATGTGTGCGGAGGATACCGAGGCGGGCGGTCATCCGGTGAAGAAGGGGACGTTTGTCTTCATCCCGATCTATGCCCTGCACCGCCACCGCCTGCTCTGGCGCGACCCGGACGCCTTCGATCCCGACCGGTTCGGACCCGAGGAGAGCGCCGGGCGCCACCGCTTCGCTTATCTGCCGTTTGGCGGCGGCTCCCGTGTCTGCATCGGCCAGGGCTTCGCCATGACCGAGGCCGTGGCGATCCTGGCCACCCTGGTGCGCGGCGCAACGCTTGAGCCCGACCCCGGCCACCGCATCCGCCCCGTGATGCGCGTGTCGATGCGGCCGCAGGGCGGCATGCCGATGACGTTGCGGTTGAGGTAGAGGGCCAACCTCCCGCATTGCCCCGCGCCCGCGCCGGCCCTAAGCGGTCCCATGACTTTCGCCCGCACCCTTCGCACCCCGGCCGATCTGGTGAACGCCGGCCTTGCAGCTCCCGCTAATCTGCCGGACCTGCAGGCCGTCGCCGCTCGTTACACCGTCGCCATCACGCCGGCGATGGCGGAGTTGGTCGAGGCGGAGGACGGCCCGATCCGCCGTCAGTTCATGCCCAGCGCCGCCGAACTCATCCAAACGACCGACGAAATGGCCGATCCGATCGGCGATGCGGCCCACAGCCCGGTCGAAGGCGTCGTCCACCGCTATCCTGATCGGGTGCTGCTGATCCCCACCCACACCTGCGCGGTCTATTGCCGGTTCTGCTTCCGGCGCGAGGTGGTGGGGCAGGCGGGCGCAAAGCCGCTGTCGGCCAAGGCCCTGGACCGCGCCATGGCCTATATCGCGGAGCACCCTGAGGTCTGGGAGGTGATCATCACCGGCGGCGATCCGCTGGTGCTCTCGCCGCGCCGGCTCGCTGATCTGGGTCGGCGGTTGGCCACGATCTCGCATGTGAAGATCGTGCGGTTCCACACCCGCATGCCGGTGGTTGATCCGGGCGCGATCACCTCGGATCTGGTCAGCGCCCTCAAAGCCTCGGGCAAGTCGGTCTGGTTGGCCATCCACGCCAACCATGCCGACGAACTGACGCCGGCTGCGGCGCTGGCCATCGGCCGGCTGGCCGACGCCGGCATCCCGCTGATCGGCCAGACGGTGCTGCTGGCCGGGGTCAACGACAACCCGGCGGCGCTGGAGGCGCTGATGCGGCGGTTCGTGGAGCTGCGGATCAAGCCCTACTATCTGCACCACGGCGACCTCGCGCCAGGGACCTCGCATTTTCGCACAACGCTGGCTGAGGGGCAGGCGCTGGCCGGCAGCTTGAGGGGCCACGTTTCGGGCCTCTGCCAGCCGACCTATGTGCTCGACATCCCCGGCGGCCACGGCAAGGCGCCGATCGGCGCGTCACACCTGTTGCTGGCGGGTGACAGTGCGACTGTCACCGACATCCATGGACGTCGACATGCGTATCCACCGACCCCAGATATGCGTTCATCTGCCAGTCAGCAGAGCGGCTAGACTCTGACCGGCGATTCGCGCGGGTGAGCACAGCTTGAAGGGTCGGGTATCGGCATGGCCGGGGTGAACTTGCGAGGCGGACCCGTTGGGCGCTGCCTGGCATGGGCCGCCATCGCGCCTTTGGCGTTTGGCGGGCTGGCCGTGGCCCAGCCGACGCCGCCGCCGGTGGTGCAGCTTCCGCCGGCCGCCGCCGCGCCGCCCGTCGTGATAGCGCCAACGCCGCCGGAGCCGGTCGTCATTCCGCCGCTCAGTGCGGCCGAGCAGGCCATCGCGATCAAGGCGATGCGCGCGGCCAATCTGCACGGCCTGGACCCCAAGGCCTATCTGCCGGCCGACCTGGCGGATGGCGCGGAGCTGACAGCCGAACAGGCTGTAGCGCTGACGGCCGGCATCCTGGTCTATGCCCACGACGTCCGCGTCGGTCGGATGGAGACGGCGCAATTCCCAGCGCTCTGGGCGCTGCGTCCGGCGCCCTTCGATCCTGCGCCTGATCTGCTCGCGGCGCTGGCTACCAACCGCTTGCAGGCCTGGCTCGACAGCCTGCCGCCGCGCTATTCCGGCTATGCGGCCATGAAGCGCGGGCTGGCCCGCTATCGCGAGATCGCCGTCCAGGGTGGATGGAAGCCGCTCGGCCCCGGCAAGCCGATGGGCCTGGGTTCGACGGACCCACGGGTCAGCGCCCTTCGCACCCGCCTCGCGGCCGAGGACGAACTGCTGGTCGCCATGGGCCCGGCGGTGTTCGACCTGCCGCTACAAGACGCCGTCCAGCGGGCGCAGAAGCGCTTTGGCCTGAAGCCCGACGGCGTGGTCGGGCCGGGCATGTTGGCTCATCTTAACCGGCCAGTCGGCGAGCGGGTGTTGCAGATCATCGCCAATATGGAGCGCTGGCGCTGGCTGCCTCCGACCATGCCGGCGACCCGCGTGCAGGTGAACTCCGGCGCCGCCATCGTCACCTTGTTTCGTGATGACAAGCCGGTGTTATCCATGAAAGCAGTGTCCGGCCGGCCGGGCGATGAGACCCCGATGCTGTCCTCGGCGATCCACTCGGTGGTGATCAACCCGCCCTGGAACGTGCCGTCCGGCATCGCTGAGCGCGAGCTGTGGCCCAAGGAGAAGGCCCATCCGGGCTATCTGGTGGCTCACGGCTATCGGATCATCCAGGTCGAGGGCGCCGCGCCGCGGTTGCAACAGGCCTCGGGCGATCAGAGCGCGTTGGGTCGCTTCAAGTTCGACTTCGACAACCCCTTTGCGGTCTATCTACACGACACCCCCTCGCGCGGCGGCTTCGACAACTTCGCCCGCCAAGCCAGCCATGGCTGTGTGCGGGTGGAAAAGCCGCGCGCCCTGGCTGAGGCGCTGCTGGAAGCGGACCCGAACTGGGCGCCGGACGTGGTCGAAGCCAAGCTGGCCGTGCCGGAAAAGACCGTGCGCGCGCCGCTGCTGGTCAAGGTGCCGGTGTTCATCCTCTACTGGACGGCGTTCTCCGGGGCGGACGGCGCGATGCACTTCCGCACCGACCCCTACGGCTGGGATCGCCAGCTGCTGCAATTGACCGGCGTGTTGCCCCCGCCTCCCATCAAAAATACGCCGCCACCCAAGGAAAAGGGAGCCAAGGATGTTTAGGCTGGTCCTGTGGATCGCCGGAGCCTGCGTCGCCCTGCTAGCCGCCCTGGTGCTCGGCCGCACCCTGATGGACCGCGCCGATCCTGCGCCTGTAGCGCCCGCCGCCGAGGAAGCCGCCGCGCCGGTGGCGGCCGTGGTTCCCGAGGCTCCGCCCCCGCCGCCGGTCGCCGCGCCGCAACCGACGCCCGACGAGGTTCAGGTCCAGGAAGACGCCGCCGCCACGGGGATGACGACGGTGGAACCGGAGGCCGAGCCGGCGAGGGATCCAGAGCCGCCGCCGCCGCCGCCGACGTAGATCAGATGCTCCCCCAGGGCGAAGCCCGCCAGGGGGGGCTGTCAGCGAAGCTGACTGAGGGGGTTGAAGCCCACGAGCCTATCCGCCGCGCCTGAGGCGCCCAAATCCAACCGCTCTGGAGGAAACCCCCACCGTCTCGGCGCAGGTTGCGCCGATCCACCTCCCCCTGCCGGGCTACGCCCTGGGGGAGGAACTCACGCCCCCCGCCACTGCCGCACGCGGCCGGTGTCGATGTGGACGAAGCCTGAAACGGGGTAGTAACCCACCCCGCCGGCGCCCAGATCCAGGGCCGCGTCGCGCAGGCGGCTGAGGTCGGCGCCTTCGATGCGCACGTCGATAGCCTTGCCCTGGACGTGCTGGCTGTGTTCGGCGACGCCGTCGCTGTTTCGATGCAGCATGGCGTTGGTCTTGGGCGAGCGGTAGCCGGAGATGATCTGGAATGGCCGGTGGGTGTCCAGGCGTTGGCGCACGGCGTGCAGGGCGTCGAACAGGGTCGGGTCGATGAAGTGCTCATCGCCGGTCCGCCAGTCGCGCATCACCCGCGTCGCCTCGGCCATCGCGTCGGGCAGATAGCTGCCGTTGGCGTAGTAGACGGCGTCGAACTGCTCGCCGGTGTGCAGATTGTCGAGCAGCGCCCGGCGCGGCTCCCAGATGTCGAGCGACTGGCTCCAGGCGGGGCTGGCGAACGCCGCAACGCCTGCGGCGGCTCCCATTCTTAGGAAAGTTCGGCGGCCAAGCAACGTTCTGCGGCGGACGAGGTCGGGCATCTAGCCTCCAGGCCGTCGTGAGAAAGAAGACAACATGCCGCCCAAACCCTTAACGTCAAGTCGATGTTGCGTGATGCGACCCTGCGCCGCTCCGTTGCGCCGAGGCCCGCGCCCCGCTATCTGCTCGGCCCGAAATCCTGACCAGCCCCCAAACGATACCCCGAAAGCGAGCGCGGACGCCCCATGGCGCAGCAGTACATTTTCCAGATGCAAGGCCTGACCAAGTCCTTCCCTGGCAGCCCCAAGAAGCTCTTCGAGAACATCTGGCTGTCGTTTTATTCCGACGCCAAGATCGGCGTGGTCGGCGTCAACGGCTCGGGCAAGTCGACGCTGCTCAAGATCATCGCCGGCGTCGACAAGGAGTTCGGCGGCGAGGCCAAGCCGGCCGACGGCGTCAAGATGGGTTATCTGGAACAGGAGCCGCACCTGGACGACAGCCTGGATGTCTGGGGCAATGTGATCAGCTGGTGCGACGAGAAGAAGATCTTTGACCGCTACAATGCCATCGCCGTGGAACTGGGCGATAACTACACCGACGAGCTGATGGAGGAGATGACCGCCCTCCAGGAGAAGATCGACGCGGGCGATCTGTGGGACATCGATTCCAAGATCGAGATGGCCACCGACGCCCTGCGCTGTCCGCCAAACGACTGGAAGGTCGACAACCTGTCCGGCGGCGAAAAGCGCCGCATCGCCCTGGCGCGGCTGCTGCTGTCCAAGCCCGACATGCTGTTGCTGGACGAGCCCACCAACCACCTCGACGCCGAGAGCGTGGCCTGGCTGCAGCATCACCTTGAGGCGTTTCCGGGCTGCGTGATCCTGGTCACCCACGACCGTTACTTCCTGGATCAGGTCACCAAATGGACCCTGGAACTGGATCGCGGCAAGGGCATCCCCTACGAGGGCAACTATTCCGGCTGGCTGGAGCAGAAGACCAAGCGGGTCATCCAGGAACAGTCCGAAAGCACCGCCCGCCAGCGCGCCATGACCCGCGAACTGGAATGGGTGCGCTCAGGCGCCAAGGCCCGCCAGGCCAAGTCCAAGGCCCGCCTCGCGGCCTATGACGACATGGTTCGCGAGCAGGAGAACAGCCGCGAATCCCAGAGCACAGCGACCATCCAGATCCCGCCGGGCCCGCGCCTGGGCAATCTGGTGCTGGAGTCCAAGGGTCTGTCCAAGGCCTATGGCGACAAGGTGCTGTTCGAGGACCTGACCTTCAGTCTGCCGCCGAACGGCATCGTCGGCGTTATCGGGCCGAACGGGGCCGGCAAGTCGACCCTGTTCAAGATCATCACCGGCCAGGAACAGCCCGACAGTGGCACCTTCCGGGTCGGTGAGACGGTGAAGCTGGCCTATGTCGACCAGAGCCGCGATGCGCTGGATCCGGCCAAGACCGTATGGCAGGAGGTCTCCCAGGGGCTGGACATCCTCGCGGTCGGCAAGCGCGAGATCAATACCCGATCTTACGTCGGCTCGTTCAACTTCCGGGGCGGCGACCAGCAGAAGAAGGTCGGGCTGCTCTCCGGGGGAGAGCGCAACCGCGTCCACCTGGCCAAGACCCTGACCACCGGCGGCAATGTCATCCTGCTGGACGAGCCGACCAACGACCTCGACATCGAGACCCTGCAGAACCTGGAAGAGGCGCTGGAGGAATTCGCCGGCTGCGCGGTGGTGATCAGCCACGACCGCTGGTTCCTGGATCGGCTGTGCACCCACATCCTGGCCTTCGAGGGCGACAGTCATGTGGAATGGTTCGAGGGCAACTTCGAAGCCTATGAGGACGACAAGAAGCGCCGCCTGGGCGCCGACAGCCTGATCCCGCACCGCATCAAGTTCCACAAGTTCACGCGGTAGGGTGTACCCAAGGTAACCCTGTTGGCTAACCCGCCCTAAGCCCAGCCGTGGTGTGGTGTTGCGACCTTAACGTTCAAGGACGTGACGATGGCCACCTTCGCGGGCACCTCATCAAACGACCAGCTGACTGGCGGCGACGCCGGCGACATTCTTGATGGCGGCCCTGGGCAGGACAGCTACGCGGGCGGCGCCAGCGGCGATCTGTTCGTGCTGGAGGCGGGAGATAGCGCTGCGACCTCTGCGGTGGGCGCGCCGCAGAATCTGGACCTGATCACGGACTGGACCTTCGCCGACCGGCTGCTGTTCATTGGAGGGGATCCCGCATCGCCCAGCCTGTTGCTGCAGGACTCGGCGATTGACTACGACAGCGCCTACGCGCTGGCGATGGACGCCTATGCGACACAGGGCATGGCTTATGCCGCGATCCAGGTGGGTGCGGACGTGTTCGTTTTCGCCATGAAGACGGACCAGGCCGTCAAGCTCGCAGCGGCCAGCGTGGCGGATGTTGGCGCGGCAAGCTTCACGACAGGTTCGCTCGACGCCAATGGCGGCCTGATCGAGGCGGGTTCCGTCGCCGACGACGACCGGACGCTAGGCCTAGGCGCTGACGCCTATGATGGCGATCAGGGCGCGGACACCGTCGATGGCGCCGCTGGCGCCGACACCCTGTCCGGCGGCGACGGCGACGATCACCTCATGGGCGGCGATGGCGCGAACTATTTGCGCGGCGATGGCGGCGGCGATCTCATTGAGGGCGGCTCCGATTTTGACGACATCAACGGCAACGTCGGCGGCGACGTGATCCTGGCGGGCGCCGGGGACGACTGGGTCCATGGCGGCAAGGGCGACGATGTTGTGATCGGTCAGGAAGGCGCCGATCTGATCTTCGGTGACCTGGGCAATGACACCGCGCGGGGCGATGATGGGGATGATCAGGTCCATGGCGGCCTGGGCAATGACATGATCGACGCCGGCGCCGGCAATGACACCTTGGGCGGCGAGGAGGGCTTCGACTTTCTGCAAGGCGGCCAGGGCGGCGATACATTCCTGGTCACCAGTGGGATGCAATATGACTGGGTGGCGGACTTCAATGCGGCAGAGGGTGATCGGGTGCTGGTCGAGGCTGGCGCAACCTACATCACCTATCAGGCCGGGGCCGATACCGTGGTCGACCTGGGTGACGGCTCGCACTTGGTGCTGGTCGGCGTTGACATGGCCGCCCTGCCAGCCGGCTGGATCACTGGGGGCTGATACTCTCCCCGATCTGACCGACCTGTCGCAGCGGCGACAGGAGCCCAATCAGCGGAATGAGCAGGAAGCCGATGCCCGCAGCTGCGAGCGCTAGACGTGGGCCGATCAAGCCGCCCAGAGCGCCGCCGCCCAGCGCGCCCAGGATCGCCGCCGCCCCCGCCGTTGCGTGGAACGCGCCGCCGACCCGGCCCAGGACGGACTGCGGCATGAGGCTCTGGCGCAGCGAGGCGATCAGTACGCCACCCGCAACACCGAAAGCGTCGCCGGTAATCTGGGTGAGGATCAGGACCGTCAACGCTCCCGTGCGCTCCGTGGGCGCCAATGAGATCGCCGTCGCCGAGATCGCGCCGCAGAATATCGCCACCAGGATCGCCGGACCGACGCCGAGGCGTCGCGCCAGCCATGGCCCAAGGCCCGCGCCCATCAGCGCGCCCACGCCGCCGGCCGCGATGGCCAGGCCCAACAGCGAGGTTGGCAGGCCCAGCGTGCGCAGCGCAAACAGGATGTAGAGCGCCGAAAAGACGCCGCCGAACAGGCCCTGAGTCAGGCTCATCAGCAACAGCGCCCGCACCCGGGGCTCGGCCCAGGCCAGCCGAAAGCCCTGGGTGACCTCGCGCGTCCATGCCTGCCGGGGTTCGGGGTCGCGCGGCGGTTCGGCTGACCGCAACGTGGCCAGAAAGGCGGCCGAGGCCAGGTAGGTTCCTGCGTTGACCACCACGGCCACTGGCGCCGTCAGCCATTGAAAGAGGACGCCGGCCAGGGCCGGGCCACCCACCTCGGCGACAGCGTCGGTCGCCGCCAGCTTGGCGTTGCCGTCCACCAGCCTGGGCTTGCCGATCAGGGCCGGCAGATAGGCATGGCTGGCGATGTCGAACGCGACGCTGGCGCCGGCCACCAACGCGGCCGCAATCAACAGATGCGCCAGGCTGACTCCGCCGAGCAGGGCCGCAAGGGGCAGAGTGATCAGCACGACGGCGCGGATCAGGTCTGCGCCGATCAGAATCGGCCGTCGCGCGGACCGGTCGATGTACCCGCCGGCTGTGAGACCGACCACCAGGGCCGCGCCGCTACCAATCGCCGCCAGTACGCCGAGGGCGGCCGGCGCGGCGGCCAGCGAGGTCACGGCCAGGATCGGCAGACCCTCGCGGGTAATCCGCGCGCCGAACGCGGAGATGCTCTGGGCCAGCCAAAGTCGGACAAAATCGGGGTCTCGCCACAGCGAGTTCTCAGATGACATTTCGGATCGCCAGCAGGGGTGCGCGGCCGCAAGACCGCCTCGGCCGGGCAGACGCTCGGCATGGGGGCGAGTCGATTTTGAGGGCCGCCGCGCGGACTCACCAAGCTGATGTACGCGCAGAGCCGCCGATGCGCGTCAAGTCTGGGCCAGAAAATCGGCGATCTCGGAGTCTCGACACAGCCGGATCAACCGCACATGGGCGCCGTGAGCGGCCAGGGCGGCTTCAAGGCGTGGGCGGCGCGTCCGGTTCCAATTCCAGACATAGCCATAGAACTTGAAATCAATCGTCTCGCGGCAACCCTCCGCCATGTCCGGCCGGCGAGCCTCCGCATATTTGATCGCCCGCCAGATGACGCGCGCCAGACAGATGATCGGGGGCTGGTCGAGCCAGACGACTGTGTCCGCCAGAGGCAAGCGCAGGTCCAAAGAGGAGCCGAAATCGCCGTCGCAGATCCAGTCAGGGCCCCGGAGCGCGTGAGCGACCCGCGTCCGGAACGCCTGGTCACCACTTTCTGTCCAGCCCGGCTTCCAGAACAGCACATCCAGATGAATCACCGGCAGGCCCAGTCGTTCGCCGAGCCGCCGCGCCAGGGTCGACTTCCCGGCTCCGGAATTGCCGATGATCAGGATGCGTCGCATGGCCAGTCCGCCGTCGGCGCCGCCATCGCCGCGGGCAATACAATGCGTTAAGCAGATTGACTTACAACATACATAAAGATATCTTTATGTCACATGAATCTCTCGTCCAAACAGGCTGTTGATGTGCTTCGGGCGGCGGGTGAACCGACCCGGCTGCGCATACTCGCCTTGCTGGATAAGGAAGAGCTGGCGGTGCTGGAGCTTTGTCGGGTCCTTGACCAGAGCCAGCCACGCGTGTCGCGTCATCTCAAGCTGCTTTCTGAGGCGCGCCTGGTGGAACGCTTTCCCGACGGCGCCTGGGTTTTCTATCGCCTCGCCGCATCGGGCGAGCCGGCGGCAATGGTGCGCGAGGTTCTCAGACGTGTGAAGCTCGATGACGGGGACCTCAAACGCGACCGCGACCGCTTAGATGCGGTGCAGGCGGAACGGCAGGCCGAAGCTTCCGCGTACTTCGCCGAGAACGCCGAACAATGGGACGAACTTCGCGCGCTCTACGTCGAGGATTCTGCGGTCGAACAGGCGATTCTGCAGGCGGTCGGCAAGGGCCCGTTCAAGCGGTTAGTCGATCTGGGGGCCGGAACAGGCCGGATGCTGGCCTTGCTGGCGCCCCGGTCGGATCGGGCGCTCGGACTGGATTTGTCTCAACAGATGCTAAACCTTGCTCGCCGCCGCGCCGTCGCGGCCGGACTGACCCACGTGGAGCTGAGGCACGGCGACATCTTTGATCCAGGCCTTGAGGCGCACAGCGCCGATCTGGTGGTCGTCCACCAGGTTTTACACTTCCTGGGCGATCCTGCGGCGGCAGTGAAGGCCTCGTCCCGGCTGGTGTCCAAAGACGGCCGACTGGTCATTGTCGACTTCGCGCCGCATCGCCTGGAGTTCCTGCGTGAGCAGCACAAACACCGGCGGTTAGGGTTTTCCAACGAAGAAGTGACCCGCTGGTTGGGCGAGGCCGGCTTGCATCATGTCGATCTCACCGTCCTGCCGCCGAACCGATCCGATGGCCTGACGGTCAAGGTCTGGGTGGCGACCCGCGAGATGACGATCCAGAGGAGCGCAAGGTGAACCAGACGTCCAGCGCGCTGGGACCTGTGGCGCGGGCCGGGGCCGGCACGGGCCCGCGTCCGCGCGTTTCATTCGAATTCTCGCCGCCCAAAGGTCCGAAGACCGAGGCGTCTTTGTGGGAGGCGATCCGTCGGCTTGAGCCGCTGAACCCGGAGTTCGTATCGGTCACCTATGGGGCCGGCGGCTCGACACGCGAGCGCACCCACCGCACCGTCGTGCGGATCCTGCAGGAGACCACGCTGAAGCCGGCGGCCCACCTGACCTGCGTAGAAGCTTCACGTGCCGAGGTGGACGAGGTGATCCAGGACTATTGGAACGCCGGCATCCGCCACATTGTGGCCCTGCGCGGCGATCCGCCGGGCTCGTTGGGCGGCGCCTATGTGCCGCGCTCAGACGGCTATCAGAACGCCACAGAACTCACGGCCGGCATTCGCGCCCTTGCACCGTTCGATGTCAGCGTCGGCCTCTATCCGCAGATCCATCCCGAGAGCCCCTCGATCGACCACGATATCAATGTGCTGAAGGCCAAGGTGGACGCCGGAGCGACCCGGGCGATCACCAACTTCTTCTTCGACATTGACGGCTATCTGCGGTTCGTCGAGCGGGTTCGCAAGGCGGGCGTCAGCATCCCGATCCTGCCGGGCATCATGCCGGTGTCGAGCTTCGAGGGCCTGGCCAACATGTCCAAGCGGATCGGTGTCACGATCCCTGGCTGGCTGGCCAATCTGTTCGACGGCCTGGACCAGGACCCCGAGACCCGCACGCTGGTGGCCGCCTCGGTCGCCACTGAAATGTGCGCGCGGCTGTTGGAGGAAGGCTACACCGACTTCCACTTCTACACGTTGAATCGCGCCGATCTGGTCTATGCGATCTGCCGCGTGCTGGGCGTGCGTGAAGCCCCCACCCCGCTGGAGGCGGCGGCGGCATGAGACGTCTCTGGTCGCTGTTCGGACTGGCCGCCGGTTTCGCGTTTACAGGCAGTGGGTCGGCGCAGACGCCGCCGTCCTGGACCGCGCCGATGACGCCGTTCAAGATTGCTGACAACCTCTACTATGTCGGCACGGCCGGGATCTCGTCGTTTCTGATCACCACGCCCTCAGGGCACGTGCTGATTGATGGCGCCATGCCGACCAGCGCCAAGGCTATTGAGGCTTCCATCGTCGCCCTGGGCTTCAAGCTGTCGGACGTGAAGGTGCTGCTGAACACCCACGCCCACTTTGACCACACAGGCGGTCTGGCGGATCTGAAGCGCGACACCGGGGCGAAGCTGGCGGCCAGCGCCGGGGATCGCGTCGCGCTGGAGAGCGGCAAGTATCCGGGGTTAGAGGATGTTGCGCTGTTCAATTTCAAGCCGGTGACGGTGAACCGGGTCTTGCGGGACGGCGACGTGGTGCGGCTGGGCGGACTTGCGCTCACGGCCAACGTCACGCCCGGCCATACGGCCGGATGCACCACCTGGACGTTTCAGACAACCGTGGCCGGCGTGCGTCGGCAGGTGCTGGTCTATTGCAGCACCAGCGTCGCGGCCAACCGGCTGGTGTCGAAGACCCGCGGTCCGCAGTATCCCGGCATCGTCGCGGACTACCGCGCGAGCTTTGCGCGGCTGAAGACCATGAAGGCCGATATCGTGCTCGCGCCGCACGGGGAGCAATTTGGGCTGGCGGCCAAGCTGGCCAAGCTGCCGGCCAACGGTCCGAACCCCTTCGTTGACCCCGGCGAGCTGGCGCGAACCGTGGCGCAGAGCGAAGCGGACTTTACCCGCGAGTTGGCGAAACAGGAGGCTGCAGCGCGATGAGTGTTTCCAGAAGCGACCGCATCGCTGCGCTGAAGGCGGCGGCCAAACAGCGCGTCCTGATCCTCGACGGATCCTGGGGCGTGATGTTCCAGAAGCGGGGGTTGGCCGAAGCCGACTATCGCGGTGAGCGGTTCGCCAAGGCGCCGGGCGAATTGCGCGGCAACAACGACCTGCTGTGCCTGACGCGGCCCGATATCGTGGCCGAACTGCACGACGCCTACTACGCGGCCGGCGCCGACATCAGCGAGACCAACACCTTTTCGGCGACCTCCATCGGCCAGGGCGAATACGCTATGGAAGCCGCCGTCCACGACATCAACTTCGAAGGCGCGCGGATCGCCCGCGAGGTCGCCGACCGCTGGACCGCCAAGGAACCCGCAAAGCCGCGCTTCGTCGCCGGCTCGATTGGCCCATTGCCGGTGATGCTGTCGATGAGTTCAGACGTCAACGATCCCGGCGCGCGCAAAGTGACCTTCGATCAGGTCTATGCGGCCTATCGGGAACAGGCCCGCGCCCTGCACGACGGCGGGGTCGACCTGTTCCTGGTGGAGACCATCACCGACACGCTGAACTGCAAGGCCGCGATCAAGGCGATCCTGGATCTGCAGGACGAGGGCTATGAGCCGCTGCCGATCTGGATCTCCGGCACCATCACGGACCGCTCAGGCCGCACGCTTTCAGGCCAGACGGTGGAGGCGTTCTGGAACTCGGTGCGCCACGCCAAGCCGTTCGCCATCGGCCTCAACTGTGCGCTAGGCGCCGACTTGATGCGCCCACACATCGCCGAGCTGTCGCGGATCGCTGACACCCTTGTCTCGGCCTACCCCAACGCCGGCCTGCCCAACGCCATGGGCGAGTATGACGAGACGCCGGATCAGACCGGCCACCAACTGCATGAGTGGGCCAAGGACGGCATCGTCAACATCCTGGGCGGCTGCTGCGGCACCACGCCCGACCACATCCGCCACGTGGCTGATGCTGTGCGCGGGATGACGCCGCGCCAGGTCCCAGAGCGGGCGACGGCGATGCGGCTGGCGGGCCTGGAGCCGTTCGAACTTGTCTAGGGGTCATGGGGGGCCTATCATGGGGTCCATGAGGGTATTGAGTGAACCCGGGGGGACCCAAGGCTCCGTAGGAAAGTATACAATGGGAAGCGTAACAGTTTCCGACGTCGCAATCTGGGCGAAGCATGTTCACGGGGATCCGGCGCTAGCTGACTTCATCCTCGGGATGGACGCCGGTCAGACCCTGCGTCTGAAGATTGATGGCGTCGCCGGCGCCTGGCGCCGGATGGCGGACGGCAAGGACGGTCGTCCGACCCTGGGGTTGCGCCCCTTAGGCGCGGCCCGAGATCACTGGCAGCAGCTTTATCGGGAGCGCCGAAAAGATCTGGTGCAGATCGAGCTTGATGCGGGGCCGGCCGGGTCCATTCCGATTGTGCCCAGTCCGGCCTCGGAGGCCGAACGTCAGGCCGCAATTGAATCGTTCCTGGGCTTGGCCGGTCAAGGGTGGAGGTCGGACGGCCCCTATGGACCCCGCGAAGAACTCTACGACCGCGAATGATCAGCGCCGACACCAATGTGCTCGTCTACGCCGTGGATGATCGTGACAGGGACGGACGACAGGCCGTGGCGAGGGCGGTCGTGCTGCAACTGACCGCATTGCAACAGCCGATCGCCCTGCAGGTGGTGGGCGAGTTGCAGAATGTATTGCGGCGACGTCTCAAGCTGCCGCCTCACGTCGCGATGCAACAGGCGCGGAACATCTTCGCGACGTTTCCAAACTTCGCCTACGACGCGGGTTGCGTCGAGACGGCCCTCGGGCAGGCGGCCGCGGGTCGCTTTTCCTATTGGGACGCGCTGCTACTCGCTGCGTGCGCACGGGCCGGGATAACCGCCCTGCTGTCCGAGGACATGCAGGATGGGTCGGTCTTCCAGGGCGTGCAGATCGTGAACCCGTTTTCGCGACAGGGGCTCAGCCCCCGCGCCCGCGAACTCCTCCAACTCTAGGCCCCCATGCGCCCCACCTTCATCAACATCGGCGAGCGGACCAACGTCACCGGCTCGGCCAAGTTCCGCAAGCTCGTAGCCGACGGCGACTATCCGGCGGCGCTGTCGGTGGCGCGCCAGCAGGTCGACGCCGGGGCGCAGGTCATCGATGTGAACATGGACGAGGGCCTGCTGGACTCCGTTCACGCGATGAAGACCTTCCTAAACCTGATCGCCGCCGAGCCCGACATCGCCCGCGTGCCGGTGATGATCGATAGCTCCAAGTGGGAGGTGATTGAGGCCGGGCTGAAGTGCGTCCAGGGCAAGTCGATCGTCAATTCGATCTCGATGAAGGAAGGCGAGGCCAAGTTCATCGAACAGGCCCGCGCCTGCCTGCGCTATGGCGCGGCGGTGGTGGTGATGGCGTTCGATGAGGTCGGCCAGGCCGACACCGCCAACCGCAAAGTCGAGATCTGCAAGCGGGCCTACAAGATCCTGACCGAACAGCTGGGTTTCCCCGCGGAGGACATCATCTTCGATCCCAACATCTTCGCGGTGGCGACCGGGATCGATGAGCACAACAACTATGCCGTCGACTTCATCGAGGCGACCCGGCGGATCAAGACCGAACTGCCGCATGCGCGCATTTCCGGCGGGGTTTCCAACGTAAGCTTCTCGTTCCGTGGCAATGAGCCGGTGCGCCGGGCGATCCACTCGGTGTTCCTGTACCACGCCATCGCGGCGGGCATGGACATGGGCATCGTCAACGCCGGCGACCTGCCGGTCTATGACGACATCCCCGAGGAGCTCAAGGTGGCCGTCGAGGACGTGATCCTCAACCGCCCACAGCGCCATTCCAGTTTGACCAACACCGAACGGCTGGTCGAACTGGCCCCCAAGTACAAGGGCGGCAAGTCGGAGGCCAAGGGTCCGGACCTGACCTGGCGCGAGGGCGACGTCGGCCGGCGGATCACCCACGCGCTGGTCAACGGCATCACTGAATTCATCGAGGCCGACACCGAGGAGGCGCGGGCCGGCTCAGTCCGTCCGTTGCACGTCATCGAAGGCCCGCTGATGGACGGCATGAACGTGGTCGGCGACCTGTTCGGCGCGGGCAAGATGTTCCTGCCGCAGGTGGTGAAGTCGGCCCGGGTGATGAAACAGGCGGTGGCCTATCTCGAGCCGTTCATGGAGGCCGAGAAGGCGGGCAAGCCGCGCGAGCAGGCGGGGCGGATTCTGATGGCGACCGTCAAAGGTGACGTGCACGACATCGGCAAGAACATCGTCGGCGTGGTGTTGCAATGTAACAATTACGAGGTCATCGACCTGGGCGTGATGGTCCCGGCGGATCGAATTCTCGACGAGGCGATCGCCCACAAGGTGGACATGGTCGGGCTGTCGGGCCTGATCACGCCCAGCCTGGACGAGATGGCCTATGTGGCGGGGGAGATGGAGCGGCGGGGCATGACCATCCCGCTGCTGATCGGCGGCGCGACGACCTCGAAAACCCACACCGCGGTCAAGATCGAGCCGAAGTACAAGGGCGGATCGACGACCTATGTGCTGGACGCCAGCCGGGCGGTGGGCGTGGTCTCCGGACTGCTGTCGCCGACCGAGCGGGACCGCATCCAGGCCGAAACGGCGGCGGAATATGTGAAGGTCCGCGAGGCGTTCGCGCGCGGGCAGGACAAGCGCGCGCGCTCGACCCTGGCCCAGGCGCGGGACAACG